>UQVZ01000017.1 GCA_900544675.1 uncultured Bacteroides sp.
TTCTCCAGTGTGCCGTCTACGGTAAAGTCCCCTCCGTTGAAGTCGATATGAAAGATGGGATATTCTGCCCATTCGTTCTCCAGCTTCTCGATGGCAAGCCCCTTGAACAGCTCTTTTCTTCCCTGGAAATAACATTTTAAGGTAGAGACTAACAGGCTCTTGCCGAACCGGCGCGGACGGCTGAGGAAATAAATTGTACCTTCTTTTACCAATCGGTAAAGCAAGGCGGTTTTGTCGACATACACATAACCGTCTTCAATGATTTGATCAAAACTCTGGATACCTATCGGATACTTCATGGCTCGTTGCGTTTTAAGGGTTTATGCAAAGAAACAAAATTATTCGGAAACGGACAACAAAAAAAGCGGCTCCTTGCGGAACCGCTTTTTAATATAGAGTAATCGGTTAAGATTATTCGCTCAACGGAGTACGAGTCGTTTGGATATTTACTTGATCTTCCAAAGTATAACCCCAAATATCTTCAATTGCAACATTCAATGTTGTGGTTTGAGGATTATTCAGACCTTCTACTTCGATGTAAGAATCTATTTCATTGCTCTTTCCTGGATTCTGTACATCACTCGGAGTAGCTTGAGTCATGACGAAGACATTTGTATTACCACTTGAGAATGTTACGTTTGCAATATCATCACGATACCACACATTCTTAGTACCGTCTTCAGTAACTGTTCTGAAGATATTATATTGAACTTCGTCGTTGTTTGTCTTAGCCCAAATATCTTCTTTATGGAGTCTCGTGCGTCCGGTAGCAGATACTACAAGCAAATCATTTGCTGCATAAGCTCTACCTTCAAGGATCGGAGACATTACACGGAACTTGTAAGTATGAGTGTACTTATAACTGTCATCCACAACATCCAAGTAATTACCTGTAAAGTTTACAAGCAAGTCTTTCTTGTAACCGTCAAGGATGTCATTATTGTCCTCATCTTTGTTCGTTATTTCTACATAGTAACGGTTAGCGACTTGTGAGAAGCGAGTTGATGTATTTACTGTTCCATAATAATCGCTCTTCTTGTCAGTTCCTTCTACATTTGTATTAGAGTCTATTTTGAACTTCAATGTAGTTCCAATACCGGCTTTACTCAAGTTGTCATACATATTGGTAAATGCTCTATCGATGTAGTACCGAGACAAAGCAGGACTATTAGTGCCAGAAGCTGCAATAATATTACCATCCTTGTCATAAGCATCACCCCAGTACATGTAAGCATAAGCCAAATCGTCACCATCAACGAATACACCACTTTCCTTAACCAGGATTTCAGACAATTCAGGCTTGTTCAATACAAACGGTATAGTTATCGTATTCAACAATGTTGGAGTAGAAGCATTGCTGTAGAATGACAAGCGGATGTAATAGTCTTTGTCAATCTTCAATGGTTTATTAGCTGCAGCTTGTTGAATATTCAAGTTGAAGCGGATGTTAGCCAAGTTAGCAGCAGTAGCGTTCTTGTTGTCTGCAGTTAAGAATGCAAGGTTACCATCATTCAAATCAGCATTAGAAGAAACAACTGTTGAAGTAGCTCCCTGGAAGTTATTTAATTGTTCAGCTGCAGCTACCAAATCACCGGCAGCATTCATTTCAAGCAACTCAATCTTGGTGTTGCCCAAGCCTACAGATTCTTTCCAATCATTCAGCTGAGTACCCAGTGAATTGAACAACGGAGTTGCAGAAACAGTGAAGGTATCATCCAACTTAGTCAAATCTTTAACTTGCTTGTCGTAAGCGGCAACAGCCATGGTTCTGTTTACAGTAACTTTAATGGTAGTGACATCATATTGATTGCCCGCATTATCCATTACATATACATTCAAATCGAATGTAGCGTCGGTCAAGTCATCCGGACTCTTAGTTGCTGTAATAGTTCTTGCTTCGTTGTCAATTTCCAATCCGAATTTGTCTTTAGCAGCATCGGTTACTTCCATGTACATATCGTACAAATTGGATGGTTCATCAACAGTTACAGAAGCTTCTTTTCCTACTCTGATGGTTGCAACATCATTCGTAGATTCAATAGTAACATCATACTTTTTAGAATCAGCATTTTCATCTGCACCGTTAATCCATACTTCGTTGATTGTTGCGGCTGTCAAAAGACTACCATAATTAACTTTTACTTGATACGGTGATCTTACATTTGTTCCTGTAATATTCGGAGTCAAGGCAAACATTACCTTTTTAGAATCAGCATCAAATTGATTAGTAAAATCACTTGCACCAACTGTATAGGTAAAGATTTCCGATTTTTCTCCTACAGAAGTTTGATACATTCCGTTATTATAGGTAGAAGCTCTTGAGATCAGTTCCTTATTGTTAGCGGGAGTAGTCAGTTTCAGAGGAGCATATCCATCCCGTGAGTTAACCAGAGCGAATTCAACTCCTGTGCCGTCAACGTTTGCAGGGCTCAACTTAAAGTCAAGATCAGCGTCTCCGTCTTTTGCAGAATACAATACAGACTTAGCCGGGATATTTCCTCTCGGACCTTTCCAATTGGATGTACCGTTTGCATTTACCCAATATTTAATCTTTAATTCTTGATCAGTTGTGCTTGGCACGTTTTCCTTTAGCAACTCAACAGCAGTGATAGAAGAAGCCAATGAAGGTATAAGAACGTTTTGAGTGCTTCCGTTAGCACGAATTGTCAAAGTTACAGAACCATCATTGTTAGTTATAGCTGTAACAGGAGCGGTGAGGATATTGGTAACAACTTCTTCACCTTCTTCATTAATCAATACCAAAGCACCATCCGTGTTGACATACGGAACTTTAACTTCACCTGTTTCAGCGTTTTTAGCAGCATAGTAACCGCTTCCTTCGCCGTTAATCAGGATTTCGCCAGTAGCTTCATCGAAAGTGATTACATCACCGGCTTCTGTTTCACCGGTAGCTTCGTTGATGACGTTTTCGATGGTAGTCGAGCTGTTATCATTCCAAGTGATAGTCAAACCCTGACCGTTAGCAGCTACATTGGTCACAAACTTACCGTCACCGATTTTGGCTTGCAACTCGTCAATGGCGCTCTTCAAATCAGTGATTTCTGTGCGCAGACCATTGATGTCATCATCATAGTCTTTACAAGAGGTAAAAGTTCCTGCTGAAGCGAACAAAAGCGCTCCGAACAGAAGTGCACTTAAATACTTTTTTCTCATAATAAAAAAATTTAATTTATAAATTAAAAAACTCAAATCGTTCTAGTTCAAGTAGTTACGTAAGACAGCCTGACTTAATGAAAAGCCCGAAACAGCCACGTCAGTAGCCGCGCCGGCTACTGAAATTGTTTTTGTAAATTGTTGATTATGAATGATATATGAGAGATCAGTAAAGATTCATTAACTAAATGTTCCGAAAATGTTCCGGTTTTTGTTTTTAGATTTTGCTGTTGAATGATTAGATTGGGTAGGGAAATGCGTCAATCCTTTTTACTATGAAGAAAATGAGGATTGGTTGTATTTGTGGTGTATAGAGTATTGGGTATGGTATATGAATAAAAAGAAAGGCGCAAAAACGTAGTGGCTTGTTTACCATGTATTTCTACGTTTTTGCACCAATTTGATAGGTATTTATATAAGATGAAAATGAGAGAGTCCGAATGATCTTTTTCAAAGAAGGTTGCAGTCCATTCTATCTGGTATGGAGCTGCAACCTATTGTTTTTCTTTTTACCGGACATTGTCCTCCATATTAGGATTGTAGCGTAATACGGTGGGGGGAATGGGTAAAACATATTTGGGGCTGTTAGGCTCTAATATATAGTCTACTCCATTAGCACGATGTGTGATGGTTTTTGCGAATGCTGCTTCTTTATTTAGACGTTTCAAGTCTATCAGTCTCATGCAACCGTTCATCGTCAGTTCGCGTCGTCTTTCGTCTAATACCAAACGGAGTGCTTCATCGTTGCTGGCTGCAGCAAGTGGGGTATTGTCGATGATACGATGGTCGCGAAGTGTATTGATATATGACATTGCTTGGTCTTTAGAACCTATTCGTGCCTCACATTCGGCTGCTATCAGATAAATCTCAGGAGTTCCCATGGCAACATTGAGTGCTACATAAGGAGCGTATAAGTCGTAATCGGTGGTTGTTTCTCCCAGCCGTTTCGTAAAATAAAGCAGGTAGCGTTTATCGTTTTGATGATCGTATAGGTTTATCAAGTCGGCAGAACCATATACAGAAGCATTGACTCCATATACATAGGGCATACGGCGGACATAGATGTTTTCCGGATTGTCTGAAGGGTCTTGTGGTAAATCTGTCCTTCCGAAATATTGTTCAGGATCGACTACGTTGTATTGTTTCATATCAAGCAGACTTGAATTGTTTTCTAAAGAAAGACGTGCATTCTCCAGTGCTTTTTCATAATCTCCCATATATAGATACATGCGTGCCAGCATGCCATAGCCTACAGGTCTGGATGCACGGTTGGCATTCAGTACGGGACGTTCGGGTAGGTTAGGGGCTGCTTGGTCAAGGTCGTTTTTGATTTGGTCATATATTTGTTGGACACTAGCTCTTGTGAGGTTTGTCTTGTTGATGTCTTCATCCAGCAGTAAAGGAACACCCGGATCGGAAGAGGCTGTTTCTTTGTCGTAATGTTTGGCATAAGCATTTACAAGTGTCAAATATTCGAATGCCCGTCCTACCAATGCTTCGGCTTGTACTTGTTTTTTGTGTTCTTCTGTTTCGTTGGACGAAGCCAGTACATTATTTATAATTACATTATATGTATAAATTCGATTGTAAGAGTATGTCCAAAGTCCATCTGTTTCCCCATCCCCGAATACTTGTGAATCGAATGTATACAGGCGTTGGTTGGGGAGTTCCATATAATTGAATCCACCGGTCATGTCATCGTCATCAAGCATGAAGATGTCATCGGTCAGGTAGATAGGATATGACTCGGATGCTTTCATCAGTTGGGCATCGTTGAGCAATGTCTCGTAATCCTCACAGGTTTTAGGGATAACAATGCCTTTGGGCTGTATGTCCAGGAAGTTGTCGCATGCAGTAAAGGTTAGGCAGCATCCTGTCAGAAGAGAAAATATTATTTTGTTCATAAACGTCGTTTTTTTAAAGGTTAATAGATAATCCGATGGTATAAGTTGTCGGGTTAGGTAAGGTCAGTGAGCCTCTTCCATATCCTGAAACGGCATAAGCTTCGGGGTCGATATCACCATTGGCAGCCCACCACCATACATCGCTGATTTGGCATGTCAGTGCTGCAGATGAAATCGCAAAACGCTTTAACCATCTGGATGGCAAGTTGTAGCTGATTGAGATATCGCGCAACTTGATATAGTCTGCCCGTTTTACATGTACATCGGCAGAATACCATGCTTGTGCCTGGGTGTAATAGATATTCCGGTTGAATGCAGGGCCGATGCCCGGAATGTTCTCGTCACCGGGTTGTCGCCAATGATTCAGATTGATGCGATTCATGTTGTATGATGGAGCACCTGCTATGTAGTCTTGTGTAAGGGTACGCATTACATGACCGCCATAATACATGAACATGAATGAGAGATCGAAGTTCTTATAGCTGAAGAAATTTTTCAGCGAAGCGGTGTATTTAGGTGTACGTGTACCCGAATAGACAAGGTCGTTTACCGAGCTTACCTGTGCTACTTTGTTACCGTCTTTATCATATACCAATGCACTTCCGTCTTCATGGCTTAATCCGGCATAGCGATAGCTGAACAAGCTGTTTATCGGATAGCCTACAGCATCTACATCGTAGGCTGTATAATAGAATACACTTTCCTGCGTACCTTCCAGATTCAGCAGTTTGTTTTTGTTGTAACTGAAAACAAAGTTTGTTCCCCATGTAAAGTCTTGGTTGCGTATATTAACGCTTTGCAGGGAGATTTCTACACCTCTATTATACATTTTACCGTAGTTCTGCATCAGGGTTGTCCAGCCTAAGGTCGGGTCAGCGTTGCGGTTGCCCAGCAGGTCTGTCGTATGTTTGTTATAGAAGTCGATACTTCCGTTCAAGCGGGAATTGAATAAAGCAAAGTCAATGCCGACATTGGTTGAAGATGTTTTTTCCCAGCGTAACTGGTCGTTAGGCGGGTTGGAAATAGATGAACCGATACCTCCTATCCAGTCGTTGTAGCCTGTATTGGTAATGCTTAGATACGGACCAGCATTTTTAGGAACGTTACCGGCAATACCATAAGTTAAGCGCAGGTTGAGGCGGTTTATCCATGAAATGTCTTTCATGAAATCTTCATTCGCTATTTGCCAGCTTGCACCTACCGACCACAAGGGACGGTATTGGTATTTAGGGTCAGTTCCGAACAGGTTGGACTGGTCGATACGCATACTGGCGGTTATTGAATATTTTTCATCAAAGGTATAAGAGCCGTTGGCATAAAAAGATACGTAACGGTCTTCGTCTGCACGGAGGTAGTTATTGCTGGTATAATACCAGGTAAAGTATCCATTCAATGCTTCTGTACCGTTTAACGGAGTCAGTATTAGCGGATTAAATGGGCTATAAGCCAAGCTGTTGTCGTCATATCCCATATAGAGTGCTGTGGTCGAACTGCTACGTATCAGACGGCGTTCGGCACCAGCTAATGCTGTTACATTGTGTTTGCCGTTGAAAAGGCGGTTAAAGTTCAGTTGGGCACGCAGGGTATAAGCATATACATCCCCTCTGGTTTCTGATAACTGGCCTCCTTTCGGAATATTCAGGGTGAGTGACTGCGTGGCAGCGTCGTATTGGGCTGCATCGTTTACCATATTTCTTACTGTATACGAGTTGGCATCGTAAAGCTGCCGGTTTTTGTTGGAGGTACTTTCTGTCTGATATTTCAAGTCTAATGTCAATCCCTCGATTATCTTGAAGTTTACTCCTGCAAAAATACGGTAATAATTGCTATTGTTCTGATAGTTTTCTAAAGGTCGGTTGGTTAACGGACTGTAGTGTTCATCCATCAGTCCGATACTTTGCAATCGCTCCAGTTCGTATTCAGATTTGTTTCTTTGCCAGTTTAACGGATTACCTTCTTCGTCACGAAGCATGTAGTAACTGGGGTAACTCTGCATCAATGAGCTATAGCTGCTTCCGGCACCTGTGTCACCTTTGCTTTTGGTAAAACTGCCTGATATACCGATGTATGCTGACATCCAGTCGAAAAATTCCATATCGTCTTTCAGATTGAAACCTAAGCGGCTGGAACTTTGATATTTTTGATTGGGATAGCTTCCTGTGTAGTTAATTGATGCAATGTAACGGTTCTTTTGGCTTCCGCCTGAAAGTGACAGGTTGTGTTGCTGGGTCAGTCCTACACGGGCAAACTCGTCTTCAATCTGTTGTCGGTTGTTTAGACTGCGGTAAGGCTGTAAAGCCTGTTCCAGTTGAGAATCGGATAAATTGCCTTGCTCGTGTTGGTAAAGCAGTGACACTACAGGATTCAGTGATTGACGTCTGTTCAGGTTTTCATAATCGGTATGGTAATAGTTGAATCCTTCTATTTGCATATCGACCAGTTCTGAACTGCTCATCAAGTTCAAGTAGTCCAAGTCAGGTTTGGGTGTAAACCGTACACTTCCATTGTAGCTGATTTTGGTCTTTCCTTCTTCACCTCGTTTGGTAGTGATGACAATCACACCATTAGCGGCGCGTGCACCATAGATTGAACTCGCTGCCGCATCTTTTAATACGGTAATGTTTTCCACATCCGATGGATTGATAGATGCCAATTCGCCTTCATAGGGCATACCGTCTACGACATAGAGCGGGGTAATTTCTTCGTTAATGGATGTGATACCACGGATTACGATGGCTTCATCGCTGTTTGCTGTACGGTTGATACCAGCGACCAAGCCTTCAATGCGTGATAAAATATTTGTTTCGAGTTTGCCTTTTGTGCTTTTTTCGTTCAATACAGTGTATGCTCCTGTGGCACGTTCTTTCGATAAAGTTTGGTAACCGGTAACTACAACTTCGCTCAGTGCTGTTGTATTGGGGTCCATTTGTACATTGATGACCTTTCGGTTCCCTTTTACTTTTACTACCTGGTCTTGCATGCCGATAAATGTAAATGTAAGTACATCTCCCGGCGATACTTTCAGCGAATATTCTCCGTCCATGTTGGTTACTGTACCTGTTTGTTTCCCGCCTATTTTAATATTTACGCCGATGAGGCTTTCTCCATATTCATCGGTTACAGTACCTGTAAGTGTGAATGATTCTTTGGGCTTTAGGTTTTTTTGTGCCGGAAGAATCAGGATGAGGTTGCGTTTGATTTCGTAACGCAAAGATGCTTGTTTACACAAGTCGTCCAGTATTTCTGACAACTTGGTTGGAGTAGGATATTCCAGTGTGACACGCGTATGTTGGCTGATGGTTTGTTCATCATATACAAAATGGGTGTCTGCCGATTTCTGTATCTGTTCTAAAACGGCTCTGACGGATACGTTTGTCTCATTGATGGTGATTTTTTTGTCTGCTTGGGCAAAAAGAACCAGATGGGTGCAAAGCATGAGGACCAGCACCAGTATCCCTCGCGATAAAAAGTGAGGGACGTGTTGTTTGTAAAACCTTCTCTCTTTCATGGTTTCATGTTTTTTTGATATTATGTAACTATATAGATGATTCTTTTCAATTGTTTAGCTATATGAGTAAAATTTTTATAAAATGGGTGACAAAATATCTGGAAAAGTTTCAGAAAATAAGAGAAAGCGTTTGCGGGATTACGTTTGATAAGGTAAGAACTGTCGTTTGATATACTTTGTTGGCACAGTACAAAAAAGGTATATTTGCCGCAACCGACGAGATGGCTGATGGCAAATATACCTTATTATAAAGAACAGAATCGGGGATGAGGGATTGTAACCCGAATGTTATTGTGCAAGCAGGTTGTCGATTAGTGTCTTAATCTTTTCTTTTTCTGAAGGACGGGGAGCGTATGCATCAACGATGTTGAAGTCTTTGTCGATAAGCAGAAAACGTGGAATGTAATAGATTTCCCATTGGGCGCTTAGGGCAGGGTCTACTGAATTGTATTGTTTCAGCGATTTCTTATTGTGAGTAAGGTATGCCTGCCATGCTTTCTTGTTGGTGTCGGTCGAAATCGGGACAAATGTAATTGCTTTGCCTGCATATTCTTCGGCCAGTTGTTCGAAGTAGGGAGATTCCTGCTTGCACGGACCACACCAGGTTGCCCATAAATCGACGTAAAGCACTTTCCCTTTCAAGTCGCTCAGGTGAAGGGTATTGCCTGTTGCATCTTTCATCTCGATATCGAAAGCAGGACGTCCGGGTAAAAGTTTTCCCGATTGTGCCAGTTTTGCTTTGACTTCTGCCTTGAACTCTGCGTTCTTCATAGTGCTGGCATACTGTTCTACGCTGTCTACCAGCTGTGGCGTGATTTCCGAATTGAGTTTTTCCATCCATTCGGCTGTCTGATACAGTTCGCAAATCAGCGGCGAGAATACGATGTCTTTTGCCCATTTGTCTTTCATCGGTGTAAACGCGTATCCTAAGATGTCGCGTACTACTGCTACATCGAGATAGGCATCCTGGTTCAGTTTGGCGAAAATGGGTTGTACATCAGAGCTTATCTGACTGGCAAATGCTTTATAGTCTGCTACGCGTGCATAGCTGGCATAACAGATGTAACTGTTTGCGACATCAGCCAAGATACGTGCAGTTTCCAGTTTCTTGAATGTCTCTGAAACATTGTTCAGTCCGTCCAGTTGGTGTTGGCGGATAGCGGCGAGGCTGTCGATGCATTGCTTGGTGTCTTCGAACGAGCCACGCAGGTTGCTTCCAGCTTCCAAGTACGAACCGCCTTTGGGGAAAAGACGGTATTTCATGTAGTTGTTGGCTTCTGCTCCTTTTCCTTCGAATACAGCCTCTTTGTTCGACTGAGTAATCCGGATGGTCATGTCATCGCCAGGTGTAAGATACAAAGTATTACGGCAGATGTCGTAATACGCAGGTTCTTTGATGGTGACAATGGTGTCGAATCTGCCTTCGCTGTCGGTATGCAGAAGGATGTCACGGCTATTGCCTAACAGACTGGAAGCACCATCGTAACGCATGGGCACTTCGGTTGTTCCCATTTCTACCAGTTGTCCTTTCAAGTGGACGGTAGTAGGATTCGTGTTGCTTTGAGCATAAGTGGCAAGGCAACAAAAGCCTGCCAGCAAAAAAGTGGTAGTTCGTTTCATGAAAATAATTGTTTTTATTTTTCAAGAGAACAATTTTGCTGGAATGGGTGACAGGACGTAAGCAAAAGAATGTTACACGGAATGGTTATACATTTTCTATCGGATAGATGTGTTTCAACTTTTTGTCTTTACGGTCGATGATGATGAGGTCTCCTTGCCGGACAAATTTGACATTAGACACGGCTTGAATAACCTCGATAGCCATATTCAGCTCTTCTTTACGGAAAATGACGCCAGCAAAGTGCTTTTCTTTCAGCTCTGGATATTTGAATTGCATATTTACGTTGTACCATCGGGAGAGTTGCGCCGTAATATCTTCAAGCGAGGTATTCCGAAATTCATAGATACCTTCTGTCCAGCAGGTATACAGATGCGCATCGACAGTTCGCATAGTCAGTTGATTGTCGAGTGAAAGTATGGCTTGCTGGTTGGGAAACAGTTCGATGTTTTTGAACGGAGTCTTGATTTTAATGTTTCCTTCTGCCAGTGTCGTTTTGGTTGAACTGCGTGGGTATGCGGCAATATTGAATTTAGAGGCTTTTCCTTCTACTACCATATTAGATGCCCGTACCGTAAAAGGGTTTGTTGTATTTTCGGCTACATGAAAAAATGCTTCTCCGTTTAGCTCTACTTCCCGTTTTTCTCCTTTGAATGATACTGGATATTTCAGAGAGCTTTCCGCGTTGAGCCATACTTTTGTCCCGTCTGCCAGTACCAATTGGTATTCGCCTCCTTTGGGGATAATCAGGGTGTTGTATTCTTGTGTCTGTTTGGGAGTGTCAGTCGGCTGGTAGGTCAGGATACCTTCCTGGTAGTTGTTGGTAAAAGATGCAGAATCTTTTGGCGCTATTTGGGGTTGACTTTTGTCGAGATGGATTTGCTCGCCATTATTTAATAATAAGATTGCTTTGCTTTCGCCTTTTTCGGGAAAATCATCTATCGGAGCGAGGGCAGCCTCTTGCAGAGCCAGTTCCTGCTGCTCTTTTTCTTGTAGAATCCATGTTGTGACACTTCCGATGCAGACAAGTAAGACCGTTACCATGCCTGTACGGATAACGATACGGCGGATACGTCGCCTGGCTATCCGTTTCTGTAAGGCATTCCATCCTTGTTCGGTGTTATGCGTAGACAAGAATTCTTCTTTTCGTTTTTCCAGATATTGCTCGATTTCTTTTCTGCTTAATTTATGCCCGTTGTTCATAGATATCCGTTGTGATTGATGATAAACCCGTTAAAAAATTTGCTGGCAGATTGCCGTTATCAGGCTCAAAATGATACCGAAAGAGGTTAGCTTGTATTCTTTCCGCAAGTGTTTGAGTCCTCTTGACAGGTATGTTTTCAGCGTATTGATGGATATATGCAGTTCTTCTGCCGCTTCTTTGTAGCGTTTGCTCTCCATAATGACAGCCTTGATGGCTTCCTGTTCTTGCCGGGAAAGTTTTTGCACTTCGCGCAGCAGTTGGGTCTTGCGCTCTTCTATTTCTTCTTCATCGGTCAGTTCTTCTGGAGGAAGAAATTCAATGTTTGCGATTTCTTCCATGGATACCATGCGATTTTTCTGCAGGGAGGCCAGTGAGGCGTTCCGTACCGACCAATAGAGGTATTGACCTAAATTTTGCCGGATTCCTTTGTAATATTTCTTTTCCCATAAGTCGGCAAAAAAATCCTGGACAACATCTTCAGCCATTTCGAAAGAGTCGGTCAGCTGTACGGCATATAGGCAAAGCCGCATGTAGTATGTGTCAAATAGCAGCCGGAAACCTTCTTTGGGGGTTGTGGTCAATAACTCCAGGATTTGTTTGTCCCGAAGTGTATTTTTATAGACTGGTTGCTCCATTGGTATGTGTATTGAGATTGTTTCGTTTTTATTTCTTCAGTTCCGGATAGCTGATGCGGGTGTGATACATCGTTTTCAGCTTTTCCTTGAACACGGATTTTACGTTGGCTATATCCTTGAAGGTGATGGGACATTCTTTGAAATAGCCGTCCTGCACCTGGCTGTCGATGATTTTGTCTATCAGTCCGGAGATGCTTTCTTCGGTATATTCCTTCAGGCTGCGCGAGGCGGCTTCTACAGAGTCTGCCATCATCAGGATGGCCTGTTCCTTGGTAAAAGGATTCGGTCCCGGATAACGGAAGGCTTCCTTGTCTACCTCTTCGTCGGGATGTTCGTTCTGATAAGAGATATAGAAATACTTGGTCAGGCCTTTGCCGTGGTGGGTGCGGATGAAATCTTTGATGACGTTGGGCAGGTTGTTTTTCTCTGCCAGCTTGATGCCGTCGGTGACATGGCTGATGACAATCTGCGCACTCTGCTTGTAGCTGAGCTGGTCGTGCGGGTTGATGCCGGACTGGTTCTCGGTAAAGAAAGCCGGATTCAGCATCTTGCCTATGTCGTGATACATCGCGCCGGTACGTACCAGCTGGCTGTTGGCTTCGATGCGGTTGGCTGCGGCAGCGCACAGGTTGGCCACTTGCAGGGAGTGGTTGAAGGTACCTGGAGCCACTTCCGACATTTCGCGCATCAGCTTGTTGTTGATGTTCGACAACTCGACCAAGGTGACATTCGACGTGAATCCGAACGTCTTTTCCAGGATGAACAGCAACGGATATGTGAACAGCAGCAGGATGCCGTTGATGAGGAAGTTGATGTAGATGTTCGTGCTCAGTTGCGAGACATCGTTGACGTGAATCAGGTCGAGTGCAAAATATAATAAGGAGTAGGCTGCGACCACGAACAGGGAGCTGCGCAACAGCTGGGAGCGTTGCGACAGTTCGCGCAGGCTATAGATGCTCGCCATGCCGGCGACGGTCTGCAGCAAGATGAACTCGTGGGGCGTACGCAGGCAGATGGAGCAGAGCAGGATAGCCAGGATATGCGCCATAAAGGCTGTGCGCGAGTCGAGGAAGATGCGCACAATCATCGGCAACATCGTGAAAGGCACGATGTATACGCTCATGAAGGGATGGGATACCATCAGCGAGGTGATGACGGGGAAGAAGATAATCAGGAAGAAAAGGATGCTGAGGCTTCCCTTCTTGTCGTAATAGTCGTGGCGGAACAGGGCGAGGTAAATCATGAAGCATCCGATGATGATGGAGACAAAGAGAATTTGCCCGAAAAGAGTCAGGCGCTTTTCGGTCGTGGTCTCGTTTCGTTTGTCCCATTCCCGTTGCAGTGACTTCAGGATGTTGTAGGTCTGCTGGTTGATGATTTCCCCCCGGTCGATGATTTTCTGTCCGTTCATGACAAAACCTTTAGCCCACGATATGCTGGACAGCAAGTCTTTTTTTGCCGATTCCGATTTGTTGCTGTCGTACACGAGGTTGGTCGTCAGGTAATTGTTCAGGTTGCACCGTTGCAGCAGGTTTTTGCTGAAGCGCACCGTATCCGAATTGACCAGTTCTTCGTACGCCCTTTTCGTGCTGTATATTTCGCTGGTGCTTTGCAGAATGGAAGTGTTCTGGTAGACAATCTGGATACTCAGGATACTGTCTTTATGCAGTTGCGCCAACTGTTCGACGGGCATCACTCCTTTTTCGTAAATTTCTTTCAGCTTCTGCTCGATATAGTGCGGGTAGGTAGGGTCGGGGATGATTCTCCGTAGCTGTTTGTTATAGTCTGTCCTGAATTGGCTGATGACCTGTTCGCCCGTACTTTCCGACAGCTGGAAATAAGGATGATAGTTTGCCATGATGCTGTCTTGCTCTTTCCGCACTTCCTCTTCTCCTTTGTAAATGGGAAAGTCAAACGAAGCCTGTAACAGACCGTATTTCCACGGCTTGTTGATGTCAAATTGATAGTTGAACTGTCCTTCGCGCGGCAAAAAATAAACGATTATAAACACAGCGGCAAGGAAGATACCGCATTTATAAAAGAACTTCTTGTACGAGAACTGTCTTTCTGTTTGGAAACTTTTCATAAGATTCGGATATTTTGCCCGCAAAATAAGAAAAAAACGGGAAAAATACCTTAATTTTGCGGCGTATTTTTTAGATAAAACCACTATGGCAGAAAGAAAAGTAAGAGTTCGTTTTGCTCCCAGCCCTACGGGGGCATTACACATCGGCGGTGTGCGCACTGCCTTATACAACTATCTGTTCGCCCGTCAGCACGGGGGAGACTTGGTTTTCCGTATTGAGGATACCGATTCACACCGCTTCGTTCCGGGAGCGGAAGAGTATATACTCGAATCATTTAAATGGTTGGGAATCCAGTTTGACGAAGGTGTAAGTTTCGGTGGAAACTACGGCCCTTACCGCCAGTCGGAGCGTCGTGACATCTATAAGAAATATGTACAGGTGCTGCTCGACAACGGCAAGGCTTATATCGCTTTCGATACTCCCGAAGAGTTGGACGCCAAACGTAAGGAGATTCCTAATTTCCAATACGACGCTTCGACACGTATGTCGATGCGCAATTCGCTGACGATGCCGAAAGAGGAAGTCGACCGCCTGATTGCCGAAGGGCAACAATACGTGGTGCGCTTTAAGATTGAGCCGAACGAAGATGTACACGTGAACGACATCATCCGCGGCGATGTGAAAATCAACTCTTCGATTCTGGATGACAAAGTGCTGTATAAATCGGCGGACGAACTGCCTACTTACCATCTGGCTAACATTGTAGACGACCATCTGATGGAAATCTCTCACGTCATCCGTGGTGAGGAATGGTTGCCTTCCGCACCCTTGCACGTCTTGCTGTACCGTGCTTTCGGCTGGGAAGATACGATGCCCGAGTTCGCCCATCTGCCTTTGCTGTTGAAACCTGAAGGCAACGGCAAGCTGAGCAAACGTGACGGTGACCGTCTGGGCTTTCCGGTATTCCCGTTGGAATGGCATGACCCCAAGACCGGCGAAGTGTCTTCGGGCTATCGCGAGTCGGGATACTTGCCCGAAGCGGTCATCAACTTTCTGGCTTTGCTGGGATGGAATCCGGGTAATGACCAGGAGATACTGTCGATGGACGAGCTGATTCGTCTTTTCGATTTGCACCATTGCAGCAAGGCAGGTGCCAAGTTCGATTACAAGAAAGGCGTTTGGTTCAATCACGAATACATCTTGCGTAAGTCTGACGAAGAGCTTGCCGAATTGTTCAAGCCCGTACTGGAAGCTCACGGTGTCGCCGTGCAGAACTATTCGGACGCTTATCTGGCGAAGGTCGTATCCTTGGTAAAAGGCCGTGTCAACTTTGTGAAAGAGCTTTGGGACCAAGCCCGTTTCTTCTTTGTGGCTCCCGACACGTATGCCGAGAAAGACGTGAAGAAGCGCTGGAATGCCGACACTCCGCGCATCATGAATGAGCTGATGGATGTGTTGCGTGGCATTGAGGACTTTTCGTCGAAACCTTCGGAGGACATCGTCATCGGCTGGATTACGGAGAAAGGTTATCACATGGGCAATGTGATGAACGCGTTCCGTCTGGCTGTGGTAGGCGAGTGCAAAGGCCCTCACATGTTCGACATTACTGAGTTATTGGGTAAGGAAGAAACCTTGGCTCGAATTGAAAAAGCAATCCGGACATTATGATTTACCATCTGCTGCGTTTTTTTCTGAAACTGATTTCGTACCTTCCTTGGCGTGTGCTTTACCTCTTGTCGGATGGGTTGTTCTGTCTGTTGTATTATGTGGTGCGCTATCGCCGTCGGATTGTGCGGAAGAACCTGACCGAGTCTTTCCCGGATAAAGACAGGGCGGCAATCAGGCAGATAGAAAAAGACTTCTATCGCTTTTTGGCCGATATGTTCCTTGAAAGCTGCAAGCTGGCTTCCATGTCGCAGGAGGAGATACGCCGACGGATGAAGTTCAAGCAGGTGGATGCGGTCAACTCGATGTTGAGGCAGGGAAAATCCGTGGCTGTTTACTTGGGGCATTATGGAAATTGGGAATGGGTCTCTTCCATGCCCTTATGGCTGGAGAAAGGTGTCATTGGCGCCCAAATCTACCATAAGTTGCGCAACGGCGCGATGGAGCGGCTAATGCTTTACATCCGCGAGCGGATGGGGGCTGTCAGTGTGGATATGCGGAAAACGGCACGTTATGTGACGGAACTGGCGAACAACCATAAAGTATGTACCATCGGATTTATAGCCGACCAGTCACCCAGATGGAACGAGTCGCGTCATTTCCTGCCTTTCCTGCACCATTCTGTACCGGTATTGACAGGAACGGAAAAAATCGCCAAGCACTACGGTTTTGAAGTTTTCTTTCTGGAAGTGAACAGGGTAAAGAGGGGATATTATGAAGCCGAGTTCATCCGGTTGCATGAAAATCCCCGTTCGGTGCCCGACTTTGAGTTGACGGCTCTCTATTTCCAACATTTGGAACGGGCGATTCAGCGCCGGCCGGAATTCTATTTGTGGACACATAATCGGTTTAAACACGCAGAGAAATCAGACGCAGCAGATTGTTAATGAAAAAAGAAGCTTTCACGATGATGGATATAGATTTTGTAGTTACATGGGTTGATATGGACGATCCGGAGTGGCAGGCAGAGTTCGCGAAATATTCAGGGAACAAAAGCAATACGAAAAACGGAGTATCCGAAGCCCGTTTCCGTGATTACGGTTTCCTGAAATATTGGTTCCGCGGGGTAGAGAAGTTTGCTCCTTGGGTACGTAGGGTACACTTCGTGACCAGCGGTCAGAAACCGGAGTGGCTCGATGAACATAATCCGAAGATTCATCTAGTGAATCATAAGGATTTTATCCCCGAACAGTTCTTGCCCACCTACAATTCGGTGGTAATCGAACGCTATCTGCATAAGATTCCCGATTTGGCAGAGCACTTTGTCTATTTCAATGATGATTTCTATATTATTAATAAGGTAGGGAAGGAACGCTTCTTTAAGAACGGCTTGCCTTGCGATATCGCCGCTTTCCTTTATAATCCGGCTTGGTCGCAATGGTACAGACGAATCAAGAATAACCTGAAAATCATCAACCGTCATTTCGATAAGAAGGAAGTGATGGCACGTTTCCACGACAAGTGGTTTGATAAAAGCTATGGTTCGAAGGCCCGTTGGAACTATCTGCTGAAACCCTACAACAAGTTCATTACCTTGCGTACCCCTCATAATGCGCAGCCTTTCCTGAAATCAACCTTCGAGGAAGTGTGGGCCGTGGCCGAAAAGGAACTGACAGAGACTTCTGTCAACAAGTTCCGCGCGTTGAACGATTATACGCCCGAACTTTTCCGCACCTGGCAAATTTGCAAGGGTAACTTCGAGCCTTACAATACGTATAAGGATACCAAGATGTTTCCGCTCATGATTCGCCCCAAGCAGGCGGTGCGGGCAATTTATGACCAGTCTTATTCCCTGATTTGCCTGAACGACAATGTGCATATACGCAATTATGCGCAGGTGATGGAAAATATCAAAAATGCTTTCGAACATATTTTGCCGGAAAAATCCGGCTTTGAACGATAAATACCAATCGCTATGAATAAGGTGCTTGCAGAGATTATCGCAGGAGTGATTCCGCACAAGATGACACGGAACAGGTGGCGCGGACTCTTGCGTTATGGGGTTATCAGAGCCTTGAAGTTGAAGTATCGGATGAAGCACGACCATACCCCGCCCAAGTATTACCTGACCGTGTGTGCCATCGCAAAGAATGAAGGCCCTTATTTCAAGGAGTGGATAGAATGGCACCGCAAGCAAGGGGTGGAGAAGTTTTATATCTATGATAATGAAAGTACAGACGAGACGCGCGAAGTGCTGGCGCCTTATATCGAGTCGGGATTGGTGGAATATACCTATTTCCCCGGAAGGAAACGTCAGCTTGCCGCTTACGATGATTGTTTCGAACGGCATCGGCTGGAAGCACGCTGGATAGCGGTCATCGACCTGGACGAGTTTATCGTTCCGATAAAGGACCGGTCTATACCCGATTTCCTGCACCGGATGGAGAAATTCTCGGTAGTGGAGATTAACTGGCTGGTGTATGGTAGCGGAGGAGCCAGGAAACGCGAGCCGGGAGGTATCATGGAAAGATTCCGGCGGCATTCCCTTCCGGAACATAAGCTGAATACTCACGTGAAGAGCATCGCCGACCCGCGCCGCGTATGCACGATGATAGGATGTCATGAAGCTGCCCGCATATCCGGAAAAGCCGGTGATTCTCATGGAATGCAGGTAAAAAAACATTTCGGCGACCGTAAGCCACAGCAGGATGTCATCCGCATCAATCATTATGCCGTGAAGTCTTACGAAGAGTTCTTGGCCAAACGAGCCCGAGGCCGTGCCCGTATCAACACGTTGCGCGACATGGGCTATTTCGACCGCTATGATTTGAACGATATTGAAGAATGAATCTTACGGACGGTCTTCGCCCGATAATAACAGAAATGTAATATTATCAGAAATGGCTACCTATTATGGAAGAAAATACAAGCTGTTAGAGCTGAGGCATAGAGTGAAAGAACTTTTTCTTGCCACGAGGATTGCGCTGAAGTCGAAAGAATTAAGAAAGCCTGAAACGGAGAAACCGCTTTATATCGCCATGGTCGACGGCGAGACGTTTCATGGAGGGATGTGCGACAGGTTCAAGGGGATTATCTCTCTTTATGCCTATTGCAAATACCGGGGCCTTCCTTTCCGAATCAAGTATACTTATCCGTTCCATCTGGAAGACTACCTTTCTCCGTCAACCTATGACTGGACAATAAAAAAAGGCGAATATACGGATAATCCTTTTTACAGCCGGATTCTCTATATGAGAGGCGAACACCTTGCAAGCAGGCTCCTGCATCTGAAGACAAGGAAACAAATCCACTTTTATACCAACCGGGATTGTCTGACACACATCAACCGGGCATACGCAACCGAAGGGAATCCCCCTTTCGAGTGGGGAGAGCTGTATCGTGAATTGTTTAAGCCCGGTCAGGTCTTACAGGAACGGCTTGAAGTCATTAAGAAAGAACTGGGCGAAAATTATTATGCCGCCGTGTTCCGTTTCCAGAATCTGCTTGGAGATTTCCGAGAGTATCACTATAAATCGATGGAAGACCAAGACGAGAAGGAGCAGCTTATCGGGAAATGCCTTCAAGCCCTCAAAACCTTGCAGACTGAGCATGGGAATCAGACGTTGTTAGTCACCTCAGACAGCGTGACTTTCTTGAAAAGGGCGGTGCAGCTTGAGAGGGTGCATATCATATCAGGCACTTTGGTCCATATTGACGGACAAAAAAACTCTGTCTTGGAAAATTCATACGAAGTTTATCTGAAATCCTTCCTTGACTTCTATGCCCTTAGCGGGGCGCAGAAGATTTACCGGGTAGGGACTTCGTATATGTATCCCAGCGAATTTCCCGTGTATGCCGCTAAAATACACAATGTCCCGTTTGAAAGTATGATTATCTAAGGGGAGGGGACCGCATGATAAAAAGATTGTCGCCGGCGAGAGCGTTCAAAGCCTTTTTTGGAACAAATCTCAGCGTCGGCGACAATTTTTTAAGCGTATCAAAGGTTTCGAAGTCTTTTTACTTTGGTCCCATTCCGTTTTCTTCCATAATTTCCCTGAACCGGCGGCTCCATGCCGTCCAGCTGAGCTTTTCCTTGTATAAACGCAGTCCGCCCTCGTGTAAGGTTTGCAGCGATTCGGCGTTGAGGTTGCGTTTGATGCAGGCGGCGAAGTCGGCGGCGGTGGCTGTGGGTGGCAGCTTGTAGCCGTTTACTCCGTCGATGACATAATCGCCTATGCCTCCTGTGTCGTAAGTGAAGATAGGTACACCGTAGGCGGAAGCCTCGCAGTAAACAATGCCGGCGCATTCCGCTTGCGTAGGAAGCAGGAAGAGGGTTGCTTCTTGCCACAATTGCACGTAGCGGCGGTATTGTTCCGGGTCGTTCTTGTTGAGGAAGCCCACGTATTCGATGTAGGGTAACCCTTCGTATTGCGGCGGCAGTTCTTTGATACCGGCAATGACAAGTTTTGCCTTGACGCCTTGCTCGTTAAGCAGACGAACGGTCTCGACCGCTATATCGCCTCCTTTACGTATCCATTCCACGCCCGAAAAGAGGATGTTGAATCCTTCTTCGTTTATCGGTTTGAGTGGGTTCGGTTGGAGGTCGGTGTCGTCTATGTTCGCTCCGAATTCTATGACGTAGGTCTTTTTAGGGTCGTAGCCGTAATCTTTTATGACGGACTGGGCCGCCCAGTGTGACGAGCGCAGATTGAGTGTGGCACGGCGGATACCTGCCCGTTCTCCTTCGTCTCCGTGTCTTATGGTTTTCATCGGCAGCTTTTTCTTCCAGTAATAACCTACCATGAGGCGGTGTGTCGTGTCTGTATAGAAAATGATGGGGATATCTTTGGGCAAGTAAGGCAGCAGGCATGCGTTGCAGGGCACAAACAGGTAGTCGCAACCTTTGTAATCGTTCTTGTTGATGCTGCGTGCGCTGAGCTTGCTGTAACTCCGGCTGTAGTTTATTTTGATGTGTTTGTACCGTAGCTTGGAGAGACATCTATAGATAAATTTTGTCACATCGTTCGGGTGAGAGCATATCCACTTCACTTCGTAGCCTGCGTTCTCTATGCCCTCTCTGATTTTAAAGATGGTGCCGCTCCATGCCTTGCGGTCGGTAAACGGATTTTTTTCGGATACGTATCCGATAACTTTCTTTCTATTTCCCATGGTTTCCTTTAATTCATCATTCAATAGCATGCATTTGTGATAGAGGCGGAGCATTTTTCCTATCCTTCTTCTTCTATTCTTTGCCTTATTTTCGGATAGTGCTCCAGTATGTTGTCCAGTGCCTTGCGGTTTCGGTCGTCATCGGGATTGAGGTTGACGTTCATAAGGGAAAGCTGTCGGGGTTTCCCTATTCCTTTTGCTGTGCGCCGGCCGTTGGGGAGAGGGACGACGTAAGTGCCTTGTGATACCGCAGCCGCCCAAAACCATATATCGTCGTTAGTCGGCGCCATTTTCATGAACACCGCAGGGTCGAGCATGGCTTCATCTAAGGAATGTGGCGGATACAACACGCCGCCTACTCCTGTCTGCATGGCAAGGCGGCTGAAATGAATCCGCTTGAAGATGAAATCGTACCACTTGTACTTTCTCCACCGGCTATAAGGCGCGTTCAGGCGTATCTTCCTTACCCGGTGTGCAAGGATGGCGTCCGGCAACCGTTTATGCAGGTACAGCAGGTCGCGCAACAGATGAGGCGGGTAATTGATATCGTCGTCAATGGTCACGATGATGTCTTCGGGAAAGTCCTTTAGTGCCGGGATGAGTTTTTTGTACGAACGTATCTCGGCAGGGTCGAATCTTATTTCAAGAAGCGGGCTTTCCTTTTGAAGCTTTTCAAGCTCCGGGGGAAGTTTCCCGTCGGGAAATTTCTGCGTGTCCAGATGCAATACAATCTTATCAGGTTGCAGGGAACCTCTCAAGATAGAGCGTATAGCTTCTACCGCATACGGTATCGCCTCGGGGAATGAGGTTAGCGAAACGATGATTCTCTTGTCATTCATCTTCTGTCGGGTTTATGCGTGTTTGACATCGTAGCCGATTCGTTGACCGATTTCGGGGTATCTTTCCACAATCGCCTTTAGAGCGGCGGCATTCCGGTCGGTACCTGACTTGAAATTGGTAGTCTTCAGTGACAGCTCGCGTGGCTTGCCCACTCCTTTAGGCTTGTTATATCCGAACGGGACGGGTACTATCGGAGTGCCGTTGGCTACCGCTGCCGCCCAAAACCAGATATCGTCTGTCGTAGGAGCTATCCGGGTGAACAGTTCCACGTCAAGCATCTCCGGTTTTAAGGAATGAGGCGGATACAATACACCGCCTACGCCGGTCTGTATGTTCGTAAAGCCGATATGAATTTTCTTTAGCAGAAAGTCATACCATCTGTATTTGCTCCATTGGCGGTAAGGCTTGCCGGGCTTCATGCGTTTGGCACGGTGCGCCAATACGGCATGCGGAAGCTGTTCGTGCAGTCGGAGCAAGTCGCGTAGCATGTGCTTGTGGTAAGCTACATCATCGTCTATCGTTACGATTACCGCGTCGGGGAAATCCTTTAATGCCGGAATCAGTTTTCGGTATGAGCGGATGTCTCTGTCGTAATTCCGTATTTCGAAACGGGAAGTGCTGTCTGCTATCTGTCGCAGTGCTTGAGGTATTTCGTTTTTCTCGAATTGCGAGAAGGTAAGATAAAGCACTACCTTATCGGGAAGGACAGAACCGTGCAAGATGGATTGGACGGCTTGGGCGGCATACGGTATCGCTGCAGGAAATGAGGTCAGGGATACAATGATTTTTTGTTCGGATACGTTCGGCTTCATGTTCACTATTTCTTGGGTACCTGTCGGATACTTCATCGTGCATTACGCTTTAAGGATTTATGCAAAGGAACAAAATTCTTTCGAGGTGAACAAGCCTGAAAGGTGAAAAGCATATAATTTCCCTGCCATGCCCGGTGATTGCCCTATATTTTCACAGTCCGAATCGGGAGGTATCCACTTCTTTTACTTCTTTCTTTTTGTATCCGCCGAATTTGTAGCTGAACGATACGGCAAAACTGCGTTCGTAGTTTTTTACATCCATATCGAAGTGTTGGTTTCCGTTGCGCGATTCAATGGCAAGACGGTTCATGCCGTTGAAGAGGTCGGTGCCTTTTACCTGAATCATCGCCTTGCCGCCGGCAAAGGTATAACGCAAGGCGGCATCTACAGAGCTTACGGCACCGATGCTGTAGCTGCCTTGCACCGTACCGGTCTGTCCGAAAGCGGAAATCTCCAGTCGGATATCAGGCTGTTTGCATAGAGTGAATGTGTTTGTCCATTGTCCGATACCTGCCCATTGCTTGTGGTCGAAGGGCGCATCGTAATAATTGCTTGCCTTGTCGTGTTTCATCTGCGCTATCAGCATCAGTCGGCTATCCCACCATGTGCCTGCCTTGAAAGGAATGATGGCCGTGAAAGTCAAGAGCTTTATGAAGTCCCAGTTCTGGTAGTTGTAGACGGCTTTCAGTTCATCGGAATCCAGGTAAGCCATTTGCATAAAGTAGTCGGGCACGTAGCTATAGTCTGCTTGCAGGATGTATTTGCTTTTCCAAATGTAGGTCAGTGTGGCGGTATAGTCGCTGTAAGGCCGCAGGTAGGCGTTGCCCACAGAGGTTTGATAGCCGTTCAGGTAGCTGGTGCTGCCGCTTAGCGTCCAATAGTCGGGATAGGTCTTGTCCGAGCTGAACGAGAGCTGGAAGATGTGTGAGGCGGAAGGTATGTAGTTCAGCGAGAAGTTGGGATAGACTGCCCATTTCCGGTAGTCTGCCATCTGATAATATTCTATGGCCGCCGATGCGCTGAGGCTCCATTGCGGACTGAAAGTCTTGTCGAATCCTGTATATAATGTATAGGTGTATTCGTCAATGTGTGTCTCGTTGTTAAGTTCTTCCATTTCGGGAAGATTATAGCGTTGCGAGTTCCGGTCGTTGACGTATGCGAACGAAGCGCCGTAGTTCAGCTTCCAGTCTTTCGGAAGTGTATGGCTTTGGTCGGCATATACTTTCCAGCGGTCGATGCGTTGGCGTGAATCGCTTTGGAACGCGGTCGTGTTTCCTCCGTTGCCGGTATCGGTATCGGTGAAGTCTTGTGTGTTTTTGTTCCGGTAATAGGTATAGTCTGCTCCGGCGCTCAATCCGAAGCCCGAAGTATAGTTGAATGCCAGGTTGTGCAGCTGTATGTCGCTTTGCTTGTCGTTATTCGAACGGGTCACGTTGCCCCATGCTTCCATAAAGCCCGTCTGTTTAGGACTGACGCTTCCTGTGTAGCTCAAGCTGAGGCTGTTCTTTTCATCGGGTTTGAAGTTGATGCCGGTACGGAACGTATGGGTGAGGTTTCGTCCTTCGCTGTTATCCGAGAGACGGATGTCGTGTGTTTCCCCTTTTACGGTATGCAGGGCAGCGAAGTCCATGCCCTGACGGTAATAACGGTCGTTCAGGTTATACATCACGTCTACATCCCATTGTTTCGAAAGCCAGGCCAGTGTAATGCCTCCGTTGCCTCCGGCTTCATCTTTTTGGATATAGTTTCCGTTCACTTCCCCTTGCAGTCCGCCCTCTCCCGGTTTATATCCTTTTATTATCAGATTGACGGCAGCACCGCGCACATGATATTGGGGAGGTGCGCTGTACATCACTTCTGCCCGTTCCACACGCGAGGCGGGAAGGCTTTTCAAGAGAGTTATCAGTTGCTCTGCGGTCATCGAAGAGGGCTTTCCGTTGAGTAGGATGCTGAGGCTTCCGCTTCCGGCAAGGCTGGGCATACCGTCTTTCTCCATCACGCCCGGAAGCTGGAGCAAGGCTTCGTAGGCATTGGTGACAAGTCGTCTGGCAATCAGTTGTGGCATGTCGTAAGTCAGGCGGTTGCCTTCCATCTTCACCAGTGGACGTTCGCCTTGTACCGTTACTTCGTCCAGTGCATAAGCTTTCGGGGTGAGTACGAAGGTGCCGGCATTGGCTCCGCTTCCTGCTTTCATAACTGTATTATATATAAGGTGTTGCACGATGAGCCGGTAATGTTCCGGTTGCCGGTCGAAGCGGAATGTACCGAGGCTGTCGGTCAAGGTGGCGTCGAGGTAGACAGAGTCGGCGGTTTGCAGGACTACGGTAGCTGCTTCTACAGGTTGGCTGTCCGTGTCGGTCACTTTTCCCGTAAGGGTTTGTGCCGGAAGCAGGCCGGCGTTTCCGATAAGGAGCATGAAGCTGAGGAAAAATCTTGTTTTCATTGCGGTATGTATTTGTTTATTTCTTTATCTTTGGCGTTGCAAATGTAGAAAGCCCTTTCAGCTTTCTTGGTTAATGCGAGGTTAACGTAACGTTAACGTAGCTGGAGAAAAAAAGAATAGGCAAAATGAAAGAAATCAAACACCTTCGCTGGATTGCTTTAATCGCCTTGGCAGCCATTGTCGGATTGCAATGCGTATGGTTGTCAAACAGCTATCGGATGGCGGAAGAGAGTCTGCGGATGAAGAGTAACGAGATATTCAGAGAGGCGGCTTTTGAGGAAGCTTTCCATCGGATGAAATGTTATAAAAAGGAGAAATTCGGTGTGAGTGATACAAATTTGGTTATGAAGTTCGAGATGGATACGACTGCGTCTGCCATGGGAGGAATGCCGAACAGATGGCTGATGTCGAGCATTCATACGGCTTTGCAGGACTACATCTTTACAGAAGTCCATCTGGATATCTCGCTCTCGTCGCTCGACTCCATTTATGCACACATGCTCGACTCGGTGGGTATCCGTGCCGAGGTAGCTTCGTGCGTCATTGATTCTGCCGGGCAGGTGCTCCGTTCTTCTGCGGGCGCGGCATGGCATTCGGGCGGTATCGTGAAGACCGAGCCGCTTATGCTCGATTTTGAAGAGGCACGCTTCTTGCAAGGCATGATTGTCAATCCTTACTGGGTGATTGCACAGCGGATGGTTCTGGTGCTGATAGCTACCCTGCTCTTGGTCGGTGTGTTGGCGGGATGCATCGTCTGGCAGATACGTGTCATTATCCGTCAAGACAAGATTGCGAAGCTGCGCGAAGACTTCTCGTATGCAATGATACACGATATGAAAACGCCGCTCAGTTCCATTGTGATGGGTGCGCGTATCCTCGAAACCGGAAGGCTGGATAATCAGCCCGAGAAGCGTGCGACGTATTTCCGTATCTTGAAAGAGGAAGGAGAACACCTCATCAACCTGACCAACAAGGTGCTGACCCTTGCCAAGCTGGAACATCGCCGGTTGAAGCTCGTAAAGATGGAATGTGCTTTACGCCCGATGCTGGAAGACCTTGCTGAGAAATACAAGGTAAAGACGGAAAAACCTGTCACTTATGTATGGCATCTGCAGGCGGATACCGTGTATGCCGACGAAGAATTCCTGAAAGAGGCTTTGAGCAACCTGATAGACAACGCGGTAAAATATTCGGGCGATTCGGTAGAAATAACCTTTGCTTCCGAGGTGTATGCCGACGGAAGCACGGCTGTGTCGGTGCATGACAACGGGCTGGGTATTCCGCTGAGAGAACAAGCTAAGATATTCGAGAAGTACGAACGGGCATTGGCGGCAGGCAGAAGCCGCAAGGGCGGAGCTTCCGGTTTCGGGCTGGGACTGAACTATGTGTTGCGTATTATGGAAGCGCATGGCGGCAGTGTGAAGCTGGAAAGCATCGAAGGCGAGTACAGCGAGTTTACTTTGTTGTTCCCACCTTGCCAGCCGCAGGCTGCTATAGATTAAATAAGAAGAAGGTATATGATAAAATTGCTGTTAGTGGAAGACGATGCCAACCTGTGTTACATTATTCGTGGCGGGTTGGAAGACATGATAGGCGGTTATGAGGTTTGCACCGCTGCAAATGGTGAGGAGGGATTGACGTTATGGAAAGAAAGACATCCCGACGTTATCATCTCCGATATCGAAATGCCGGTGATGGACGGTTACGAGATGGTGCGCCGTATCCGTGAGACAGATGAGCATACGCCGATTCTGTTTACTTCCGGCAGGGTATCGCCTAAGGATGTGGTGAAAGGATACGAACTGGGTGTGAACAATTATATCAAGAAACCATTCTTGCCCGAAGAATTGCACGCACATATTACTGCCTTGCTGAAGTTGACACAAGGCAGACAGACGGAGGCGCGTGAAATGCTTTTCTCCATTGGCAGGCTTTATACCTTCGATGCCGGTCGGGCTATGTTGATGAAGGAAGGGGGAGAGACGGAAACCCTTACAGCCCGTGAAGCCGGTTTGCTCCGGATATTGTGTGAGAGCAAGGGCAAGGTGGTGCGCCGTGAGGTAATCCTTTCGCACCTTTGGAATACGGAAGACGATTATTTCGCTTCGCGTAGCCTCGATGTCTTTGTATCTCGTCTTCGTAAAATGCTCTCGGTCGATGCCGCTGTGCAACTGAAAACGGTGAAAGGTGTAGGCTTGCAGCTCTGCGACTGAAAGCCTACCCTATAGCTTGTTCTTTTCCATACGTATTATTCGGCGTTTTTCTCCAGCCATTCCATCCGGCGCATGTCGGGCAGGTGTTTCACTTGGAAATGTTCGAAGGTGGCATTGAAGCCTTCACCGTCGGGACAAGCTCCCATTACGCCCACCATCATCGGCGTATTGTCCTGCATCCAGGCGTTGCGCATCATGGTGTATGTTTGGTCATCGAAGGAATAGAACACCTCTACGGCATCTTTGCGGCGGACAGCCTTTATCCAGATATAGGGGACAGGCTTGTCCAGCGAGATGACACTCCAGTCGCTGGTGTGATGCGTCACGACTGTGCTCAGGTTGAATTTTCCGTCCACAAACTCGATACCTGCCTTGATGTAGTTCTCCTTGTCGATGCGGAGCATCAGTCCTGCCTGGTCGAAGCGTACCTTGTAGTCGCCTGTGATTTTGACTTTCACTTCAAACTCGCCTCCGTACGTGGCATAGCAGAAGGGCGCGTCGTCTACAGTGAAGCCGTAGTGCGAGATGCGCCAATAGTCGCTGTGCGGGGTGACCGACATGGTAAGCGCCTTACCTTTTATTTCCCATTGTTCCGGTTCGTTGAACCATTGCATTTTCTCCAGTGTCTGCGCCTGCGTGCTCAGTGCAGCCAAGGCAAAAATTGTGCAGAAGAGTTTCTTCATTTCTGTATGTATTTTATGTGTTGATATATTTTCTTTTTACCTTTGCAAAGGTAATGACTCGCCGCGAGCGGTGCAATGCTTATTTATAACCATTTTCTCCTGATGAACACGCAACAAGAACTCGACCGCACTTTGCTGGAGCAGGACTTCGGGCGTGACACACCGATGTCCGACAGTCTGGAAGCATACAGGCAGGCAGCCCGCATGTATGCACGGATAGAGAACGCGATAGCCGTGCTCAGCGACTTGCGATCGAACCGGAGCTATATTTATTACGGTGGGGCAGGCGAGGCTTTGGATATGTCGCCTGCAGGCACTTGTCATGAGGCCGCTTCGATATGGGAGAAAGAGATATTCGACCATATCCATCCCGATGACTTGGTGAGAAAGCATGCGCAGGAACTTCGTTTCTTCCATTTTGTCAAAGCACAGCCGGCACCGATGCGTTCCCGCTATTACCTGGAGATGTATGTGCGCATGAAGGCAGGAGGCGGCGGTTATGTTCCGGTGCGTCATCGGATGTATTATGTGGTCAGTCAGCCGATGGGGAACATCGGTTTTGCCCTTTGCCTTTACACCCTGTGTGCCGCCTTGTTGCCCGATGCCCTGATTGATTCACTTACAGGCAAGCAGGTCAGCATGGGGCAGGAATCTTGCGGTGACCTGTTGTCGAAACGTGAGAAAGAGATATTGGAACTGATAGCCCGCGGGAAGACGAGCAAGGAGGTGGCAGACTGCCTTTCCATCAGTGTCCATACCGTGAGCCGTCATCGGCAGAACATCCTGGCAAAGCTGCGTGTAGACAACTCCATCCGTGCGCTGGAAGTGGCGAAAGAATTGAGATTTATATGATGACTATAAGAGAAAATAACTATGTTACATTTTGAAAGTGATTATCTGGAAGGTGCACATCCGCTCATCTTGGAGCGGCTGGTGCAGACTAATATGGAGCAGACTCCGGGCTATGGCACCGATGCATATTGTGAAGCGGCACGCGAGAAGATACGCCGTGCGTGCAGTGCTCCCGAAGCGGAAATACATTTTATGGTAGGCGGCACACAGACCAATGCCACGATGATAACGGCGATGCTTCGCCCGTATGAGGGGGTGATTGCAGCCGAAAGCGGACATATCAACCAGCACGAAGCGGGAGCCGTGGAAGCCGGCGGGCATAAGGTCTTGGCTTTGCCGCATACCGAAGGCAAGCTCTCGGCTCAGGATGTGGACCGTTACATAACCGATTTCTATGCCAATCCCAGTTGGGAAGCGATGGTGTCGCCGGGAATGGTCTATGTTTCGCATCCTACCGAGTATGGAACACTATATACCTTAGCCGAACTTCAGGCTTTGTCGGACGTATGCCGTAAGCATCATGTGCCTTTGTTCCTGGACGGTGCCCGTTTGGGTTACGGTCTGGTGGCACACGGAACAGATGTAACGCTCGAAGCGATAGCTTCGCTTTGCGATGTGTTTTATATTGGTGGCACAAAGGTAGGCGCTTTGTTTGGCGAGGCGGTGGTTATTCCCCGTCCGATAGCTGCCCGCCAGTTGGTCTCGGTTATCAAGCAACGTGGGGTATTGTTGGCAAAAGGACGTTTGCTCGGACTTCAGTTCGATACCCTGTTTACCGATGGACTGTACGAGCGCATTGCCCGCAACGCCATCGTGATGGCAGACAAGCTTGTCGCAGCCTTGAAAGAGCGCGGTTATCGCTTCCTGATTACTCCGCAAACCAATCAGCTTTTCGTCGTGTTGGAGAATGAGCAACTGGCACGCCTTTCCGCCTATGCAGGTCTCGAAGTCTGGGAAAAAGTTGACGATACGCATACGGCAGTCCGCATAGCCACCAGCTGGGCTACGCGTGAGGAAAACGTAAACGCATTGATTGAGAAACTATGATGATAAAAGGAGTTATCGCTTCGCTAGAAGTTAAAGAAGTTATCACTCCGCTTCGCTCCGTTAGAAGTTAAAGTAAGATAGTTGACAAGGCTTTTCTCTTAGGTGACTAGTTGACTAGGTACTAGGGAACTAGGTTTTAGATACTGTCAAGCGCTATTGGCTTAACTCCTTAACTACTTAACTTCTTAACTCCTAAAGAAGCAGAAGTATTGGCTTTAACTTCTAGCGAAGCGATAACTTCTTTAACTTCTCTAACTCCTCCTTATTTACTTATACCATGACGCATACATCAGATACCCGTTGGCTATCTTTTGGTTCAGCTCCTTGCTTTGTTCGGGGTCTACTTTCTTGATAAACTTTGCCGGAACACCGCCCCAGAGGGTGTGCGGTTCGATAATGGTGTTCGAAAGCACTAAGGCTCCGGCAGCCACGATGGCACCTTCGCCTACCACCGCATGGTCGAGCAGGGTGGCTCCCATGCCGATAAGCGCCTTGTCGCGGATACATGCTCCGTGGAGCGTGACATTGTGTCCGATGGAAACATCATCGCCGATTTCCACGGTCGATTTCTCATAAAGCGTGTGCAGGACGCTTCCGTCCTGGATGTTTACCCGATTCCCGATGCGGATGGAGTTGACATCCCCCCGCAGGACGGTATTGAACCAAATGCTGCAATCGTCTCCCATCACGACATCGCCGATGATTGTGGCATTGTCGGCAAGGAAACAGTTTTCTCCCATCTTCGGTGTGAATCCTCTTACTGATTTGATTAAAGCCATAGTTTTATTGGAATTGAATGTGAAATTTAACGGACTGTTTGCGGGGTTTCAGCTGGCTGTACCGGAACAGGCAATTAAGTGCGTTCCGTGCAAGATTAATAATCTTCCAGCTATAAGATTATTAATCTTACACGTGGAAGATTATTAATCTTGCACGGGATGCAGCTAGCTTCTTCCCCCGATGCACCTGGCTGCATCGGCTGGTGCAGCCAGGTGCAAAGGCGTATGCATTTATCTTCTCCGGCTCAGGCAACGGGCGACGTGGCATCTTTCAGCCAGTCTTGTTCTTCCGGCGTCAGGAGCGGGGCGAGTGTCTGGTACACTTTCTGGTGGTATGCATTTAGCCATGCCTTTTCTTCGGGCGTCATCCGGTCGAGGCAGAGCGGTTCTTTGTCGATGGGGCAAAGGGTAAGCGGCTCGAATTTATAAAACGCGCCGAACTCGGTGGTCTGGCTTTCTACGATGAGCATGGTGTTTTCGGTACGCACGCCATATCGTCCGGCTTTGTAGATGCCCGGTTCGTTGGTGAGGGTCATGCCCGGTTGCAGGAGAGCCGGCATGTAGTTCATCCGGAGCTGATGAGGTCCTTCGTGTACGTTGAGGAAGTGTCCCACGCCGTGTCCGGTGCCGTGACCGTAGTTGATGCCGGCTTTCCACATGAACTGACGAGCCAATACATCGAGCTGGGTACCGCAGGTGCCTTGCGGAAATTCCGCCTGCGAAAGGGCAATGAATCCCTTTAATACTAAGGTGTAATCGATGCATTGTTCTTCGGATACCGGACCGAGGGCGATGGTGCGGGTGATGTCGGTGGTGCCGTCGGTATATTGCGCGCCGCTATCCAGCAGCAGCAACCCTTCGGGCTTCAGCACTGCGTCCGTTTCGGGGGTGGCTTCGTAATGGACGATGGCGCCATGCTCCTGATAACCGGCAATGGTGTCGAAGCTGATGCCGTGGAACAACGCCTGCTCCGCACGGAATTCGTACAGCTTCCGGTCGATGCTGATTTCGGTTTCCTGCCCGTCTTTTACGGCTTGCTTCAGCCATTTCAGGAAGCGTACCATTGCTACGCCGTCGCGTTTCATCGCCTGGCGGAAGCCTTCTATCTCGGTTTCGTTCTTGACGGCTTTCAGGTAGCAGACGGGCGAGGGGAGGCTGACGACGGAAGCCGATGCCTGTGCCGCCTGGCAGAGGGCATAGTTCGTTTCGGGCGAAAGCTGGATGCACTTGCCGGCGAAATGTTTCAGGTCGGTTTCTATCTGGGTATAGTCTTTCGTCGAAACGCCGCACTCGGTCAGGTAAGCCTTGATTTCGGGCGTAAGCTTTTCGGGCGCGATATAGAGGGTAGCCCCTTGCGGAGCGGTCACGAGCAGGTAGGCGATGAACACGGGATTGCAATGTACGTCCGTTCCCCGCAGGTTCAGGGTCCAGGCTATTTCGTCGAGTGCCGAAATCAAGATGCCATCGGCACGATTCCGGGCGATGCATCCGCGGATGGTCTCCAGCTTGTCGGATGCCGGCACGCCTGTATATTCCAAGGGGATAATGAAAGGCGGGTTGCCGGGCAGGGCAGGACGGTCGGTCCAGATTTGCTGAAAGGGGTCTTCGGTAGCGGTCAGCTCCAGTCCGTGCGAGGCAAGTGCTTCCCGCAATGCTTCGGCTCCGGCACAGGTGTTTACCCATCCGTCGATGCCCACCTTGTCGTGTGGCTGAAGCTCGCTTCCCAGCCAGTCGGGGATGGAAGGCGTTTCCGGCAAGCGGTCTTTGAAGAGGTCGATGCCCGTGCCAGCCAGTTGGTCGGCTGCCTGGAGGAAATAGCGGGAGTCGGTCCATAGCCCACCTTTATTTAATGTAATGACGGCGGTCCCTGCCGAGCCGGTGAATCCTGAAATCCATTTGCGTGCTTCCCAGTGTTCGGGAACATATTCGCCCGAGTGCGGGTCGGTGCTTGGAATGATGAACGCGGAGAGTCCTCTTTCCTTCATCAGTGTACGTAATGACGCAATGCGCCGGGTTATTTCTTCTTTCATGTTTATTTAATCGTTTAATGGTTGATATGCTGGAAGCAAAGTTACGATTTCTGGGCGATATACGATAAAATATGGCGGAAAGTTTTGTAAATAAAGAAAGTATGTGTAATTTTGCGCCGCAAATAAACTGTGGAATAACTAATAACAATATAATCTTAATTTTAAAAACATGATTGTAGTACCAGTAAAAGAAGGCGAAAACATTGAAAAAGCGCTGAAGAAATTCAAAAGAAAATTTGAGAAAACAGGTGTTGTAAAAGAACTGAGACGCAGACAGCAATACGACAAACCGTCTGTATTGAAGAGACTGAAAATGGAACGTGCGATTTACGTTCAGAAAATGCATCAGACAGAAGAATAATTTCCGCGAAAATCTTTGAATAATTGAATTCTTTTTCATAAATTCGTTGCTGAGAATAAGAAAAGCGCTAATTTTATGTTGAAAGAATCTTTCCTGAAGTATCTTCGGTACGAAAAGAATTATTCCGAAAAGACAATTCTAAGTTACGGAACCGACCTTTCGGCGTTCGAAGCGTACTTCAAGGCAATGGATGAGGCATTGGATTATACGACGGTGGATACGGACGTCATCCGCGACTGGGTGCTTTCCCTGATGGATGAAGGTTATACGGCATCGTCGGTAAACCGGAAGCTGAGTTCGCTGCGGTCTTTTTATCGCTATCTGTTGCGTGTGGAAGCTATATCGGTCGACCCGACCCGGAAGGTGCAGGGGCCGAAAAAGAAGAAGCCGCTGCCTGTGTTTGTGAAGGAAGCCGATATGGACCGGCTGCTGGATGAAGAGCCAGGCGACAGTTTTGAGAGTATCCGCGACAAGACGATTGTCGCCGTCTTCTACGAGACGGGCATTCGTGAGTCGGAACTGATAGGGCTGAAGGATGGCGATGTGGATTTTTCCGCATCGCAGATAAAAGTGACGGGAAAGAGAGACAAGCAACGCATCATTCCTTTCGGGGAAGAACTGAAAGGGAAGTTGCAAGCCTATCTTTCGGCAAGGGAAATGTGCTGCCGTTCTGCAGATTGCGAAGCATTCTTTATCCGTAAGGATGGAAGGCAGATGTCTGCAGGGTTGGTTTATTCATTGGTGAAACGAGAGCTTTCGAAAGTCGTTACGCTGAAGAAAAGAAGCCCGCATGTGCTTCGGCATTCATTCGCCACTGCCATGCTGAACAATGAGGCAGGGTTGGAGACGGTGAAAGAGCTGTTGGGACATGAGAGCTTGGCCACTACGGAAATCTACACGCATACGACTTTTGAAGAATTAAAAAAAGTTTATGAACAAGCTCATCCAAGAGCGTAAAAAAAGGAGGTTTTTATGGAAGTAAGAATTCAATCCATTCATTTCGATGCATCTGAAAGACTGCAAGCTTTTATTCAGAAGAAAGCAGAGAAACTTGAAAGATTTTGCGATAATATAAAGAAAGTAGAGGTGTCTTTAAAAGTAGTAAAACCGGAAACAGCTATGAATAAGGAAGCTGGAGTGCGCGTATTGGCGCTGAATACCGAGTTTTACGCCGAGAAAGTAAGCGATACATTTGAAGAATCGATAGACGTATGCATGGATGCATTGTCTAAGCAATTGCTGAAAACAAAAGAAAAACAGCAAGGCAAATAAAAAAATCACGCTAAAAGTTTTGTGATTCAAAAAATATATCTAACTTTGCAGCCGCTAAGCCACGAAAGCCGTGTGGCTGCAAAGTTTAAACCGCCTCTTTAGCTCAGTTGGCCAGAGCACGTGATTTGTAATCTCGGGGTCGTTGGTTCGAATCCGACAAGAGGCTCAGAAGAAAGAAAGTTGGGCAAATACCAGAGTGGCCAAATGGGGCAGACTGTAAATCTGCTGGCTTACGCCTTCGGTGGTTCGAATCCATCTTTGCCCACTGAATTTTGCGGAAGTAGCTCAGTCGATAGAGCATTAGCCTTCCAAGCTGAGGGTCGCGGGTTTGAGTCCCGTCTTCCGCTCTTCTTTTCTTCTTTTGCTGTTATAGCTCAGCGGTAGAGCACTTCCTTGGTAAGGAAGAGGTCCCGGGTTCAAGTCCCGGTAACAGCTCGCGAGTATGTAAAGCTGATTATTAATCAAAATAAATAAGTAAAGCTATGGCTAAAGAGAAATTTGAACGCACCAAACCCCATGTGAACATTGGTACGATCGGTCACGTAGACCACGGAAAAACAACTTTGACTGCTGCTATTACAAAAGTATTGGCAGAAAGAGGTTTCACTAAAGCTGACGAAATCAAATCATTCGATCAGATTGATAACGCTCCGGAAGAAAAGGAACGTGGTATTACTATCAATACTTCTCACGTAGAATATGAAACTGCAAATCGTCACTATGCACACGTAGACTGTCCGGGACACGCCGACTATGTAAAGAACATGGTAACTGGTGCTGCTCAGATGGATGGTGCGATCATCGTAGTTGCTGCAACTGATGGTCCGATGCCTCAGACTCGTGAACACATCTTGTTGGCTCGTCAGGTAAACGTTCCGCGTTTGGTTGTATTCTTGAACAAATGCGATATGGTAGACGACGAAGAAATGTTGGAACTGGTAGAAATGGAAATGCGCGAACTGCTTTCATTCTACGATTATGACGGTGACAACACTCCGATTATCCGCGGTTCTGCACTGGGTGCTTTGAACGGTGTGAAAGAATGGGAAGACAAGGTTCTCGAACTGATGGACGCTGTTGACAACTGGATTCCTCTGCCTCCGCGTGATGTAGATAAACCGTTCTTGATGCCGGTTGAAGACGTGTTCTCAATCACTGGTCGTGGTACTGTTGCTACAGGACGTATCGAAGCTGGTAAAGTAAAAGTCGGTGACGAAGTTGAAATCCTGGGTCTGGGTGAAGACAAGAAATCAGTTGTAACTGGTGTTGAAATGTTCCGTAAGATCTTGGACGAAGGTGAAGCTGGTGATAACGTAGGTTTGCTGCTTCGTGGTATCGACAAGAACGAAATCAAACGTGGTATGATTCTGTGCCACCCGGGTCAGGTAAAAGCTCACTCTAAATTCAAAGCTGAGGTTTATATCCTGAAGAAAGAAGAAGGTGGTCGTCACACTCCGTTCCACAACCACTATCGTCCTCAGTTCTATCTGCGTACTATGGACTGTACAGGTGAAATCACTTTGCCGGAAGGAACAGACATGGTAATGCCGGGTGATAACGTAACTATCACTGTAGATTTGATCTACCCGGTTGCATTGAACGTAGGTTTGCGCTTCGCTATCCGTGAAGGTGGACGTACAGTAGGTGCTGGTCAGATTACTGAAATCCTCGACTAATTAATTGAAAGGTCATTGAATCAATGATAATTTAGTTCCCGAATCTGTTTTCGGGAACTATTTTTACGGGAATAGCTCAGTTGGTAGAGCATCGGTCTCCAAAACCGAGTGTCGGGAGTTCGAGTCTCTCTTCCCGTGCTAAATTTAAGAATTATGTTTACAAAGATAACAAATTATTGTAAAGAATCTTATGACGAACTAGTCCATAAAGTATCTTGGCCTACTCGTAAAGAACTTTCTAATAGTGCAGTAGTTGTTTTATATGCTTCCCTGCTTATTGCACTCGTTGTTTTTCTTATGGATTCTGCCTTCCAGTTTATCATGGAAGATGTTATCTATCCGCACTAATTAACAGTTAAAGAAGAATGTCTGAGGTTGAAAAGAAATGGTATGTACTCCGTGCCGTAAGCGGCAAGGAGAGCAAGGTGAAAGAGTATATCGAAGCAGAAATGCGGAATACGAACCTTGGCGAATACGTATCTCAGGTATTGATTCCGACCGAGAAAGTCTATCAGGTTCGCAACGGTAAGAAAATTGTGAAAGAGAGAAGTTATCTCCCTGGTTATGTTTTGGTGGAAGCTGCGTTGGTTGGTGAAGTGGCTCATCACTTGAGAAACATTACCAATGTAATCGGTTTCCTCGGCGGTCTGGATCATCCCGTGCCTTTGAGACAATCAGAGGTGAATCGGATACTGGGTACGGTAGATGAATTGCAAGAAGCAAGTGAGGATACAAACATTCCTTACGTTGTAGGAGAAACAGTGAAAGTTTCTGTCGGACCGTTCAGCGGCTTCAATGGCATCATTGAGGAAGTGAGCGCGGAAAAACGGAAACTGAAAGTAATGGTCAAAATATTCGGGCGTAAGACACCGCTTGAATTAGGCTTTACGGATGTGGAAAAGGAATAAGGCATTTGTTACGTGCTGTCATTCCATTCGTTAATCATTTATATTAAAAACTAAGAAAATGGCTAAAGAAGTTGCTGGACTAATCAAATTACAGATTAAAGGAGGCGCTGCAAATCCATCTCCTCCCGTAGGACCTGCTTTGGGTTCGAAGGGTATTAACATCATGGAGTTTTGCAAGCAATTCAACGCCAGAACCCAGGACAAGGCAGGTAAGGTATTGCCTGTCATCATTACCTACTACACGGACAAGTCTTTTGACTTCGTAATCAAGACTCCTCCGGTAGCTATTCAGCTGCTTGAGGCTGCGAAGATCAAGGGTGGTTCTGCTGAGCCGAATCGTAAGAAGGTCGCTGAGTTGACTTGGGACCAGATTCGTACTATCGCTCAGGATAAGTTGGTTGACTTGAACTGCTTTACTATTGAAGCTGCTATGACGATGGTAGCAGGAACAGCTAGAAGTATGGGTATCGCTGTAAAAGGTGACTTCCCGGGTAAATAACTAATAAACTTCAATTAATAATGGGTAAACTGACAAAAAATCAAAAGTTGGCTGCAGGAAAAATTGAAGCAGGGAAAGCATACTCACTGAAAGAAGCTGCCGAACTGGTAAAGGAAATCACTTACACTAAGTTTGACGCTTCGTTAGATATCGACGTACGTTTAGGTGTAGATCCTCGTAAAGCTAACCAGATGGTAAGAGGTGTCGTATCTCTTCCTCATGGAACAGGTAAGCAGGTTCGTGTGCTTGTATTGTGTACGCCGGATGCTGAAGCTGCTGCGAAAGAAGCTGGCGCTGACTATGTTGGTCTTGATGAATATATTGAGAAGATCAAAGGTGGATGGACAGATGTGGATGTAATCATCACGATGCCGTCTATCATGGGTAAGATCGGTGCTCTCGGTCGTGTGCTCGGTCCTCGTGGATTGATGCCGAATCCGAAGAGCGGTACTGTAACTATGGATGTAGCTAAGGCTGTTAAGGAGGTTAAGCAAGGTAAGATTGACTTCAAGGTAGACAAGAGCGGTATCGTTCATACTTCTATCGGAAAGGTTTCTTTTACTCCTGACCAGATCCGTGAAAATGCGAAAGAATTTATCGCAACTATCATTAAACTGAAACCTGCTGCAGCTAAGGGTACTTATATTAAGAGTATTTATCTTTCGAGTACAATGAGTAAGGGTATTAAAATCGACCCGAAATCAGTAGAGGAAATCTAATAAATAAGGAGGAATCATGAGAAAGGAAGATAAAGGCGTAATTATAGGTCAATTAGCTGATACCGTAAAGCAATATGGTCACTTCTACTTGGTAGATACTACAGCGATGGACGCTGCTGCTACCAGCGACTTGCGTAGAAAGTGCTTTAAAGCCGGTATCAAGATGGTTGTTGTGAAGAACTCTTTGCTTCACAAGGCTTTGCTGAGCTTGGAAGATGTTGACTACTCTCCGTTGTTTGATTCTTTGAAAGGCACTACGGCAGTAATGTTTACTGAAGTGGCTAATGCCCCGGCTAAATTGCTGAAAGAATACAAAGACAGCGTTCCTTCATTGAAAGCTGCATACGCAGAAGAAGGATTCTATGTAGGAGCAGAACAACTCGAAGCTCTGGCAACTATCAAGAGCAAGAACGAAGTTATTGCAGACATCATTGCTTTGTTGCAATCGCCTGCGAAGAACGTTATTTCTGCTCTTCAATCAGGTGGCAACACCATTCACGGCGTTCTTCAGACACTTGCAGAGCGTCCCGAATAACAACTTTAATATTTTTCAATTAGTAACAAACAATTAAATTTCATACAAAAATGGCAGATTTGAAAGCTTTTGCAGAACAATTAGTTAACTTGACAGTAAAAGAAGTTAATGAACTTGCAACTATCCTTAAAGAAGAATATGGTATTGAACCTGCTGCAGCTGCTGTAGCTGTTGCTGCTGGTCCTGCTGCTGGTCCTGCTGCAGCTGAAGAAAAGACTTCGTTCGACGTAGTATTGAAGAGCGCAGGTGCTGCTAAATTGCAGGTAGTTAAAGCTGTGAAAGAAGCTTGTGGTCTGGGTCTGAAAGAAGCAAAAGACTTGGTTGACGGAGCTCCTAGCACACTGAAAGAAGGTTTGGCTAAAGACGAAGCTGAATCACTGAAGAAAACTTTGGAAGAAGCTGGAGCTGAAGTTGAACTTAAATAATATTGCCTGTCTGACAGGTTATTCGGTTAGGAATCCTCGTAGGAGGATTCTTAACCTTTTTGCGTCTACACAGGTTTTATTCCTGACATTAACCAATTAACTCCATACAGATGTCTTCAAATACAAATAACCAACGAATTAATTTTGCTTCTATCAAGAATCCGATGAAGTATCCGGATTTCTTGGAAGTGCAGTTGAAGTCATTTCAAGACTTTTTGCAATTGAATACACCGCCTGAAAAAAGAAAGAACGACGGCTTGTATAAAGTTTTTGCTGAAAATTTCCCTATCGCGGATACCCGCAACAATTTCGTATTAGAGTTTCTGGATTATTACATCGACCCGCCTCACTACAGCATTGACGAATGTCTGGAACGCGGCCTGACTTATAGTGTCCCCTTGAAGGCGAAGCTGAAACTCTATTGTACGGACCCTGACCACGAAGACTTTGACACCGTTATCCAGGATGTGTATTTAGGTCCTATCCCGTATATGACTCCGAAAGGAACTTTTGTCATCAACGGCGCTGAGCGTGTTGTCGTATCTCAGTTGCACCGTTCGCCGGGCGTGTTCTTTGGCCAGAGTATCCATGCCAACGGAACCAAACTCTATTCTGCCCGTATCATTCCTTTCAAAGGCTCGTGGATTGAATTTGCTACTGACATCAACAATGTCATGTATGCTTACATCGACCGTAAGAAGAAATTGCCTGTAACTACCTTGTTGCGTGCTGTCGGCTTCGAGAATGACAAGGATATCCTTGAAATATTCAACCTGGCTGAAGACGTAAAGGTAAACAAGGCCAATCTGAAGAAAATTATCGGACGTAAGTTGGCTGCCCGTGTATTGAAAACATGGACAGAAGACTTTGTAGATGAAGACACCGGTGAAGTTGTTTCTATCGAACGTAACGAGGTCGTTATTGACCGTGAAACCGTTATCGAACCTGAACACATCGACTTGATTCTGGAATCGGGTGTTCAGAATATCCTGGTGCATAACGAAGAAGCCAATGCTTCTGACTATTCAATCATCTTCAATACGTTGCAGAAAGACCCGAGTAATTCGGAGAAAGAAGCCGTATTGTATATCTACCGTCAGTTGCGTAATGCAGACCCTGCTGATGATGCCAGTGCGCGTGAAGTCATCAACAACCTGTTCTTCTCGGAAAAACGTTATGACCTGGGTGAAGTCGGCCGTTACCGTATCAACAAGAAGTTGAATCTGGATACGCCGATGGATGTCAAAGTGTTGACAAAACAAGATATTATCGAGATTATCAAGTATCTGATCGAGCTGATTAATTCGAAGGCTGATGTGGATGATATCGACCACTTGAGCAACCGTCGTGTCCGCACGGTAGGTGAGCAATTGTCCAATCAGTTCTCTATCGGTCTGGCACGTATGTCACGTACGATTCGTGAACGTATGAATGTGCGCGACAATGAAGTGTTCACCCCGATTGACTTGATCAATGCAAAGACTATCTCGTCTGTAATCAATTCATTCTTCGGAACGAATGCCTTGTCGCAATTCATGGACCAAACAAACCCGTTGGCGGAAATTACGCATAAGCGCCGTTTGTCTGCATTGGGTCCTGGTGGTTTGTCGCGTGACCGTGCCGGATTTGAGGTACGTGACGTACACTATACCCACTACGGCCGTTTGTGTCCGATTGAAACTCCTGAAGGTCCGAATATCGGTTTGATTTCTTCTCTTTGCGTGTATGCGAAGATTAATGACCTTGGTTTCATTGTGACTCCTTACCGCAAGGTGGAAAACGCTAAGGTAGACCTCTCTCCGGAAGGCATCGAATACTTGTCGGCTGAAGAAGAAGAAGATAAAATCATCGCACAGGGTAATGCACCATTGAATGACGACGGTACCTTTATCCGCGATAAAGTAAAGGCACGCCGTGATGCCGATTATCCGGTGGTTACTCCTGACCAGGTAGAGCTGATGGACGTATCTCCGCAGCAGATTGCCTCTATCGCTGCTTCGTTGATTCCGTTCTTGGAACATGATGACGCTAACCGTGCGTTGATGGGTTCGAACATGATGCGCCAGGCAGTTCCTTTGTTGCGCACAGAAGCTCCGATTGTAGGTACAGGCATCGAAAAGCAATTGTGCGAAGACTCTCGTACACAGATTGCGGCAGAAGGTGATGGGGTCATCGAATTTGTAGATGCTACTACAATCCGTGTCTTGTACGACCGTACGGCTGATGAAGAGTTTGTAAGCTTCGAACCGGCCTTGAAGGAATACCGTATTCCGAAGTTCCGTAAGACCAACCAGAGCATGACCATCGACTTGCGTCCTATCTGCAACAAGGGTCAGCGTGTGAAGAAAGGTGATATCCTGACCGAAGGTTATTCTACGGCTAACGGTGAGTTGGCTTTGGGCAAGAACCTGTTGGTTGCCTACATGCCGTGGAAGGGATACAACTACGAGGATGCCATCGTGCTGAACGAACGTATGGTGCGTGAAGATATCCTTACTTCGGTGCATGTGGATGAATACATTCTGGAAGTGCGCGAGACGAAGCGTGGTATGGAAGAACTGACTTCGGATATCCCGAACGTAAGCGAAGAAGCTACCAAGGACTTGGACGAAAACGGTATCGTACGCATCGGTGCACGCATTGAACCGGGAGATATCCTTATCGGTAAGATTACTCCGAAAGGCGAATCTGATCCGTCGCCGGAAGAAAAGCTGTTGCGCGCTATTTTCGGTGATAAGGCGGGCGATGTGAAGGATGCTTCACTGAAGGCTTCTCCTTCGTTGCGCGGTGTGGTTATCGACAAGAAACTCTATTCACGTGTTATCAAGACCCGTAGCGAAAAGAATGCCGACAAGCAGATTCTTCCGAAACTGAATGAAGAATTTGAAGAAAAAGCAGCAGCACTGAAGCAGATTCTGATTGAAAAGCTGTTGGTGTTGACTGATGAGAAAGTATCTCAAGGTGTGAAAGACTATCTGGGTACAGAAGTTATCCCCAAAGGCGCGAAATTTACCAAACACGATTTGGAATCTTTGGACTATACCGTTGTCCAACTGAGCAAGTGGACATCGGATGCCCATAAGAATGAAATGATTCGCGACCTGGTGATGAATTACCTGAAGAAGTACAAGGAGCTGGATGCTGAGTTGAAGCGTAAGAAATTTGCTTTGACTATTGGTGACGAGCTTCCTTCAGGCATTATCCAGATGGCAAAAGTATATATTGCAAAGAAACGTAAGATCGGTGTCGGCGATAAGATGGCAGGTCGTCACGGTAATAAAGGTATCGTTTCGCGCGTAGTGCGTCAGGAAGATATGCCGTTCCTGGCAGACGGTACGCCGGTAGATATCGTATTGAACCCGTTGGGTGTGCCTTCGCGTATGAACATCGGTCAGATTTTTGAAGCTGTACTGGGACGTGCCGGAAAAGAATTGGGCGTGAAGTTTGCTACGCCGATTTTTGACGGTGCTACATTGGACGATTTGGATAAATGGACAGACAAGGCAGGCCTGCCCCGTTATTGCAAGACTTATCTGTATGACGGCGGTACAGGAGAGCAATTCGACCAGCCGGCTACGGTGGGTGTGACCTACATGCTGAAATTGGGTCACATGGTTGAAGACAAGATGCACGCACGTTCCATTGGTCCGTACTCTTTGATTACTCAGCAACCGCTTGGCGGTAAAGCACAGTTCGGTGGCCAGCGTTTCGGAGAAATGGAGGTTTGGGCAATCGAGGCATTCGGTGCCGCTCATGTCCTTCAGGAAATCCTGACGATTAAGTCGGATGATGTCGCAGGACGCTCGAAAGCCTACGAAGCCATCGTGAAAGGCGAACCGATGCCTACTCCGGGTATCCCCGAGTCTTTGAACGTATTGTTGCATGAGCTGAGAGGCCTTTGCTTGAGTATTACATTGGAATAACATTAAATTTTGAAATTAAGAAAGTATGGCTTTTAGAAAAGATACTAAGATAAAGAGTAATTTCTCCAAGATTACAATCGGATTGGCGTCACCCGAGGAAATCCTTGAAAACTCGTATGGTGAAGTGTTGAAGCCGGAAACTATCAATTACCGTACTTACAAGCCCGAACGTGACGGTTTGTTCTGCGAACGCATCTTCGGTCCGGTGAAAGACTACGAATGCCATTGCGGTAAATACAAACGTATCCGTTATAAAGGAATCGTATGTGACCGATGTGGTGTGGAAGTGACCGAAAAGAAAGTGCGCCGCGAACGCAGCGGACACATTCAGCTGGTGGTTCCCGTGGCTCATATCTGGTATTTCCGTTCTTTGCCCAATAAAATCGGTTACTTGTTAGGCTTGCCTACCAAGAAACTGGATGCAATTATCTATTACGAACGTTATGTCGTTATCCAGCCGGGTGTGAAGGCTGAAGACGGCGTTAACCAATATGACTTGTTGTCGGAAGAAGAGTATCTCGACATTTTGGATACGCTTCCGAAAGAAAACCAATACCTGGAAGACAGCGACCCGAACAAGTTCATTGCCAAGATGGGTGCGGAAGCAATCTATGATTTGCTGGTACGCCTCGACTTGGACGCGCTTTCTTACGAGTTGCGTCACAAGGCAAACAACGATTCTTCGCAGCAGCGTAAGAACGAAGCCTTGAAACGCCTGCAGGTGGTTGAGTCGTTCCGTGCTTCTCGCGGACGCAACAAACCGGAGTGGATGATTGTGCGTATCGTGCCGGTTATCCCGCCCGAACTTCGTCCGTTGGTTCCGTTGGATGGCGGACGTTTCGCCACTTCCGACTTGAATGACTTGTACCGTCGTGTGATTATCCGTAATAACCGCTTGAAACGGTTGATTGAAATCAAGGCTCCCGAAGTGATTCTGCGTAACGAAAAACGTATGTTGCAGGAGGCTGTCGATTCGTTGTTCGACAACTCGCGTAAGTCAAGCGCAGTGAAGACTGATTCCAACCGTCCGTTGAAATCCTTGTCTGACAGCTTGAAAGGTAAGCAAGGACGTTTCCGTCAGAACCTGTTGGGTAAGCGTGTCGACTATTCGGCACGTTCGGTTATCGTCGTTGGTCCGGAGTTGAAGATGGGCGAATGCGGTATTCCGAAACTGATGGCAGCCGAATTGTACAAGCCGTTCATCATCCGCAAGCTGATTGAGCGCGGTATTGTCAAGACCGTGAAGTCTGCCAAGAAGATTGTAGACCGCAAGGAACCGGTGATTTGGGATATCCTTGAACACGTGATGAAAGGCCATCCGGTATTGTTGAACCGTGCGCCGACATTGCACCGTCTGGGTATCCAGGCATTCCAGCCGAAAATGATTGAAGGCAAAGCTATCCAGTTGCACCCGTTGGCTTGTACAGCATTCAACGCCGACTTCGACGGTGACCAGATGGCGGTTCACTTGCCTTTGAGCAATGAAGCGGTATTGGAAGCCCAATTGTTGATGCTTCAGTCACACAATATCTTGAATCCTGCCAACGGCGCACCTATCACCGTGCCGGCACAGGATATGGTATTGGGACTTTATTATATTACCAAATTGCGTAAGGGAGCCAAAGGTGAAGGCTTGATTTTCTACGGTCCGGAAGAAGCCATGATTGCTTACAATGAAGGCAAGGTAGACATTCACGCCATTATCAGCGTGCTGACCAACGACCTCGACGAGGACGGCAATATCGTCAAGAAGATGATAAAGGAAACTTCGGTAGGACGTGTCATTGTTAATGAACTGGTGCCTGACGAATGCGGTTATCTGAATACCATCATTTCGAAGAAGTCTTTGCGTGACATCATCAGCGATGTTATCAAGAAAGTCGGTGTAGCACGGGCTTGTGACTTCCTTGACGGTATCAAGAACTTGGGTTATCAGAAAGCATTCGAAGGAGGTCTGTCGTTCAACTTGGGCGATATCATCATCCCGAAAGAAAAGGAAGACTTGGTAAAACGCGGTAACGAGGAAGTGGAACAAATCATGATGAACTACAACATGGGTTTCATCACCGACAACGAACGTTACAACCAGGTTATCGATACATGGACACACGTCAACAGCGATTTGTCTGACATCTTGTATAAGACCATCAAGAACGACGACCAAGGTTTCAACTCAGTATTCATGATGTTGGATTCCGGTGCCCGTGGTTCTAAGGAACAGATTCGCCAGTTGTCTGGTATGCGTGGTTTGATGGCAAAACCGCAAAAAGCCGGTGCCGAAGGTGCACAGATTATCGAGAACCCGATTCTTTCTAACTTTAAGGAAGGTCTGTCGGTGTTGGAGTACTTTATCTCTACCCACGGTGCCCGTAAGGGTCTTGCCGATACGGCATTGAAGACAGCCGACGCCGGATACTTGACCCGTCGTCTGGTAGACGTTTCTCATGATGTCATCATCAACGAGGAAGATTGCGGAACATTGCGTGGCCTGGTATGTACGGCATTGAAGAACAACGATGAAGTCATCGCTACCTTATATGAACGTATTTTGGGTCGTGTGTCTGTACACGATGTGATACATCCTACTACAGGCAAACTGATTGTGGCTTCGGGTGAAGAAATCACTGAAAGCATTGCCGAAGAAATCGAGAACTCACCTATCGAAAGCGTGGAAATCCGTTCGGTATTGACTTGCGAATCGAAGAAGGGTGTTTGTGCAAAATGTTACGGACGTAACCTGGCTACCAGCCGTATGGTTCAGAAAGGCGAGGCTGTGGGCGTTATCGCTGCCCAGTCTATCGGTGAGCCGGGTACTCAGTTGACATTGCGTACCTTCCATGCCGGTGGTATCGCCGGTAACATGGCGGCTAATGCAAGTATTGTGGCAAAGAATGACGCACGTCTGGAATTCGAAGAATTGCGTACGGTAGATGCCGTAGAAGAAACGGGCGAACCGGTGAAGATTGTTGTAGGCCGTTTGGCAGAAGTACGTTTCATCGATGTCAATACAGGCATTATCTTGTCGACTCACAACGTACCTTACGGTTCGAAGTTGTATGCTTCGGACGGAGAAGTGGTGGAAAAAGGCAAGCTGATTGCTAAGTGGGACCCGTTCAACGCCGTTATCGTGACCGAAGTTTCGGGTAAGATTGCCTTCGAGTCGGTTATTGAAAATGTAACCTATAAGGTAGAATCTGATGAAGCTACCGGTTTGCGTGAAATCATTATCACTGAGTCGAAAGACAAGAACAAGATACCTTCGTTGCACATTACCGATGAAAACGGCAACGAAATCCGTACTTATAACTTGCCGGTAGGCGGTCACGTGGTAGTGGAAGATAAGCAAACGGTGAAAGCAGGTGATATCTTGGTGAAGATTCCGCGTGCCGTAGGTAAGGCGGGTGATATCACCGGTGGTTTGCCTCGTGTAACCGAGTTGTTTGAAGCACGTAACCCGTCTAATCCTGCCGTTGTATCTGAAATCGACGGTGAGGTGACGATGGGTAAGATTAAACGTGGTAACCGTGAAATCATCGTGACCTCGAAGACCGGAGATGTGAAGAAATACCTTGTGGCTCTGTCCAAGCAAATCCTGGTACAGGAAAACGACTATGTGCGTGCCGGTACTCCGTTGTCTGATGGTGCCATTACGCCTGCCGATATCTTGGCTATCAAAGGTCCTACGGCGGTACAGGAATACATCGTCAACGAAATCCAGGACGTTTACCGTCTGCAAGGTGTGAAGATTAATGACAAGCACTTTGAAATCATCGTGCGTCAGATGATGCGTAAGGTTCAGATTGATGAGCCGGGCGATACCCGCTTCTTGGAACAACAGGTGGTAGACCGTTTGGAATTCAATGAAGAGAACGACCGTATCTGGGGCAAGAAGGTGGTAGTGGATGCCGGTGACTCACAGAACCTCCAACCGGGTCAGATTGTGACGGCACGCAAGTTGCGTGACGAGAACAGTATGTTGAAACGCCGCGACCTGAAGCTGGTTGAAGTACGTGATGCCGTACCTGCAACTTCGACACAGATTTTGCAAGGTATCACACGTGCCGCATTGCAGACTTCCAGCTTTATGTCGGCAGCATCTTTCCAGGAAACGACAAAGGTGCTGAACGAAGCAGCTATCAACGGAAAAGTAGACCGTTTGGAAGGTATGAAGGAAAATGTGATTTGCGGTCACTTGATTCCTGCCGGTACCGGTCAGCGTGAGTTCGAAAAGATTATTGTTGGCTCGAAAGAAGAGTACGACCGTATCCTTGCCAACAAGAAAAATGTGCTCGACTATAACGAAGTAGAATAATTTATATCTCTTTATAGTGTTTTGGAAAAGGCTTCTGCCCGTCAAGGGTCGGAAGCCTTTTTCATTGCTTACACCTTATTTATAATTGTCATTTGTCATAATTGTCAGGCTGGGTTAAGCCGGATGTTGGTTTCCTTTTATATTCATGCGCCAAGGCAAATAGTTGCGCAGGGCAATGCAGCTATTTGCCTTGGCGCATGAATATAGCTTGTATGGCGGTTTAATACGGCTGAATAAAAAGAGGAATCAAGCAGGGTGTAGACGGAAAATGATTGATAAACTCCGGAGGACTAGGCAAAGAGCCGGGAAGCATGCGGAAGAAGAAAATTTCATCGTTATCAGAATTTTATGCAAAAACTGTTTGTGTATTAAAAAGTTATTTGTAATTTTGCAGCCCGAAATGTATAGTTTCGACTTGGAAGAAGAAAACAAAATAAATATATAATATAAATAATTAAAAATCAAACAAAATGCCTACTATTCAACAGTTAGTAAGAAAAGGAAGAAAGGTTTTGGTTGAGAAGAGTAAATCTCCGGCACTGGACGCTTGTCCGCAAAGACGTGGCGTTTGTGTACGTGTTTACACTACAACTCCGAAGAAACCGAATTCTGCAATGCGTAAAGTTGCTCGTGTGCGTCTGACAAACTCTAAGGAAGTGAACTCTTACATTCCGGGAGAAGGCCACAACTTGCAGGAACACTCTATTGTATTGGTACGTGGCGGTCGTGTGAAAGACCTTCCGGGCGTACGTTACCACATCGTTCGCGGTACATTGGATACAGCCGGCGTGGCAGGACGTACTCAAAGACGTTCTAAATACGGCGCTAAGCGTCCGAAACCGGGACAAGCTCCGGCAGGAAAAGGTAAGAAATAATCTTTAACCGGTCGAGCATACTGAAATTTATTAATCCGTTTTGGTTTGCAGGAAAAGCTTTAAGGTTGAGTAAATGCCTCGGAGGAGGCGTTGAAGAAAACAAAAGGTGCAGCCCCAAACTAAACATTATTATCAAAACAAAATGAGAAAAGCAAAACCTAAAAAACGTGTAATCCTTCCGGATCCCGTGTTTGGCGACGCGAAGGTTTCTAAATTTGTAAACCACTTGATGTATGATGGTAAGAAGAACACTTCTTACGAAATCTTCTACAAAGCATTGGAAGTGGTAGGTGCTAAACTTCCGGGCGAAGAAAAATCAGCATTGGAAGTGTGGAAAAAAGCATTGGACAATGTAACTCCTCAGTTGGAAGTGAAATCACGCCGTATCGGTGGTGCAACTTTCCAGGTTCCGACTGAAATCCGTCCTGAACGTAAAGAGTCAATTTCGATGAAAAACCTGATTGCTTTCGCTCGTAAGCGTGGCGGCAAGTCGATGGCTGACAAACTGGCTGCTGAAATTCTGGATGCATACAACGAACAGGGTGGAGCCTTCAAACGTAAGGAAGATATGCACCGTATGGCTGAAGCTAACCGTGCATTCGCTCACTTCAGATTTTAATCAAGTATAACTAACTAAATTAGTAAGAAGGAATAAAATGGCTAAACATGATTTGCATTTGACCCGTAACATCGGTATCATGGCTCACATCGACGCTGGTAAAACCACTACTTCAGAACGTATTCTGTTTTATACTGGTTTGACTCACAAAATCGGTGAAGTGCATGATGGCGCTGCTACGATGGACTGGATGGAACAGGAGCAGGAACGTGGTATCACTATTACCTCGGCTGCTACAACCACTTATTGGAACTATGCGGGCAACAAGTATAAGATCAACTTGATCGACACTCCGGGGCACGTGGACTTTACTGCTGAGGTAGAACGTTCATTGCGTGTGTTGGACGGCGCTGTTGCAACATACTGTGCAGTAGGTGGTGTTGAGCCTCAGTCGGAAACTGTATGGCGTCAGGCTGACAAATACAATGTTCCACGTATCGGTTATGTAAACAAGATGGACCGTTCGGGTGCCGACTTCTTCGAAGTAGTGCGCCAGATGAAAGATGTCTTGGGAGCTAACCCATGTCCGGTGGTTATTCCTATCGGTGCCGAAGAAAACTTCAAAGGCTTGGTTGACTTGATTAAGATGAAAGCCATTTACTGGCATGACGAAACCATGGGTGCCGACTATGAAGTAGACGATATCCCGGCAAACCTGGTGGACGAAGCTAACGAATGGCGTGACAAGATGCTGGAAAAGGTGGCTGAATTCGATGAGTCGTTGATGGAGAAATATTTCGATGATCCTTCTACGATTACCGAAGAGGAAATCTTGCGTGCATTGCGTGCCGGAACATTGAAGATGGAAATCGTGCCGATGTTGTGCGGTTCTTCATTCAAAAACAAAGGTGTGCAGACTTTGCTTGACTATGTATGTGCATTCTTGCCTTCTCCGCTGGATACTCCGAACATTGTCGGTACAAATCCGACAACGGGCGCTGAAGAAGACCGCAAGCCGAGCGAAGACGAAAAGACATCCGCTTTGGCATTTAAGATTGCTACCGACCCGTATGTAGGCCGTCTGACATTCTTCCGTGTTTATTCGGGTAAGATTGAAGCCGGTTCTTACATCTATAACTCTCGTTCGGGCAAGAAAGAACGTGTATCTCGTTTGTTCCAGATGCACTCTAACAAGCAAAACCCGGTTGAGGTTATCAGCGCAGGTGATATCGGTGCAGGTGTAGGTTTCAAGGATATCCGTACAGGTGATACGTTGTGCGACGAATCAGCTCCGATTGTACTGGAGTCAATGGACTTCCCCGAACCGGTTATCGGTATCGCGGTAGAGCCGAAGACTCAGAAAGACTTGGACAAGCTGTCTAACGGTTTGGCTAAGCTGGCTGAAGAAGACCCGACTTTCACTGTCCGTACAGATGAGCAGACTGGTCAGACCATTATTTCGGGTATGGGTGAGCTCCACTTGGATATCATCATCGACCGTCTGAAACGTGAGTTCAAGGTTGAATGTAACCAAGGTCGTCCGCAGGTTAACTACAAGGAAGCTATCACGAAGACCGTTGAATTGCGTGAAGTTTACAAGAAACAGTCGGGTGGTCGCGGTAAGTTTGCCGATATCATCGTTTCTGTAGGTCCGGTTGACGAAGACTGGAAGCAAGGCGGCTTGCAATTCATCGACGAAGTGAAGGGTGGTAACGTGCCTAAGGAATTCATCCCGTCGGTACAGAAAGGTTTCCAGACCGCTATGAAGAATGGTGTGTTGGCAGGATTCCCGGTTGACTCGTTGAAGGTTGTGTTGAAGGATGGTTCGTTCCACCCGGTAGACTCTGACCAGTTGTCATTCGAAATCTGTGCTATCCAGGCTTACAAGAACGCTTGCGTGAAAGCAGGTCCTGTCCTGATGGAGCCGATTATGAAATTGGAAGTCGTTACTCCGGAAGAAAACATGGGTGACGTAATCGGTGACTTGAACAAGCGCCGTGGTCAGGTAGAAGGTATGGAAACAAGCCGTTCGGGTGCCCGTATCGTGAAAGCTATGGTTCCGCTGGCAGAAATGTTCGGCTATGTAACCGCTTTGCGTACGATTACTTCAGGTCGTGCTACTTCTTCAATGAGCTACGACCACCACGCTCAGGTATCTTCTTCTATCGCAAAAGCTGTATTGGAAGAAGTGAAAGGCCGTACCGATTTGGTATAATTGAAAAAATAGCTTGAAGCTGATGAGGGTTAGCGAATGACTCTTAACCCTCATGCTTCATCTTATTTGTATAATAATCATAACATCAAAAAAATGAGTCAGAAAATTAGAATTAAATTGAAATCTTACGATCACAACTTGGTAGACAAGTCTGCTGAGAAGATTGTAAAGACTGTGAAAGCGACAGGCGCTATCGTGAGCGGTCCGATTCCATTGCCTACTCACAAGCGTATCTTTACTGTAAACCGTTCGACTTTCGTTAACAAGAAGTCACGCGAACAGTTCGAATTGTCTTCTTACAAGAGACTGATTGACATCTACAGCTCGACGGCAAAAACCGTAGACGCTTTGATGAAATTGGAATTGCCGAGTGGGGTAGAAGTAGAAATTAAAGTTTAATGAATTTAAAAATTAACTGAAATGCCAGGATTATTAGGAAAGAAAATCGGAATGACATCCGTTTTCAGTGCTGATGGCAAGAATGTGCCATGCACTGTTATCGAAGCTGGTCCCTGTGTAGTTACTCAGATTAAGAGCATAGAGAAAGATGGCTATGCAGCTGTTCAGTTGGGCTTCCAGGACAAAAAGGAAAAGCATACAACGAAAGCGCTGATGGGTCACTTCAAGAAAGCAGGAGTAACTCCCAAGAGACACTTGGCCGAGTTCAAAGATTTCTCAGAAGAATTGAATTTAGGTGACACGATTACCGTAGAACTCTTTAACGATGCTCCTTATGTAGACGTAATCGGAACTTCGAAGGGTAGAGGTTTCCAAGGCGTTGTTAAGCGTCATGGTTTCGGTGGTGTAGGTCAGACTACTCACGGTCAGCACAACCGCGCCCGCAAACCGGGTTCTATCGGTGCTTGTTCTTATCCCGCAAAAGTGTTCAAGGGAATGCGCATGGGAGGTCAAATGGGTGGTGATAGAGTAACTACTCACAACTTGCAAGTATTAAAAGTAATTCCTGAACATAACCTGCTGTTGATTAAGGGCTCTGTTCCAGGTTACAAAGGTTCAATCGTAATAATTGAGAAATAATGGAAGTTAATGTATTAAATATTAAGGGTGAAGACACCGGCAGAAAGGTTGCCTTGAATGATGCAATCTTCGGAATCACTCCGAATGACCACGCTATCTATTTGGCCGTTAAGCAGTACTTGGCTAACCAACGTCAGGGAACTCACAAGTCAAAAGAAAGAAGTGAAATCAGTGGTTCTACTCGTAAATTGGGTCGTCAGAAAGGTGGCGGCGGTGCACGTCGTGGTGATATCAATTCTCCGTTGTTGGTTGGTGGAGCACGTGTGTTCGGTCCGAAACCTCGTGATTACAGCTTTAAGCTGAACAAGAAAGTAAAGCTTTTGGCTCGCAAGTCAGCTTTGTCTTACAAGGCTCAGGCAAACAGCATTATCGTTGTTGAAGACTTCACTTTCGAAGCTCCGAAGACAAAAGATTTTGTAAATGTTGTGAATAATCTTAAAGTAGCTGGCAAGAAGCTGCTTATGGTTTTGCCGGAAGCAAATAAAAACGTATATTTGTCAGCTTGCAATTTAGAGCGTACAAATATGGCAATTGCTTCTGCGCTGAATACTTACGTGGTATTGAACGCAGATACACTTGTTGTTACAGAGAATGCATTGAAAGCTATCGAGGAAACCTTAATTAAATAATAGGAGGCTGATTGGAATATGGGAATAATCGTTAAACCGTTGGTTACAGAAAAGATGACGGCTATTACAGACAAGATGAACAACCGTTTCGGTTTCATCGTACGTCCGGATGCCAACAAATTGGAGATTAAGAGCGAAATCGAAGCTTTGTATAACGTTACTGTGTTGGATGTAAACACGATGCGTTATCAAGGAAAAAACAAAACTCGTTATACAAAATCAGGCTTGCTCAAAGGTCGCAAGAATGCTTACAAGAAAGCGATTGTAACTTTGAAAGAAGGCGATACTATTGATTTTTATAGTAATATTTAAATAGAAGATGGCAGTACGTAAATTTAAGCCCACAACACCGGGGCAGAGACACAAAATTATTGGTACTTTTGAAGAGATTACTGCATCGGTACCAGAAAAATCTCTTGTGTATGGAAAGCGTTCTACAGGTGGTCGTAACAATGTAGGTAAAATGACAATGCGCTACATGGGTGGCGGTCACAAGAGAAAATATCGTATTATCGATTTCAAGAGAAACAAAGACGGTGTTCCAGCAGTCGTTAAGACCATTGAATACGATCCGAACCGCTCGGCTCGTATCGCTTTGTTGTTTTACGCTGACGGTGAAAAAAGATATATTATTGCTCCTAATGGATTGCAGGTAGGCAGCACATTGATGTCTGGAGCGAATGCGGCGCCTGAGATTGGTAACGCACTTCCGCTTGAAAACATCCCTGTAGGTACTGTGATTCATAACATTGAATTGCGTCCGGGACAAGGTGCTGCTCTGGTAAGATCGGCTGGTAATTTTGCTCAATTGACTTCTCGTGAGGGACGCTATTGTGTGATTAAATTGCCTTCAGGCGAGTTGAGACAAATTTTGGGTACTTGCAAGGCTACTATCGGTAGCGTAGGTAACTCAGACCATGCACTGGAATCATCTGGTAAGGCAGGTCGCTCTCGCTGGTTGGGACGTCGTCCGCACAACCGTGGTGTTGTTATGAACCCTGTTGATCACCCGATGGGTGGTGGTGAAGGACGTCAGTCCGGAGGTCATCCGAGATCACGCAAAGGATTGTATGCTAAGGGCTTGAAGACAAGAGCTCCGAAGAAACAGTCTTCTAAGTATATAATTGAAAGAAGAAAGTAATAACAACTGATTAAGTGAGAAAATTATGAGTCGTTCATTAAAAAAAGGTCCATATATTAATGTAAAACTGGAAAAGAAGGTGCTTGCTATGAATGAAAGCGGCAAGAAGTCAGTTGTTAAGACATGGGCCAGAGCTTCAATGATTTCGCCTGATTTCGTTGGGCATACTATTGCAGTTCATAACGGAAATAAATTTATTCCTGTTTATGTTACAGAAAACATGGTAGGACACAAGTTGGGTGAGTTTGCCCCGACACGTACATTCCGCGGCCATGCAGGTAACAAGAAAAAATAAGTTGACAGGAGCTTTTTGAAATAATAAAAAGTGAAGAATAATGGGAGCAAGAAAAAAAATATCGGCTGAAAAGAGAAAAGAAGCCCTTAAAACCATGTATTTTGCAAAATTGCAAAATGTGCCTACTTCTCCACGTAAGATGCGTCTTGTAGCTGACATGATTCGTGGTATGGAAGTGAACCGTGCACTTGGCGTTTTGAAGTTTTCTTCAAAAGCCGCTTCTGCAAAAGTGGAGAAACTGTTACGCTCTGCTATTGCGAACTGGGAAACGAAAAACGAGCGCAAGGCTGAAGACGGCGAACTGTATGTAACTAAGATTTTTGTTGATGAAGGTGTAACTCTGAAAAGAATGAGACCGGCACCGCAGGGTAGAGGTTACAGAATTCGCAAACGTTCTAACCATGTGACTTTGTTTGTTGATTCTAAAAATACTAATGATAAAAATTAAGCGTAGATGGGACAGAAAGTTAATCCGATAAGCAACCGTTTAGGAATTATCAGAGGATGGGATTCTAATTGGTACGGTGGCAAGAATTATGGTGATGCTTTGCTGGAAGACAGCAAAATTCGTAAATATCTGAATGCCAGACTTGCAAAAGCCAGCGTTTCTAGAATCGTGATCGAACGTACTCTGAAATTGGTGACAATTACTGTATGTACAGCTCGCCCGGGTATTATCATTGGTAAAGGTGGTCAGGAAGTTGACAAGCTGAAAGAGGAGTTGAAGAAGATCACCGATAAGGATATTCAAATCAATATCTTTGAGGTAAAGAGACCTGAACTTGATGCTGTTATCGTAGCTAACAACATCGCTCGCCAAGTAGAAGGTAAAATCGCTTACCGCCGTGCCATCAAGATGGCTATCGCCAATACGATGCGTATGGGTGCTGAAGGTATCAAAGTATTGATTTCTGGTCGTTTGAACGGTGCGGAAATGGCACGTTCTGAAATGTATAAAGAAGGTCGTACACCGCTGCATACATTCCGTGCAGACATCGACTATTGCCAGGCAGAAGCTCTGACAAAAGTTGGTTTGCTGGGTATCAAGGTGTGGATTTGTCGTGGTGAGGTTTACGGTAAACGTGAGTTGGCTCCGAACTTTACTCAGACTAAGGAAACCGGCCGTGGCGGAAACGGAAACAATGGTGGTAAGAATTTCCGCAGAAAGAAAAACAACAATCGCTAACGAATTTGAATTTTAGGAATTATGTTACAACCGAAAAAGACAAAATTCAGAAGACAGCAGAAGGGTAGCGCCAAAGGTAATGCTCAGCGTGGTCATCAGTTGGCATTTGGTTCTTTCGGAATCAAATCTTTGCAGACTAAATGGATCACTGGTCGCCAGATTGAAGCAGCTCGTATTGCTGTAACTAGATATATGCAACGTCAGGGTCAGATTTGGATCCGCATTTTCCCGGACAAACCTATTACTCGCAAGCCTGCTGACGTACGTATGGGTAAAGGTAAAGGTAATCCGGAAGGCTTTGTTGCTCCTGTAACTCCGGGCCGTATCCTGATCGAAGTAGAAGGAGTATCTTTTGATGTAGCTAAAGAAGCTTTGCGCCTGGCGGCTCAAAAACTTCCTGTTACTACTAAGTTTATTGTTAGACGTGATTACGACGCAAGTCAAAATGTTTAATTGAGATATGAAGATTGCAGAAATTAGAGAAATCCCTACCAATGAATTGGCTGAAAGAATTCAGACAGAAGTAGCTAATTATAACCAAATGGTGTTGAATCATTCAATCTCTCCGTTGGAAAATACTGCACAGATTAAAACTTTGCGTAGAACAATCGCACGGATGAAGACAGAATTGCGTCAGAGAGAACTCAACAACAAATAATAAGGTCTTATTATGGAAGTGAGAAATTTAAGAAAAGAAAGAACAGGTGTTGTGATTAGCAACAAAATGGATAAGACCGTTACAGTTGCTGCCAAATTTAAGGAAAAACACCCGATATATGGTAAATTCGTTTCTAAAACGAAGAAATATCATGCTCATGACGAAAAGAATGAATGTGCTGTAGGTGATACAGTACGTATCATGGAGACTCGTCCTTTGAGCAAGACTAAGAGATGGAGAGTGGTTGAAATAATTGAAAAAGCTAAGTAATTATGATACAAGCAGAATCCAGACTTACAGTATGTGATAACAGTGGCGCAAAAGAAGCTCTTTGCATCCGTGTATTGGGTGGTACAAGAAGACGCTACGCTTCTGTAGGGGATGTAATCGTTGTTACAGTAAAGAGCGTAATCCCCTCAAGTGATATTAAGAAAGGTGCAGTATCTAAGGCTTTGGTCGTACGTACTAAGAAAGAGATTCGTCGTGCTGACGGTTCTTACATCCGCTTTGATGACAATGCTTGCGTGCTGTTGAACAATGCAGGCGAAATTAGAGGTAGTCGTATCTTCGGACCTGTTGCGAGAGAGTTGCGTAATGCAAATATGAAAGTGGTTTCACTTGCACCTGAAGTACTTTAATTTTGTAAAAAAGTTAAGTAGTAATGAGTAAGTTACATATTAAAAAAGGCGATACAGTTTACGTAAACTCTGGCGAAGACAAGGGTAAAACTGGACGTGTGTTGAAAGTTCTTGTAAAAGAAGGACGTGCCGTGGTTGAGGGTATCAATATGGTATCTAAGAGCACCAAACCGAATGCAAAGAATCCACAGGGGGGTATTGTGAAACAGGAAGCTCCTATTCACATCTCTAACCTGAATCCGGTTGACCCGAAGACAGGTAAACCGACGCGTATTGGTAGAAGAGAAAGTTCTGATGGAAGAACATTTGTTCGTTATGCTAAAAAATCGGGAGAGGAGATTAAATAATGGGTAATACTGCTAGCCTTAAGAAAGAATATGCAGAGCGCATTGCTCCTGCATTGAAGAATCAATTCAAGTATTCTTCGACTATGCAAATTCCTGTACTCAAGAAGATTGTTATCAATCAAGGTTTGGGTATGGCTGTTGCTGACAAGAAAATTATTGATGTCGCTATCAACGAGCTGACTGCCATTACAGGTCAGAAAGCTGTAGCGACTGTATCACGTAAGGATATTGCCAACTTCAAGTTGCGTAAGAAAATGCCGATTGGGGTAATGGTGACTTTGCGTCGTGAAAGAATGTATGAATTCCTTGAGAAACTTGTACGTGTGGCATTGCCTCGTATCCGTGACTTCAAAGGTATCGAAAGCAAGTTTGACGGTCGTGGTAACTATACGTTGGGTATCCAGGAACAAATCATTTTCCCGGAAATCAATATCGACAGCATTACCAAGATTATGGGTATGAACATTACGTTCGTTACTTCTGCCCAGACTGATGAAGAAGGTTATGCTTTGTTGAAAGAATTCGGTTTACCGTTTAAAAACGCTAAAAAAGACTGATAGATATGGCAAAAGAATCAATGAAAGCTCGTGAAGTAAAAAGAGCTAAGCTGGTAGCCAAATATGCAGAAAAACGTGCTGCGCTGAAGAAAATTGTTAATTCAGGTGATCCTGTAGCAGCTTTCGAAGCAGCACAGAAATTGCAAGACCTGCCTAAGAATTCGAACCCGATTCGTTTACACAATCGTTGCAAGCTGACAGGTCGTCCGAGAGGTTACATGCGCCAGTTCGGTATTTCACGTATCCAATTTCGTGAAATGGCATCCAATGGTTTGATTCCGGGTGTTAAGAAAGCAAGTTGGTAATTAGTGTTTATTATTAAATATTGTCAGGGTAGTCCTGATTAATTTAACAATTATTTTTTATGACAGATCCAATCGCAGATTATCTCACACGGTTGAGAAATGCAATCAGTGCAAAGCACAGAGTGGTGGAAGTACCTGCTTCAAATCTGAAAAAGGAGATTACAAAAATCCTGTTTGACAAAGGTTACATCCTGAATTACAAATTTGTAGAAGATGGTCCTCAGGGTACTATCAAGGTGGCTTTGAAGTATGACGCCGTAAACAAGGTGAATGCTATCAAGAAGCTGATCAGAGTATCTACTCCGGGTATGCGTAAGTATACCGGCTACAAGGACATGCCGAGAGTTATTAACGGATTAGGTATTGCTATTATATCTACTTCCAAAGGTGTAATGACTGATAAAGAAGCTTCAGCCTTGAAGATTGGCGGTGAAGTTCTTTGTTATGTATATTAATGGAGGGTAAGCTATGTCAAGAATAGGTAAATTACCAGTTGTTATTCCCGCAGGAGTGACTGTATCCCTGAAGGATAATGTAGTTACTGTTAAAGGTCCGAAAGGTGAGTTGAGTCAGTATGTCAACCCGGCTATTGATGTGACGGTTGAAGACGGACATGTGGTGTTGAAAGAAAACGAAAACGCCATGCTTGACGATTTGAAACAGCGTCATGCGTATCACGGCTTGTATCGTGCTTTGGTGCACAATATGGTTGTGGGCGTTTCTGAAGGATATAAGAAAGAATTGGAATTGGTTGGTGTAGGTTACCGTGCGTCAAACAACGGTAATATCATTGATCTCGCTTTGGGCTATACGCATAATATCTTTTTGCAGTTGCCTCCCGAGATTAAGGTAGAAACCAAATCAGAAAGAAATAAGAACCCTCTTATTATCTTGGAATCTTGTGACAAACAGCTGCTTGGTCAGGTGTGTGCAAAAATACGTTCTTTCCGTAAGCCTGAACCTTATAAAGGAAAAGGTGTTAAGTTTGTTGGTGAAGAAATTCGTAGAAAGTCTGGTAAGTCGGCTGGCGCTAAATAATTCACATAAAATCGTATAATATTATGACAACAAAAATAGAAAGACGAATCAAGATTAAATATAGAGTACGCAACAAGATTTCAGGTACTCCGGAACGTCCGCGTATGAGTGTGTTCAGAAGCAATAAGCAAATCTATGTACAGGTTATCGATGACCTGAACGGCAAGACTTTGGCAGCTGCTTCTTCACTGGGTATGGAGACTATGCCTAAGAAAGAACAGGCAGCTAAAGTAGGTGAACTGATTGCTAAGAAAGCGCAGGAAGCCGGTATTACGACTGTCGTATTCGACCGTAATGGTTACTTGTATCATGGGAGAGTAAAAGAAGTGGCTGATGCCGCTCGTAACGGTGGACTTAAATTTTAATGGATTATGGCAGTTAATAACAGAGTTAAGATCTCTAACGATATAGAGTTAAAGGATAGACTGGTAGCAATTAACCGTGTGACGAAGGTTACAAAAGGTGGTAGAACTTTCAGCTTTGCTGCTATCGTTGTAGTCGGAAACGAAGACGGTGTAATCGGTTACGGTCTGGGTAAGGCAGGCGAAGTAACAGCTGCAATTGCAAAAGGTGTAGAGGCTGCGAAGAAAAATTTGACTCGTGTTCCTGTATTGAAAGGTACGGTACCTCACGAACAAAGTGCTAAGTTCGGTGGGGCAGAAGTATTCATCAAACCGGCTTCAACAGGTACCGGAGTGGTTGCCGGTGGTGCAATGCGTGCCGTATTGGAAAGTGTAGGAGTTACAGATGTTTTGGCTAAGTCGAAAGGATCTTCCAATCCTCACAACTTGGTGAAAGCTACAATTCTTGCATTAAGCGAGATGCGCGATGCTCGTATGGTAGCTCAAAACAGAGGTGTAAGTTTGGATAAAGTATTTAGAGGATAAGGAGGTTTGATATGGCAACTATTAAGATTAAGCAAGTAAAAAGTAGAATAGGTGCTCCTGCTACTCAGAAGAGAACTTTGGATTCTTTGGGACTTCGTAAATTGAATCGTGTAGTTGAACATGAAGCAACTCCTTCTGTTCTGGGTATGGTTGAAAAGGTAAAACATCTTGTTACAATCGTTAAGTAATAATTAATAAAGAATTTTGCAATATGAATTTAAATAGTTTACGTCCTGCAGAAGGTTCTACTAAAACAAGAAAAAGAATTGGTCGTGGTCCAGGTTCTGGTTTAGGTGGTACTTCTACAAGAGGACATAAAGGTGCAAAATCAAGATCTGGTTATTCTAAGAAGATTGGTTTTGAAGGAGGTCAGATGCCTCTTCAGCGCCGTGTGCCCAAATTTGGTTTCAAGAATATTAACCGTGTTGAATACAAGGCCATTAACCTTAGCACAATTCAGGAGTTGGCTACAGCAAAGAATTTGTCTAAAGTAGGTATTAATGAGTTAATTGAAGCAGGTTTTGTTTCTTCTAATCAATTAGTGAAAGTTCTTGGTAACGGTAGTTTAACTACTAAACTCGAAGTTGAAGCTCATGCTTTCTCTAAGAGCGCAGTAGCTGCAATCGAAGCCGTTGGTGGTAATGCAGTAAAACTCTGATTCAATGAGAAAATCTATTGAAACATTAAAGAACATATGGAATATTGAGGATCTGAGACAGCGGATCCTCATTACTATATTGTTTGTCGCAATCTACAGATTCGGTTCGTATGTGGTTCTTCCAGGTATCAACCCAGATATGTTGTCAAAGTTGCATGAACAAACGAGTGAAGGTCTTCTTGCTTTGTTAAACATGTTCTCTGGTGGAGCTTTTTCTAATGCGTCTATTTTTGCATTAGGAATTATGCCGTACATCTCTGCATCCATTGTGATTCAGCTGTTGGCGATTGCAGTTCCTTATTTCCAGAAACTACAGCGTGAAGGTGAAAGCGGGCGGAGGAAAATCAATCAGTATACTCGTATTCTGACTATATTTATCTTGATTTTTCAGGCTCCTTCTTATCTGATCAACTTGAAAATGCAGGCAGGTCCGGCTCTTAATGCTTCATTAGATTGGACTTTCTTTATTATTACTTCGACCATCATTTTGGCAGCCGGTAGTATGTTTATTTTATGGTTGGGTGAAAGAATCACAGATAAAGGTATTGGAAACGGAATTTCGTTGATTATCATGATTGGTATCATTGCCCGTCTTCCACAGGCTTTCTCAGGTGAGTTCGTATCCCGTCTTGCTTCTCCTGGTGCGGGGGGTATTATCATGTTCTTGCTCGAGATTATCGTGCTGATTCTGGTAATTGCCGCTGCTATCCTTTTGGTGCAAGGCGTCCGTAAAATTCCTGTGCAATATGCAAAACGTATTGTCGGTAATAAGCAATATGGTGGTGCAAGACAATACATTCCTTTGAAGGTGAATGCTGCAAATGTGATGCCGATTATTTTTGCGCAAGCAATCATGTTTATTCCTATTACCCTTGTAGGATTTTCGAATGTTGCTTCTGCCAGCGGTATCGTGCGTGCTTTTGTTGATCATACCAGCTTCTTGTACAATCTGGTTTTCGCTATTCTGATTATTGTATTTACGTGGTTCTATACCGCCATTACAATCAATCCGAACCAAATGGCTGAAGACATGAAGCGGAACAACGGCTTTATTCCCGGCATCAAGCCCGGAAAGAGTACGGCTGATTATATTGATATGATTATGACACGCATTACATTGCCAGGTTCTTTGTTCTTGGCTCTCATCGCTATCCTGCCGGCATTTGCAGGTATATTCGGCGTACAGGCTGAGTTTGCGCAATTCTTCGGTGGAACATCTTTGTTGATTCTTGTAGGTGTTGTGCTTGATACTTTACAGCAAGTAGAAAGTCATTTATTGATGCGTCATTACGACGGGCTTCTGACTTCGGGAAGAATCAAAGGCCGTTCGGGCGTAGCTGCATATTAATTTTGCATTCAATATGATATTTCTTAAGACTGATGATGAAATAGAATTGTTACGCCAAAGTAATCTCCTCGTGGGGAGAACTTTGGCTGAACTAGCTAAACTGATCCGGCCGGGAGTGACGACAAAGCAACTGGATAAGGTTGCCGAGGAGTTCATAAGAGACAATGGGGCAGTTCCTACTTTCAAAGGCTTCCCCAATCCTTATGGCGGTCCGTTTCCCGGTTCAATATGTACTTCGGTAAACGAACAGGTAGTGCATGGCATTCCTAATGATACGCCCTTGAAAGAAGGAGATATTATTTCGATTGATTGCGGAACTTATATGAATGGTTATTGCGGAGATTCTGCTTATACCTTTTGTGTAGGTGAAGTGGCTCCCGAAGTTAAAGCTCTTTTGAAAACTACTAAAGAGGCGTTGTATAAAGGAATAGAAAATGCGGTACATGGAAAGCGTTTAGGAGATATCGGTTATGCTGTCCAGCAACATTGTGAAGCACAGTCATACGGTGTGGTACGAGAGTTTGTAGGACATGGCATAGGCAAGGAAATGCATGAAGACCCACCCGTCCCTAATTATGGAAAACGTGGTACAGGAACCCTTTTGAAAAAGGGAATGTGCATTGCTATCGAGCCGATGATTACTTTAGGCGACCGAAAGATTGTCATGGAAAGTGACCGGTGGACAATCCGTACAGCCGACCGTAAGTGTGCTGCTCATTTTGAGCATACAGTAGCAGTCGGGTTAGGCAAGGCTGATATCTTATCATCATTTGATTATATAGAAGAAGTATTGAAAAATAAAGAGAATTAATATATGGCAAAACAAGCTGCAATTGAACAAGATGGAGTCATCGTAGAAGCATTGTCAAATGCAATGTTTCGGGTAGAGTTGGAAAATGGGCATGAAATCACTGCTCATATTTCCGGCAAAATGAGAATGCATTACATTAAAATTTTACCGGGTGATAAGGTACGTGTGGAAATGTCTCCCTACGACCTGTCGAAAGGAAGAATCGTTTTTAGATACAAATAAAAAGAATATAGATATGAAAGTAAGAGCATCATTAAAGAAACGTACGCCGGATTGCAAAATCGTGAGACGTAAGGGCCGTTTGTATGTTATTAATAAGAAAAATCCTAAGTATAAACAACGTCAAGGATAATTTATTATTATTTTTGCAGAAAAAATAATTTAGTATATGGCTATAAGAATAGTTGGTGTAGATTTGCCTCAAAACAAGAGAGGTGAGATTGCGTTGACATACATTTATGGTATCGGACGCAGTAGTTCAGCAAAAATTTTAGACAAGGCAGGTGTTGATCGTGATCTGAAAGTAAAGGATTGGACGGATGATCAGGCTGCAAAAATTCGTGAAATCATCGGCGCTGAATATAAAGTTGAAGGTGATTTGCGCTCAGAAATCCAGTTGAACATTAAGCGATTAATGGATATCGGATGCTATCGCGGTGTACGTCACCGTTTGGGTCTTCCTGTTCGCGGCCAGAGCACAAAGAACAATGCTCGTACACGTAAGGGAAGAAAGAAAACTGTTGCAAATAAGAAAAAAGCTACTAAATAATAATTGTTGATATGGCAAAAAAAACAGTCGCAGCTAAAAAAAGAAATGTGAAAGTAGATGCTAATGGACAGTTGCATGTTCATTCATCATTCAACAACATCATCGTTTCTTTGGCAAACAGTGAAGGTCAGATTATCTCTTGGTCTTCAGCTGGTAAGATGGGATTTAGAGGTTCGAAGAAGAACACTCCTTATGCAGCTCAGATGGCTGCTCAAGATTGCGCAAAGGTAGCGTATGATCTTGGCTTGAGAAAGGTGAAAGCTTATGTGAAAGGTCCCGGAAACGGACGTGAGTCTGCTATCCGTACTGTACATGGTGCTGGAATTGAAGTTACCGAAATCATTGATGTAACTCCATTGCCTCATAATGGTTGTCGTCCTCCGAAAAGAAGAAGAGTATAACAATTAAAGATAACCTATTTAAAGTGTAACTTGATTTTGTTAGAAAAATGGATTGCATTTCCTTTCTGTAATCGCGGCTGCAACAAATTGAGTTCATGAATAACAATTAATTTAAATCAAAGAAAATGGCTAGATATACTGGACCTAAAACAAGAATTGCACGTAAATTCGGTGAAGCGATCTTTGGAGCTGATAAAGTTTTGTCGAAGAAAAACTATCCTCCTGGACAACATGGAAATACTCGCCGCAGAAAGACTTCTGAATATGGTGTCATGTTAGCAGAAAAGCAAAAAGCTAAATATACTTACGGCGTATTGGAAAAACAATTCCGTAATATGTTTGAGAAAGCTGCCAGCATGAACGGTATTACCGGTGAAATCCTGTTGCAGAACCTTGAGTGCCGTTTGGATAATGTGGTGTTCCGTTTGGGTATCGCTCCGACTCGTGCTGCTGCTCGCCAATTGGTAGGTCATAAGCATATTACAGTAGACGGTAAGGTGGTTAACATCCCTTCTTTCTCTGTAAAGCCCGGTCAGTTGGTTGGTGTTCGTGAAAAATCTAAGTCTTTGGAAGTTATTGCTAACTCGTTGGCTGGATTCAATCACAGCAAATATCCTTGGTTGGAGTGGGATGAAAACTCTAAGACTGGCAAATTGTTGCACAAGCCTGAAAGAGCAGACATTCCTGAAAACATTAAAGAACACTTGATCGTAGAATTGTACTCTAAATAAAATAATTAATTTCATGGCGATATTAGCATTTCAAAAACCTGATAAAGTATTAATGTTGGAAGCGGATTCTAAATTTGGAAAATTTGAATTCCGTCCGCTTGAACCCGGTTTCGGTATTACCGTTGGTAATGCTTTACGCCGTATTCTTCTCTCTTCGCTGGAAGGTTATGCCATCAACACAATTCACATTGAAGGTGTTGAGCATGAATTTGCAACTGTTCCCGGTGTGAAAGAAGATGTCACTAACATTATCTTGAATCTCAAGCAAGTCCGATTCAAGCAAGTAGTTGAGGAATTCGAAAATGAGAAGGTTAGCATTACCGTTGAGAATTCTACTGAATTTAAGGCAGGTGATATTGGTAAGTATTTGACCGGATTTGAAGTGTTAAATCCTGAATTAGTTATTTGCCATTTAGATTCAAAAGCAACTATGCAGATAGATCTTACAATCAACAAAGGACGCGGATATGTACCGGCTGATGAAAACCGCGAGTTCTGCACTGATGTGAATGTAATTCCTATCGATTCTATTTACACGCCGATTCGTAATGTCAAGTATGCGGTTGAAAATTATCGTGTAGAACAGAAAACCGACTATGAAAAGTTGGTGCTTGAGATTACGACGGATGGTTCCATTCACCCGAAAGAAGCGCTGAAAGAAGCAGCAAAGATTCTGATTTATCACTTCATGCTCTTCTCTGACGAGAAGATTACGCTCGAAACAGCAGATGCCGACGGCAATGAAGAGTTTGATGAAGAAGTTTTGCACATGCGCCAGTTGCTGAAGACCAAGTTGGTCGATATGGACTTGTCTGTCCGTGCCTTGAACTGCTTGAAGGCAGCCGATGTAGAAACATTGGGTGACCTTGTTCAGTTCAACAAGACTGATTTGTTGAAATTCCGTAACTTCGGTAAGAAATCGCTCACGGAGCTTGATGATTTGCTCGAGAGTCTGAATCTGTCGTTTGGAACAGATATTTCTAAGTATAAATTAGATAAAGAATAAAAAATGAGACACAATAAGAAATTTAACCATTTAGGTCGTACTGCTTCTCACAGACACGCTATGTTGTCGAATATGGCATGTTCTCTGATCAAGCACAAAAGAATCACTACGACTGTTGCGAAGGCTAAAGCTTTGAAGAAATACGTTGAACCGTTGATTACCCGTTCAAAGGATGATACAACCAATTCGCGTCGTGTAGTGTTCAGCTACCTGCAAGACAAATATGCCGTTACTGAACTCTTCAAAGAAATCTCTGTAAAGGTTGCAGACCGTCCGGGAGGTTATACCCGTATCATCAAGACCGGTCACCGTTTGGGCGATAACGCTGAAATGTGCTTTATCGAACTGGTTGACTATGATGAAAACATGGCTAAGACTGCGGCTAAGAAGACTACTCGCACCCGTCGTTCTAAGAAGTCTGCATCTGCTGCTACAGCTGAAGCTCCTGCTGCAGAAACAGCTACAGCCGAAGCACCTGTTGCTGAAGCCGCTACAGAGGAAGCCCCTAAAGCTGAATAATTCTGTAAACGCTATATATTAAAGAAAGGAACCGGAGTCTTTTTACAGATTCCGGTTTTTTTGTTTTCCACCGATATTGCAAAGAGGAAAATACCTGAAGTTATGTTATTACCCTATTTACATAAAGACCTGATAGAAGCTGGATGTGACGAAGCCGGGCGTGGATGCCTGGCAGGAGCGGTGTATGCGGCTGCAGTAATTTTACCGCTCGACTATCAGAATGAATGCTTGAACGATTCGAAAAAACTCACCGCTCGCCAGCGGTATGCCCTTCGTGAAGTAATCGAGCGTGATGCCCTGGCATGGGCTATAGGTGTGGTATCGCCTGAAGAAATAGATAAAATCAATATCCTGAATGCTTCGTTTCTGGCGATGCATCGGGCAATCGACCGCCTGGCTTTGCGTCCTCAGCATCTGCTGATTGACGGTAATCGCTTCAGCCCTTATGCCGGCATTCCTCATACGACAGTCGTAAAGGGTGATGGCAAATATCTTTCCATTGCCGCGGCTTCTGTCTTGGCAAAGACTTACCGTGACGATTATATGGAGCGCCTGCACGAGGAATACCCCATGTACGATTGGAAGGGAAATAAAGGTTATCCTACCAAGAAGCATCGTGAAGCCATCCGGATTTACGGGACCAGCCCTTATCATCGGATGAGCTTCAATCTGTTGGGAGATGGTCAGTTGTCTCTTGATTTCTAAATTCAAGATGTTTTTACATTTTGTCTAATTAAGTTTAATAAAAAGCTTTTAATTGTTGTTCGTCTGCTTAAAAATCGTTTATTTTGTCAACGATTTATTAGGATTGTTAATTGTTGAAGTTGGAAATGAATGATGCTCTGCCTTTGGATTTGTCAACTTGGGATGAATCTTGTATGAAACGTTTCATACGAGATAATTCCGCTTTGTTTTATGCTTTTGCCAGTCGTTATGTTCATGACCCTGAATTAGTTGATGATTTCTTGCAGGAGGCTTATATGAAACTTTGGTCGCATCGGCAAACGATTGGCAAGGTAAAGTCGGTCCAGAACTATTTTTATACGATTCTTCGGAATACCATTATCGACAAGTGGGCTTATTTATCTTCGAGCAAAAACGAGAAAAGCTTAGATGATTATCTGGAGGTTTCTTCCAATGAATCATTTGTGCAACATATCATCGAGGCAGAAAGTTCCCATCTCATTGCGGAGGCAATCCGGAAGCTTTCTCCACAAAATAGACGTATTATATTGATGAGTCTCGATGGTAAGACCATGTCTGAAATTGCAGAAACTTTACATATTTCGGTTAATACGGTCAAAACCCTGAAGTACCGTGCCATTAAGCAGCTTGCTTGTTCACTTTCGAAAGAAGATTTTCTTACTTTCCTTTTGCTTTTGTATTCTTCAATGTGTTAAAATCACGATAGTTTGTCATACTTTTGAAACGTATTATACGTCTATTGTAATAAAGAGACTAAAATATGTATCAAAAGTATAAAAACATACCTCGTTTGATTGCTTGTCGGGTGTTGGAAATGCCTATGAGTGAAGAGGAGAACCGGTGTTTGGACGAATGGTTGCAAGCATCGGAAGAAAATTATTGTCTTTTCGAACAAATTCGTGACAAGCAGTTGGCTATGCATATCCTTCGTTTGCAACAAGCGAAGTATGGCGACAAGATGGCTGAACGTTTTGCACATCGTGTATTCGGCAGACAACGGCGCATCCGTTTGATTCGATGGGGGAGTGTAGCGGCTATGTTTGTCTTGTTTTTCTCGCTTTCCTTTTATTTCTTTGGTGAAAAGGAGAAGCAACAGATTTTTCCTGGAGAGGGAGGTGCCGTGTTGACTTTGGCTGATGGAAGGCAGTTCGATATAGCCAAGGTTGAACATAATGTTGTGGATGAATTGGTCACTTCCGTTTCGATTGATGTCAAATCCGATACCATTCCTTATAATACGTTGACTGTTGAAGCCGGGAAAGAGTTTGTCTTCCGTTTGCCTGATAGTACGCGAGTCTGGATTAATTCCGAGTCGGAACTTCGTTTCCCAGTAACGTTCACGAAAGGAAAAGAACGTAAGGTTTACCTGAAAGGTGAAGCTTATTTTGACGTGACTAAAGACCAGCACCATCCTTTTGTGGTAACGTTGGACGAGGATGCTATTTCGGTTTATGGCACCCGTTTCAATGTTTCTCATTATCCAGACGAACCTTTGTCGGCCGTTTTGATAGAGGGAAGTATTGGTTTTCGTCCGTCTGGTGGCGAAGAAGTCCGTTTACATCCTTCCGAACGGTTAGAGTATGATGCAACTACGGGGCAAATTTCGATACGTGCGGTCGATGTTTCACAATATGTAGCGTGGGTCAATCATCAGTTTGTGTTCCATGGGCAGACCTTGGAAGAGATTATGACCACATTGGCACGCTGGTACGACTTTACTCCTGTTTTCACTTCCGATGCTATACGTCATATTCGCTTATCTGGGCGTTTGTATCGGTATGATGACATTCGAATATTGTTGGACAGTTATGAAAAGACTTCAGGGTTGAAATTCAAATTGCAAGGTAAGCAGATTATTATTTCTGAATAGTCGACATCTATAACATCTATTATTATAAAAACAGAGAATGCTTATGAAAAGAATCGTTAATTGTTTTTGTGCTTTAATGCTGGGAGGTGCTTTAGTCTTTCCAGTTTCGGTGCTGGCTCAGGCTGTTTCAGTCCGCATCGATCGGGGAACGCTGGACCAGGCTTTCCAGCAGATTATGAGGAGCAGCGATATTCAGCTGGTGTATAATACTGATGTGGCGTCGCGCATCCGTTGTCGAGCGCAGGTATTCCGCGAAAAAGACATTACACAAGTCTTGGATGCCTTGTTGGCGAACACCTCTTTGACTTATACGGTGAAGAACGGTATTTATACCATTATTCCCCGTCCGAAGACCTCCCAGGCTTCTCAGCCTCGGGGAGCCATTTCCGGACAAGTCCTTGATGAAGCTGGTGAGCCGGTTATCGGTGCGTCAGTTTTGTTGAAAGCTACCCGTAAGGGGATGATTACCGATATGAACGGGCGTTTTGCCATCCCGGGAGTGAGCGGAAGCAAGGCGACGGTAGTGATTTCTTTTTTGGGTAAGAAGACCATCGAGGCTGATATGAAACCGGGTTCGAACGCAGTGTTTACGTTGCAAGATGACGAAACGATGCTGAACGAGGTGATTGTAACTGGTTATCAGGATATTGCTAAGGAAAAAATGACTGGTTCGGTGTCTATTGTGCGTGCCGAGGACTTGCAGACCCGTTATGCACCGAATATCCTGAATAACTTGGAAGGGCGTGTGGCAGGTTTGAGTACTCAGGATGGCAAGATTACCATCCGAGGCACCAGCTCGCTTTACGCCGAGACCAATCCCTTGTTGGTAGTGGACGGTGTGCCTATCGAAGGTCGGATTGAAGACCTGAACCCTTACGACATCGAGAGTGTCAACGTCTTGAAGGATGCGGCAGCTACTGCCATCTATGGTGCACGGGCATCAAACGGTATTATTGTTATCACGACCAAGAGTGCCAAGGAGAAAGGCAAGATTGACATCGACTTTTCGGCCAACCTGACCATTTGGGAGAAGAAGAATATGGATTATGCTGACAACTTCTACCTTACTCCCGAACAACAAGTCAATATCGAGTCGGACTATTGGAACTATTATTTCTTCGACAACGATGGTGAGGTAGCCGACCCCTTGGGAAGCACTTACCAGGCTATCGAAGGGGGGACAAGCGCCATTTCTCCCATCCAGTATGCCTATTACCGGTTGGCGCAAGGAGAAATCACTAATCAGGAATTGAACAGTTTTTTGGACGGCTTGAAGAAAAACAACTTTGCCAAGGAATATGGCGATAACATTTATAAGCAGCAGATTTTGCAACAATACAATCTTTCTTTGCGAAGCCGTGCGGATAAATTCCAAAGTAACTTGACCTTAAACTATAAGTTCGACAATAGTGGGCAAATCAATTCCGACAAGAGTTCACTCAACATTAACTATAAAGGAAGCTACGACCTGGCTCCCTGGCTGACCGCTTCATTCAATTTCAACGGTATCTACGATAAGAGTAAGGGACCGGGTGAGGATTACAATGCCTCTTATATCAATCCGTGGGCAGTACCTGCTTACGAGCGGATGTACAACGAGGATGGGTCTGCCAACCTGTTTTATTATTGGTATGACGGTAACCCTTACTGGAGTAGCAAGGGTGTCGAAGGATTTTACGACTTGGGCGTGAACATTAAGGATGAGTTCTACAACAATACTTTGACCACCCGACGTCAGCACTTCCGTTATCATGGAGACTTGCTCTTCAAAATCATCAAGGGACTGACCGCTAATGCACAGTTTATTTATGAGACCGACAGGACTCAGGAAGACTGGTTAGCCAATCAGGCCAGTCACGTTGCACGCAGCATCCGTAATGCTTATACCCAAGTAGGAGCTGATGGGAGAGTTACTTATATGACACCCGAGAATGGAGGTATGTTGCGCTCTACCAATATATACGGACGCTATTGGACGGCACGTGGTCAGTTGAATTATGCCAATACCTTCGGTAAGCATTACGTGGCTGCTATCGCCGGTTTGGAGTTCCGCCAGACGAAATCGAACGGTTCGAAAGCCCTCATTTTGGGTTATGACGACCAGTTGCAGAACAGCTCTACCCATACGGTGGACTTCGGTACGCTGAGCACGATGAATTACAACTCCAATTATATGTCGCTTGGAGGAGGTTATCCGTCGCAGCAGTTTGTTTTCAATCCTTATTTTCGCGACGGTATGGGACCAGTGATTGAGGAATTCCATCGTTATGCTTCCGGTTACTTCACTCTTACTTATACTTATGACGACCGTTACAACTTCTTCGGTTCCTTCCGTAAGGACTATGCCGATGTTTATGGACTGAATGCCAAATACCGTGGTCGTCCCTTGTGGTCGGTTGGAGCGGGATGGAATATCCATCAGGAAGACTTTATGAAACCGGTCGATTGGGTCAACTTCCTGAAGCTTCGTGTCAGCTATGGTGTGACGGGTAACATTTACCAGGGGGCTACCAGCTATATGACCGCTACTTCTACCGAAGTGAATGAATACACCAACCTGCCTTATGGCACAGTGGAAAGTCCTGCCAATCCGAACCTGAAATGGGAACGCAATACTACCACGAACGTCGGTGTCGACTTCTCTTTTATCAACAACCGTCTGCAAGGTTCATTGGACTTCTACAACAAAAAGGGTACCGATATCTTTGCTCCGCGTCAGCTTGACCCCACCACCGGGTTTACTTCGATGTATTACAACACGGCCAGCATCCGCAACCGGGGTATGGAATTAGCGCTTAGCTATAACTGGTTTGTTCCCCGTCGTCGCCAGTCGTTTGGTTGGGCCACCAACTTCACGATGTCGTACAACAAGAATGTGGTAACCGATGTGCAGAATCCTGCCACTTCAGCCTATCAGCTTACCAGCACGCCTTATATGACTGGATACCCTTCCAGTGCCTTGTGGTCGTACCGCTTTGCCGGTATCAGTAATGTCGAGGGTGAAAAGGGACAGACCCTATGGTATGTCGAAGATGGAGGGACTTCTCATTCAGCGAGCAATCGCAGCATCAGTGTTCTGGAATATTCCGGTCAGACTGAGCCGAAGACCATTATGGGCATTGACAACCGCTTCACCTGGAATGGTTTTACCCTGAGCGTGCTGATGGCTTATTATGGCGGACACAAGATGCGTGCTTTGGCCGAGACTGAAACCTTTACCGTGCCTTATGCTGCCGTTGCCAGCTATTTTGCCAATGCCTGGACACCCGAGAATCCTACCAACACACCGGGTATTGGACGTTACGCTTCCACTTCGTTGGGCTCTGAGCCCAGCCAGAGCGACATCTCCGTGCGTGATGCCGATTTCCTGAAAATCCGTAACATCGTGTTCGGATACGAATTTCCCCAACAGTGGTTGCGTCCTTTGGGCATCAACCGCCTTTCGCTCAGCTTCCAGATAGATAACCCACGCTACCTTTGGGTGAAGAACAAGGTGGATGTCGATCCCGAAACCTTGGGCATCCGCAATCCCAGTTCGTTCATCTTCGGACTGAATATCAACTTGTAACCAACGTAAAACCTGAAAAAAGGAAATGAAGAAAATGAAAACGAAATACATGCTTTATGGCTGCCTGTTGGGAGGGGCGATGATGGTTGCCTCTTCCTGCTCCGATTTCACCGATGTGCAGCCCAAGGGAAAGAACCTCTTGTCTACTACTACACAACTGGAGATGTTGCTTAACCGTGAATTTTATATGGATTCGGGCGACGGTCCCCAGTTCGTGGGTGATATCATTGGCACACTTTCTAACATTCCGACTTTGCTGAGCCAGCCTACGCCCACGCGTAGCTCTATTATTTTGAGTTGGGATGAGACCCTGCAGGATAAGTTGGCCGAGTTGACCGCGAGTGACTCGGAATATAGTGAATATTACGGTATCATCGGTCAGGTGGCCAATCCCATCCTGTCTCGTCTGAGTGAGGCGACAGGCGACGAAGCCACGAAAAACCGTTTGCGTTGCGAGGCGTTGACCTTGCGTGCCTACTTCCATTATCTGGTAGTCAACAAGTTTGCCAAGGCGTACAATCCCGCTACGGCAGCCGAAGACCCCGGTGTGCCCTATGTGCTCGAGACTCAGGATGTAGCTCAGCCTACGGTGAAGCTTACGGTGCAGGAAGTGTACGACCATATCCTGGCCGATGCCCAAGAGGCTATCGACCTCGACGGGCTGCCTACTGTGGCGGTCAATCGGATGCGTCTGAGCAAGCCTTGTGCTTATGCCGTCAAGGCCCTTGCCTTGATGAGTATGCAACGTTTCGATGAGGCCGAAGAAGCGGCACGTCAGGCGCTCGACCTCAACAGTACGGTAAACAATTATACGGAAATGCTGGCCACTTCCACCAACCTTTTGGGTGAATCTTACCAGGTGCTGTTCCGCCCGCGTCTGGAATGTGAGGAAGACCTTTTCTACACTCATAGTTTGGAATTTTTTGAAGCATTAACCCCCGAGGCTATTGCCCGTTTCGAGCCGGGATATGCCACGCTGGAACTGATAGACACCGACATTAAGATGTATGCCGGTATATCGGGAGGTATGGCAACTTCGATGTTGGGATTGGACGATAGTTACCCGATGACCTACGACTTGAACTCTGGATGGAATATGGCAGGGTTGAAAACCACTCATATGTACCTCGTCGTGGCTGAAGCCGAAATCCATAAAGGCAACTACGATGAGGCGATGCGCGCACTCGATGCCATCCGTGTCAATCGTCTCGACCCTTCGGTGTACCAACCGCTAGAAGGTACGGTGAACACCTTGGAGGATGCCATGCTGCACCTGAAGCAGGTGTCGCACGGTGAAAACATTTACTCGGTATACAATTTTATCAACCGCAAACGTTGGAACCAGGTGAGCGGTTGGGAGGAAACCTTCACAAAGTCGCTTGCCGGAAACACTTACGAGCTGACACCTGACTCGCCCTTGTGGATATTCCCCTTCCCCCAGAACGTGATTAACAACAATCCCGGCATCACGCAGAATTACCAGTAAACTGGGTCGCCGATAGGGAAAAATAATGAAGACAATAAATGAAAATAGTGATTGATATGAAGACAAACAAATTTTGGGGAGCAGCCGTCATAGGCTGCCTGATGTGCTCTGGATGTGCCACGCAACCGGAAAACCAATATACGTTGGATGGAACCATCAACGGTGGCGAAGGCGAATGGATTTACTTGGCCTATACGGTGCACGACACTGTGAGAGTGACCGATAGCGTACGCATTGCCGATGGTGCGTTCCGCTTTGCCAAAGAGTTGGACGTGCCCGCTGTAGAAGCGGCGCTTTATATGGGCAAGCCATTCGATTACCGCACCCTGAAGATGGCACGTGTCTTTCTTGAACCGGCTGCGATGACCGTGGCGCTCGACACGGCTGATTTTTCAGCGGTGAAGGTGACCGGTTCAGCCTCACAGACCGAGAGCGATAGCTTGAATGCCGTTCTCAGTCCGATTTATACTCGCGTTCGTTCGTTGCGTGATTCGCTTCAGACCGCTTCGTCCGGCGAGCGCAAAGAGTGGTTGACAGCACAAGCGGATGCGTGTGCCGATAGCGTCCGGAATATCCAATTGGATTTTGTCCAGTCGCGTCCGCATTCCTTCGTGGCAGCAGGTTACCTGCCTTTCTTGATGGGACAAATGACGTATGCCGACTTGAAGGCTGTTTATGAAAACCTTTCGCCCGAAGTGAAACAGCACGCCAACCTGCTCGAGGTACGCAAGGAACTTTCTGTACTCGAACGTGTACAGCCGGGTTGTTCTGCTCCTCTTTTCCGTGCGTTGAGCTGGGAGGGTGACTCCATTGGCTTGGCTGACTTGAAGGGAAAATATGTTCTGCTCGACTTTTGGGCTACGTGGTGCGTGCCTTGCCGCAAGAGTTTTCCTCATGTGAAGGAACTCTACCGCAAGTATCATGCCAAGGGCTTCGAGGTGTTCTGTGTAGCCGACGATGACAGCAATCCCGACAAATGGAAAGAAGCCATCCGGAAAGATGGCATCGAGGATTTCCATCACGTGCTGCGCGGTCTGAAGTGGGACCGTTCCAAGGGCATTGACGGTATGGACCATACGAACGACATCAGCGACCTTTATGCCATTCATTACCTGCCGACGAAGTACTTGATAGACAAGGAAGGCAACATCGTGGGCAAGTTTGACGATGAAGAACTGGACGCTAAGTTGAAAGAGATTTTCGGATATTAATATTGGTTGAAGACAATGAAAAGCAAATTGATTGGTAGATGGATGCTGGTGTGCGTGTGTGTCTTTGCTTGTACGTTCGGTACGCATGCAGGCAACACGGGCATCCGGACGGAAGCTGCCGCGCAGGTGGCAGAAGGAGCTGAGGCTCCCGATTTTACGCTGAACGCGCTGGACGGGAAGCCGCTGGCACTCTCTTCGTTACGTGGCAAGTATGTGGTGCTCGACTTCTGGGGGAGTTGGTGCGCGTGGTGCATTAAGGGATTCCCTGAGATGAAGGAAGCCTATGCCAAGTACAAGGACAAGATGGAAATTGTCGGCATCGCCTGCCGTGACACGGAGAAACGTTGGAAGGCAGCTGTGGAGAAGCACGACCTGCCGTGGCTTAACGTGCTGAACGAGGGCACAGTGGACGTCAGTGTCCTCTATGCTGTGGAGGGCTATCCGACAAAGGTGCTTATCAGTCCTGAGGGGAAGATAGTGAAGGTATTCGTGGGTGAGACACCAGAGTTTTATACCTGTCTGGAAGAATTGTTCAAGTGAAACGAAATGAAAGAAAATAAGAAATGAAACGGATTATTTTGTTCGCATTGCTGGGTTTGCTCATGCTGCAATGCGTTTTTGCCCAAGGCAAGCAGAAAGTGAGCGTGTTGTATGTGGGTGGTTCGGGTGAAATGGAGACCACCGGCGTGTCGGAAGTGGACAGCGTGGAACTGGCCAAGTCGGTGAAGGCACGTACGGCGTCGTTTTCTAAGTTTCTGAAAGCACATTTCCGCCGGGTGAAAGTGGTTGATGCCAAGGACTATGTCCCAGCTATGTCTGCCGATTACGATGTGACGGTATTTGATGGTCGCCCGACACCGCTTAGACCTACGGTGATAGAGCGCGATGCGCAAGGACGTGTGGTGAAATACGAGCGGGCGGCTTATTTGCCCGACGATTTCGACCGTCCGGTTCTCTGCATTGCTGATGCCAGTGAAGAGATTGGTCGCAGCATCGGTACTAAGTGCGATTGGTTTTGCCTCTGCCTGGATGCCGATGCACATCATTGGGTGAAAGACCACCCCATCTTTCAGGGACCGTTCAAGGTGGATATCCGTACGGAGATGAAACCGACGCCCCCGAACGCTTTCGAGTATGCAGAGATGTACGGTTACGAGCTTCCCGCCGAAACGGAGATGTGGACGGTGCAGACCAAGTCGTATACGACTGACCGTTCGTACCGCATTGGTATGGTGAGCCGTCCCGAAGGTTTCCTTGATTCGCCTGAGGCTGAAGTCATTTCCAGCGGGACGTGTGCCAAGAGCATCGATGCGGTAGCCATTGGCCGTCATGGCAACTTCTTCCATTGGGGTTTCTCGGCTTCGCCCGATTATCTGACCGAGGCAGGAAAGGCGGCTTTGGCAAACGCCATCGTCTATATTTCGAAGTTTGCCGGACAGCACGTTATCGCCCGCAAGTTGGATGAGACAATTGCTACCCGTAAGCAGGCGGATGCGCAGAAGTTTTTGGCTTCGCGTGAGGCATGGCAGGATTACAATCAGATGAACCGTCAGTATTATCAGGCGGTGGATAGCATCCGGAAAGTAGCCTTGACCAAACAGGAGCGGGGCGAAGAATTGGACGGCACGGAGAAAATGTATCTGGCTATGGATTTCCGTCAACCGGAAGAGCCTACGTATGCCGAATACTTGAAACAGCGTTTCCCGACCCTTTATCACGTCTTTGGCGATGATGCAGCCGAGTATGCGCGCTATTACGAGAAAAACCGCGCCTGGTTCCGTCCCGATGAAGAGGGTTATAACCTCGATATTGATGAAGATGTGCGTACGCTGGGCATTGCCAACAACGACAAACGTCTGCTGGATACTTGCATTGTGATGCTTGAGAAAGGAAAAGAGCCTGAATTGGCACGTCGGGTGCTGGAACGTTATACCCTGTGTCGTTTTGCTACGCCGGCTGAATGGCGCAAGTGGTATGACACGTATCAGGACAAACTTTTCTTCACTGAGTCAGGCGGATGGCTTTGGTTGGTCAATACGTTCGACCGCAGCGTGCCGGGCAATGATTACAGTGTCTTGAAATCGGAACAGATGCAGGAAACAGCCAGCCAGCCGGCACCGGAAGGAGAGACTGACGAGAAGAATCCTGTCGCTTTGTCGATGGAAGTGAACACCCAGGCTGACGGAAGCCGCGAGCTGGTGGTACGGATGAAAGTACATCCCGGATATCACACTTATGCGCAGGTGGCCGATGAAGACCCCTTCCTGCCCACCGTGCTTTCGTTCGAGTTACCCGAAGGCTGCAAGTTGGAAGGTGATTTGGTGACACCCGTTTTCACCCGCTTGGGCGAGACATCGACTACCGTTTATACGGGTGATTGTTTTTTCCGCCAGAAAATAAGTGGTACAGGGAAAGGTGAAGTGAAATGCATGGTCGAATACCAGTGCTGTGATGATTCGATTTGTTTCCCGCCTGCACGTAAGACGTTGACCGTGCAGTTGCGTTGAAACAAGTGAATGTCTTTTTTCTCTTTCTTTTGATTGCGCCGGCATTCTTTCCACAGAATGTCGGCGTTTTTTGCTTCAAAGCCAAAGGCTTCTTGTTCTGACTGGTTAAACAATGAATCTCTCAACCTGAGTTTTGGATAAGAAAAATGCTTAAAAATTAGTTAGAATGCTCTATTATA
>UQVZ01000018.1 GCA_900544675.1 uncultured Bacteroides sp.
CGACAAAACCCATGGCGAAGAAGCAAAGCATCACGGGAATCAGTTTCCCGTACTTGATTTGATTATCTGTTGTCATAATTTTGTTCAATTGATGGTCCTACATTTATTTCCCAAGTTTATATACATCCAAAGACTTCACCATGAAGCTTCCACGTTCTGAATGGAACGTCATCTTGTTATAAGGCTCTGCCGGGAATACCTGATTGGTCATCACGAACTTACCTTCCTCACCGAACGCTTCGATGCTGGTACGGTCGACAAACAGACGGATACGGATATCGTTAGCATCAGGAACCGGAGCTACAGTTACAGCAGGGAAATCGGCACTGAAATCCACCTTTCCGCTTTCGCTACGGTCCATGACGAATTGCTTCTGCAAGGTATTGTAGTACATATATACCTTTTCACCTTTTCCATTCACCAACGTGAACTCGATTTTCGATGCGCCCGAATTCTTGATGGTCATATCTATTTCGTAAGCGCCTTTGTTATCGGGCAGCAGGCTGGCTATTTCATACGAATCGCTTACCTTGAAACTGGGCACACTGGTTTTCTTTCCACGCAAGGTTTCAATCTCGGGCGAAGGAGCACAGCGCAACAAGAGGTCACCGTCCTGACGATAAAGGGTCAAATCACGAGCGATGGTGTTCGAGCCACGATATTGTAACGTAGGCAATACACCCTGATACTGCCAGTTGCTCATCCATCCTAAAGCGATGCAACGGCCATCGGGAGCATTGTTGAAAGTAACGGTCGCATAATGGTCTTTTCCCCAGTCCATCCATTTGGTTTGGGTAGGATATTCATTCGTGAATGTCTTTCCATCAAACGAACCTACAAAATATTGTGCGGCATTACCACCGAAAGGTCCGCCCGGATTGATGTTACAAATCAGCACCCATTTCTTGTCCTTGGTTCCTTCTACCGGAAGCTCTACCAAGTCCGGACACTCCCATACACCTCCATGCGCGCCATGTTTCAATCCGAAACTGCTTTCCTTCTTCCAGTCCTTCAGGTTCGGCGATGTATAGATATCCATTTCCTGACCGCCGGCAAGAATCATCACCCAATGTTTGCCCGGTGCATACCAGAACACTTTCGGGTCACGGAAATCACGCTTTTCGGAAGTAATCAGCGGGTTATGTTCGTATTTGGTAAAAGTCATACCGTTATCCAGGCTATATGCCATGCTTTGCATCTGCACATCTCCCCACGGACTGGGTTTCGCCGAAGTATAGAAAGAGATAATCGCTCCCTCTCCGAAGCCTGCCGTATTATTGTGGTCTACTACCGACGAACCGCTGAAGATAGAACCCCACGCATCGGGACGGATAGCGATACCTTCGAAATTCCAGTTCACCAAATCTTTGGTAGTAGAATGTCCCCATGTCATGTTTCCCCAGGTAGAGCCGTAAGGATTGTACTGGAAATACAAGTGATACACACCGTCTTTATAGAACATACCGTTCGGATCGTTCATCCAGCCGTATGCCGGCGTATGGTGATAAATCGGACGGAACTGCTCACGGTTGGTCATATCGAACGTATCCGACATACTCAACTTCTTCCAGCAGATAGAAGCTTCGGGCACTCCCTGTATATCCAAGGACAAATTCTTATCGCCGTAAACCGACAAATCAAGAGGTACATAGTAATCTACCTTCTCACGTGCCAGACGGATATTGATGACACTACCCACTTGCTGATTGTCAATTACTACATAGATTTTTCCTTCCGGAGCATTATCCTGCACCGGAAGCAATACATATTTCTTTGCTCCTTCAATGGTCACAATGTTTTGTTCATTTACTAAATGGCGCACATCCATGCCGTTTTCGGCTGCACCTGCCATTGAAGCAAGCCCCATAAACGTTCCTAAACACAACGCTTTCATGGTATTGGCAATGCTTTGATGTTTTAAGGTAATCATTGTTTTTTTAAGGTTTAAATATTAACAACTAAACTAAACTATCGCGATTTGTATGTCACAAAATTACGATTCTATCCGTATTCTTCATGTAACATACGTTTCAATTACTTGTAATTTTGTTTCATGTCTCCCGATATGAAACAAAATTACCATATTGAGCGGAGCATCCAGCCCCTAAAATCCATAGAAGTGCCCGGACGCAATGCAAAGGTCTCAATGCCGGTCTGTGTTTCCGATGGATAAGTGAGCAAAGTAAATACATCTTTTCCCTCATTGGTGAAAAGCTCGATACTCGATTTATCGACATAGATATGCATCCGCAACTTTCCGTCTACCGGCTCTACTTTGGCATGTGCCATACGGCTGAACTTAGGCATCTGTGCATCGGTACAATCCGTACGGTCGATAACCAGGTTATGCGACTCGGTATCATAACTGATGACTGCCTTTCTTCCCTCTCCTACACACAAGTTGAATCCGAATACATTCGGTTTCGTCACATCAAAAGTCACATCCAGCTCATAAGTATTTTCTTTCGGGGTGAAACGGGACAGCTTCTTGGCTCCTATCGGAAGCGTACGGGTATAAGCGACCTCTCCATAGCGTAAGGTTTCCAGATTCTGTACCGGAGTCTGCACCATCCGGATACCTTCAGGATAAGTCTTCAACTCCAGATTGCGCGGGACAGACCAAAAGCCTTTCCCATACGTCGTAGGGACATGAGGCGCATAATCCCACGTAGCCACCCATCCCATAGCAGTCGTGGTATGAAGGGTTTCATCGTAATCACGGAACGAACGTACGGCATAATAATCCAATCCTTTATCGACGTACAACGGATAATCCGTTTCCACCGGCTTGAAGGTCTTCCCGTCGAAGTCGCCGATGAAATACTGCACTTGCGCCCAGTTGACCGATATCACCATCACCCATTTCTTATTATTCTCATCTCCATCTACCGGCAATTGGAACAAGTCCGGGCATTCCCATGATTTCTCCTGGTCGCCATACGGACCGAAGTCACTCATCCATTCCCAATGTTTCAAGTCGGCTGAAGCATAAATGGCAATCTTCTTTTCCAAGGCTTTTGCCACCACCATCACCCATTTCTGAGTCGGCTCATAATAAAAGACAGTCGGGTCACGAAACTCTGTACTCCAAATATCCAGCACCGGATTTCCGCCATAATACTGGAAAGTCTTCCCATCGTGGCTGAACGAAATGCCCTGTGCCTGTTTCTTCGTATCATTTTCGAATGCCGTATAAACAGCCACATAGGCATCTTTCCCAAAGCTGGCTGTATTCTTTTTATCAATCACCATCGACCCCGTGAAATATCCGATATTGTCGTCCGCGCCTTTCATGCAATTCCCTTGCTCGCCTTCTGCAGGCACGATTTGGGTATAATGCACCAAGTCTTCCGATTCTGCCTTTCCCCACCAGTACATCTGATACTTGCCCTGGTAATGGATAAATCCACAAGGGTCACCAATCCACCCTTCACGCGGACTGAAATGATATTGCGGCCGATAAGTCTCATGATAAAGCGAGTCAGAAGAAGCAGCCGAAACAATCGTGCTTATGACACAGCACCATAAAAAACTAACTATATATTTCATACCTATTTACTTTTAATTCTACTGTTATTAAAAATTGGTCCGTACCTTCGCTTCTTCCAACTCCCAGCTTGTAGCCTCCACTTCCGCTTCCCCATCGGCGAAGAGTTCGATTTGTGTACTGTTCCGGTTCAATGGGAAAATCCGTGTAGTAAACGCATCTTCCCCATCAATGAAACCTTCTATAACAGAACCGTCAATAAACAAATGTAGATTTACCTTTTGCGGACATTTCAACCGATAAGCATCTTTGCGTACAGCTAAAGGAATACCCTCCCGCAACGAAGACCGGCGTTGGTCTACAACCAGCTCTTCTTTTTCTACATCGAAATAAATGGAAGTAGCCTCTGTACCTTCAGGATTCTTTCCCAAAGTCAATCCAAAACGATTTGCCTTACCCGGATAAAAAGTGATATCCAGTTCCACCTGATGTCCTCCGTTAGGAACAGGACATACAGCCGAAGCATTCAGACTACGTTTTTCTATCCGGCACGAATCCTTCCGCAAAGATGTCAGCAACGGATAAGGAGACTGCACCAACTTTCCGTTTCTTAAAGTCATAATACGAGGCAGACTATACACATGTGCCCATCCTTGACGGTAATTTGCCTTCGCACTGATTTCATCGGGGATAATAGCCATAGCCACTACCGAATCGGCATTCAGAGGCCAGATAGAAGGAGAGAGCAACCGGTTGATGACTTCCAGGTTTTGCGGTAAAGCATTATCCGGTATGAATTTTTCATCCTTAAACTCCCCTATCCAATATTGAGACCTTGCCGGAATGCCCCGTTCGGGCACCCGATTGACCTGCAATACATATTTATCGCCAAATTTATGGAAGAAAGGCATTTCCCAAAAGATACCCGAATGGTCAACTTCCGGATTCCCCTCAAATAGCAGATGCACGTATTGCCATTTCTTAGCGTCTTTCGATTTATACAAAAGCAAAGCGCCATGAGGATTTTCGGCATCATCTATTCCATAACCTACAATCATATACCATGTCTTGCCTTCTTTCCATACAAACGGGTCGCGTAAGTCGGTGCGTGCATACCCGGCAGGTTGTCCGCTTATCACCGGATTCTTCTTGTATTTCTCCCATACCACCAGACTGTCATCCTTCGGGAAAGCGATACTGACACCCTGTGGTTTACCTCCCGAAGTATAAATCAATTCAGGAATGCCTTTATCGTTAATAATGGCACATCCCGACCAAATGCCGTCTTTATCATATTCCCGGTCAGGAGTTAAAGCTGGCTTTTCTTCCGTCCAATGAATCAAATCCGGACTGGTGAAATGCCCCCAATTGATTTGGCTAAGGATAATAGATGAAGCGTTTTTCTGATTGAAGATGTGATATTTACCTTGATAATAAAATAGCCCGTGCGTCTCGTTAGTCCAGTTGGCTGCTGGTAACAAATGGTATGCAGGACGATTGAAATCTTGCTTAAAACGGATTTCCGGTATTGCCAATACAGGCTGAGGTTTCGGTTGTAAAGCAATTTGTTCCAGCTCATCAAGATTCAGAGTAGAAGAAACTTTCAGTTCGTCAATCAATCCATTGATGGCAGTCACATCATAAATGCCGGCTTTCTTTTCACGAAAATCTTTCCCTACACGTAAAAGAGAAGATGAAGTTAGGGTAAACGGTTCGGGAACAGGAGCCAATGATTTGCCATCCAGATAGCAAACAGGAGACGACTGTTCGAAAGAAACAGCCAAATTAAGCCAAACAAACTTATCCACTTTTGCATCTAACGGATAAAAATGCGGCCGACCGGAAGTCATCAGTTCCCCGCAAAGTTGTCCGAAACGGTCTACACACACCGAAAAGACATCGCCCTTTTCATTCCGTACCGAAACAAAGGCTGCAGTATCTGTCGGAAAAGACTCTAAGGCAAACCAAGCCGATACCGCTTTAGCATCTTCAGGCAAAACCGTTTCCACATAAGTAGAATATCCATCCGTACGCAAAGCCTTTCCCTCAAACCCAGGAACCAATTCTATCTGTTCCTTAGCCGAAACCCAGCGAAGTCTGCCATTATCCAAAAAGGAAGCATCTTCAAAGTTCCAATACGCAATCTGAGCATTCAGAGGCAAGCAGAAGCAACCCGCAACCGTCATACATATCATTATCAACCGACTAAAAAACATAAGAAACACTTTTTAAAAGATACAGGCAGAAACCATTTGTTCTGCCTGCACCTCATTCAACTAACCGATAAATTAAAAAAACCATAAAGCAACTATGTTTCCTTAGAAATCTCCGTATCCGGGATTCTGTACATAATTACCGTTCGAGAAATTATATTGCGGACGAGAAATCGGCAAATATTCATCGCGTCCCTGTGTAAAGTCCGCAATCGAATAATATACACGTTTGCCTTCCTCTTTCTCAATGTATGTATTCATTGTTTCGGAAGCAATGCCCCAACGAACCAAATCGAAGAAACGTTCACCTTCCATAGCTTTTTCCAAACGGGTCTCGAAACGCAAAGCCTGACGTGCATAGTCTTGAGTCCAACCTTCGGCAGGATAAAGCCCGATGTTATAGTTAGCAGCATCCTTGCTCGAATCATTAAAGTCTTTCACATAAGGACTGTCCTTAGCACGGGTACGAATACGGTTGATAAGTTCACGGGCTTCTTCCAAACCGGCACCGTCGCCTATCTCAATCAAGGCTTCAGCTTTCCACAACAGAACATCGGCATAACGGATAATCTGCCAGTTCAATCCGGAAGCTCCCCACGGCCATCCCTGATACATATCCGAACTTTCGGGAGAAACCAAGAAACGTTTTCTGCTATGGAATCCGTATGCACCACGGTCACGTACCCATGAAGAGCTATAAGGAGCATCAGGATAAGTTTTCCATGTAATGCCCGGACGACCTACGATAAAATCCAAACGTGGGTCAACCGTCACATCGGTACGGCAATGATAAGTCGCATCATTATCCACATTATCCATCCAGTCGAAATCCTGGTCATCAAATGTATCGAACAACGGCAAACCATTCTCGTCTGTTTGGTAAGCATTTACCAGGTTTTGGCTGGGCACGAAGAAACCGTCACCACTATAAGGGCCTTGCGGTGTATTCAACAGATTGCTCCAGTTGATACGGCCACCACTTGGAGAACCATCGTTCATCGAGTATTGTACGGCAAATACAGACTCTACACCATTTTCGTATGCTACCAAATCCAGTTGCTGGAAGTCAGAGAACAAATCATACTTACCATTTAAGCGGTTACAAAGTTCTACCACTTCACGCAACAAATCTTTGTTGATATTGACAACCTGATGGGTATTCTCATCCTGTTCGTAAGCCTGATACAGTTTCACCTTCGCTTCATAAGCGTACGCAATATACTTATTCACACGGCCTATCTCGCTTTGTGTTTCCGGCAGGACTTCGGCTGCATCTGCCAGTTCCTGAGCAATCATGCCCAAGATTTCATCACGCGTATATTCGTTATTCGGGATATTGGGATATTCATCCATTTCCACATTCTCGTCGAAATAAGGAATCCGATTGAACAAACGACTCAACTCAAAATAGAAGTGTGCACGCAATACTTTCATCTCTGCCTTACGAATTTCCACTTCCGGATAATCTTCAGCCGAAACCGTATTCAACACTTTTAACGCTGAATTGCAGCGTGCCACACAACTGTACAGATTAAACCATTTGCTATCGACATTTCCCAACGTAGCGTCTACATCAAAAATCTCCAAACGGTGGATATCCTGTACGTCTCCTGTACCTCCACCGCCTTTATAAGCATTATCGGCACGAACCTCACCGTAACTCCAGTTGGTCATCGGAATATTCTGTATAGCCCCCGTTTCACCGGGTGCGCCCATCAGAGCTGAATAAGCAGCAGTAATCAACAAGTCCACATTCTCGCCATTCGACAGATTCTCGTCGCTCAACGTTGCCGAAGGACGGATATCCAAAAATTTATCTTCGTTGCAACCGCAAGCCAAAGCGGCCAATGTGCATGCAAAAGCTATATGTTTGAATTTCATATCTGTTTTCTTTTTTATCTGTTAATCAATTAAAATCCTACGGACAAACCAAATGTATACGTACGGGGTTGCGGATAAGTGTATCCCAATCCTTCCGGATCGGCACCCGTATAGTTGGTCAGCGTAAAGAGGTTTTGTGCCTGGAAATAAACACGTACGTTATCAATCTTCATCTTGTCTACCACCTTTTTCGGAAGCGTATAACCCAAAGTCAATGTCTTCAGCTTGATATACGAACCGTCTTCGATAAAGAATTCAGAAGAACGCGATTCGTTGTTGTTATCTACAGCAACCAATGCCGGATACTTGCTGTCGTATACACCGGTCTGCTCGTAAGCTGTCCATGCGTCTCTTGCCTCCAGCAAACGGGTAGAATGGTTACCGGTCCACAACTGGAAGAGGTCGGTATAATATTTCGAGTTGTTCCATGCATCACGAACCATGCCGTTAAAGAACATGCTGAAATCAATGCCTTTCCACGATGCGCCCAGATTTAAACCGGCAGATACACGAGGCTGGTCAGAGCCTAACCAAGTCTGGTCGGAAGTATTGATAATACCGTTATTATCTACATCCACATAGCGGATACGTCCTACGCCCGGAGCGCCAATCTGTACATCATATTTCTGCATGTATTCGTCTACTTCTGCCTGTGTACGGAAAAGGCCATCGGTCTTGTAACCCATCCATGAACCGAAAGGCTGACCTACCAAGCTCTGGCTTACACCGTCACCGCCACCGTATGTATAATAAATGTCCTCGGGCAGGTCGGTTACTTTATTCTTATAATAAGCCAAGTTCACCGTGATGTCATAACTAAAGTCTTTCACCTGGTCACGCCATGTAAAGGTTCCTTCGAAACCTTTGTTTGTCATGCTGGCACCGTTGTACCACATATAACCACCTTCACCGATTACACCGATATACGGACGTTCAACCAACATACCTGTCGTATTCTTGCTGAAGTAATCCAATGTTACAGCCAGACGGTTGTTCAGGAAAGCCGCATCAATACCTACATTCCATTGTTCTGTCTCTTCCCATTTCAGGTTGTTGTTGGCAGAGTGTGTCTTGTATGCGCCCGGAGCCAATGTTGCACCGTCTCCTACCAAGTTATAGGAAGCATTCTGCAAACTCATCAAATATTTATTATAAGTAGCCGTGTTGTCAATCTGGTCATTACCATTGATACCCCACGATGCACGAATTTTCAAATCGCTCAGCCAACTTTGTGTTTTCTCCATAAAGTTTTCGCCCGAGATTCTCCAACCGATAGAAGCCGAAGGGAAGACAGCTGAGTTGTGGTTCATACCGAAACGGGAAGAAGCATCCCGACGTACAGTAGCCGAAAGCAAGTATTTGCTGGCATAATCGTAGTTCACTTTTGCAAAATAAGATACCAAAGCATATTCACTTACGTTGTTGCCTACGGTCTGACCAGAGGTAACTGCATCCAGATAGCGGTAATCCAAGTCCTCAATTACCAATCCACGTCCATAGCCGCTCAATGATTCGCCATATTCTTTCTTAGCTTCCATACCTACCAGCGCATTGACCGAATGTTTGTTGATTTCAAACGAATAGTTCAAGGTATTCGACCAAATCCATTGCAAGCTGTAATTGTGTGTCACGTTCAGTTCATTGGTATCCACTACACGGCTGGCTTCACTCCATGCCGGAACGAAAGTAGAATTGAACTCATTGTAGTAGTTTACACCGAAATTCGAACGGAACAGCAAGTTCTTGATAGGTTCGATTTCCAGGTAAGCACTACCGAATACACGCCAGTAGCGGTGACGGTTATTGGCTTCGTTATCTGTCAGACGAATCAGGTTCGGTTTATCACCCAGGATATCCACATAACCTCCGGCATAGTTGCCGCTTTCGTCATATACCGGGATAGCCGGGTGTTGTGCAATGACATTTTCTTCAATTCCATCCGGATTTAAATGACGAGTCCAATAGTTGATAGAGAAACTTTCACCAATACGCACCTTGTTGTTCAGGAAACGGAAATCAGAAGTCAGACGTGTATTGAAACGTTGGAAATCAGTATTCCGCACCAAACCGTCTTGGTCCATATAGTTCATGGTCAATGCCACATTACCATCCTTGAAACCTTTCGACAAAGAGAGGTTGTAGTTCTGCATCAAAGCTGTGCTGTAGATTTCTTTTGCCCAGTCGGTATTGCCTGTACGGATACGTACACCGCCCTGGTCATAATAATATTCCTGAATCACCGGTGTATCACCGCTGCCATAAACCACACTGCTCGGATAGCTGCCATACGAATTGTGATAAGCCTGCCAATAAACTTCACCCCACTGCTGGGTATTCAGCATATCAAATCCGGTAGCGAAGGTCTGCGCACTTAGGCTCATATCGAAATTCACCTTTACATCACCTTCTTTCGCACGCTTGGTCGTAATGATAATGACACCGTTGGCTGCCTGGGCACCGTAAATGGCTGCCGAAGCCGCATCTTTCAAAACCTGAATGGATTCTACATCGTTCGAAGAAAGAATAGAAGCGATGTTATCACGCGTCTGCACACCATCGATGACATAAAGCGGTGTACTGTTGTTGATGGTAGTCGTACCACGAACCAATGCCGAAGTATTCATGCCGCCCGGTGTACCATCGGTCGTGATATTCATACCAGCTACACGCCCCTGCAAAGCAGACATTACGTTACCGGTAGGGATATCAGCCACATCTTTCATCTTTACTACGGCTACCGAACCGGTCAAGCTGGCTTTCTTTTCGGTCATATAACCCGTTACCACTACTTCATCCAAAACTTCGGAGTCTTCTTCCAATACAATGTTCATCACGCTTTGCGCTTTCAGCGTCTGCGTTTTACAACCAATGTAAGAGATTGAGATTTCGGCACCCTGCTTCACCGTCAGTGTAAACTTACCGTCAAGGTCGGTGATAATGCCGTTTTGCGCGTTACCTACTTCTACTACAGAAGCACCAATGACGGGAAACCCGTCTGCTTTGGAAATCACAGTTCCACTCACTTGCAAGTCTTGCGCTTGCATCGTTACACAGATTCCGATAAGGAAAAGTGTAAAGAGGAATAATCTTTTCATGCCTTCCATTATGCATTAAATTTTAGTTAAACAAAAAATTGATAATTTCACTCACAACGTTTCAGGCTTCTCCTCGTCCCCTGAGAACAATGCAAAGATATGCCTCCTTTAAAAAAACGCATGAAAGAAATGTTTCGCCTTCAATCAAATATGTTTCGATGCAACATTTTTGCTAACAAATGTAACATAATTTACAATAAGCAAATCTTCATCGCTGATACACCGCACGATAAAAACAATGCCAGATTCTACTGAAACAACATTCTTCCTACCTAAAGATTATAGTTTTTTATCAGCTTAAAGAAGCACATCTGAACAAAATATTGTATTTTTGCGCCCAAACTCAAGAGTCTATGGAAAAGAATAAAAAACTAATCACCGCAATCATCCTGCTGATTGTCATCATAGCCGGCGTATCCTTCCTTGCCCTGAATGAATTCCGGAAGAACAAGGAAATGACAGAAGTGTTCGCCGTGGAAAAACAAGAGATGGAAAACGAATACAGCACCTTTGCCGCACAATATGACGAACTTCAGGTGCAAATCAATAATGACTCACTTCGTGAGAAGTTAGAGAGTGAGAAGTTGAAGACACAACGCCTGCTGGAAGAACTGCGCCAGGTGAAGACCACCAACGCGGCTGAAATCCTCCGCTTGAAAAAAGAACTGAAAACCGTACGTGCCGTGCTCCGCACTTACGTCATTCAGATTGACTCGCTCAACCGCCTCAACGCTGCCTTGATGGAAGAAAACAAAGAGGTGAAAAGCAAATACTCTGCCGCTACGGCACAAATCAATACCCTCGCACAGGAAAAGAAAAACCTGAATGAGAAAGTTTCATTAGCCGCCCAACTTGATGCCACCAACATTGCGGTACAGACGTTGAACAAGCGAGGCAAAGCAACCAAACGTATTAAAAACGTAAAGAAAATAGCCATATCGTTTACCATTGTAAAGAACATTACAGCCGAAACAGGTAACAAAACCATCTATATCCGCATCGCTAAGCCCGATAATGACATTCTCTCGAAAGGAAATACGACCTTTGCTTACGAAGACCGCGAAATCACCTATTCCATTAAAAAGTATATCGAATACACAGGCGAAGAACAGACCGTCACCGTTTACTGGGATGTAGAAGAATACCTGCCCAAAGGCACTTACCATGTCTATATCTTTGCCGATGGCAACATGATTGGTCAAAGCGCATTCGATATGGACTAAAAAACAAGGAGGCTCACCATGTACAGACATGCTTTACGCTTTGCGTTCCTGCTGACACTTCCGGTCCTGTTACTTGCCTCGTGCGGACAAGACCGGTCGGGAGAATACTATGCCCTTATCGGTCCCAAGACCTGGATGTATGAAACCATGCAGCAATACTATCTCTTCTACGAAGACCTGCCTGCCGAGGAAGACTTGAACTTCTTCAACAAGCCCGAGACTTTCCTGCAAGCAGTGGTTTCCGACCGAGACCAGAAAAGCGGAAGCGTGTTCTCGCATGTCGACTCGGTCAATGTATCTCGTGTGACAAGCGCTTATCCCACCTTCGGACTGGAAGGTTCCCTGATACGTAATGCCAACGGCGACTATGTGGTACATATCCTGTATGTCTATCCCGACTCGCCCGCATCCGAAGTCGGACTGAAACGTAACGACTGGGTAGTCAGCGTAAACGACCGTGCCCTGAATACCAGCAACTTCGAAACGTTCTTCCAACGTCCGTCTACTTCCTGCCGTTATCGGGTAGCCACCGAAATAGATGGGCGTCCCGATACGTCCTACGTTGATATGCCAGCCCCACGTATTATCGAGCAACCCAGTGTGTTCACTTATAAGACGATTACCGTCGGGAGCAAACGGGCTTTCTATATCCTCTACAACGGATTCGAGACCGCCGATGAAGAATCGCTGAAAGCAGCCTTCAACGAAGCTGCTGCCCAGTCGCCTTCCGACATCATCCTCGACCTGCGCTATAACCCCGGAGGCTATGTATCTACTGCCCAATTGCTCAGCACCATCCTTGCTCCACAAGGCACAATGGGACAACCGTGGCTCACGATGATATTCAACGACAAGACCGAACCGCAGACACAGACCTATACCTTCGATGCCAGCCTTCTGCAAGGAGTGACCAACCTGACCTACGACCATCTGTATGTCATCACCTCGGGCAATACGGCTTCGGCATCCGAAATCATTATCAACACCCTACGTCCGTACTTGGGCGACAGACTGCTGCAAGTAGGTACTGCCACTTTCGGCAAAAACGTGGCGCAAAGTCTTTTTACCAACGAGTCCTACCCCCAACTGGAATTCTGGCTCACCACTTCGTATGTCAGCAACTCGGAAGGATTTTATGACTATTATACCAATGGCCTTCAGCCCGATTATACTGCTACCGAAGATGCATCTGCCTACTTAGGCGAGTTCGGCACAGCATCCGATAGCTTGATGGTTCCAGTGCTTTACCACCTGGAACACGGTGCCTTCCCCACTACAGAGACACCCGAAGAAACCCTCGCATCACGAAGCAACCGGAGCAAAGTCATCTATAATCCGATAGACCACAAGCCTAAATACAGCCGGATAACGGAACGTCGTTAAGTTTAATCAATGCTTTTATATTTGTCACGAAGCTATATGCATCGGGATACGCACCTATCTGCATAGCCCGATGCATATAGGTGCATTGCCGTGAAGATTAATAATCTTACAGCTTGAAGATTAATAATCTTCCACGTGTAAGATTATTAATCTTGCAGGAAAAGCAGTTATATGCGTGAGGAAACGCTATCGGTTGAGGTCGTGTTTTTACATAAATTGTATAGAATTGGATAAAATTCTATTAGTGCGGATGGATAATCTTCGCTATCTTTGCAGAAAACCGTAATGATGAAAACACACAAACGAACCATTTATTCTTTATACTGGATAATTCCGGCACTCTTTACCTGCGCATCCGCCCTTGCCGCCACTCCCCAGACGGGAGAGACATTTGTTCCGGCAGACGACGCACGCATTGTTTATATGGGACGCATCAGCCACCGCATTCCGCAAGCGGTCACGTTCACTTATCCGGGCGTAAGCATCCTTGCCGACTTCGAGGGAACTTCGCTACAGATGAAAGCCAAACCGGGCAGCGGAGACTTCATGGTGGAGATAGACGACCAATTACCCTACCGCATCGGATTCACCGAAAACGATTCCATCATCACACTTGCCGAAGGCTTATCCGAGGGAACCCACCGGGCGCGCATCATGTATATCTTGGAAGGATTTCAGTTGAAGCCAGTTTTCAAAGGCTTTTACCTGGACGAAGGATGCAGCCTGGCGGAAGCTCCACAGTTGCCCGAACGCCGCATCGAATTTATCGGAAACTCCATTACCTGCGGATATGGCGTAGAGTCGGACGACCGGAACGAACCTTTCACTTACGAAACGGAAAATCATTTTTATACGTATGCGGCACGCACGGCACGTGCCTTGAAGGCACAACACCTGGTAGTGGCACGCTCGGGCATCGGGATTTACCGTAACTTCGGAGCACCGGCATCGGGCAGCAAAGACTGCCTGCCGGCATTGTATGAGCAAGTGATGTTTGCCGACCCAAGCGAATTGTGGGACCACAGCCTATATACCCCCGACGTGGTTTGCATCAATCTGGGAACCAACGATGCCGGCGACGGGAAGTATGATTTCGGTCTGCTGACCGACGGTTATCGGAAATTCATCGCCCATCTGCGCGATACCTATCCAAAGGCTAAACTGGTTCTGTTGAGCGGTTCGATGCTAAGCGGAAAGCCACTGGAAGATGTGAAACGGGCGATGGATACGGTAGTGGAAGAGCGCAAACAAGCAGGCGATACGGAAGTGTACCGTTTCGATATGTCGCCCCAGACCGGTTCGCTGGGCTACGGAGCCAATTGGCATCCGTCGATGCGCCAGCAACAGAAGATGGCGACCGAGCTTACGGCTTACCTGAAAACATTGATGAATTGGCAATAAGGAAATGTCCAATTTAAATACATGATTTGTTATGAAAAAAAGCATTGTAATGGCTTGTCTGCTGGCAGCTATGCAGACAGGCGCATGGGCAAAGGTTGTCTTGCCCGACATCGTAAGTGACAACATGGTGCTTCAGCAACAGACTGAAGTGAAATTATGGGGAAAAGCCAATCCGAATGCGGATGTCAGCATACGGGTATCGTGGAGCGACCAGACTTATACAGTCAAAAGTGACGCTGCAGGCAAATGGCTGGCAAAAGTACAGACTCCTGCAGCTACGTATGAAGCGCAAACCATTACCTTTTCGGACGGGGAAGAAACGAAGCTGGACAATATCCTGATAGGCGAAGTCTGGTTCTGCTCCGGCCAGTCGAATATGGAAATGCCGCTGAACGGCTTTTGGAATTGTCCGATAGAAGGTGCTAACGAAACTATCGCCACCGCATCGAAATGGAAAGGCATCCGGGTAGCGACTATCGAGAAGAACGGTCAACTGGAACCCGTAGAGACTTGCCCGGGCAAATGGAAAGTGAGCAATCCGGAGAACGCGCCGGCATTCAGCGCAACGGCATTCAATTTTGCAATGATGATGAATCGGGTACTCGATGTGCCTGTCGGCATCATCAACTGCAGTTGGGGAGGTTCGACCGTGGAAGGTTGGTTGCCGGCAAGCATCGTGAAAAACTATACTGACATCGACCTGAAACGGGATATCCGCAAGGAAGAGCCGCACGACTGGTGGCACTACATGAGTCCGACAATCATGTACAATGGTATGCTGAAGCCTTTGCAAAACTATACCATCAAGGGGTTCCTGTGGTATCAGGGAGAATCGAATGTAGGTCATCCCGATTATGCGGAGCGTCTGAAAACGATGGTAGACTTGTGGCGCAGCGAGTGGGGACTGGGCGAATTGCCGTTCTATTTTGTAGAAATCGCTCCATTCGGCTCTTACGAAGGCACAGGCAGCGCACTTCTCCGCGAACAACAATTCAAAGCGCAGTCGATTATATCAAACAGTGCATTGATTTCGACCAACGACCTGGTAGAACCGTATGAAGCCCAAAACATCCACCCGAAAAACAAGACCGATGTGGGCAAACGCCTGGCTTACCTGGCACTGGCACGCACGTATGGAGTGAAAGGCATTGCAGCGACCGGGCCTTCATATAAATCGATGGAAGTGAAAGACGGCAGCGTGATTCTCTCATTCAATGATGCGCCCGACGGTTTCAACCGTCTGAGTGACATGCAAGGATTCGAGGTGGCAGGAAGCGACAAGGTGTTCTATCCCGCCAAAGCAGAGGTGTACAATAACCTGCAGATAAAAGTGACGTGCGACAAGGTTCCCAATCCGGTAGCCGTGCGTTATTGTTTCCGCGATTTCCAACCCGGGAATGTAGCAGGAACCCGTGAATTGCCTTTATTCCCCTTCCGTACCGATAATTGGTAATTGAATAAACGATAAATAAAAAAACGCGGATTAGCGCAAATTGACTTGATGATGTCAACCACGCTAATCCGCGTTTCTTAGATTCTATACAGAAAAATGGTTATTCTTCTTTTTCTTTCAGTTTTTCATCGATAGCCGAAATTTTCTTCAATACCAGTTCCATATCTCCTTTCAGGCGTTCAATCTTACGGGTTACCTCAGCCACCAGCGTGTTGCCTTTCTTCGAAGCGGAAGAGAGGAAGCCTAAGTTGTTCTCATAAGTCTGGATGTCGCTCTTCAGGCTTTCGTAAGTGCGTACCAACTTTTCGCGGTCGCGATAAAGGTTGTCTCCCTTATTCAGTCCTGACTTGAAATCGCTCAGTTTCCGTTCGGAAGCGGAGATGTTCAGCTTGTCGAACAACTTGTCTGCCCACTTGTGGAACTCATTATACAACCGGTCTTTGTCTTTGAAGGGCACATGACCGATGGAATTCCATTCCTTCACCAGGCTTCGTGTCTGTTCGGCGGTGCTATCGTCGGTAGTGCCCGAAGCGTCAAGGGCAGCCAGCTTCTTGATGATTTCTTCCTTCTTCGCCATGTTTTCCACTTCAATGGAACGTTGCGAAGACGTCGCCTTGTTCTTTTGCGCAAAGAAATAATCGCAGGCACCGATAAAGCGTTTCCATACGGCATCCGAATGTTTCTTGGCTACCGGACCAATGGTTTTCCACTCTTTCTGCAGCTGTGTGAGGATTTCAGCCGTCTGTTTCCAGTCGGTACTGTCTTTCAAGGCTTCCGCTTTTTCGCATAACGCTTTTTTCTTCTCCAGGTTTTCTGCCATGCTTTCCTTAATCTGCTTGAAGAAAGCGGCTTTCCGCTTGAAGAACTCGTCGCAAGCGGCACGGAAACGCTCGAATATCTTGACGTTCATCTTTTGAGGAGCGTAGCCGATGGTTTTCCATTTTGCCTGTAAGGCAAGGATTTCTTGGGTCTTGTTCTCCCAGTCGGCAAACGTCTTCAGCTTGTCATATTCCATCGCTTCGGCTATTTCGCAGATAACGGTTTTCTGGTCAAGGTTATTCTGCTCTTTTTCCTTCAGCATCTCAAAGTGTTGCTGATGACGGCGGTTGACAGCCGTAGAAGCAGCCTTGAACCGTGCCCAGATACTTTCGCGCAGGTCTTTGGCTACCGGACCGATGCTCCGGAACTCCTGATGCAACTTTTGCAACTGATGGAAAGCAGACACCACATCGGGCTCTTCTGCCAGTTTCTCGGCAGCTTCGCACAAGTGAGTCTTCTGCTCCAAGTTTTTCTTGAAGTCATATTCACGGAACTCGTTGTTCAGTTTCACCATGTCATAGAATTTCTCGGTATAAAGCTGATACGATTTCCACAATTCGTTCACCTTTCCTACAGGCACTTGCTTGATATCATTCCATTCCTGTTGGAGTTGTTTGAACTCATTGTAAATCTTGCTGGTGTCTTCCGTAGTTTCGGTAAGGGCTTTCATTTTATCGAGAATGGCAAGCTTCTTCTGCAAGTTCTGCTCTTTTTCCTGTTCCAGTTCAGCTGCCATAGCATTCCGTTTTTCTTTGATGGAGCTCATGACTTCCTTGAATCTCGTTTCCCACGGGTCGGGTGCTGGGACGAACTCATCGGAATTACCGCCTTCATCAATAAAGGTTTTGCGCGCTGCGTCTTGTTCGGCTTTGTGCAGTTTGTAAAAAGTTTGTTTCAATAAATCGATTTCCTGTTTGTCTGCATTGCAGGCGTCTTTGTTGATTTCTGTCAAACGCGCGACGACCTCTTCTTGTGTTTGTTTGGGTGCGTACGTCGGTTTGTCGGTTGATTCAACAGATTCAACTGTGGGAACCGAAGTTTCAGGTGCTAAGCTTTCCTGAACTTCAGTAAGCGGGCGGTTTGTTTCATTTAATTCCATCGTATGTAGATTTTAGAGAATACTGGTTTTTAATTCTTCACCAATTACAAATTAAAAGAATAAAATCTGATTTTCATATTTTTTTGCTAATTATTTTCACCTACACCCTCAATTTTTTTATTTTTTCTCAGGCTAAAAGTACTGTAATGCCCATATACATCAGCATGCCGATGATGTCATTGGTAATGGAAATGAACGGTCCGGTAGCAATGGCAGGGTCTATTTTCAGCTTCTCCAAAGTCATCGGAACCAAGGTGCCGAAGATGGATGCGAACATGACTACGGCAAACAGACTGATGGATACCGAATAGCTGACGGTAGCGGTAGCGCCGAAGCGGATAAAGTTATAAATATAAACCAGCATGGAAATGATAGTGGCATTGATTAAGGCAACGACCGATTCCTTTAATACCTGCTTGAAGGTGTTTGCCGCATCAAGGGAGCTGTTGGCAAGCCCTTGCACGACCAATGCTGAAGACTGGGTTCCCACATTACCACCAGTTCCGCCAATCAACGGAATGTAGAGAGCCATCTCGGGATGAGCGGCAAAGGTCGTATCGAAATTACCCAAAATCATGGAGTTGCCGATTCCGCCTAGCATGCCTATCAACAGCCAAGGCAGACGGGCAGTAGTCTGGCGGAAAACGTTATCGTGTGATTCGACGTCTTGCGACAAACCGGAAGCCAACTGATAGTCACGCTCAGCCTGTTCGCGCACTTCATCCATTACGTCGTCGACGGTAATGCGCCCTACCAGACGCCCGATGCTGTCTACCACAGGAAGAGCTACCAAGTCGTATTTCTCAATGACCTGCACCACTTCTTCGAGAGGCGTATCGACATGCACCGAAATCGGGTCTTTCTTCATGACATGCTTTACCTTGGAGACCGAAGGGCTGGTAATCATCTTCTTCAACGGGAATACCCCGCGAAGCCGCTCGTCGTCGTCCACTACATATACATAATAGATTTCGTCCATATCCTCCGCCTGGATACGCATTTCACGCAGGCACTCGGGCATACTGAGGTTTTCGTTGACGATAACCATCTCGGTACCCATCAAACCGCCGGCTGTATCTTCATCGTATTTCAACAGGTCGACGATATCGCCTGCCTGCTCGATGTCTTCTATATGCGAGAGGACTTCTTCCTGCTTGTCCTCGTCCATGTCACGGATGATGTCTACCGCATCATCGGAATCCATGTAGTCGACGAAGCGTTTGGCGATGGTTTCCGAAGGCAAAATGTCGAGGAAGCGCTTACGGGCGTCTTCGTCCATCTCAATCAATACGTCGGCTGCTTTTTCGTTGTCTAACAACAAGTATATGGAACGGGCTTCTTCCGCATCCAGCTCGTCGCACAGTTCGGCGATATCGGCAGGGTGCAGGTTGTTCAGAAGCTCTTTCAGCTTGTCTGATTCTTTATTCGCAATCAGTTCGGATACTTTCTTTATTTCTTCGTTTTCCATACCTTATATAATTAGGAGGGGTAACCAAATTCTATGTCGGGGTTCCGTCCGACTTGCTCAATGCTTCTTCTACCCGGTTGGTCAGATTGATGAAATCCTGTACAGAGAGTTGCTCAGGACGTTTGTTGAATATCGCATCGGCACTGAGCGGGTGGGTTTTGTCCAAGATGGTGGAGATGGAGTTGCGTAACGTCTTGCGGCGTTGGTTGAACGTAGTCTTCACAATCTGCTTGAACAGCTTTTCGTTGCATCCCAAGTCGGTCGTTTCATTGCGGGTCATACGGATGACAGCACTCTTCACTTTAGGAGGAGGATTGAATACGTGCTCATGAACCGTAAACAGGTATTCCACTTTATACCATGCCTGAATCAGCACACTCAGGATGCCATACGTCTTGTTGCCCGGCGAGGCAGCGATACGCTCCGCCACTTCTTTCTGTATCATGCCGGTACAGCAGGGGATGAGGCCTTTGTAGTCCAGCATTTTGAAGAAAATCTGACTGGATATGTTGTACGGATAATTGCCGGTCAGGACAAAAGGTTTTCCTTCGAACAATTGTGACAGATCCATCTGCAGGAAATCCTGCTCGATGATGTTGTTCCCCAGTTCAGGAAAGTTATCGCGCAAATAGGCTACCGATTCAAAATCCAGTTCCACTACCTTGACGGGCCTTTCCTTCCGAAGAAGGAATTGAGTTAATACTCCCATGCCGGGACCGACTTCCAAAATCGGAATCTCCGGACAAGCATCTACCGTATCAGCAATGTCGCTGGCTATCTGTAAATCCTTTAAAAAATGTTGTCCTAAAAACTTTTTTGGCCTGACTGACTTCATTCTGTATGTATTTTCTGTGTAAATGACAAATTTTATTCGGGCAAGATATTATCTTTGCACATTGCAAAGTTAAGCATTAATCTTTAATACATGAGTAAAATTGAACAGACTGATATAAAAAAACTTATAAATAAGGTCTTGCAAATCGTTTTGCCTTTGGTTTTAGGCGCTGCTATCCTGGTATGGACGTATCACGGATTCGACTTCCAGCAGGTAGGAGATGTATTGACTTCCGGCATGAATTATGGCTGGATGTTGTTCTCATTGGTGTTCGGCGTACTGGCACATGTGTTCCGCGGCTGGCGATGGAACCTGGCATTAGCTCCTTTGGGCGAACACCCGAAGGCATCAAACAGCGTATATGCCATTTTCGTGTCGTATGCTGCCAACTTGGTGATTCCCCGTATCGGAGAGGTATCACGTTGTGGCATCTTATCGAAATTCGACCAAGTCTCCTTTTCCAAATCATTAGGGACAGTAGTATCCGAACGGTTGATTGATTCAGTATGTGTCGTACTTATCACACTGGTGACCTTGGCTTTGCAATCGGGTATCTTTGCGCGCTTCTTCCGGATTACAGGAACCGACAAGGCCTTTTTCGTCCATCTGTTCACGTCGACCAATTTCTATATATCTCTGGTCTGCATTGCAGCCGCCATTGTATTGGTATACTGGCTGGTGCGGAACCTGACGATATTTGCGCGTATGAAGGGCTTGATACAGAATGTATGGGTGGGCTGTCTTTCTATCCGTAACGTACACCGCCCGTGGCTTTATGTATGTTATACCTTAGCCATTTGGGCTTGCTATTTTCTGCATTTCTACCTGACGTTCTATTGCTTCAGCTTTTCCGAGCATTTGGGATGGATGGCAGGGCTGGTGCTTTTCGTGGTAGGAAGCATCGCGGTGATTGTACCTACCCCCAATGGTGCAGGTCCGTGGCATTTTGCGGTGATTACCATGATGATGATGTATGGGGTCAGTAAGGAAGATGCAGGAATATTTGCCCTGTTAGTACATGGAATTCAAACCTTTTTGCTAATTTTGTTAGGAATTTACGGCTTGGTGGCTTTGCCGCTGGTCAATAAACATAAAAAATAAGATTTATGAGTGACATTCTTTCTCTTGCTCCACAAAATGTGTGGAAGCACTTCTATTCGTTGACACAAGTTCCCCGTCCGTCGGGACATTTGGAGAAAATTCAGGCATTCTTGTTGGAGTTTGGCAAGAGTGTAGGTGTAGAATCTTTCCAGGATGAAGCAGGAAACATCATTTACCGCAAGCCGGCCACTCCGGGAATGGAAAACCGCAAGACCGTTATCCTGCAGGCACACATGGATATGGTTCCGCAGAAGAACAAAGATGTAGAGCACGATTTCGAAAACGACCCGATTCAACCATACGTGGACGGCGAGTGGGTACGTGCCAAAGGTACGACACTGGGAGCCGACGACGGTATGGGTGTGGCAGCCATTATGGCAGTGATGGAAGACAAGACCTTGAAGCACGGTCCGCTGGTAGCCCTGATTACTTCGGACGAAGAAACCGGCATGTATGGCGCTTTCGGCTTGAAACCCGGAACCATCGAAGGGGACATCCTGCTGAACTTGGATTCGGAAGAAGAAGGCGAACTGTATATCGGTTGTGCCGGAGGTGAAGACCTGACCGCAACACTGGAATATAAGGAAGAAGAAACAGACCCGACAGATGTAGCGCTGAAGGTGACTCTGAAAGGTTTGCGTGGCGGACATTCAGGCATTCAGATAGGTTGGGGACACGCCAATGCCAATAAACTGATGGCACGTTTCCTGAACCAGGTGATTGCTTACGATGAAGCTTGCCTCGTTTCATGGGAAGGAGGAAACATGCGGAATGCCATCCCACGCGAATGTGAAGTAGTGATTACGGTACCCGAAGAAGAAGTGGAAGACGTATTAGCTTTCGTAGGCGAGTGCGAACAAGTATGGCGCGATGAGTATGCGACTATCGAAGACGGGCTGGTATTCCAGGCAGAACGGGTAGAATTGCCGAAATACATGGTGCCCGAAGAAATCCGTGACAACCTGGTAGATGCCATTTATGCTTGTCCGAACGGCGTAGAACGTTATATTCCGACCATCCCTGATACGGTAGAGACTTCTTCGAACCTGGCTATTGTAGACATCAAGGGCGGAGCAGCATCCGTCAAAATCCTGACCCGTAGCGCGCGTGAATCAATGAAAGATTATCGCAACACGGCACTCGAAAGCTGTTTCTCGATGGCAGGTATGCGTGTAGAACGTTCGGGCGGTTATTCCGGTTGGGAACCGAATGTCAATTCTCCTATCCTGCATGCCATGAAAGAGGCTTATCAAACTCAGTTCGGTTCTGCTCCTGAAGTGAAAGTGATTCACGCCGGACTGGAATGCGGCATCATTGGCGCTGTGATTCCAGGACTGGATATGATTTCTTTCGGTCCTACACTGGTAGGTCCGCATACACCTGACGAGAAATGTGAGATTGCTTCCGTGGCACGTTTCTATGATTTCCTGACAGCGACGCTTGCCAATACGCCGGAGAAATAAACAATGGGACAATGTGTTAATGTGGCAATGTGCTAATGTGACAATGAGACAATATGACAATATGACAATATGCTAATGTGACAATGTGCTAATGTGACAATGTAACATTTGTATCTATTGCAACATTAGCATATTTGCACATTTGCATATTAGCACATTAGATAAAAGCTACGCTTTTGCTATTTTCAGGAATTTTTCCACATCCCGCCGCATCATCTGATACATGGGCGAAGTCTTGTAATTGGTGTTTTTATGAATGACCAGCGCGACATCCACCTGACTCCTTTGATAAGCGGTAAGCTCGTTATGCAATTGAGTTTCGTGCAAAGCAAGCTCGTGTATCTGCTGTTCGCGTTCCCTACGCAGGTAAGTACATACAGGAGTAAGTAAACGCATTACCACATTGTCGAGAATGTGGTGCCCTTGGATAAACATATACGTATTTTCCGGATAGACTCCCAACTGCTTGAATTCTTCTTTCATGGCTTCCACTTCGGCTATACCTTCGGGATGATGGTGCTCCAAATCGCGCACTTTGCGGTTCACTTTCTTCGACATTACCCCCAAGCTATATTCCGGATGGCGGATGCCTACCTGGTCTACCCTGACATACGAACAGAAATCAAGTAAGGAAAATTCAGACAGGTTATGCCGGCGATAGAACCATACCGACCATACGAATAAAGGATAAGCAATCTGTGAATAAAGCTTCATATAGGCAGGGAAATCAATCAGCATGTGGTCGTTCAACGTTGCCATGACGCATACTTCATGCAGACCTTCGGCATAACAATGGTAATTCTCGATGGCGTATGCATAGGTTTGCAGCACGTACGGACTGTTTATCATATAGCGTGAGGTCTGAGTCCGCCCTTGCAGAAGGTAATCGTAATCGCTGTCTACACACGCTATCATGTTTTCTCCCAGCTGTTTGCCCAGCTGATTCATCAATACGCTTTTCTTACCCTTGGCAAGCGAGGTGCGCGAAGGAAGCATCACTTCGAAATAGCGGTTCTCGTTTTCGTATTCGGCTAATAAGGAACGCCAGAAAGAAATATCATCATAGCTCTCTACGTAAGCCACGATTTTCCTTCGCGCATGCTTAGGCTTCAAGCTATTGGCAGCGCCCAAGTATAACGAAGACAAGTTTTCGGTAAGTCTTTTTCCCATAGCCGTATGCGTTTAGTTGGTAGTAATGTCACTGACTTCGGTCACGGCATCAATCCAGCCGTTCATGATTACCGCCGGCGAATGGGTAGTCAGAATGATTTGCGCATTGGGGTTCAACTGGCGGATAAGCGAGATAAGCTGCTGCTGCCATTCCACATGCAAGGAGATTTCGGGCTCGTCCATAAACAGGGCATAGTGCCGGTTATCTTGTACCAACACAGTCAGCAGAATCACCAACATCTGTTTTTCGCCCGAAGAGAGTTGATAGGGCGTCAGTTCATCCCCGTCCTGCTCGAACAGAATCTCGTTACTCTTGCGGTTGATTTTCTTGCCTGTATCGCCAAAGAGACTATCTATCAGGTCTTGAAATAAGGTTTTCGGTTTCGACATTTCAGATGCCTTTGCCTGTTGTTCAGGGTCACCACTGGTCAGCATTTCAATAATCCGGTTCCCGATGTTCACCTGATAATCCAGATAACGCCGTTGTAATTGGTAAAGTTGCCAGTCGAGTTCGGTCTTTACATTCTGATTACCAATTTTCTCAAGTAATCCCGAACTGATAAGCGGACGGTCGAAGCTTCGGATAACATCAAAGTTGATATAAGTAGCGTCTTCGGGCGAAAAGACAAACGATACACCTTCCTGAACTCCGTTTATCAAAGCGCCTCCTTCCATTGCATTAAGGCTCCGGACTGAGTTGTTCAGAATGGTACTTTTGCCAATACCGTTTACGCCACTCAGAATATTGACATCAGGACGGAGGTTCCACGAGATATCCTTGCGTCCCCACATTCCCTTGATGTCGATGCGCTGGATGTAGTCTGCTTGCTTTTTCATAAGTATATGTGTATCTCATTTGCATGTAAAAATACGGATAATAATGGAATTTATCAACGATTTCACCTTTCTTTTTTCGGAGAACTCGTACCTTTGTCTCCCGAAATTAGTTTCAGACGATATGAAAGAAAAATCTACGATACATTCTCCGATTCTGTACGTGCAACATCAATACGACTTGTTGCGCTTGGAATACGAATACGAAAAAGAACAGTTCAAGCAGCAAACCGAACTGATGGGCATCGGCAGAAAGGTAAAAAGAGGGATGTGCTGGTATCCGTTACACATCGGGCGGAGTTATTATAACGCTTTAAACCAGCTGGTGGTGGAAGTGGAGCGCAGGGAGGATAATGAAATAGAGCATCTGTTCGAATACGGGCGTCCGGTATGCTTCTTCACGCAAGACATGACAGGAAAGCTCAGGTACCTGCCTTTTGTAGCGACGGTGAGTTATGTAGACGGCGACCGTATGGTTGTAGCGCTTCCCCATGCCGATGCCTTAGTGGCACTGCAAGGCGAAGAAGTGTTGGGCGTGCAACTCTATTTTGACGAAACCAGCTATCGGCTGATGTTCGAAGCCTTGAAACAGGTAATAGAAGCCAAGAACAACCGCCTGGCTGAGTTGCGTGACATCTTCCACGGCACGCAGCCTGCCTCTGCCTTTACGTTCCAGCCGATACGCTTCCCTTGGCTGAACCGTACACAGGAAGAAGCGGTCAACAAGGTATTGCATGCCAAAGATGTGGCTATCGTCCACGGTCCTCCCGGAACGGGAAAGACAACCACCTTGGTCGAAGCCATTTACGAGACCTTGCATCGGGAAAATCAAGTGTTGGTATGTGCGCAAAGCAATATGGCGGTCGACTGGATTAGCGAGAAGCTGGTCGACCGGGGAGTAAACGTACTCCGCATCGGCAATCCCAGCCGGGTGAACGACAAGATGCTTTCGTTTACCTATGAACGCCGTTTCGAATCACATCCCGACTATCCGCAATTATGGAGTATCCGCCGTGCTATCCGAGACTTGTATGCCAAGCTTCGCAAGGCAAGCGACCGTGAGTCTGTCCGTACCAAGATAAATTCACTGAAAGACCGTGCTACCGAATTGGAAGTGCGTATCAATGCCGCCTTGTTTTCCGAAGCCCGTGTCATAGCCTGTACATTGGTAGGGAGTGCCAATCGTCTTCTGATGGGGCAGAAGTTCGGTACCTTGTTCATTGACGAGGCGGCACAAGCCTTGGAGGCTGCTTGCTGGATTGCCATCCGTAAGGCAGACCGGGTTATCTTCGCGGGCGACCATTGCCAGCTTCCGCCTACGGTAAAAAGTATAGAAGCCTTGCGTGGAGGTTTGGGCGACACATTGATGCAATGCATCGTAAAGCAGAAACCCGAAACGGTTTCACTGCTGAAAATACAATACCGGATGAACGATGAGATTATGCGTTTCTCGTCCGAGTGGTTTTACGGCGGTATGCTCCAATCGGCACCCGAAGTGAAATATAGAGGCATCCTTGATTTCGACACACCTATCGAATGGATAAATACCGAAGGAATGGAATGCAACGAAGAGTTTGTGGGCGAGAATTACGGACGCATCAACAAGCCTGAAGCGGAATTGTCGGTCGCCCAGTTGAAGAACTACATCACCCGCATCGGCAAAGAGCGCTTTCTGGAAGAGCGTATCGACGTAGGATTGATTTCTCCTTACAAGGCACAAGTGCAATATTTGCGCCGCTTAATCAAAGGAGACGCTTTTTTCAAACCCTTCCGCTCCGCAATCACAATCAATACGTTCGATGGATTCCAAGGGCAGGAGCGTGACGTGATTCTTATCAGTCTGGTACGGGCGAACGAAGAAGGACAAATCGGCTTTCTGAATGATTTGCGCCGGATGAATGTAGCCATTACCCGTGCACGGATGAAACTGATTATTCTGGGCGATGCTTCTACCCTGACACGACACGCTTTCTACCGCAAGCTCTATGCCTACATCAAAAGTCTGCACGAAGAGAGATAAAATGACAAGACACTTGTTCACCCACACACTTTGGCACTTTGCCGTTTCTTCCGGTATGCCTGAAGACGTGCGAGGGCATGTTTGCGGCTCAGCAGGATTTGCCTACGGTAAAGCAGACAGGTGGTCAGGAAATAGATGCCCGTCTGCAGCCACAAGGCACGGTATTCGGTCAAGATATCAGGAAGGGAGGCACCCATCGTCTGTACACGGATGTATCCGTTGATGCCGAAGGTAGAAGGGAATATCCATGAAACGACTTTCCAAAAAGATGGAACGGCAGACCCCGGCCACGAAATGCCCGAGATGAAAAGCAAGGGCAAAGAGGTGAACACAAATATCATCATGCAGTCCTCACGCCGGCGGATAAGACACGAGCACGTCATCGCAAAGAAAATGCAAGCCAGCAGGAACGGGATACACAGAGCTATCAATGTGCCGGGTTGTGCCAGTTGAACCAACCTGAACAGTTTGGGAACGAGACACAGGATGTAAGCAGTCACAATTATATAAATAAGGAAATAGGCAGAAGATTTTCCGAGTACAATGCGGAGTGTTCCCTGATAATGCCTGCCCAGCGGCACGAGGTCGCGGAAACGGTTGTTTTCGCGTGCCGTGCCTGCCGAAAGTCCGATGCCCAACAACAAAGTCTGCTGGATGATAAGCACCAGTACGGCAGGTATCAGAAAGCTGGCAAAGCCATCTTGGGGATTGTAGAGCGACACATCCTCATACGTAATGGGACGAGTCGTGATTTCGTCTTGCCGCTCGGTCGTATTTCCTGCCCGATGTATTTGAATCTCTTTGTTCATCTTCAGCGACGCTTCGGTATTGGCTAACAGCAAAGCCTTGTAATACAGCATTCCGCTCATATCGGCATAGATGCTGACGTGCGTCTGTTCGCCGCTTGCCAAGTCACGGCTGAATGACTCAGGCACATAAATAATGCCATACGTTTTCTGTTTCTTCAGCAAGAGTTTGGCTTCTTCCAAATCGGAACAATGCGACACGATGCGTATGTCGGGGCTTCCGTCTACCAGCCGCAAATATTCACGGCTCTGCATCGAACGGTCCGCGTCGACTACTACGGCAGGCACTTCGCGCACCACCTCATTGGTGTAGATAAACGCATAGACCAACGGATAGGCAAGGGGGACAAGAAGAAAGAATATCAGGACGCCCTGGTCCTTGATGCTCAGTTTCAACTCTTCCTTGCAGATGTGGAACAATCCGTTAAGTCCCTGTTTGATGGTATGTCTGAATGAAACGTTTCTCATAATTTTGTCGGGTTAAGGGATGTAAACGTAATGCAGCATCTCGGTGCGCAATTTCTTCAGCACAAAGAAAGGCAACAACATAAACAACAGCAGGGCTACCACGGGCTGCCACGCATAGATAAACGGATAACCGTTCAGTGCCAGATTGACGTATATCAGGAAGTAATGCCGCAAGGGGAACAATACCGTCAGTGCCTGTAGCGTGGGGTGCATCGCCATCACCGGATAGGTGAATCCGGAAATGGAGAACGAAATGACGCCCCACAACGATGCCGCACTCAAGGCAAGCCGAAGCGTGCCGAACATTCCGAAGAAGAAGATGCCTACCGCCTGCGATGCCAGTACGAGCAACAGACCGGCAAGCAGCATCGGCAAAATGCCGCTATTGCACGGATAGTGCAGAATGCCATACAGATAGACGTTGTAAGCCACGGTCACGATGAAGAAGATTACCGTATGTGGCAAGAGTTTTCCTACCAATGCCGTACCGATGGAATTGTCGGCAAGGCGCATGAGTGATTGTGCCGTATTTTCTTTCAGCTCCGTACCCAGGGCATAAGCGGTAGTAAGGAAAATAAGGAGCATCAGGATGCCCGGCAACAAGGTGTTGCACAGATATACCGAGTAGTTCAGCCACGGATTGTTCAGGGCATGTGTATCGATGACGATAGGTTGCAGGAAAGCCATGGCCTGCTCTTCGGTAGCCCCCTTGGCAAGCAAGGTACTTTGTCCGACGGCTCCCGATGCCAGTTCCGACATCATGCGCTGGTCCCGATACAGTAATGAGCCGGCGATAAGGTAGGCATAATTGGTGTAGAACGAAACCTTAGGCTGACGTCCGGCAATGGCCTCTTCGGTGGTTCCTTCAGGAATGTAGTAAAAAGAATAGATTTCGCCGCGCTGTACCGCTTTACGTGCTTCATGGAAGCTGGGATAATGCGCCACGATATGAGTCTGCTGGAATGCGTCCAGGTTCCGGATAATGCTTCGGGTGGTTGAAGTGTTGTCCAAGTCCACCACACCGGCAGGCATGTCCGTAGGCAGTCCGTTTGCCATCAGCGTGGTAAAGAACACGTAGCAGAATATCGGCGCTATCACCATGCAGAAAAGGTAAATCGGCCGCATGGCGATGCGCCGCACTTCGCGTGCCGCTATCCGATACAGACGTTTATAAATCGTTGTTTGCATAATCTTTCTTTTTGTTCACCACAGATTACACAGATTATGAAGAAAATAATGAAAAATCGGTATGTATACCGCTTGCCGTTACAGACTCTTACTATTTAAATCTGTGTAATCTGTGGTGAAATGTCACTCACTTCGCTTCTTGAACTATCGCCGACATGCCCGGGCGCAGGTTCTCTACCGGCTGTACGGGTTTTGCCTTCACCTCGAATGTCTTCAGGTCGAAACCGCCGGTAGTCTTGGTGGCTTTCCATACGGCATACGTGCCCAGGTCTTTCATGGCGGTCACCTTGAAAACAGCTTCCCTCTCCAGGGCAGGAATAAACGCTGTGATTTCGCCCCCTACGTGGAAATCTTTCAAGTAATCTTCACGCACATTGAACGTCACCCACATGTCATCCAGTTGCGCTACGTTCATAATCGGTGCCCCGGTGCCTACCAGCTCACCCACTTTGGGAAATATTTCCGTCACCTCCCCGTCGGCAGATGCCGTCAGGTAAGTCTCATCGATGTATGCGTTGACTTCCGCTACCGCTCCTTCCGCCTGACGTACCTTGGCGGCCGCCATCAGCTTGTCCTCACGCTGGGCTCCGTTTTTCGCCATGGTGTATTGCGCGTTTGCGGCACGTTCGGTAGCAGCCATGGCATCGTATTGCGCCTTGGCTTCATCGCGCTTTTGTGCCGACATCACTCCTTCTTCGTACAGACGGTTTACGCGCTGATACGATTTCTCGGCTATTTCCAGTCCTGCCTTAGCCTTTTGCCACATTTCGTAAGCGGCTTGCAGTTGTTCGGCACGTGTGCCCCGTTCGGCTTTCTCGTTCAATGCCTGGGCAGCCTGCTCCAAGGCTTCCGCCTGCGAGAGCTTTGCCACGACATCGGGCGCTTCGAGGATGGCAAGGGTATCACCCGCTCTGACCGCATCCCCTTCGCTGACGAAGAATTTCAAGATGCGTCCGGGCACTTTGCTCGATACACGGTATTCGGTGGCTTCTGCCTGTCCCTGGATAGTTTCAGGACCTTTGCGGAAGGCGATGAAGCCGATGATGCTCACTACCAGCACCACCGCCACGAGGGTAATGAATGCCAGCGTGATGTTGCTGCGTTGTGTTCTTTCTGCCATATTGCTTTGCTTATTTTAATGTTCCCATTGATTTGTTCAGATAGATTTCACTCATTTTCAAGTCGATTTGCGCGTCAATCTTGCCCGATTGTGCCGAGAGCCAGGCGGTTTGCGCTTCCAGCACGTTACTGGTCGGGATAACTCCCTCACGGAAACCTAAGTTGGCATAGCGGAGGTTTTCTTCCGCCTTCTCCATGTTCTTTTCTGCCATAGCCAGCTTCTTGGCGGCTTCGTTTACCTTATACGAACTTTGAGTAACTTGTAATTCGATTTTCTCCCGTGCCTCATCCAGTTGGTAACGGGCAATGTTTGCTTCCGCCTTGGCTGCCCGCACTTTATAGATGTTCTCGCCCCAATGGAATACAGGGATGCTTACCACTACGCCTATCCCCCACATTCCCCGGAAACGGTTCTCGAATCCGTTCACCAGCGAAGGATTGGTAAACAGGTAGTTGGCGGTCAGTCCTACCGAAGGAAGATAAGCGGCACGTGCCACGTTCACTTTTTGCCGGTATATTTTCTCGGCAAGTTTCAGGCTCTTCAGTTCTTCGCGGTTGGCAAACGCCGTGTTCACATTGCTTTCGGTATAGACCGAGGGCAAGGTCAGGTTTTTCATTTCCTCGTCTGCCAGACGGATATCCGTATTGAGCGGAATGCCGCACAACTGGCATAACACCATCTTCGAGAGTGCCAGTCCGTCTTCTACCTGCGTCAGGGTCATTTCCGCTTCGTTTACCTTCACCCGTACACTGAGCGCGTCGGCAGTAGTAGCTACGCCCTGTTCCACCATCTTCGTCACGTCCGAATCAAGTTTCTGCACCAGTTCTACAAAGCTTTCGGCAAGGCGTTTCTTGTTTGCCAGCGAAATCACCTGCCAGTAAGCCTGGTCGGTGCTCAGGATGACGTTTTGCATCCCCGTAGCATGCTGTGAGGCGGCAAGCTGCTCGGCATAACGGGTTATTTTATTGTATGCAATGATTCTACCGCCCATAAAGAGAGGTTGGGTCAAGGTGGCGGCTCCTGCATAGAGGTTGCGTGTGTCGGTACGGAAGGCATCCACGATGCTCCCGCCTACGCCGTTCAGCGCATCGGGAATTTGTCCCATCACGCCCGACAGAGGGGTTAACAGAGGAAGCAATTCAGGATGGGATACGGCTATCTCCTGCATCTGTTGTCCCAGTTGCTGAAGTTGCGGACCGAGGGCAGTCCCCATGTTGCCGATGGTTTGTTGCTGCTCGTCGCTGAGCAGGGAGATTTCCTTTTGCGTACGCATATAAGTGCCCGTCACGTCTATCTTGGGCAGGAAGTTCGTAAAGGCAGCTTTTTGCTGGTAATGCGCCGCTTTTATCTTTTCCTGCGACATGCGCAGCTCTTTATTGTTTGCCAGGGCAAGGTTCCTGCAACTGTCCAAAGTCAGTACACGCTGGGCGTATGCGGTGGTGACGAATACCCCCAACAGGATGATGCTCAGAATCTTTTTCATACCGTTTCGTTTTTTTATGTTTGGCTTGTATCATGCAAGCAAAGCAAATGTACTGACAATAAAACAAACAGACAAACTATTTGGTTTAAAAAAGTCTTAGCTTTTTCGGTTTTCGCCATTGATTATACCGATTTTATAAAAAGCACATGCCGGTCTTGCCCTTAACAATCCGAATCGGAACAACTACCTTTATTATTATGTAGATGACATCATGCTCTCAGTCCGTACAAGCCGACAGGTTTCCCCGACACATATAACTGCTTTTCCTGCAAGATTAATAATCTTACACGTGGAAGATTATTAATCTTCAAGCTGTAAGATTATTAATCTTCACGGCGATGCACCTATATGCATCGGGCTATGCAAATAAATGCGTCTCGCATATAACATAGAATCATCTTAAACGTAAGATAACCCTGTCATGTAAAATCATTATTCTTGGCAAAAGCTGAAAATAAGTCAAAGGAAATGCTTACTTTTGTAGAAACCTATAAACTGATAACAAAAGCATCCGTATGAGCCAACCCGCACTGAAGAAATATCCGGTAGGAATACAGACTTTCTCTGAACTCAGAGAGAAAAACTATCTGTATATCGACAAGACGGAATATGTTTATCGAATGACACATTCCGATAGCAAATATATGTTTCTGAGTCGCCCGCGAAGGTTCGGTAAATCCTTGCTGACAAGTACGCTGCATGCCTACTTCGAAGGGAGAAAAGAGCTTTTCGAAGGACTTGCCATCGAACAGATGGAAAAAGAATGGACACCGTATCCCGTGTTGCACTTCGACATGAGCCTAGGCAAGCACATGAAGGAGGAAACCTTAAACAGGTACCTCCATAGCATCTTGCAAGATAATGAGAAGCGTTTGGAAATACCTGCACGCAACACACAAGATGTCAACGTAAGACTAAAGGACCTGATAATGGATGTATATGCGAAGTACGCCAGGCAAGTCGTGGTATTGATAGACGAATACGACGCTCCCTTGCTGGACGTGATGCACGAAGAGCGCAACCTGCCTGTATTGCGCGACGTGATGCGCAACTTCTACAGTCCCCTCAAGGCATGCGACCCTTACCTGCGCTACGTATTCCTGACCGGAATTACCAAATTCTCTCAACTCAGCATCTTCAGCGAGCTGAACAACATACAGAATATGAGCATGGATGAAACGTATGCCGCCATCTGCGGTATTACCCAGGAGGAAATACGTACGCAGATGGATGCCGACCTGGATAGGTTCGCGGACAAATCGGGCATAGATAAAACCCGGCTTTTGGACGAGCTGAAGTCTTATTACGACGGGTACCACTTTACGTGGCCATCGCCCGACATCTATAATCCTTATAGCCTGATGAACGCTTTCAGCATGAAGAAACTGGAATCCTTCTGGTTCGGGAGCGGTACGCCTACTTATCTGATTGAAATGCTGAGAAAATACCAGGTCACCCCGCAACAGATAGGAGGGCGAAAGGTGAGAAGCGAAAGCTTCGACGCACCCTCCAACCAACTGACAGGCATCACTCCCCTCTTGTATCAAAGCGGATACCTTACCATTAAGGATTACTCGCCTTTCTCGAAGCTCTACACGCTCGATATTCCGAACCAGGAAGTACGGCTGGGACTGATGAACAGCCTGACAAGCAACTATGTAAAGGACACGGAACAGGTCGGCACGGTACTGGGACTGATGGCAGAGCAATTGCACGAAGGCAACATGGACGGAGCCTTGCGCCTGCTACAAACCTTTCTGTCCACCGTTCCCTATACCGACAACACCCAATACGAAGGACATTACCAGCAGGTGCTCTACATCATCTTCACCCTGATGGGCTATTATGCCGACGTGGAAGTGCACACGCCTCAAGGTCGGGTAGACGTGGTCATGCGCACCACACAGACTTTATATGTCATTGAAGTGAAACTTGACAAGAGCGCAGACCAAGCCATGGAGCAGATTGACCTGAAAAACTATCCCGAACGCTTTGCCTTATGCGGACTTCCCATAGTAAAGGTCGGAATCAGTTTCGACACCGAACGGCATACGCTGAAAGAATGGAAAATACAAGAAACCGCATGACCAACATTCACCAACTGATAAAAACACAAGCATATAAGAACGATGGATACCGAATTGCAACCTATTATTTCCCATTTTCCACAAATTAAAGGAATAAAGGATACCACGCCTATACAGTCGGGACTGATTAACCGGACTTACCTCGTCACGACAAATGAGGCGGACGACTATATCCTCCAGCGCATCAATCATCACGTATTTACCAACGTGGAACAGCTGCAGCACAACATCGAATGCGTAACGGAACACATCCGCGCCAAACTGGCGGCACGGGGCGAACAAGATATAGAACGGAAGGTATTGCGTTTCCTCTCCACGGCGGAAGGGAAGACTTATTATTTCGACGGAACCCACTATTGGCGTGCCTGTGTATATATCCGCAGTTCGCATACACAGACCGAAGTGACACCGGATACGGCTTATCTGGTAGGACTGAAATTCGGAGAATTCGAATCGATGCTGGCTGACCTGCCCGAAAAGCTGGAAGAAACCATACCCGACTTTCACAATATGGAGTTTCGTATGCAACAGCTAAGGGAAGCCGTAAAGCAGGATAAAGCGGGACGTAAAGAGAAAGTCGGACCGTTGATTGACGACATAGAACGGGATGCCGACGAGATGTGTCTTGCCGAACGGCTTTACCGCGAAGGACAATTGCTTAAACGCATCTGCCACTGCGACACGAAAGTGAGCAACATGTTGTTTGACTCGGAAGGGAAAGTGCTCTGCATCATCGACCTGGATACAGTCATGCCCTCGTTCGTCTTTTCCGATTTCGGCGACTTCCTGCGCACAGCTGGCAGCACAGCACCCGAAGACGAACCGGACACAGACAAAATCCATTTCAACCTGAATATTTTCCGGGCTTTCACCAAAGGCTATCTTGAGTCGGCAATCACTTTTCTTACCCCTCTCGAAATAGAAATGTTGCCCTATGCTGTCCGACTTTTCCCATACATGCAGGCGGTACGGTTTCTGACCGACTACCTCAACGGAGATACGTATTACCAAACGAACTATGCCGAACATAACCATGTACGCGCCTTGGCACAATACAAACTTTACCAGGAAACCTGCAAAGCCGTCCCCGACATGCAGCGTTACATCTCGCAACAATTAAAAGAACTGATTATCACTAAAGCATAACCATCAACAAAAGAAAATATGAAAACTATCAAGACATTAGCCTTAGGACTTTGCTTAACCCTCGGAGCATGCGCCACACAACCCGAATCAACCATACAGACCAACGATAAAGGCACGCAATGGGAATGGGAAAAAGGAACCATTGTCGTGAAAACTCCCGAACGTCCTGACGGACAGAAAAGCGTATTGGGACTGGCTCTTCCCAAAATGGAAACAGTGCGTGTAGGATTTGTAGGCTTAGGCATGCGCGGTCCCGGTGCGGTAGAACGCTTCACGTATATTCCCGGCACTCAGATTGTAGCCTTGTGCGACTACGAGAAAGAACGTGCCGAAGCTTGCCAGAAACTGTTGCAGAAAGCTTCGTTGCCTAAAGCCGCCATCTATTCCGGAGAAAAAGGATACGAAGAACTGTGCAAACGGAATGACATCGACCTGGTATATATCGCCGCCGACTGGCTGCACCACTTCCCCATCGCCAAATGCGCTTTGGAGAACGGCAAGAACGTAGCCATCGAAGTGCCTTCCGCCATGAACCTGAAAGAATGCTGGGAACTGATTAACCTCAGTGAAAAGACACGCAAACATTGCATGATTCTGGAAAACTGCTGTTATGACTGGTTCGAAATGAATACGCTGAACATGGCGCAACAAGGTGTTTTCGGCGAAGTAATCCGGGCACAAGGAGCTTACATCCACAACTTGGATGAGTTTTGGGATTATTATTGGAAAAACGGAGAAAACGACAAGCTGGGATGGAGGCTGGACTATAATATGCGTCACCGGGGAGATGTGTATGCCACACACGGCTTAGGTCCGGTGGCACAAGCCTTGAATATCCACCGCGGCGACCGTATGGTGACCTTGGTGGCAATGGATACCAAATCGGTAGTAGGAAAAGCCCTGGTAGAAGAACGCACGGATTCCGCCTGCACGCATTTCCGTAACGGCGACCATACTACCACTTTAATCCGTACAGCGAATGGCAAGGTGATTGAAATCCAACACGACGTCATGACGCCCCAGCCTTACAACCGCCTGTATCAATTGACGGGGACAAAAGGATTCGCCAACAAATATCCGGTAGAAGGATATGCTCTCGACAGCAAACAGCTTTCCGCTTCCGGAGTAAAGCCCAAAGTGGACGACCTGAGCGCGCACGGTTTCCTTCCACAGGCGGAACAAGAAGCATTGGTAGCCAAATACCAACACCCCATCTTAAAGAAATATGGCAAAATGGCAAAAGAAGTGGGCGGACACGGAGGCATGGACTTTATCATGGACAGCCGCCTGGTATATTGCCTGCAGAACGGATTGCCCTTGGATATGGACGTATACGATTTGGCAGAATGGTGTTGCCTTGCCGAACTGGGAGAATTGTCGATGGACAACGGTTGCGCGCCGGTAGCGTTTCCCGACTTTACCCGAGGTGAATGGAATGTGGTAAAAGGGTATCAGCACGCCTATGCTTCTCCTGAAGAGGAAGCGGCTGCCTTGGAAAAAGCCAAAGCGTTTACAGCCAAACTGAAAGAACAGGGAGCCAAAGAATGGGCTACCGCTAAATAACAACCATCATAACACAACAACTAAAATGACAAGCGATAATGAAAAAGAAATGTTCCCCATCGTAGATGAAGAGGGTAACATTACCGGAGCTGCCACACGGGGAGAATGCCACAACGGAAGCAAATTGCTGCATCCCGTCGTACACCTCCATGTATTCAACAGCCGGAGAGAACTGTTCCTGCAAAAACGTCCGGAGTGGAAAGACATACAGCCGGGCAAATGGGATACCTCCGTAGGCGGACACATCGATTTAGGCGAAAGTGTGGAAATGGCATTGAAACGGGAAGCACGTGAAGAACTGGGCATTACCGACTTCACGCCTCAACTCCTGGCACACTATGTGTTTGAGTCGGACCGTGAAAAAGAACTGGTATTCAGCCATCGCACTACCTACGACGGCATTATCACCCCCAGCGATGAATTGGATGGAGGCCGCTTCTGGACACTGGAAGATATCCGGAAAGCATTGGGCACAGGTGTCTTTACACCCAATTTCGAGAATGAATTCAAGCGATTGGGATTTTAAAGGTTCCCAATCATATTTTGAACACAGAGACACGGAGACACAGAGTTTTATTCATCAATAAATCAAAATCTTTACTTTGTGTCTCTGTGTCTCTGTGTTTATAAAATCTCATCCTCTTAGAACTGGAAGTAAATGAACGGCTGGATCTCGCTGCTCTTTACCTGAATCACAATGAATATCAGGAGAATGACCAGCAATGCCTGACCGACCAAAGGCATACGTACCACTCCCCTGCTGCATGTATCCTGCCAACTGTCTGGCAACCAATGAAGCACATACCCCAATGCCATCAATGCAAAGACCTTCCAATATCCTGTAACCAACTGCATGAAGAGTTCGGGATGGAATGAAGTGAATATTTGCCGAATCATTGTCTGCGAACCTTCAAAAGTGTTATTACGGAAAAATATCCAGCAAAAGCAGACAAAGTGGAAGGTCAGTATTACGGCAAAGAACTTCCGGATGCCCGTATTGCGATAAGTCTTGGGACGGTGCAACAAGCTACGCAAGAACTTATGCACTGCCAAAGCTACGCCGTGGAGTCCTCCCCACAAGATGAAATTCCACGAAGCCCCGTGCCACAGTCCGCCCAATAGCATCGTTACAATCAGATTGATATACGTACGGACTTTCCCTTTACGGTTACCTCCCATCGAAATATACAGGTAATCGCGCAACCACGTAGAAAGGGAGATGTGCCAACGATGCCAGAAATCGGTCACGCTATCCGACTTGTAAGGCGAATTGAAGTTGATGGGAAAACGGAAGCCCAACAGCAAGGCAAGCCCGATTGCCATATCGCTGTACCCCGAGAAATCACAATAAATCTGCAAGGCATAGCCATATACGCCAAAGAGGTTCTCCACTCCCGAATACAGACCAGGATTATCGAAGATACGCTCTACGAAATTGATGCTGATGTAATCGGAAATGACCGCTTTCTTAAACAACCCACTGACAATAAAGAAGATTCCCTGACCGAACATCTCGTTGGTAACGGTCAGCGGTTGACGTATCTGAGGGACAAAATCGCGTGCCCGCACAATCGGTCCTGCCACCAGTTGCGGAAAGAAGGAAACATAGAAAGCATAGTCGAGCAGGCTGGACAAGGGTTTCAAGTCTCCACGGTAAACATCGATGGTATAACTGAGCGACTGGAAGGTAAAAAACGAAATGCCCACCGGCAAGAAGATATCGAGGGCTTCGAAATGTCCGTTCCACAAAGGGCAAAGCATCTCATAGAAAAAGTTCGTGTACTTGAAGTAACACAACAAGCCCAGGTTGATGCAAAGACTTGTCACGACCAACAGTTTCCGTCTCCAATGCGTCACCGTGCGTACCATTTGACGGGCAAGCAAGAAATCGCTTACCGTCACGATACCCAGCAGGAAGAAATAGATGCCGCTGCTCTTATAATAAAAGTAATAGGAAAATGCCGTAACGAACAGCAGGCGTGCAGTCGTTTTCTTCTGCAACAAGGCATAAACCAGGCTGAACCCTAAAAAGAGGAACAGAAACAATCCGCTGTTGAATATCATCGGCTGGTGAGGGTCGTACGTCAGAATCCCTGCCAGTTTACTCCAATCCAGTTGCCACATAGTCGTTGTATGCTTTTATGAATGCTTCGTGAAGCAATAAACCTTGTAATTTATATCCTTCTCTCGTAAAATGAATCTTGTCTCGCTGGAAGAAATGTCCTGCAGTCCAATTCAGGCAAGCCCGTTTCTTTCCTCCCACGATATCATATAAATCCCAACTGGCAATGCCTTGTTCACGGGCAAAGCGCAATTCTGTATCTACCACAGTCTGTGTACGCGGATTGATGACCTGAGGACCGCGGCGTCCGTTGCGTACGTAAGCACCAGGAGGAGTGGTCAACAAGTAAGCGGCATCGGGACAGGCTTGTTTCAACGTGGTCAGCATAGCTTGTAGAGCGGCAAGATGTTCCGCAGCCGAATACCTGCGTCCGTGCGCCTCATTGGTGCCAAACGAAATGATGACCAAATCGGGATGCAAGTCCGCTACCTGCTTCAAGCGTTCGGGAGTAGAGTAAGAAGCACACGTTGCCCCATTCACGCCCAAGATATGATATACCACACCCGGTCTCCCCGTCTCGACCGCCAATCCGGATGTCTGATAAGAAACCGGACGCGACTCGACGGCATTACTCCCGAAATCATCTTCCAGACAACAACGCATCACGTACGGGAACACATGCCCCCGGACATGTGAATCGCCGATATGCACAATGCGTACAGGACCTTCCTGTTTCTTCAACTTTTCCCAAAAAGGGTACAACGAACCGACAGGGTCTTCCAATCGGTTTTCCGTCGTTTCCTGAAACCCGGCAGGCATCGGACTATCGACGGCTATAAATTCCATCAGTCGAGTAATCTCTTCACTGGGATAAACCGGTATCGAATGACGGTCAGGGACAGACTTGTCGGGCAATGGGTCTTGCGCATAAAGCGGAATACTTGCCACAACAAACAGGCATAGCCAGCAAATCCTGGTTCCATATTCTTTAAACAAATGCTTAATCACCTTCATACGCCTTCCGTTTCTCGTATTGTTCCTGTCCGTATATCAATGTCTCGAAAAGCAGCTTCGCCAGATGCTTCCCGCCACGGAAATTAATATGGGTATAATCGTAATTGGCCAGTTGCGGCTTACTCTCTACCATCCGCACCATACTGCCTTCACCGCCCATCGCCTCAAACAGATTCCAGAAAGCGATATGCGTTTCGGCTGCCAAGGCTTGCTGATAACGTATCAGACTCTTCACACCCGGCATCGTGCGTAGCTCGCCGGTCTCGCTCTTCGATTCACGGTCGCCGATACTTACCAAAAGAATGGAAGCCTGCGGGAAAGCAGCTTTCAGACGATTGATGACATTGACCATATCAGATGTATAATAACGATAGTTCGTAATGCCTTCCGAAGCGACATTCAAACCATATTGCAAGACAATCAAATCGTATGTACGCAAGCGGTTATACGCCCGCAACATCGCCATCGGTATGCCGCCTAATTGTTCCCCGCTACTGCCTCGCGTACTGAAGTTATCGACAACGATACCTGCGGACGGATCCATGGTCACCCCATAACAGATAGCGGTAGAATCCGTTTTCTCTACCTTCCACTCCACATTGCGTATATTGCCACGCACGGTAGCTACCTGCAACAAGCTGTCGCCACCGAAAGCCAACGAGACAGGTTCTTCACTTTGATTGATACGGGCTGTCAGCCAGATGGAATCGGAGGAAACGAAATAGAGTGAAGAAGCCTCGCAGGAAGCGAGATGGTCGGCATACGTCCCCAATCCTTTCAAAGTGACACCGGCACCCGGAGAAGGTATGTAATAATGATTGGACAAATCTTGCAAACGACGCTTGAATCCTGCCGAATCGGTCACAGCATGGGTCTGCCAGCCTGAAAAAGTATGCCGGACTGTAGGACGAAAACCTGCCACACGCGAAGTTATCGGTACGTAACCGACTCCGCATCCGCCGAAACGCGACTGAAGCAAGGCGCGCAAATCGGCAGTCAGGATATCTCCTTCGATAAACGAATCACCGAAGTAAGCGATACGCACCGGACGGTCGAGCGTAGGACATTCGGCCAATGCCTCATAGAAATGCGACATACCCCGCATCGTAGAGTCTGCATAATCTTCGATGCAAGTCATGCCGGTCTTACACGTATCGATAAAGACCGGCTTTACGACAGGCGGCAATGCCAAGGAATCGGAATCAGACAACTCTTCCTCAACCGGGTCGGGACGCAAATCGGATAATAAATCTACTTTCCGTAAGGTATATCCGTCTACCTTCCACACAGGCAGCCAATACATTGCCAACAAACCTCCTACCACCAACAAAGCAAAGATAAATGTGGCTGTTACTTTATTCTTCATCGTTTTCACACTAAAAACGGCACAAAGATAGCAGATTTTCAGTATACAGACAGTGTATACAAACAAAAAAATAATCCGATTGGATTCCTTTGATAAACGGACTCCAAAGCTTTTGATAAAGAACGACAATTCTTTTTCAGCTATTTCATTTTTATGTCCTCCGTAGCGAAAACGTACGTCCTCCAATCGGGGGATATACGTTTTCCATACGGGGGACGTACGTCCCCCGAATGGAGGACATAAAATCAAGACGTATGAAAAGACGATAACACACTGTCACAAAGACATTACAATGCGAACATTCATAAAAACAGAAAAGCTTCCAAAACCTGCCGGCTCTGGAAGCTTTTCCATATATGCTCCTGTTTATCTTTACAGACGGGTATTTAATGAATAATACCCAACTTGGAAGTTTCGACAAACTTAATGATGTTATTGATTTCCGGACCATTGGGAATCTGTTCCCGGATACGGATCAACGCATCGTGCTGCGAGGTGTTCGCCTTGTATAATATACGGTAGGCCTGTGCTATATGCTTGATGACGGTTTCCGAGAATCCGGCACGTTCCAACACAATCGTATTGATGCTATAGAATTCAATGGGTTCGTGAGCGGCTACGATATAAGGAGGGATATCACGCACGAAGCGACAACCGCCCTGCACAACCGAATAACTGCCCAATCGGGTATTTCCCTGCATCAGTACATTTGAAGTAAGAATCGAGCAATCAAAAATTGTACAGTTACCTGATACCTGCGAGCCGTTTCCGATGATACACTTGTTACCCACCGTCACATCGTGTGACAAACGGGCACCTGTCATAATAAAATTGCCGTTGCCGATAGAAGTCTCGTGACCGGCATGTGTACCGCGGATAATCACTGCATTCTCACGAATTACATTGTTATTGCCTACACGCGCGATGGTGTCTTCGCCTGTATAAGCGAAATCCTGCGGAACCGCCGCTACGACAGCTCCCTGATACACTGTGTTTCCATTTCCCATACGAGTGCCGCTCATCAGACTTGCATAAGGCATAATCACATTGTCATCACCTATTTCCACATTCTTGTCAATATAAGCGAACGGATGCACTGTTACATTGTTGCCAATCTTTGCTGACGGGTCAACATAAGCTAAAGGACTAATCATAGTTATTCAATTTAAATGTTAATTCAATACATTATCCTTTCCATTACCTGGCGGATGCAAGAAACACAGTGATAAAAGTCTTTAATTTATACTACTAAATATGATGTTTAAACAATTTCACTATGTCTCGTGTCTAAAGTTACGGAAATTTCTTATAAAACGAAAATTTTTGTGAAGAAATTACGTCTCAACACCGAGAAGATACCAAAAGCCCGCCATTGACGCAATTTTCTTCATCAATGACGGGCCATCAATCTAACTCACTTTATATTGAGTGAATGCTTCATGTTTCAACCACAGAATCATTTATCGACCTCCACCTAATGCACTATACAGGTTTATGACTGCCTGCATGCGTTGGAAATTATCAGAAACTTCGGTCAACTGAGCGCTCAACAGGCTCTGTTGTGCGGTCAGGATTTCCAGATAAGTGGCATCACCGCTTTGGAACAGTGCTTTGGTGTAAATCACCGCCTTGTCCAATTGGTCTACCTGGTCACGGTCGTGTTTCAGTTTCGCGTTTTGTGTTCCATACAGATGAAGCGCGTCGCTGACTTCCTGACCTGCTTCCAGAATAGTCTGCTGGTAATTCATCTGGGCAATCTTCTCTTCTGCCTTCGATACCTTCAGGTTAGCAATCAACTGACCACGATTGAAGATAGGCTGCGCCAACGAAGCAACAGCATTCAGAATGACTTTACCCGGATTGACGATAGCTGTTCCTGCACTATTGGTCCAACCGGCAGTTCCGCTGATGGTAATGCTCGGATAGAATGCCGAACGCGCCTGATTGGTCGTGTAATAAGCGCTTGCCAAGGTCATTTCGGCTACTTTCACATCCGGACGGTTTTCCAGCAACTGCAAGGGAACACCTGTAGTCAGGTCTTCCGGCATCACTTGTTCGTCCAGGGTGTTGCGGTCAATCGGCTGTGGAGCCTTTGCCAGCAATACACAAAGCGAGTTTTCCGTTTCACGTTGCTGACGTTTCAGGTCAAGCAACGAAGCTTGTACCTGAGAATAAGCGGCACGAATCTGAGCCACGCCCGCTTCGGTAGTCATACCGGCAATCTTCATGGCTTCCATCGTACGTACATTCTCCTTATATATATCTACCGTTTCACTGGTAATCTGCACCTGACGGTCGAGCATCAACAGCGAATAATACATATTGGCAATTCCGCAAATGATTTGCGAACGCACTGCCTGCTGCGAATATTGGCTTTGCAGATAAGCCGCGCGCTGTCCGCGTTTTGCATTCAACAGCTTGCCGAACAAATCGATTTCCCAACTTGCCGCTACCGGAAGCTGATATGTCTGACTCGGTTTCGACTTGTCAAAACTGCTCAACGTACCTTGCGGAGCCAGGTTAATGGAAGGCAGATAAGACAACTTAGCCGCTGTAAGCATCACTTTAGCCTCCTCTACCCGAAGAATGGCAGCCTGCAAGTCAACATTGTTGGCCAATCCTTCTTCTATCAGCGCCTGCAACTTGGCATCGCGGAACACTTCCTGCCAAGGAAGGTTTCCCATATTCGCCGTATCGGAAACAGCCAAGGTATCCGTAGGCGACTCCGGGTCACGATAGATACCCGAAGCATCTATCGTTTCCGGACGGTCATACGATTTATAGATGTGGCAGCTGCTCATCATGGCAGCTACACACACAATTCCTATTATTTGTTTCTTCATTATCATCTTATCGTTTAGTAGGAGTATACTGTTCAATTTCAGATTCAACTTCGCTTTCGTCCAAGCTATCCCATTCCATCGGTTTAACTTTTTCTTGCAGCCACTGGAACGTTACGAACAGAATCGGAACGATGAAAATCTGGAAAATCATACCAATCAACATACCACCGATAGCCGAAGCACCCAACGTACGGTTACCGTGAGCACCTACACCGAAGGCGAACATCAACGGAAGCAAACCGATAATCATTGCCAAAGAGGTCATCAAAATCGGTCGCAGACGGGCAGAAGCACCAAGGACAGCCGCCCAAGAGATACTCATACCTTGCTTACGACGGTCGAGGGCGAACTCTACAATCAAGATAGCGTTCTTAGCCAACAGACCCATCAACATAATCAACGCAATCTGCATATAAATGTCGTTGGACATCGTACCCAATATCATCTTCAGTGCCGGGATGCTGCCCAATGCGGAGAATCCGTTGACGAACAGGAAGCTACCCAACAAACCGCAAGGAATTGACAACAATACCGCCAACGGTAACAGGTAACTTTCGTACTGGGCACTCAGCAACAGGTAAACGAATACCAGACACAATACGAAGATGATTCCCGTCGTATTGGTCGTCTGGGCCTCTTCACGTGCCATACCACCCAATTCATAACCGAAACCTGCCGGCAGGTTCTGTGCTGCCACTTCGGATATTGCCTGCAAGGCCTGACCTGAAGAATAACCGGCTGCCGGAGAAACCATCACCTGGATAGAAGTATACAGGTTGAAACGGCTGATGACATCCGGACCGTAAATCTTCTTCATCGAGACGAACTGCGAAATCGGAGCCATCTCACCGTCGCTGCCACGTACTTTAATACGGTTCAACGATTCCAGATTCTTCGTCGCGTCAGGTTCCGCCTGAATCATTACACGGTACATCTTACCGAAACTGTTGAAGTTAGAAGCGTAGATACCGCCGAAGTAACCTTGCATGGTAGTCAAGATGTCACTCGGGCTGATACCTGCTTTCTTACAAGCAGCCGCGTCGATGTCCAACTGATATTGCGGGAAGCTCGGGTTGAAGTTCGTAGAAGCCGAATTGATTTCCGGACGCTCCTGCAAAGCGGCGATGTAATCGTTCACTACCTGGAAGAAGTGGTCCAGGCTACCACCGGTCTTATCCTGCATGTTCAACTCGATATCGGTCGAAATAGAATATCCCGGAATCATAGGAGGCGCGAAGAACAATACCTGCGCGTCCTTGAACAATTTCTGCGACCGCATAAACAGCGAAGCTACCACGATATCCGAACTTTGCTGCGTCGTACGTTCCTCCCAGTCTTTCAGCTTGATAATGATAGAACCATAAGAAGGTCCCTGACCACTACCGATAAAGCTAAATCCGGAAATCACCGTACGCGACTGTACCGCGGGGTCTACGGCAATCAGGCTGTCTACCTGCGCCAATACTTCACGGGCACGTTCCTGAGAAGTACCCGGCGGCAAGGTTACCGAACCCATGATGGTACCTGTATCTTCATTCGGAATCATACCGGTCGGAGTAATGCTCATAAATACAACCAGCAATACAATCGCTCCGCCGACCATTCCCATTGACAACCATCTCTTGTGGATGAAGAAAACAACCCGTTTCTTATATTTAGCCAACAGAGAATTATACGACTTATTGAACGACGCCTTGAACTTATCGGTAGTCATACCTGCCAAAGCCAGGATACTGACTATAATCAGCAGTACGCAAATCACCGGATGTTCGCTGAAGCTGAAGAAACCGAAAATCATACCCAAGATGGCAATCACGGTAAAGATGATGACAATCTTCGGATTCATCCATTTGCCGAGCGCGTCGGTATACCGTGCCACCATAATCTTACGCGATTCCTTATAGGCTGTGCCCATACGTTCTTTCAGCGTAGTTTCCGAGTTATGAGGCTTCAAGAACAAGGCACACAGTGCCGGAGAAAGGGTCAACGCGTTCAATGCCGAGAAACCGATAGAGATAGCCATGGTCAAACCGAACTGCTGGTAGAAGGTACCTGCCGTACCGCTCATGAAACTTACCGGAATGAACACGGACATCATCACCAAGGTAATGGAAACGATAGCGCCGCCCAATTCACTCATGGCGTCGATAGAAGCTTCACGCGTCGACTTATATCCCTGGTCCAACTTGGCATGGACACCCTCGACGACGACTATGGCATCGTCGACCACAATGGCAATCGCAAGCACCATAGCCGACAAGGTCAGCAAGTTGATACTGAAGCCGATTATCTTCAGCGCAAAGAAGGTAGCAATCAAGGCTACCGGAATGGCGATAGCCGGAATCAACGTAGAACGCATATCCTGCAAGAAGATATATACCACGATGAACACCAGGATAAATGCCTCAATCAAGGTCTTTACTACTTCATGGATAGAAGCGAACAAGAAGTCGTTGGCACTCTGCGCGATATTGATACCCAAGCCTTCCGGAAGGTTCTTTTCATATTCGGCAAGCACCTTTTCCAGGTTGGCGATGGTTTCCGTCGCATTGGTACCTGCCATCTGGTAAATGATACAAGACACAGCCTTGTGGCCGTTTACCGTATTGTTGAAGTTGTACGTCAAACGTCCTAATTCCATATCCGCCACATCTTTCAGGCGAAGCACTTCACCGTCGGGAAGCGACTTGATGACGATATCGCCAAATTCTGTCGTGCTCGACAAACGTCCTTTATAACGGATGGTATACTGGAACGACTGGTTACCGCGTTCACCGAACTGTCCCGGAGCAGCTTCCACGTTCTGTTCAGCCAACACGCCGGTAATGTCGCTCGGCATCAGCTTGTATTGTGCCATCACGTCGGGTTTCAGCCAGATACGCATAGAGTAGTCGGTACCCATCACGTTGGCATCACCTACACCGCTTACACGCTTGATTTCCGGAATCAAGTTGATACTTGCATAGTTTTCCAGGAACTCGATGTTGTACTTATCTTCCTTGTCGTATACAGAGAAGATCATCAACATAGAAGTCTGACGCTTCATGGTGGTCACACCTACCTGGGTTACTTCGGCAGGCAACAGACCCTGTGCCTGAGTCACACGGTTCTGCACATTGACCTGCGCCATATCCGGGTCTGTACCCTGGTTAAAATATACTGTAATACGTGCCGAACCGTTGTTGGTAGCGGTAGACTGCATATACATCATGTTTTCCACACCGTTAATCTGATCTTCCAACGGAGCGATAACCGAATTCAACACAGCCTGCGCATTGGCACCTGTATAGGTCGCACTAACCGATACGGTAGGCGGCGCAATGTCCGGATACTGGGTGATTGGCAGTGTAGCCAAACCGATAAAACCCAAGATTACCAACAAAATGGAGATAACGGTTGATAATACCGGACGGTTAATAAATTTATCTAGTCTCATTCTATACCTTTATATTATATATAACGATCGTACGTTTTGAATCAATTAAAAGCTGTTGCCAGATTGCCTTCTTTCTGGTCTTTCAAAGCCTGATGATACTTAGCTTCTTTCTGGGCAGGGGTAATCGGAGTAATCTTCATGCCGTCGCTCAAACGGGTTACACCTTCCACGGCAATCTTGTCACCCGACTTCAGACCGCCAAGCACAATATAGCTCTTGCCGTCGTTCAGGTTCGAAATCTGGATTTCGGTATATTTCACCGTGCTGTCCGGCTGCAATACATAGACGAATTTCTTGTCCTGGATTTCTACCGTAGCCGACTGCGGAACCAATAACACATTCTCCATCGTATAAGGGAACATCACATTGGCTGTACCGCCGCTTCGCAACACATTCTCCTTATTCGGGAAAATAGCACGCATACTTACCGAACCTGTTGTCTGGTCGATAACACCGCTCACGGCATCAATCTTTCCTTTTTCCTTGTAGATGCTGCCGTCCGACAGTTCCAACTGCACTTCCGGCATCTTTGCCAACTGTTCTTTCAGTGTACCACCCGCTTTCGTCAAAGCCAACAGCTCTTTTTCAGTCAACGAGAAGTATACATACATATCCCCGATTTGAGATACCGTTGTCAACGGTTCGGCTACCGACGGGCTGACCAATGCGCCGATACGGTAAGGGAACGTACCGATAACACCGTCCGAAGGACTGGTCACCGTACAGAAACCTAAGTTCTGTTTGGCAGCTGTGTACGAAGCTTCTGCCTGTGCCAGATTGGCTTTGGCAGTCAACAGATTGTTGACAGCTGTCTGGTATTCGAAATCACTGATGATTTTCTGTTCGTGAAGCATTTTCTTGTTGACTTCCGTTTCAGAAACAGTCTTCAGATTTGCTTTTGCCGACTCTACTCCAGCCTTTGCCTGGTCGAATGCAGCCTGATACTGAGTAGGATCAATCTGGAACAATGCCTGTCCCTTATGTACCGTAGCACCTTCGTCTACACACAATTTCACGATAAAACCTGAGACTTGCGGACGAATTTCAATATCCTGCAACCCTTTGATTGTTGCCGGATACCTGGTTACTTGGTCACTGGAGGTAGAGGTCACCTCCTGCACCGCGAACTCGTCATCACCCATTTTACCGCTTTGACCGCCACATGCAGTCAACACCGATACGCCCAATGCGAAAAGGGCTATCCGGCTAGAAGAAAAACTTCTGTTTTTTTTCATGCTCATATTCATAAATATAACTGTTAGTGTTTCCTTAAATCGTTATTTGCCTATGAAAACTATCACTCATGTTTAAAAGCTCTGCAAAGATAGGAAAAAACTATCTATATAAAAATAGGTGTTTAACTAAGAATAACCATAATACAAACAAGTTATTACATTTAGTCCTAATAATCCGACCAATTGACAATTCTTATCGACCAATTCGGATAGTAATTTCAACAATTTATAGTTTTTTAAACTGAATAATCGTCCATTTGTTATTTTATTCTTACTTTTGCACAGCACATTAACGAAAAATCTATAAGAATATGGCAAAAATAACCAAAGAAGCCGCCTTGCTCTATCACTCGCAAGGCAAACCGGGAAAAATCGAGGTTGTACCGACCAAACCTTATCAAACTCAACGCGACTTATCACTGGCTTACTCCCCGGGAGTAGCCGAACCCTGTCTGGAAATCCAGAAAAATCCCGAAACAGCTTACGACTATACAGACAAAGGAAACCTGGTAGCCGTCATCTCAAACGGAACCGCCGTACTGGGATTGGGCGATATAGGCGCCATAAGCGGCAAACCGGTAATGGAAGGAAAAGGATTGCTTTTCAAGATTTATGCCGGCATTGACGTATTCGACATCGAAGTCAACGAGAAAGACCCGGACAAGTTCATCGAAGCCGTAAAGGCCATAGCCCCGACTTTCGGCGGCATCAACCTGGAAGACATCAAGGCTCCCGAATGCTTCAAAATCGAACAACGCCTGAAAGAAGAGCTGGACATTCCGGTGATGCACGATGACCAGCACGGCACAGCCATCATTTCAAGTGCAGGTCTGCTGAACGCGCTGGAAGTGGCAGGCAAAAAGATTGAAGACGTGAAAATCGTAGTCAACGGAGCCGGAGCCTCAGCCGTATCTTGCACCAAGCTTTACATCTCACTGGGTGCCCGCCTGGAAAACATCCTGATGTTAGACAGTAAAGGCGTCATCACCAAAGAACGTACCGACCTGAACGAACAGAAGAAATTCTTCGCTACCGACCGTACCGACGTTCATACACTGGCAGAAGCCATCAAAGGCGCCGATGTATTCCTGGGTCTGTCCAGAGGAAACGTGCTGACTCAAGACATGGTGCGTAGCATGGCCGACCACCCCATCGTATTCGCCCTTGCCAACCCGACTCCCGAAATTTCTTACGAAGACGCGATGGCATCACGCCCCGACGTATTGATGTCTACCGGACGTTCCGATTATCCGAACCAGATTAACAACGTTATCGGTTTCCCGTATATCTTCCGCGGCGCACTCGATACCCGCGCTACTGCCATCAACGAAGAAATGAAGCTAGCTGCCGTACGCGCCATCGCCGAATTGGCAAAGAAGCCGGTACCCGACGTCGTAAACAACGCTTATCATGTAAACAACCTGACCTTTGGTCCCGACTACTTCATTCCGAAACCGGTTGACCCGCGCTTGATTACCGAAGTATCTATGGCTGTAGCCAAAGCCGCTATGGACTCGGGCGTGGCACGCAAGCAAATCACCGACTGGGACGGTTACAAGAATCACCTGCGCGAACTGATGGGACAAGAAAACAAGCTGACCCGCCAGTTGTACGAGACCGCACGCCAGAATCCGCAACGCGTGGTATTTGCCGAAGGTCTGCACCCCAACATGTTGCGTGCGGCGGTAGAAGCCAAAGCCGAAGGCATTTGCCACCCGATTCTGCTGGGCAACGAAGAACGCATCGAGAAACTGGCTAAAGAATTGGATTTAAGCCTGGAAGGCATCGAAATCGTCAACTTGCGTCATGACCGTGAAGCAGAACGCCGCGAACGTTATGCACGTATCCTGAGCGAAAAACGTGCCCGCGAAGGCGCTAACTATCAGGAAGCCAACGACAAGATGTTCGAACGCAACTACTTCGGTATGATGATGGTGGAAACCGGTGAAGCTGACGCTTTCGTAACCGGTCTGTACACCAAGTATTCGAACACTATCAAAGTTGCCAAAGAAGTTATCGGCATCCAGCCGGGATACAAACACTTCGGCACCATGCACATCCTCAACTCGAAGAAAGGTACCTACTTCATTGCCGATACGCTGATTAACCGTCATCCCGACACAGATGCGCTGATTGACATCGCCAAGCTGTCCGCCAATGCCGTACGCTTCTTCAATCAGGAACCGGTAATGGCCATGTTGTCTTATTCTAACTTCGGCTCCGACCAGGAAGGAAGTCCTGCCAAGGTACACGAGGCAGTAGCTTACATGCACCGCGAATTCCCCGACCTGGCCATCGACGGTGAAATGCAGGTGAAATTTGCTCTCAACAACGAGCTGCGCGACGAGAAATATCCGTTTACCCGCCTGAAAGGCAAAGAGGTCAATACACTGGTATTCCCCAACCTGACTTCCGCCAACGCCGCTTACCAGTTCATCCAGAACATGAGCGAAACGGAAGTTATCGGCCCGATTCAGATGGGACTGAACAAGCCGATTCACTTCACCGACATCGAAAGCTCGGTACGCGATATCGTCAATATCACCGCTATCGCCTGCATCGATGCTATCGTAGCAAAGAAGTTGCATAAACAATAACAAAAATTCCCAATAACAAGTGTGCCTGCTCTTTCATCCCGATGAAAAACAGGCACACTTTTTTTCACCTTTTATCTTTCCGCGTATGCGCAGACCACTCACTCTTTCACAATGTGTCGTGCTTGCCTTGTTCTGGGCGGCACTTTGCTTCATCGTCCTCACCTCCTCCCCCCGCATCGACGGTATGCTGGTCATCACCATCCTTATTTCGGGTGCCCTGGTATTCATTCCGATTGTCAAATCCCTTAAAAAGAAGTAACATTTCCACATAAAAATAAAATAAAAACGCCTTTTTGATATTTTTCTTTTGTTTTTCTTACCGAATTGTTGCATAAATAAAAACAAATCTTTACTTTTGTCGCATCAAACAATTAGAAGAATATTTATAACCAATAACAATTAGAAGAATGAATGCAGCTAAAGTACTGGAAGATCTGAAAAGAAGATTTCCCAATGAACCTGAATACCATCAGGCAGTAGAAGAAGTGTTAGGTACCATCGAAGAAGAATACAACAAGCATCCCGAATTCGATAAGGTAAATCTGATTGAGCGTCTGTGCATCCCCGACCGCGTGTACCAATTCCGCGTAACCTGGATGGACGATAAAGGAAACATCCAGACCAACATGGGCTACCGCGTGCAGCACAATAACGCCATCGGTCCGTACAAAGGCGGTATCCGTTTCCACAGCTCGGTAAACCTCGGTATCCTGAAGTTCCTGGCTTTCGAACAGACATTCAAGAACTCGTTGACTACTCTCCCGATGGGTGGAGGCAAAGGCGGTTCCGACTTCTCTCCGCGTGGTAAATCAAACGCAGAAGTAATGCGTTTCTGCCAGGCTTTCATGCTGGAATTGTGGCGTCACATCGGTCCTGAAACCGACGTTCCTGCAGGCGACATCGGTGTAGGCGGACGTGAAGTCGGCTATATGTTCGGTATGTACAAGAAACTGACTCGCGAGTTCAGCGGCGTGCTGACCGGTAAAGGACGCGAGTTCGGTGGTTCTTTAATCCGTCCCGAAGCTACCGGATACGGAAACATCTACTTCCTGCTCGAAATGTTGAAGACCCGTAACATCGACATCAAAGGCAAGACTTGCCTGGTATCGGGTGCAGGAAACGTAGCCCAGTACACTGTAGAAAAGCTGATCGAACTGGGTGCCAAGGTTGTCACCATGTCCGACTCCGACGGTTACATCTATGATCCGGACGGCATCGACCGTGAAAAACTGGATTACATCATGGAGCTGAAAAACCTTTACCGTGGACGTATCCGCGAATACGCAGAGAAATACGGCTGCAAATATGTTGCTGGCGCACGTCCTTGGAACGAAAAGGGAGACATCGCCCTGCCGTCCGCTACCCAAAACGAAATCAACGGCGACGATGCAAAAGCCTTGATTGCCAACGGTGTGATTGCTGTATCCGAAGGTGCGAACATGCCTTCTACCCCCGAAGCTATCCGTGTATTCCAGGATGCAAAAATCCTTTATGCTCCGGGCAAGGCAGCCAATGCCGGCGGTGTATCGGTATCAGGTCTGGAAATGACTCAGAACTCCATCAAGCTGAGCTGGAGCCAGGAAGAAGTGGACGAAAAGCTGAAGAGCATCATGAAAAATATCCACGAAGCCTGCGTGAAATACGGAACCGAACCAGACGGTTATATCAATTACGTAAAAGGTGCCAATGTAGCCGGATTCATGAAAGTGGCTAACGCCATGATGGCTCAAGGCATTGTATAATTTTTCAATCAGGTGCGACAAATTTCATCCGGTTTCCCGCGAGGGAGACCGGATTTTTTATCATTCTATCCCGGCTTCCCTGCTTTTTAACATTCGCATGACTGTATCTATCAGTTATTTTACTACTTTTGTACAACATTATGCATAAGTCAAAAGTATCATGAATATCAGAAAAATCTTTGCAGGCATCCTGCTTGCCTTGTCAGTTTCTTCCTGCATTCAGGACGAAGCATTGAACGTGGAAGCGGCCATCGATGAGTGCACCGGTGAAAACATCCAGCTGGCAAGCATCGACGCAAACCGAAAAGAAATCGAAATCTATGTACTCGACGGTACGGACGTATCCCGGCAAGAGCTGAACTTCACGCTTGCCGACGGAGCATCCATTCAGGCCGATGAAGAAAAGGCAGGCGACCAACCGCCTTATTACGACTTCAGCCAGCAGAGCATACGCCGCTTTACCGTAACTTCGGAAGACGGAGGGACCACAGCCACCTACATCATCCGCATCAACAAAATGGAACTGCCTACACATTATTCTTTCGAAAACCTGCGTGCCACCACGCCGTTCCATATCTTCTACCTGACCAACGAATCGGGCATCATGCAATGGGCAAGCGGAAATCCCGGATACGAGCTGAGCGGCATGGCGCTCAATGAAACCGAATATCCTACCGTACAGGGAATGATAGGCTACAGCGGCAAGTTCGTCCGCCTCACCACCCGCGATACCGGTTCTTTCGGAGAACCCATCGGCATGCCTATCGCGGCAGGCAACTTATTTGTAGGCTCTTTTGATGTACAGAATGCCGTAATGGCTCCCCGTCAGGCTACCCACTTCGGATTCCCGTTCACCAAACGCCCCGTGCGCATTACCGGTTGGTACAAATACAAGGCAGGCAGTGTATTTACTGATGAAGAAAAGAACGAGGTTGCCGGGCGGACAGACATGGGTGACATCTACGCCCTGCTTTACGAAGCCCCGACCAATGATTTTACCGTCGACGGCGACGCACTCCCTTTGAGTGGAGGAGTCGACGAGCATGTCGCACTGATGGCACGCATCTCCGACATGAAGGAAACCGATGAATGGACCCGCTTCGACCTTACCTTCGAGCCTCAAAACGGCAAGACCATTGACGAGGAAGGACTTGCCAACGGCAAATACAAACTGGCTATCGTCTTCTCGTCCAGCATCGAAGGAGGCTATTTCCGTGGCGCTATCGGAAGCGAGCTTTGCATCGACGAAGTGGAAGTAATCTGCAAATAACCCTTAACACGAAAACAATATGAAGAAATACATACTTACTTTACTGGCTGTCCTGACCCTCGGCACTACCGCTGCCTACGCGCAATGGTCGGAACACAAAGGTTTGCTCTGGTCGTCTCTACACGGCTTGGAATACGAATTCAAGGCAGGTGTGAACATCGGAGGCACCTCTCCCATCCCGCTTCCACAAGAAATCAGAAGCCTGGACAGTTACAAGCCGGGACTTGCCATTACCATTGAAGGAAACGCCACCAAATGGATAGACCCGGCAAAGAAATGGGGAGTAAGCCTGGGATTGCGGCTCGACAGCAAAAGCATGACGACCGAAGCCACTGTAAAAAACTATGGCATGGAAATCCTCAGCGAGACAGGCGGGAAAATCCAGGGACTCTGGACCGGAGGCGTAAAGACCAAAGTGAAAATGTCGCTCCTCACGATTCCCATCCTCGCCAACTATAAAATCAGCGAACGCTGGAAGCTGGTGTTCGGTCCCTACCTGGCATACATGATGAGCGGTGATTTCGACGGCAATGTCTACGAAGGTCATCTGCGTACCCCCGACGCTACGGGCAGCCGTGTCAACTTTACAGGCGGAAACATTGCCACATACGACTTTTCGGAAGATCTCCGTCACTTCCAGTGGGGACTGCAAGTGGGCGGATCTTGGCGTGCCTACAAGCATCTGACCGTACATGCCGACCTCACCTGGGGGCTAAATGATATCTTCCAGAAAGATTTCCAGACCATTACTTTCGCCATGTACCCCATCTACCTGAATCTCGGCTTCGGCTACGTATTCTAAGGGATAAAACTCCTACAGACAATAACATTTGCAGGCAATTTTATGAAATCAATCTTTCATAAAGCTGCCTGCAAATATCAAATATCAACTCTTAATAATGAATGGATATACGTTTCTCAGCCCCAGAAACGGTTATTAATAATTCTTTCTTTGCAGCATCATATTCCCAACTATCCACATTCTCTACTGCAGAAACAGCAGGAACACCTCTTAATATAAATGCATATTGGGCGGAATGTTCAGCCTGCAACACCAACTCACCCCGACTTTCATCATAAGAAACCAAACAATCAAAATAAGCTGTACCATCATCTATAGGCAAATGGCTGAGTTGAGACGAAACGCCATTAGGATAAATCAAAAAAGTACGATAGCCCTTTAATTTATCACTTCCGATATGAGTTACATCCGACTGAATACACATCGGGATAATAGCTCCTTTCTTTATAAACAAAGGGAATTGCTGCAACGGATATTCACCTACAATCTTTTCTCCCGCATCAAATGTTTCTCCCGACCAGAAATCACACCATTTCCCTTCGGCTGGAAGATGAAAAGCCACACTTGAGTCTGAAGTTATCGCCTTTGTAAAAATATAATTGCCCACCTGGTGGCTTTCTTCTTTAAAAGAAACATTTTCCAATAACGCTCCTCCGTTAAGATGGGCATCCACAACCGTAGAAAACAAATAAGGAATCAATTCTTCATGCAGAGTTACGCAATAACGATAGATGTCTTCCACATCTTTCCCATGATACCAAGGCAAGTGATTCGTAAATGCCCCATTTTCTCCACCGTTTATCATAGCTGCTGTCATACAACCAAATTGTATATAGCGGATAAATTCCTCTTTACCAGCTCTTTCATTAAAAAAGCCAGCCACTTCACATGCTGGTGAAGCGTACCCTCTTAAAACAGAACGATAAATATTATCAATCTGCAATTTAAGGCCACTCCAGTTTCCAGAAAAGTCGCCACACCAACCCAGATTCAACTTACCTGTTGAAGCAAAATAACCTCCTTGGTGAGAATACGGACGAGCTATAATAATCCCTTTAGGATTTTTCTTCAAAGTATAATCAAACATTGCGTCGTAATAATAAGGACGAAACTCCGAATTGCTCATTCCACCTTTCGATGTTTGAAGGGAATCACCGAACCAAAATTCTCCTTGATCCACCTTCCATCCATAAACGCCATCAATAAACACCTTATCTAATTGTTTTCCCCACCATTCCACAGCTTTAGGATTAGTGAAATCAACATGTATGCCATATCCTTTCCACCATTCATGAGGTTCACTACCATTAATGCCCCAATGATTCTTACGCACCAAGTCATACGTTTCGCATTGCTGCAGAGAAGTATCTTTCCCTTTTTGGTTAACAACTCCCGTAAGCCACAATATTACTTTTACATCTTTCTGCTTAAAATAAGCAATCATTTCTTCGGGATTCGGATATCTGGATTTATCCCAATTAAAATCATTATAAGCCATCGACCAAGGACTGTCAATAATAGTCGCTCCCACAGGAATATTTCTCGACAAATAAGAATCAACCAGTCTTTTAACCCCAGCCTCAGTGTTCAAGCTATCCTCCCATACAATATGTTTGAAAGCCCATGCCGGTGTAATAGGCGGTGTTTGTGCTTTAAGACTCAATAAAACATTCAATCCAAACAATAAAATAATAAAACAGAACTTTTTCATAATAATAAATTGTTTTTAGTCAACACAACAATTGTTGCATCAATAAGTATAACCTTCTGTTTTCTTAAACTCCATGCCTAAGGCTGCATACGAATCCACTGTTGATAAAGGAACAGGACGATAAACGTGGTATGCCTGAACGCCTATTCCTTGAGCTCCTTCGGTTGCTGTATCAGGATTGTGCGTTCTCAGCCATTGTACCCATTCATTAGGTGTCAAAGCTCTTTTCAGCATTTCCCACCGTCCTATTTCTCCTCCCATTTCACGTATGCCTTCATCTAAGATAAATTCCATAGTCATATCGTTGGCTGTCACAGCCTGTTCCTGCTCGTGACCTGGAACGAGTGTACGTTGGCGCAATTGAGTAATCACGTCTGCAGCTTTCTGTTTTTCTCCTAAACGAACATAAGCCTCAGCCAAAGTCAAATAAACTTCACCTAACCGAATCAGAATTGCATCTTTAAAGGAATATTCTTGTTTAGCCGTCAATCGACTTGTATCCAACCACTTTGTCATATTATTAGCACAACTTCTTGCACTGGTACCTTTCACTTCCCCTGTTTCCAAGTCATACAAATCTGCGATATCATCACAAATAATTCCCCGCTGTGCATATTGCTCTTTCACTTCTTGAGGGACCACATCTAATGAACGAATAAGCAATGTATCAGAAAAGTCAGGAAATTCAACACCACCTTCCGGAGTCCGACAATAACCTGTTATAAATGTTGCTTCCCGACGTTTATCATACTTATTAAAAGCTTTAATAAAATAATAAGTAGGCATAACGGTGCGATATTCTCTCCCATAATATACACTATGAGCTTGTAACCCATCAATTGTTTTCGTATATGAATTTACAGAACGATTTACCTGAGAAACCCAATATCGAGCTAAATAATTATTTTGTGAATCAAATATCGTATTTCCGTACTGGATAGACCATATTATTTCATCATTCTCCTGATTGTCAGCAGAAAAAACAGATGCGAAATCATCTTCAAGTTTATAACCATAGTCTGTAATTAAAGAATTTGCTATATCAGCCGCCTGTTGATAACAATCAGATTTTCCATTAAATCCGACATTTTTAATAATTTCCTCATCAAACCATGCCAAAGACATTAAAACCTTCATCCTTAAAGCCTTCGCCACACCAAGATTCAAGCGTCCAAATTCCTGCGTTTTAAGTTCCATCGGCATCTTTAGTGATTGGTCTGCAATATCCAAATCTTCGAATATTGTTTTATAGAATGTTTCAACCCCAGGCTGATTTACTTGTATCTGCTCTATAGATTTAACCGGCTCATCAATAAAATTAGCATAAGGCCCGAATTGCACAACCAGTTCATGTAAATAAAAAGCACGCATGGCATGAGCTTCGGCAAGCAACTGTTCTTTTTTACCTTCTGTCCGGATATCCGCATTATTCACTGCATAAATAGCGGTATTAGCAGTAGTCAATCCTACATAAAGCCATTTCCATAGATTTCCATTATCCGCATTATCTACCATATAAGCATCTTCATAAATAACGCTCGCTTTCCAATAATTACGTGTATTTCCACCCCATGCAATAGCATCACTACCCATTTCACCTACCATATATAAATGTTCCAGCAAGTCTGTATTTATCTGATACAAACTCAAGACTTCTTTCTCTGCCCCTTCTTCAGTCAAGGCATAACTTTCAGTTATTATTCCTTTGGGATCTTCTGAAAGAAAATCCTCACAAGCAGTAATTGTTAATGACAATATAATTGCTAAAGTATAATACTTCACTATTCTCTTTTTCATATCTCTTACCGTTTAAAAAGACAAATTAATTCCAAAATTAAAACTCTTAGGTACAGTTAGCTCAATGCCCGGAGATTCCGGAATAACATTTTCCCTAGCAGCACGATATAAATAAAATGCATTCCTTAACTGAATATAAACCCTCAATTTAGATACTGGAAGACTTTTACGCATTAAACGTGCAAAATCATACCCAACCGTTAAATCCTGCAACTTGATATAATCTCCCTTCATTATACCGCACAAATCCACATTGGCAGGCCATAAAGCACTGGGACGCGGATATAAATTTGTCGGATTATCAGGTGTCCAATAATCTACATCCGCAAGCCAACGGGTACCTGTCGGCAATACCCATGAACCATATCCCGGTGCTTCAATCAAATAATCCCAACGACTGTTCAAATTGAAGGACACGTCTAATCCTTTCCATTGCAAACGGCCACCCAAAGACGCAATATATTTAGGATCTTTATTTCCTAAAATCACTTTATCTGCATCTGCTGTTATCTGTTGCCCTTCTTCCGGATTCTGGTCTTTCATTTTTATATCTCCTGGCTGTTTCCCATACTTAGCAGCTTCAGTTTCTTCACCCAATTGCCAAATTCCTATTTTTTCATAGTTATAGACCACATTTATAGGATGTCCGATGAACCAATTATTAGTAACATCATCTTCTCCATTAATCAAATCAACAATTTTATTATTATTAACAGAGAAATTAAAATACATATCAAAAGACAAATCTTTACGATGTATCAAATTACCATTAAGTGCAACCTCAAAACCCGTATTTTGAGTTTTCCCAATATTCTGTGTTATCATTGAAAAGCCTGTAGTCACAGGTATCGCCCTATCCATAAGCAAATCATCTGTTGTCGTATGATAATACTCAACACTTCCGCTTAACCGACCTTGGAAAAAGCCAAAATCCAAGCCAACATTATGAGTACGGGTTATCTCCCAACCTAAATTTTTATTAGCTAAAGCATCTGGTCGATAACCATAAAATCCGGTTCCTGCACTTCCAAACTGATAAGGATAGCTGCCTAATTTTTCTAACGTCACATAAGAATCAATCGCTTGATTACCTACCATTCCATAGGCATATCTTAATTTCAGATTTGACAAAAAAGCAACGTCTTTCAAAAAATCTTCTTCCGATAAACGCCAAGCGACACCTCCTGAATAGAAAGTTGCCCATTTATTGCCTTCTGCAAGACGAGAAGATCCATCAGAACGAACAGAGAAATTAAATAAGTATTTACCGGCATAATCATATCTAACACGTCCCATAAAAGAAGCCAACTGATAACCGCTATATCCACTTCCTATTCCTATATTATCAGTTAATATACCTAAGTTATAATACGTCATCTCTTCAACATCTAAGGACCTTCCGGATGCAGACATATTATCCGTTTGATACCTAATAAGTTCATGGATTGCATCGATTACGACATGATGTTCCCCAAATGTATTATCATAAGTGACCGTATTATTCCAAGTTATTCGATTATCAAAAGAAGAACTTCTGCCTGCTCTATTTACACCGCCATTCACTTGGAAAGACTTACTCCCATAAAAATAGCCATTCTTGGTCGTATTATAAGTATACCCTAAATTACTACGATAAGTCACATGCTTTATCGGTCTGATTGTCAGATTAAACACAGAATTAAAATTCATATTATCCGTATCATTTTTATACTGACCATCAATAAAATCTCCCAAGACACTCACCGAACCTTCGTCAGGATTAGGATAAGTAATTACATTCCCTTCCGCATCATAAGGACGGCATAAAGGAGTACCATAAAATAAAGCTTGCCCGTATTCAGAGAACCCACTACTATGACGTTGACGGAAACGGATGGTTGCTCCCAAATCCATCCACGTTGTCAATTTATGATCGATGGTTGCAGTCAAAAAGTATTTTCTTGCTTCACTATTCTGATTATATCCCAAATTCCTTTCGTAAGCTCCACTAATAACAAAACGAGTTTTCTCATTGCCCGAGCTTATCGATAAGTTATGTTTCATCGTAGAACCATTTCTAAAAATAATATCCTGCCAATCATAAAATTCACCATTGGCTATCATGTCCAACTGGTCATCTGTAAAAATCTGCTCATCTGGAATATTTTCTCCCCAGCAGTTATTTTCTAATTTATATACATCTCTTTTCAGTTGCAAGAATTTTTGAGCAGGCATCATATCCATAAAGTGCGGCACATCAATACCATAGAAAGCATCATAATTTATCTTTGTTTTTCCTGATTGTGGACCACGCTTTGTTGTAACAATAATAACGCCATTTGCTCCTTGAGAGCCATAAATAGCCGCACTGGCTGCATCCTTAAGTACTTCTATCGATTCTACGTCATTCATATTTAAATTATACATATCACCAGGCACACCGTCTATAATAACCAGTGGAGTATTACCTGCTTTAAGTGAACGACTTCCACGTATATAGATACTTCTATTATCTCCTTCATAACGAGAGCTAACAATATCCATTCCCGGCACCTTCCCTTGCAATGCATCACTGATACTGGTTGATGCAGAAGAACGAATCACGTCCCCTTTAACAGAGGATACAGATGCTATCAAATCACTTTTTTTAGTTGTGCCATACCCGATAACTACAACTTCTTCCAAAGCCTGTGAATCTTCCTGTAATACAATGGACTGCATATTTGTGTCATTAGGATTCACCAATAAAGTTTCATAGCCAATATATGAAATCTCGATCTCTGTTTCTGTCGAATTAATATCCAATATAAAATTACCATCCAAATCCGTTATTGTACCATTGGATGTACCCACTTCCTTTATAGAAGCCCCTATTACAGGTTCACCATTCTTATCTTTAACAGTTCCTGATATTCGCTTTTTTTGTTGAGTGCTACTCTGCCTACGTCCAATTCTGCTTACTACAATATTTTTCCCTTGAATTTCATATTTGACTTGCTGCCCCTGTAAAATTTGCTTCACAGCGTCATCCAACTGCTTTGCATCTACCGAAACATTCTTATCCGTATCTACATCACCTGCTATATAAACAAATGAATATCCACTTTGAGCCTGTAACTCAATCATTGCTCTTTTAACCGAGACATCTTTCATTTTCAAAGACAATGTTTGGGCAAACATTCCCAACTGAAGCCCGAACAAAGCCAAAGCTGTTAGCATTAGCTTTCTATAGTAATTCATAAAATAGAATTTTAAAGATTAAAAATTGAATAAAAGAAGCCCTCTAAAGAATGTTTTTCGTACTTTTACACACTCCTTAGAAAACATTTCACATACTTACATGGCAGAAGAGGAGTTAAGTCGGAAAATCTTGCACATTTTCCGACTTTCTTTTTTATGTAATCTTCCTACCTTAAATCTTCAAATATTGACGGTTCTGTATTTTTCATAATGATTCAATATTAAAGTTATACAAAAGTTAATATAAAACTATTTCATTCCCTTTTAAAACATAATTCATCTTCCTTGTTGCTTTCAAAACCTCAAGCACATCCTTGATATTCTGTTCTGTCCGATTAAAACTACCATAAAACCGATAACCTAACAACGAATCTGTAGCCAAACGAATATGTACATTGTAACTACGTTCCAGTATGGTAGCCACTTCCGGAAGCAACATCTCATCAAACGAAAGTTTTCCGTCTTTCCATTGAGAATCCATGGCTATCTGCTTTACCGTTTCCACTTTCATCTGCCCTACCCGTTTGTCAAGCACTACTCGTTCATCAGGTAAAAGTGTTATTTCAGCTTCTTGACGAAGCAAATTGTCTAAACCTACCTTACCCTCTAACAACGAAACCACAGCTATTTCATCTTCGGGATAATCGCGAAAATTGAATTTCGTGCCTAATACTTTTACTGACAAATTTTCCGAATAAACATAAAAAGGTTTTTCTGAATCATGTTTCACTTCGAAATACCCTTCTCCTTCCAATTCCACTTTACGATTATCGACACCGAAATCTTGTGGGTAATGAATGCGAGACCCAGCATTCAGCATCACCAATGTACCGTCAGGAAGACGTATTTTAGACTGTGCGCCCAAAGGAACCTCCACTTCAATATCGGTTAAAGATTGTTGCAAATTCATTCCTCCATATCGATATGAAAAGACTGCAATCAATACAATTGCAGCCACAGCCGCACATTGACTAAACACTTTCCACAAACGAATCCGTTTCTGCTTTTTACGTTGAGAATCAGCTATACGATAACAAAACGTTTTATATGCCTGACCAGCATCATATCGTTCACTTTCCGATGCATCAACAGCAGAAAACCAGATTTCCTGACATTCCATCACATACCTACGATTCTCGTCTGATTGTGCCATCCAAGCATCCAATTTCAAACGTTCCTCTTCTCTAAGCCCTTCGGTTAGTAGCTTAGAAATCAAATCATCAATATATGCATCTTTTTCTTTCATCCATCAATGTTTCTATAATAAAGACGATAAACTAAACCAATGGGGTAGGTCGAAAGCCTTATTTTTTCAAAAAATAGAATGAAAAAACAGAATCAATCCTAACAAATAGGGTGCAAGCGACTTATGAAGCTGGGCAAGAGCTGTCTTTATATGATATTTTACAGTATTAATCGAGATATGAAGTTCCTCAGCTATTTCTTCATATTTTTTTCCTTCAAAACGACTCATTAAGAAAACCTTCCGGCATACTTCAGGCAAGCGGTGTATAGCAGAAGATATTTCGGTTTCCAACTCCCGCTCAAGTAACGTACCAAGCGGATAATCATTTGACAATATATAACATTTTTGTTCTCCATCATTCTTATCCAAAGCAGAAAATGTCACTTCTATTTTCTCCCGCTTCGAGGACAAATAATCTAAGCAATGGTTACGAACGGCACGCACAAGATAACTACGCAAAGATATTTGCACATCCAATGTTTCACGGATTTCCCACAAATGAAATATTACATCTCCTACCAATGTTTCAGCCAGGAAATCATCGCCAACATAACCATAAGCCACATGACACAACGATGCATAATGGTAACGATAAAGATACTTATAGGCCTCCTCATCACCTTGCTTTAATCGTTCCACTATCACCGATTCCGGTATTTCCATTCTGTTTTTCATCCTTTACTTAGATTATAGTCACAGAGAACCAACTTATAATTTTCACAAAGACAAATATACGCAAAAAAATCTTTGCTTTGCCGTACCGGGCAATCCAGTCCTCACCCGGTACGGATATACCAGGACTGCAGTCCTCGCTATGGTAGGACTGCAATCCTTGTCTGCTACAACCTCAATCCCGATTAGACACGTCGAGCAAGGCAATTAGCTTCATCCGAGAAAGCAGTTGGCTGTCTTTGCCGATGAAGCCGGCTTAATCCTTCCAGTTATACTGATATTCGTATTTATCGAACTTGAATGCCTCCTTCACACCAGCCTGCCGCGCGGTTTCGATAATCAGCTCTTGCTCTTCGGGAGAGAGCATCCGTTTGCCTTTTCTCCGCTCGAAATACGGATTACGCCCAAAGCAAGGAATCAGCTTCCACAAATCTCCCAATGCCCCCCAAAGTCTGCACCTACGCGTTTGATTATTCCCTGCTTTTGCAGTTTCTGCATATGATATTTCACGCCATTCTCTGTGATACCGTTTATATTTGCAGCGATTTCTTTACGACTTGCTTTAGGATGACTATGAATATATTCAATGATTGCAATCTGCACATCTGACAGAGTCTGGGTAGTTGTCTGGGTAGTTGTCTGGATAGTTGTCTGGGTAGTTGTCTGGGTAGTTGTCTGGGTGATGCCGTCTTCATTTGAAAAAACATCAACACAGAATACTGTCAGTTTTGAGACATCGAACTTTGCCTCTCTGTTGCCATTCTCGCGTAGCATATCCTGCACACGTTTCACGCCCTGATTGAACATATTAACATACTTCATTTCCTTCATCGCCTCTGCCACAATCGGATTACGGTAGTCGTTCACCATCGGGAAATTCTCCGGGCGGGCTTCGCCGTACAAACCTCCGGCGTTCATAATCTCAATATGGTCATCAAACTGATATAAACGAATCGGCATATTTGCTTGATAATCGCGGTGCATACAGGCATTCATCAACAGTTCTCTTAATGCATTCTTTGGATAGTTGATGACAGTCTTTTCACGGAACAGGCTGGCAACAACAGGACGCTGTGTTATGACGGCATCGCTGACAAACGATTCCAACGCCGGCAACATACTATGCAGCGGACCTTGGAAACGTTTCTCATTAAGAATCTCTCCTCCCTTCTCTTTTCCTTCAAAACGTACATATTGCACATAGTCTCCAGGCATATAATAGCGAGGATTTTTGCCGAACAAGATTATCGCCGCATAAGTAGGGCAATCGTTCATACGGTCATACAGATGGATTGATGCCATCTTGTCTTTAAGATCACGTTTATCTTGACTTAAGATATCTGCATCTACTACAGAAGGCAAGTATGTGTTTTTTATATAATCCAATTCCAAGTCATCGAGCGAAGCCCCCAAACACGGTGTTGCATCAAACGTTGCCATATATGCAGTACGCCTCTCCGTCAATAGACGTTCTTCAGCCTCACTGGCTATATCTCGCCTTGGACCAATACGGATGAATATCCTGCCACGATAACGAACCGGAGGCAACAAGGAAGGTGAAACCTCCACTACCAGTAAGTCTCCTTCAGGGAATTCCACCTTATCAACCGTCATCACAGGCAAAGGCAGGATATTACCGTCAGAACGAATTGCAGCAATCTTTTTAAGTAAGTCGTCATCCACTTTCAACCCGGACAATCGTCCGTCATCATGCGCACCAATCAATAAGTATCCCTTCTTGCGAGAATCGGGCAGATCATTGGCAAAAGCACAAATCGCCTCACAGAACTTATCCATATTGCCTGTAGATATAGTTCGCTCTATCCTATAGGTCTCCGTACTATGTAATAGAGATTGTATTTCGCCTTTCGTTATCATATTTCTCCTAATATTATTCCTATAATACTTCTTTTACAATCTGCAATATTTTCTTATTGTTGAGTTGTGTCCGGAAATACACATTATACCCTTGCAATTGGCTTCATCCGAGAAAGCAGTTGGCTGTCTTTGCCGATGAAGCCGGCTTAATCCTTCCAGTTATACTGATATTCGTATTTATCGAACTTGAATGTCTCCTTCACACCAGCCTGCCGCGCGGTTTCGATAATCAGCTCCTGCTCTTCGGGAGAGAGCATCCGTTTGCCGTTCCTCCGCTCGAAATACGGATTACGCCCGAAGCAAGGAATCAGTTTCCACATAAAGTGTTCATATTGGGCAGGAAACATCCGTCCCTGCATCTTGGTAAATCCGCGCGCATAGACCACCGGCGTGGCGTCGCGGTAAAACGTACATTGCCCGTTCTTCCCGCATAAGCGGGGATTCACTACCGTAAGCACTTTCGCCGTCTCTACCTGCTGACGGTAGGCAAGCTGGCGTAAACAGGCGTCGGCACAGGTACAACCTCCTTCCACACATACAGCGAATCCGTATGGAATATCCATTTTCAAGTCTTTCATTGCTCTGTTTTTAAGATTAAGAAAACAATCATGCGAATGTAATGCTTTTCTTTCAGATAATATACATCGGGAAGAATTAAAACTTACCCATACCATACAAACTGCGTCAATTTCACGTTAAGTTTCGATTTTACAATTCTTTATTTGCTATAAATCTTGTTTTTGAAAACAGATTCTTAAAACTAAATTTTCATAGCTCTAATTCTTTCTTGCAACTCTGTCATTTTCCGCATGAGTGCATCAAACTCTAAAGATTTGCCATAAATGAAGAAACGTCTCATATCGGCATAATCATCTTGCCATGCTTCCATAGCCGATTTCGGTATCGTAAAGTTGATGGTTGATGGGTCATGTAAATCATAGTTTACATATTTCAAAGCATAATAAGTTTTACGATGCTCAACAATGGCATCATAAAGTTTTCGATTCGACAAGGCTTCTTTTCCATATTCCGTGTCCATCAGTTTCTCCAAATCATACAGATGTCGTGACATTCGGACGCTTCTGGGATTTTCTTTTTGGAATTCTTCCGCCAAAAGAAACAGCTTCTCAAGGAATGTACGAGTAGGAACTACAGTTCTTACAAGGCTTTCAGCATCGGTATCTTCGTTTTCAAAACTATCGCCTATTAAAGAACTTATGCGTCGTGTCTCCGTAGGTTCATCCATTGAAAGGCAACTAATTTCTATCTTTACACGAGGAGGAATATAATTTATCGTATCTTCAAGAATTGACGGGTAATGTAATAGAATTACAGTAGGATCCTTGTCTGAATCTATAGGTCGCCATTCTCCATTTTTATCTTGCACCTGAGATACATTCTCTATACTGTAACCAAAAACTCCCATCTCTTTCAAGCGAGCATCTAATTGAGAAGAAAGAATCTCATGGATATATACTCGTGCCATTTTACGTAATTTCTCCCGTTGACTTTTACTTGTATTCTCAATACCGAAAAATGAATGACTGATTGCTAAGTCAATGTCTTCCGAGAAACGTTCTATGATATTAAACCCTTTCGACAACGATGTTCCACCTTTGAATATCAAGGAATCACGACAATCTGTTTGGAATAATGCCTTCAATGTAACGGTTACCCACCAGTCCTTTTCTATAGCGACTTGATTAACGCCCGGGTGTCCGACCTCTGTTTGCTGTAACATTGCCAAACGGTCCACTATTTCATTATGTAACCACAGCTTTCCCATAATATGTTTTTTAAGCGGTTAACATTGGTTTTATAATTCGTTTCATCCATGCAGGCATCATATCTACATCTTTGATTAAAGTCTCCTTATCTGTTTCTTTCGATATCAATTGTCGGATTATATTCAATTCATCTTCTCCTACATTCTCCTTTTTCAGAGCCTTAAGTGCTTGAACAAGTAGTGAAATAAGACGAGTACCATAACAGAAGTTCTTGGGGACACCTCGTTTTAATACTACTTTTCTATTGGATAAATTTACTGTCCTTTCGCTACCGGTAGTCAGGAATGTATAATTCATCGGTACTTGAGTCGATAGCCCTAATAAATTCAATGCTGTCATACCGGAAGGTAAGACCTCTGCGTTATCTCGGACAGCAATTGCTTGTACTACCTTATCAACCGAAGGAAGTACAACACCGAATCGACTTTTTCTTGGCTTGGTATATATTCCATGCGCAATTTTAACAAGCGTACCTTCATTTGTCAATTCTGACAAAATACTACCCACAAATTCTGTGTGATATTCAGGAAAATCTGAACGAAACAGGATGCAATCTTCAGGCATCGCTTCTATACGTTGCTTGAGAGTAATACTATCTATGGAATCTTCATTAGCCATATAACCTTTGAAATTTTGATGATTTTTCAAATGTAAAGATACAAAAAGGATTCAAAATAAATGATGAGTTGCCTAGCAATTTGTTCGTTAGGCTCAAAAAATACGCCAAACGCTTCCCGCAGAAAATGAAACCGTTTTTTAATGGAAATTTCATAAAGCTAAGAGATTGGGAGGGGTATCTCGAAAATAAAGATAAAAAATTAGGCAAAGAAGAACAGTTTTTTTAATTTTGTAACATACGAGTTTGCATAAACATAAAAAACATGACGATACCGTTGAATCAACAGAGTGCTTATCGTTTCTCTTCGGAAGAAGACTTACTGAATGATTTGAAGCGAAGCGACCACATCGCTTTCGAGTTTTTGTTCAAACGTTTCTATCCCAGACTGCTGGGGTATGCCATCCGTTTTGTGCGGGACGAGGAAATCGCGGAAGACATTCTTCAAGAGTGTTTTATGACCTTTTGGGAACGGAGGCATCTGTTGTCTGCCGTGTCGTTGAGTTCCCTGCTCTTCCTGATGGTACGCAATGCGTGTCTGAATTACCTGAAACATAGTGCGCTGGTACGTCATCTTTCCATCGATTACCTGGAGACGCTCGACGGAGAAGAAAAGCTGTATTCCGCCGACCTGATGCTGAGTGCCGACGAACACATTCTGTACGAAGACCTGAAAGCGCAGATAGACAAGTCCTTGTCGTTGTTGTCTCCCCGCTCGCGGGAGATATTCCTGCTCAGCCGTTTCAAGGGACTGAAGAACCGTGAGATTGCCGAAATGCTGGGCATATCCACTACGGCTGTAGAAAAACATATCTCCAAATCGCTCAAAGTCATTTCCGACTACTTGAAAGACAATGTTTCGCGCACGCATTACCTTATTATTATGTCTTTCCTGCTTTTCAAGTGATTCAAAAAAAATATTGCCACAGGGGTTGGGTAAACTTCTTTTAGATTGTTCTATCTATAGAAAACGGATTCTATGGATAGACTTTCTTACATACGCAGTTTGGCTTTTCTGTATTTCGACGGAAAAATACCAAGAGAAAAAGAGGTAGTTTTATTTGATTTTATCAATGAAAGCTCCCGCAACTTCACCTTGTTCCGCAAGTGGGAGCGCGAGTGGTTGCACTCAGGGCGGACGGATGCTGCCGTAGAAAAACAATGGCAACGGCTGCACACCCGTATGCTTGCCAACGAGGCCGCCTCTCCGATGATTCCCAAACCGCATTTCACGTTTAAAAGGTTGCTTGCCTTTGCCGCCGCCGTGGCGGTATTGGTATGCCTTTCGGTAGGCATATCCTATTACTATCTCCAGCCTCAAACCTACGAATCTTATTTCGTTCACGAGACTCCTTTGGGCGACAAAAGCAAAATGGTTTTGGCGGACGGTTCCGTGGTATGGCTCAACAGCGGTTCCACCTTGCAATATTCTACCGCGTTCAATGCCCACAACCGTGTAGTCACACTCGAAGGAGAAGGATACTTCGAAGTGAAACAAAACGAAGGCATCCCCTTTACAGTCCGCACACAGGGATACGACGTGGTGGTGAAAGGCACGAAATTCAATGTGTCGGCATACGAAGAAGACCCTTTCATCTCCACTACATTGATAGAAGGGAAAGTGACGGTCAACTACCGGGACGAATCCATCGACATGTGTCCCGGCGAGGAAATGACACTCGACAAACACACCGGCGAATTGCAACACTCCTTTGTAAATGCTTCCCAAGCGAAGTCGTGGACAGACAATCAGTTGATAGACGACAACATAAGTTTCCAGGAACTGATGAAAAGGCTTTCCCGCCGTTTCGACGTACAAATCACGATTGACGATGAAGCCTTGTGCAGGCAGACATTCAGTGTCTCACTACGCAACGAGGAAACGCTGGAGCAGATTTTCGACGCGCTCCAGCAGATTATTCCATTTTCGGTAAAGCAAGAGAATCAAAGTTATCATATAACATCAATTAATCATTAAATTTAAAAGCTATGAACAACCGAAAAAGTTTTCTCAGGCTGTTCCTGTGCCTTTCATTCGGATGGGGCGCATTGACATTGAGTGCTCAGACCGTGAGCAAGACCTTCAATGAGGTGCCGTTAAAGACCGTATTGAAAGAGGTGGAAAGCCAAACGGGGTTGTCTGTCGTTTACAAGACAGATGAAGTGGACGTGAACCGGAAGGTAAACGCATCGTTCCAAAATTCTTCTTTGAATGAAGTCATGTCAAAGATTCTGGATGCCGACCTGACATGGGTCATTCAGGACAAGATGATTATCATTTCGAAAAAACAAGCCAAGGAAACACCGGACAAGAAGGGTAAGACCCTCACGGTATCGGGCGTTGTGACCGACGAAGCGGGTATTCCGGTTATCGGCGCCAGCGTATTGGTAAGAGGCAGTTCGAACGGCTCCATCACCGACATGGACGGCAAATATACCATAGCCGACGTGCCGGAGGACGCGATGATAGACATTTCTTATATCGGCTATCAGGCATTGTCTTTCAAAGCAAAAGAAAAAGCGCTGGCCAATGTGGTCATGCGTGAAGACACGGAAATGCTGGAAGAGGTTGTCGTTGTCGGTTACGGTACCGCAAAGAAAGCAAACCTTTCAGGGTCTGTCGCGCAAATTTCATCCAAGGAGCTGGAACACCGCATCAGCGCCAATACCGGTTCTGCCCTGCAAGGATTGATACCTAACTTCAACGTTTCATTCAGCGACGGTGCCATCAACAAAAAAGCGTCGTTCAACATCCGTGGTGAAGGCTCTATCAATGGCGGTGAACCGCTGGTATTGATTGACGGCGTAGAGGGAGACATGAATTACATCAATCCGAAAGACATCGCTTCGGTCACGGTATTGAAAGACGCGTCTTCGGCAGCCATCTACGGTGCCCGTGCGGCATTCGGCGTAGTGCTGGTAACTACAAAAAATCCGGAGAAAGGAAAAATCCAGGTAAATTACTCCAACCATTTTGCCTGGAGCAATCCCACCATCAATACCGACAACTTCATTACCGACGGTCTGGAATGGGCGCGGCTGAGCGACAAGTTAAGTCTGATGGAAAACACCAGCACTTACTTAGGCTATACCGAAGAAGACTATGCCTACATGGAAGCCCGCAAGCAAGACCCGTCTCTCCCCAGCGTGCTGATTAAAACAATCGACGGAGTGGAACGCTACGTGCATTACGGCAATACGGACTGGTGGGATTACATCTTCCGCAGCAACCAGCCTTCCATGGAACACAACCTGAACATATCGGGCGGTTCCGACCGTGTACGCTATTACTTGTCAGGCCGTTTCTATACGCGGGACGGTATCTATCGCATCAATCCCGACAAGATGAAGAGTTACACCTTGCGTTCGAAAGTGGATTTCCAGATATTGGATAACTTGAAATTCACCAGCTCGACAAACATTTACATGAGTGATTACAATTATCCCGTAACGAACGCCCGCGACATGAGCGGCAACAACAACGACGAGGACTGGCGCAAATATACTTACCACGCCTCACCGCTGTATCTTCCGCACAACCCGGACGGGACAATCATGATAAACAGCCCGTATGCACCCGGCCGTGATATCGCCGACGGTACGTTTGCCGACCTGACCTACGGGAAAAGCCACGGGACAGACTCGGAATATGACCTGATGAACACATTCAGCCTGCAATACACCCCCATCAAAGGATTGGATTTGAATGCCGACTATACCTTCCGTAAAGAAAGCCCCTTCTCCCGTCAGTTGCGCGTGTCTACCCCTCATACCAACCAACCGGGAGGAGTTGGAATTACCGATTACAAGCCGAACACGGAACTGTATAAGGAAAGACATTGGCACTCGCAATATCAGGCCATCAATGCATTCGCCACTTACAGCCATACGTTCAACGAGATGCACAACCTGAAAGCCATGGTGGGATTCAACCAAGAGTGGAGACGCTGGGAACGGACAGTGGCCATGCGTAGCGGTCCCATTTCGGAAGATTTGGGTTCGTTCAACCTGGCTACCGGCGAGAACATTGATTTGCTCGGGTCAAAAGCCGAATGGGCTATCCGTGCAGCTTTCTATCGTTTCAACTACGATTATAAAGGGAAGTACCTGATTGAGTTCAACGGACGCTTTGACTTGTCATCCAAATTCCCGCACGACAACCGTTTAGGCATATTCCCATCGGGCTCTGTAGCCTGGCGTATGAGTGAAGAAAAATTCTTCAGCCCGTTACGTTCGTGGATTGACAATCTGAAACTGCGCTTCTCGTTCGGTACATTGGGCAACCAGAATGTAGGCGAATACGATTACATAGCCAAGATGAAGGTCAGCCAGGGAAATTACATCGTAAACGGTGCCTATCAGAATTACCTGACCACACCGGACGCCATATCGTCCAACTTTACCTGGGAAAAGTCGCAGACCATCAATGCGGGTATCGATTTGGATTTCTTCAATAACCGCTTGTCCGCATCGTTCGACTGGTACCAGCGTGACACACGGAACATGCTGACACAAGGCAAAGAGCTTCCTGCCGTATTCGGTACAGAAGAACCTGAAGAAAACGCTGCCGACCTGCGTACGCGCGGTTTCGAGCTTTCGGTAAACTGGCGTGACCGTTTCACGTTGTGGGACGCACCGTTCGAATACAATATCGGAGTCAACTTGGCAGATAACCGTACGGTCATCACCCGATTCGACAACCCGAGCGGAAACATCGACGATTTCTATGTAGGCAAAGATCTGGGAGAAGTATGGGGATACACCATCGAAGGATTTTTCCAGACAGATGACGAATACCTGACACACGCCGACCAATTGCTGGTAAACCAGCGTATACGCAATTATTACCTGGTGAACCATCCGGTTGCAGGCGACTTGAAGTTCAAGGATATAAACGAAGACGGCGAAATCACTCCGGGAAAACAGACATTGAGCGACCACGGAGATTTACGCCGGATAGGAAACACGACGCCGCGATACACATTGGGAGTGAATTTAGGCTTCAATTACAGAGGCATTGATTTCTCCGCATTCTTCCAAGGCATATTGAAACAAGACTGGTGGCCGGGTGATGACAACGGTTATTTCTGGGGACCTTTTACCCGCCAATACCTGAATTTCTATCCGAAGAGCATCGAATCCATGTCGTGGACACCGGAGAATCCGAATGCCTACTTCCCGCGTCTGGCTGTTTATGCCGCCAACGAAGGAGGTGATTACGAAGGTTCACAGCTGAGAGTCATATCGGATAAATATCTTCAGAATGCGGCATACGTGCGACTGAAGAACATTACACTGGGATATACGTTACCCGAGCGTATCTGCCAGAAACTCAAAATCATCAGAAGTATCCGTATGTATGTATCCGGCGAGAACATCCTGACATTCTCTCCGCTGTATAAAAACAATCCGGACCGCACAGTCGACCCGGAACAACTGGGAAACGGCAACGCTTATCCTTTCAGCAAGACATTTGCCTTTGGCTTTGACATTAAATTCTAAAGATTACAGTTATGAAAAAGAAATATACATTTATCAAGTTACTTTTCCTTTTCACAGGAAGTATCGTGACTGTTTCCTGCAATGATTCCTTCTTGGACCGCTATCCGATTGCAGAGATTTCTCCGGAGAACTCGTTTCAGACAGCAGACGACCTTCGGCTTTACACAAACGGGTTTTACGAACAACTCCCGTCTATCCGTAACATCATCGATGAAGATTTGAAGACCGATAATGTATTATATTCCAGCATACCGGAAGAGCAACGCAGCCACGAACGGATTCTACCTTCGGAAACCGGAAGCGGAGGCTGGGACTGGGAAGATTTACGCGACATCAACCTTTTCTTCGACAATTACCAGCGTTGTTCCGACGAAACCGGACGTAACAAATACGAAGGTGTGGCAAGATTCTTCCGTGCCTGGTTTTATTTCGACAAAGTGAAACGTTTCGGCGATGTGCCTTGGTATGAGACAGTCATCCAGACAGACGATGACGACCTGCTGTATAAAGCACGCGACAGCAGGGAATTTGTCATCAGCAAAATCATACAGGATCTGGAACTGGCTGTTGACAAACTGGGCGACGAACGGGCTTCGGACCAGATAACACGCTGGACGGCCTTGGCATTTCTTTCCAGAGTATGCCTGTACGAAGGCACATTCCGTAAATATCATACGGAATTGGGCATTCAAGGCAGCGACACGCTGTTGCAGAAAGCCTACGAGGCTGCACAACGCGTGATGGACGAATCGGGTTACACCTTATATACGACGGGAAACCCGGATATAGACTACCGTGACCTGTTCGCGTCGACCCTGAAAGAAGACGAGGTGATTCTGGGCAGACGCTATTCGTTAACCTTGAACCGCATGCACAACGTAAACTATTACCTCACGTCGCGCACCCAACGGGATATCGGTTTAACAAAAGATCTGATAGACTCTTATCTCCAACTGAACGGAATGCCTTTCACCGATAAAGACGGATACGACACGATGGGATTTTACGACGAAATGCAAAGCCGTGACAGACGCCTTGCACAGACCATCCGCTCTTTAGGCTATCAGCGCATAGGAGGCACAGCCACTTTATTGCCCGACTTTGCCGCCACCATGACAGGTTATCAGTTGTGCAAGTTCTTATCCGATGAAACTCAAGACGGCGACGGAGCTTCTTATCAGGATGTCGCCTTTATCCGTTATGCCGAGGTCTTGCTGAACTATGCCGAAGCGAAAGCGGAACTGGGCATTATTACCCAAGACGACATCGACAGAAGCATCCGCCTGATACGTAGCCGTGTAGGCATGCCCAATCTGGATATGGCTGAAGCCAATCAGACACCGGACGCCGTGTTGTCGGCTTTATACCCGAATGTGGAAGGAAGCGACAAAGGCATCATCCTGGAAATACGCCGCGAACGCCGCATCGAACTGGTTATGGAAGGATTCCGTTGGGATGACCTGGTGAGATGGAAAGCAGGGAAATTACTGGAACCCCACTTCATCGGGATGTACTTCCCGTCATTGGGAGAGTTTGACTTGGACGGTGACGGCACGCCCGACCTACTGTTATACACAGGAACAGCTCCTGCTACCACCGCTTCACAAAGTGTGGAAATCGGAGGTGTGCTTCAGCTTACGGAAGGTGACCACGGCAACCTGATCGGCTTCAAGGATAATACGAAAATGTTTGATGAATCACGCGACTATCTGTATCCGCTGCCTACGGGAGACTTGTTACTGAATGAAAATCTGGTACAGAACCCCAATTGGGATAAATAAAGGGAAATGCTATGACAAAAATTTTCAAGTATCTAATGTTCGTTGTGGCCACGGTCTTCTACGCGGCATGCAGTTCCGATACCGCCGTAGAGGAAAGTGCGGCACCCATAGCAATCAAGGCTTCAGCCAATGAAGTCTGTTATGGAGAAGACGTGACATTTACACTTCAAAACCTGACAGAAGGAAATGTAAACTCTGTACGTTGGGATTTCGGCGACGGTGAAACCTCTGACGCGTTTGCTCCGTCACACGCCTACCGCATTCCCGATAATTATACAGTAACCGTTTCTGTTTCCTTATCGGCGGGAGAAACGAAGGAATATAAGACGACGGTAAAGGTATTTGCCGAAGAACTGACTTCAGCCATCCGGCCTTCCATTACCGAATCGCTTGCCGACGGGCATTACCAAGTATGCGCGCACCGCGGATATTGGAAAGAAGCGCCCGAGAACTCCATTGCCGCCATTGAAAAAGCGATACAGAACGACATTGATTTCATTGAAATTGATGTGCGGAAAACCAAAGACGACAAACTGGTCTTGATGCACAACGCCTCGATAGACGAGACTACGAACGGAAGCGGTAACGTGTCCGACCTGACGCTGGAGGAGATAAAGTCTTACTACCTGTATTACAACGACCGTCAGACAACGGAACGCGCTCCTTCGCTGGCAGAAGCACTGATGGCGGCAAGAGGAAAGATTTATGTCGACATTGACATGAAGATATCGGATTACCGCTCTGTATATGATATCGTCGTGCAGTGTGGCATGCTGTCGCAATGCATGTTCACGGTTTACGAATTGCAGGATGCCTCGAAGTTGTTGAATATCGACAAGACGGTTCAGATGCTTCCGATTATTTATTCAATGGAAGACCTGGACGGCTTTATGTCGCTCGTAGACAACCTTGCCATCGCGCAATTTAACTCCGACGCCTGGACAGATGAAATCCTGACTAAAGCGTACAACAACGGGATAGCAGGTTTTATGAATATCTACGTCAATGACAAAGACACTCCGGAAACAGACAATTACAAGAAAGCGGACAGATTTGTCAGTTTAAAGGGCACTGTCGCACAGACGGATTTCCCGGTCGAGTTGAAAACGTATCTTGACAACTTAAAAAGAGATTAACAGCGTATGAAAAAAACAATACTAATGGCAACGGCACTGATGTGTATGGTGGGTTGCCAAGACGAAGACAAGGTGAATATCAAACCGGTAGCTGCCTTCAAGGCTACGGCTACCAATATAGAAGTGGGACAAAATGTCTCGTTTACCGACCTTTCTTTTGACGAGGACGGACAAATAAGCCGCTGGCAATGGGATTTCGGGAACGGAACGACTTCGGAAGAAGAGAATCCGACCATCTCCTACGAAACAGCCGGTGACTATAAAGTGGTGTTGACCGTATGGGACAATCAGGGGCAGCAAAACGCAAACGCCTTCGACAAAACGATTACGGTCAAAGAGAAATCATTATCGGATGAAGAACCCGAACTGATATGGGAGTATCAGACAACTACCGGATTCCAAGACGCATCGTTGGCTATCGACCAACAAGGAAATATCATTTTCGGATGTGACGCGAACAGTAGCCGGGGAAGTTACAACATTGCCGTATTAAACAGCAATGGAGAAGAGCAATGGACATACAAGGCAGGCGATGTAGTGCGGAGCACGCCGGCGGTAGCCGATGACGGAACGTTCTATATAGGCAGTTACGACGACAATCTGTAGGGGACTTCTATAAATTAAATCCCTGATTATAAGTTGCATAAGCGGATAAAATG
>UQVZ01000019.1 GCA_900544675.1 uncultured Bacteroides sp.
AAGGGTTCTGCTGCCTTATGCAAGAAATAAAAAATGGAATTGATAGAACCCACCTCAAGGAAAAAACAGAGCCATAATACCTAAATATAGGGATTGCGGTGCGATAACAGAGTCCGTAACTTTGCAGCGCAATTAAGAATCATTTTAAATAACAAAAGAAGATAATGACAAAACACTGGCTCTTCACATTGATTTGTATATTAATGTGTTCTCTCTGTGTTTCGGCACAAAAACGGACTATGTTGTCGGGAAAGATAGTCTCGGCAGAAGACAAAAGCATCATCGATTTCGCTACTGTCTACCTGAAAGGCACCAGCTACGGATGCACAACCAACGAAAAGGGCATCTACCACCTGAAAGCTCCTGCAGGTACCTATACATTGGTAGTTTCCGCCATCGGATTTGAAACCTTCGAAGAACGGGTGACCTTGAAAGAAGAAGGACGTACCCGGCAAACCATCCTGCTGAAGCCCGTAGCACACGAGCTGGACGAAGTAGTGGTGGTATCCAATGGAGTAAGCCGTGTGCAACGCTCGGCATTCAATGCTGTAGCAGTCGACACCAAAGAGCTTCATAATTCTACCAAAAGCCTGAGCGAAGCGCTGATGCAGCTTCCGGGACTGAAGCTTCGCGAATCGGGCGGAGTAGGTTCGGACATGCAGCTGATGCTGGACGGATTCTCGGGCAAGCACGTGAAAATATTCATCGACGGAGTACCACAGGAAGGCGCAGGCACAGCGTTCGACATCAACAACATACCGGTCAACTTCGCCGAACGCATCGAAGTATATAAAGGTGTTGTTCCGGTAGGGTTCGGCACAGATGCCTTGGGAGGCGTCATCAACATCGTGACCAACAAGCGCCGCCGTGCCTGGCACCTGGACGCGTCCTACTCGTACGGTTCGTTCAACACCCACAAGACGTATGTCAACTTCGGACAAACGTTCCGCAACGGACTGACCTACGAGATAAACGCCTTCCAGAATTTCTCGGACAACGACTACTACATCGACAATTACATCACCGAGTTTGACGAAAACGGCTTCGAGAACACCGACCGTAACAAGATTTACCATGTGAAGCGATTCAACGACCAATTCCACAACGAGGCGGTCATCGGTAAAATCGGCGTGACCGACAAGCCGTGGGCAGACCGCCTGATGCTGGGTTTCAACTACTCGCATTTCTATAAGGAAATACAGACGGGCGTTTACCAATATATCGTCTTCGGCGAAAAACACCGCAAGGGACACTCGTTCGTCCCCTCACTGGAATACAGCAAACGTGACCTTTTCACCAAAGGGCTGGACGTGATGCTGAGCGCCAACTACAACCACAATCTGACGATGAACATCGACACCGCGTCGTATAAATACAACTGGCTGGGCGACCGCAAGCTTATCAACGGACACGGAGAACAGTCATACCAGGACAGCGAATTGAAAAATACCAACTGGAACGCCACCTTGACAGCAAACTACCGCATCGGAGCAGCACATGCCTTCACCCTGAACCATGTGACAAGTACCTTCCGACGCACCAGCCGCTCGAAAGTGGAAGGAAGCTCGAGACTGTCCGATTTCAGCATCCCGAAAGTGACACGCAAGAACATTACTGGCTTGTCGTATCGCCTAATGCCTACAGAAAAATGGAACCTCTCGGCATTCGGCAAATATTACAACCAATATAACCGCGGTCCGATATCGCAAAGCAGCGACGGAGTGGGCAACTACATCGAAATGACCCGCCACACCAACTCGCTGGGTTACGGAGCAGCCGGCACGTATTTCATCTTGAAAGGCCTGCAAGCCAAACTGTCGTATGAGAAAGCCTACCGCCTGCCTACCACCGACGAGCTCTTCGGTGACGAAGACCTGGAAGCGGGCAAGACCGACCTGCGTCCGGAGAAGAGCGACAACGTGAACTTCAACCTCAGCTACAACCGCCAGTTCGGCAAACACGCCGTCTACCTGGAAGGTACGCTGATTTACCGTGATACGAAAGACTACATCCAGCGTGGACTGAGCACCGTAAGCGGCATGAGCTACGGTATCTACGAAAACCACGGACGGGTGAAAACGAAAGGTTTCAACGTATCGGCACGTTACAGCTACTCGCGCTGGTTCAGCATAGGAGGTACCTACAACAACATCAATGTGCGCGACGACGAGCGTTACGTAGCGGAAAACACCCAGCAGGAAAGCGCGACTTACGGCCAACGTATGCCGAACCTGCCGTATATCTTCGCCAACTTCGACGCCACCTTTACCTGGCATGACCTCTTTGCCGAAGGAAATGTGCTGACCGTCACCTACGACGGATATTACCAGCACGAGTTTCCGCTGTACTGGGAGCGTTTCGGTGACCCCAACTCGAAAAGCCGTGTACCCGAACAGCTTTCGCACAACCTGAGCATCGGCTATTCGATGAAGAACGGACGGTATAACCTCTCACTGGAATGCCGGAACTTCACCAACGAAAAGCTGTACGATAACTTCAGCCTTCAGAAAGCCGGACGTGCTTTCTATGGCAAATTCCGGGTATATTTCGGAGGATAAACATTCATGACAAAACAAACCACTATCAACTATTCATTGTTAATTTTTAATTATTAATTTATATTGTATGAAGAAAAAACATTTCTCTTGGGCACTGATGGCTGCCCTCTCTTTCGGTTGTGTATTCATAACAGCTTGCAGCGATGATGAAACTGTAACAAGCGGTCAAGAAGAACCTACTCCGGAACCGGATCCAGAGAATCCTACTCCCGAACAGGAAACCATCAGCCGCTATGTCATCGTAGCTGAAGCAGGAAACAACCAGAGCGCCACTTACCTGATTGCCACCGAATCGCTGGACGAAGGAACAATATCCACCGTCGGCAACGGTTGGGAAACCGAATCGGCATCGAACTGGATTTACTACGGTGAACGTTTCCTCTTCGGATTCCAATACAATGACGGAAACCAGGGAACCGGCTTCTCGTTCCAATTGGGAAGCGACGGCAAAGTGGCTGAATACCGCAGCTACACCTTCAACCGCACGACCACTTACGGCACGTGGGGCGACAACGTCATCACGGCTTCTACCAACGCCGGCACAGTAGAAAAAGACGAAGCAGGCAACTATGCTTACTATCTCCAGTTCAACTACCTGAACGTGAACAATGGCAACTCTTCCAGTGGTTCCCACCTCGCCGAGAACTTCCTGGGCAACGGAGAGCGTGTCAGCTTTGCCGGATTTGTGGAAGCCAACGGCAAACTGTATACCTCGGTAGTGCCGATGGGTATGAGCCATTATGGCGTGAACACTTATCCGTGGGCCATCCAAGACCCCACTTATGTAGCTAACGGAAGCGGCGGAAGCGGATCGGGACAATATACAGCCGGTATGATTCCCAGCACCCAATACCCCGACAGCGCTTTTGTAGCTATCTATAGCGGAGATGACTTCGATGAAACACCGGTCATTGCACGTACCGGAAAAATCGGTTTCGCCAGCGGACGTATGCGCTCGCAATATTACCAGACTATCTGGGCTGCAGATAACGGAGACCTCTATGTATTCTCTCCGGGATACGGACGTACCACCACTACTCCGGTAGAGAACAATGACGGAACCCAATTCAACCGCGTACAAGGCAAGTTGCCTTCGGGCGTAGTTCGCATCAAGGCCGGAGAAACAGACTTCGACAACAGCTACTACGTAAACATCGAAGAACTGGGCAACAAGAACCCGATGTTCCGCTGCTGGCACATCACCGATGATTACTTCTTGCTCCAGATGTATAGCGAAGGCGCGGAAAACATGAGCGGCACCAGTGCTCCGCGCAACGAACTGGCTGTATTCAAAGGCAACGAAGGTACACTGACCGTAGTAAGCGGCTTGCCCGAAGCCAGCAAGCTGTCCAGCATCGGTACCCCGTGCAGCGACAACGGTATGGCATACATCCCCATTACTACTACCGACGGCACAAACCCGACCATCTATAGCATCGACCCCACTACCGGAGCAGCTAAAGCAGGATTGGTAGTAAATGAAGCCAACTCGGTTTCGGCATTGGGTAAACTCTCGACAACTGTAGAATAAACCTTTTTCACCACAGATTACACAGATTAATTAAAATAAAAATTAAATCCGTGTAATCTGTGGTGTGATTATACCAATATACAACAATGAAAAAACTATTCCGAGACATACACCTTTGGCTCTCGCTTCCGCTGGGCATCCTGATTACCATTGTCTGCCTCTCGGGAGCTTCTTTGGTGTTCGAACAAGATATCACACAGGCACTTCAACGTCCGCTTTACACCGTCACCCCTCCTGCCGAAGGAGCGCAACCGCTTTCTCCTTCCCAATTGGTGGCACATATCCGGATACAGGCGGGCGATTCGCTCCACCTGACTTCGCTCCAGCTTTCGGGCAATCCGGAGGAAGCCGCATTCGCCTCTTTCCGTGAAACCGGGAAAAAACAACTCAGCATAGACCCTTATACCGGGAAGGTTTTAGGATGGACCCAATCGTATCCTTTCTTCCAGACCATGCGTAAACTACACCGCTGGCTGATGAATCCGCCAGCATCAAAAGGCGAGAAATCCATAGGGAAAGTCGTAGTAGGCATAACGACATTGGCAATGGTATTTATCCTGATAAGCGGACTGGTCATCTGGGTGCCCCGCACACGCAAGGCACTGAAGAACCGGCTTCAGGTATCGTTCACCAAAGGCTGGCGCCGTTTCTGGTATGACAGCCATGTGGCAATCGGTTTCTATTGCACCCTCTTCCTGCTGGTCATGGCACTCACTGGACTTACCTGGTCGTTCGGCTGGTATCGCACGGCAGCCTATTCACTCTTCGGAGCAGAAACACAAAGCCCTGCCCGCACCTCATCACCAACCAAAGAGGAAAAACCGGAAGGCAAAAAGCAACGTGCCTTCGACTATGCCGTATGGGACCAAGTCGCTTCAAACCTCCAAGCACATTACCCTGTCTACAAGACCCTGACCCTAAGCGAGCGGAATGTGCAAATCATCCCCAATCCGAATGCCATTATGCACAAAGCGGATGTTGTGACTTTTGATGCACGTACCGGTGACATCAAGGAAATCAGTCCGTATGACGAACGTCCACGCGCACAGACGATGCGAGGCTGGTTCTACGCTTTCCACACCGGAAGCTGGGGAGGCATGATAACCAAAATCCTGTATTTCCTGGCAGCCTTATTCGGAGGCATCCTCCCGCTAAGCGGCTATTACCTGTGGTGGAAACGGACACACCGGAGAAATTAAGAATGAAGAATGAAGAATTAAAATCTGCGTAAATCTGCGCTAATCTGCGTTTCAAAAAAATCGAACGCGGAGACGCGGAGACGCAAAGTTTTCTTTTTTTAAGAAAGCAAGCGCACGGAGAAATAAATTTGTTAATCTGCGTAATTCCATTGAAGAAAAAATTTGTGTAATCTGTGGTGAAAAAAACATCCACAAAATTCTTCATTCTTCATTCTTCATTCTTCATTTAAATCTATATCTTTGCGGGAAAAACAAGTAGCACATAAAAACATGAAGCGGATTATCTTGACTCCACCCGATAAGATACAGACCTGTATCGCCCTGCCTTCCTCGAAAAGCATCTGCAACCGAGCACTGATTATCAACGCACTGGCGCAAAACAGTGCCAAGCTGGAGAACCTTTCCGATTGCGACGATACACGCGTAATGATACAAGCCTTGCAGAATATGCCTTCGGTCATTGATATCGGTGCGGCAGGTACAGCCATGCGTTTCCTGACCGCATTCTTGTCTGTACATCCAGGTACACATACCCTGACCGGTACCCAGCGGATGCAACAACGCCCCATCGGCATTCTGGCAGATTCCCTTCGTGCACTGGGAGCCGAAATATCCTATACCGGCAACGAAGGCTATCCTCCCCTGCATATTACGGGACACGCTTTGACCAAGCATGAGGTAACACTTCCGGGCAATGTCAGTTCGCAATACATTTCCGCCTTGCTGATGATAGGCCCTGCACTGAAGAACGGGCTGACGCTGAATCTGACAGGAGACATCATTTCACGTCCTTACATCAACCTGACTTTGCAACTTATGCAAAGCTTCGTAGCACGCGCCTCGTGGATAAACGACCATCAATTAAGGGTAGAAGCGCATCCCTATACGGCTCCTGCATCGTATTATGTGGAAAGCGACTGGAGCGCGGCATCGTATTGGTACGAAATCTGCGCCTTGTCCCCACAAGCCGAAATCGAACTCCCCGGTCTGTTCCGGGAAAGTCCGCAAGGCGACGCCCAGGTGGCATCGCTCTTCGCTTCCTTAGGCGTGGCTACACACTATGAGGACAATAAAGTCACGTTACGCAAATCGGGCACACCCGTATCGCGATTTACCTATAATTTCATCGACCAGCCTGACTTGGCACAAACGTTTGTAGTGACCTGCGCCTTGATGAACATACCTTTCCGCTTCGAGGGCCTGCAAAGCCTGAAGATAAAAGAAACCGACCGGATGGCTGCCCTAATAAACGAAATGAGAAAACTGGGATACGTACTGGAAGAAACCGACGGACGCATCTTGGCTTGGGAAGGGAAACGATGTACGCCCGATGCCGCCCCCTGCATTGATACCTACGAAGACCACCGTATGGCGATGGCATTCGCTCCGGCTTGCATCCCGCTGAAACGCCTGACCATCAACCATCCACAAGTGGTAAGCAAGTCTTACCCGCACTACTGGACTGACCTGCAATCGGCAGGATTCATCGTCAAGGAGGAAGACTGACCATGTGGATACTCCTTATTATATTAGTAGGGGTGGTGCTGTTCGGACTCATAGCCGGATATTTCTACAACCGGAATATACGGAAAAAGATAGAACGGGGCGAGCTGACGGAAGCGCCTCCCGTAGTTACGGTGGACGGTGAATGCTGCGGACAACATGCCGTATGCGAGAAAGAAAGCCTGCTGGCAGCCGTAAGCAAGCAAATAGAATATTACGATGACGAGGAACTGGACCGCTTCAAAGGACGTCCCTCCGACCAGTACACACCGGAAGAGACAGATGAGTTCCGCGATATCCTCTATACCATGCAAGAGGAAGACGTAGCGGGCTGGAGCCGAAGCCTGCAACTGAGGGGAATCGAATTCCCTGATGAACTGAAAGACGAACTGTTCTTGATTGTAGGGGAAAGACGTTTTTCGCCAGGCAATAAATAAGCGGCTAATAAGAAATCAAGGGGAACCGGTCACCCCTATAGAACGGAAGAGCAAAAAACGAAAGACTATGGATTTACTGCAATATACATTTTTCCAACATGCCTTGTTGGGAAGCCTCTTTGCCAGCATAGCGTGCGGCATCATCGGGACTTACATTGTTACCCGCCGACTGGTATTCATCAGCGGAGGTATTACGCACGCTTCATTCGGAGGCATCGGCATCGGACTTTACACCGGTATTTCTCCCGTACTTGCCGCAGCCATATTCTCGGTGCTATCGGCCTTCGGTGTGGAATGGCTCAGCAAGCGGAGCGATATGCGCGAAGATTCCGCCATAGCCGTATTCTGGACCTTCGGGATGGCCATCGGCATCATCTTCAGCTTCCTGGCACCGGGATTCACACCCGACTTGTCTTCGTTCCTCTTCGGGAATATCCTCACGATTACCCGAGGCGACATCATCCTGCTGGGAACATTGAGCGGTGTGCTCGCCTTGTTCTTCGCCCTCTTTCTGCGCCCCATCGTGGCAATTGCCTTCGACCCCGAATTTGCCCGTTCGCAACGGATGCCCGTCTCTTTTTTTGAATATACCCTGATGATGTTCATCGCCCTGACGATTGTGGCTTGCCTGCGCATGGTGGGCATCGTGCTTGCCATCTCGCTCCTCACCTTGCCCCAAATGACCGCCAACCTCTTCACATACCGATTCAAGCGCATCATCTGGCTTTCCATCGGCATCGGGTATCTCAGTTGCCTGGGAGGACTGTTCCTCTCCTACCAATACCAGATTCCGTCGGGAGCCTCCATCATTTTCGTATCCATCTTGTTTTATGCCTTGGCAAAGTTGGGGCATATCTGCTACAGGAAAAGAAAAAATCATTAACTTTGCAAAAAGTTTATACAATAACCACATACGTATGGAAATAAAAATTACAGACCTCGAACATATCCACGAAGCGGCAAAAGCATTCATCGCCGCCATGGGTGACAATACCGTATTCGCTTTCTACGGCAAAATGGGTGCCGGAAAAACCACTTTCATCAAGGCAGTATGCGAAGAACTGGGCGTGACCGATGTCATTAACTCACCCACATTCGCCATCGTAAACGAATACCGTTCGGACACGACCGGCGAATTGATTTACCATTTCGACTTTTACCGCATCAAGAAACTGGAAGAAGTGTACGACATGGGATACGAAGACTATTTCTATAGCGGAGCTTTGTGCTTTATCGAATGGCCCGAACTGATAGACGACCTGCTTCCGGGTGATGCCGTGAAAGTAACCATCGAAGAACAAGCCGACGGAAGCCGCACGGTCAGTTTTGATACAGCCGAATAAAAAGGGACGGCAATGGAAATCCATTATGTCATACAATCCCTGTTCGTCCTGGTAGGGCTGCTTGCCTTGCTAGCGGCCCTGTTCAACTGGGACTGGTTCTTCACCGCGCAGAACACCCGTTTCATCGTAGCCAATGCGGGCAGGAAACGGGCACGCTTGTTTTACGCAGCTATCGGCATATTGATGATTGCTACAGGAGTATTCTTTTTCCTTTCGGTGCAGGGTTATGTCTAACTAAAAGCCTATTAGCGAAATGGGAATCCTGCACTTATCAATCGAACTTGCCTTTGATTTCATCGCTTTCGTAATGGGCTGTGTGCTGATTATACAAGCCAAAGACAATCACCTGAAATTCTACTGGGGCATCATCGCCGCTTTCATCGGTTTGTTCTTTATATGGGAAAACGTAGGTTGGCTGATGATTGTGACCGATACGCCCGAATACCGGTTTACTTCCTTGCTCAGCATTGAAAAAATGCTGAAATGGTATGCACTTGCCAGTGTGGTATCGTTGTTTCCGATGGCTTCACTCTATCCGGGATATTTCAACCACCTGCGATTGCTGGCTTATCTGCTCCCGCCCGTTATTCTCATCACGGTCGGCATCTGTTACCTGTCTTTCAACGGCTATCTTACTCCCCTCTATTCACTAGACGAACTATACACCCACCTTCATGAAAGAAATGTCCGGCTGCGCTTGGCTATTTTCCTGATTTCTATCCTGTTGCCTCTTGCTTACTTTATCTATCCGCTCGCATCTAAACGGGCTTTCCGACGGATTAACCGAAATATGTACCTGTTTATCGGGTTTATGTTCCTCTTTCTAGGTATATACATTACCTTTACATTAAATATCAACGAATTCGTATTCAACCTGTTCGGCATCGTGGCATTGATATTCACCCTTCTTTTCTCTACCTTGTATCTGTTCAAAGAGAACCCTTTTTCCGACCATATACAAATGATTGTCTCTGCCGAAGAGCAACTCCTTTCAGCTGAGGCACCTCACGCACCTCTGCCGCTTTTCAACACAATAGACAACCACCTGAGACAGACACGCACCTTCACCGACAAAGACTACACCATCCAACACTTGGCAACCACCTTGGGCGAAAAAGAGAGAAGCGTCTCGCAAGCCATCAAAAGCGGAGGCTTCACCGGATTCCGCGAATACCTCAACTGCCTACGACTGGAACTTTTCAAGTCGCTTGCCGCCGAACATCCGGAAAAAAACATCAAAGAGTTGATGTATCTTTGCGGCTTCACATCGCGCACTACATTCTACCGTATTTTTATGGAAAAGTTCGTAATGTCTCCTACCCAATTCATCGAAAGCCTGACAAATTCCTCTCATCAGTCCTAAAAAAGTGTCCCATTTTTATCCCATTCCCGAAATGGGACACTTTTTGTCTTGCTATTATTAAAAATCTCCATACATTTGTATCCAAGACAAGACAAAGCGACAAACAGAACATAGCTGTTTTTTTACAGAATGGAGATGAGGTTATCCCTATAAATTTAATCTAAAAAACAACGTAATTTATGAAAAAAAGTTTTTTAATCATCATTATGTCGCTTGCTGTCATAACAGGATTCGCACAAGGCAGTTGGAATGACAAAGTAAATAAATGGAATGCAGGTATCGTCATCGGTTACGGTACAGAGGTTTCAAAACCGTCGTTCGGTATCAGAGGAGTATACGACATCCTCAATGCCATCTCCGTGGCAGGAAGCTTCAATTATTACCTGAAAGAAAGTGCCGAAGTAGAATATGCGGGTGCCGTCAGCAAGGCAGACCGCAAATGTTGGGACATCAACATTGACGGGCATTGGAATTTCTTCTATGGCGAAGCATATAAAGTGTACGCATTGGTCGGCATCGGCTATTTCAACGCCAAGATTTCCGCATCAGCCAGCTATGCAGGCGAAGAAATAGATGGATCTATGTCGGACGGTGCCGTATCAGGCAACTTCGGTATCGGCGGTCAATATAACTTCAACGAGAACTGGGGAGCCGCGTTCGAGGCAAAATATCAAGTTTTCAGCGGAACTGGTCAGTTCGTTCCTGCTCTTTCCGTTATGTATAGATTCTAAAAATTCTCTCCTAAATTCAATCATCCGACCTCATCTTTCTCTACAAGTAATAAAGGATGATTGAAAAACAGGCGGTCGGTAACTGACGTACCCGGCCGCCTATACTAGTATCCCCCACTTTCAAACTCTACCTTCTGCCAGACAGAATTAGAGCCTGTTTAAATTTTGAATTAAATTCTTTATTCAGTTTCTTTTGAGCTTCTTTTTGGTCTGTTTTCCTCTTTTTATTCGTCACATAGCCCGCTATGCTCCTCGTAAAAACAGAAAAACATCCTCAAAAACAATTCTCAAAATAATACCGAACAAAATTTAAACAGGCTCTTAGGTTTTTCCGATTTTATTTCCTCTTTTCCATTTTTTTATTTACATTTGCTCTAATCATAATCAATAACCTTTTAAAAACAGAAGCGTTATGAACGAGCATTTTGTAATCAATCTCGGCCGGCAATTAGGAAGCGGCGGAAAAGAAATCGGAGAGAAACTAGCAAAAGATTTGGGCATTGCCTTTTATGATAAAGAACTGATTAATCTTGCCTCAAAAGAAAGCGGGCTGTGCAAAGAGTTCTTTGAGAAAGCCGATGAAAAGGCTTCGCAAAGCCTGCTGGGAGGATTGTTCGGTACACGGTTCCCTTTCATTACCGAAGGAGCCTATCCCTATAATTCGTACCTAAGCAATGATTCGCTATTCAAGATACAAAGCGATGTCATCCGTCACCTTGCCGAGAAACAATCGTGTCTCTTCGTAGGCCGATGTGCCGACTATGTGCTTCGCGACCATCCGCGATGTGCCAACGTATTCGTGTCGGCTTCGCCCCAAGCACGCATCGAACGGCTGACCAAACGATTGAACATCAGCGAAGACAAAGCGGAAGAAGTGATGGAAAAAGCGGACAAGAAACGTTCTTCCTATTATAATTACTACAGTTACAACACATGGGGAGCCGCCGCTACCTACCACCTCTGCATCGACTCGTCGGTACTAGGCATCGACGGCACGGTAGACTTCATCAAGCAATTCGTCAAGATGAAACTTCAACTTCCCTAACTCCATACAGCCATGACGCGAATAGGACTCTTATCGGACACACACGGCTATTGGGACGAACGCTACCTGCAATATTTTGAGTCGTGTGACGAGATATGGCACGCAGGAGATATCGGCTCAATGGATATTGTCCGACGGCTGGAAGCATTCCGCCCCCTACGTGCCGTATATGGGAATATCGACGGGCAAGACATCCGACTTTGCTTTCCCGAAATCAACCGTTTCACCCTCGACGGAGCCGATATCCTTATCAAGCACATCGGAGGGTATCCGGGTAAATACGACCGGTCGGTACGGGATATCCTACTTGCGCATCCGCCCCAATTGTTCATTAGCGGCCACTCGCACATCCTGAAAGTAAAATACGATACCCAATTAGGCTTACTACATATCAATCCGGGCGCGGCTGGGAAATATGGATGGCATACCGTACGCACATTGATACGTTTTTCCATCGACCAGGGAAACTTTTCTGACCTAGAAGTAATAGAATTAAACGGGTAATGCTTGTTTGATTAAAAAATCTTTCCGAAATTTGCACCGCGAAAATAAAGTAACATTATGAAAACCTATTTAGTTACAGGAGCTGCCGGATTTATCGGTGCCAATTATATAAAATACATACTCGCTAAACACGAAGATATACGAATCGTTGTACTGGATGCCTTGACCTATGCGGGCAATCTTGCCACTATTGCCAAAGACATCGATGACGAGCGTTGCTATTTTATCAAAGGAAATATCTGCGACCGTAACCTGGCAGACCAATTATTCTCGGAATACAAATTTGATTACATCATCAATTTTGCCGCCGAAAGCCACGTAGACCGCAGCATTGAAAACCCTCAATTGTTCTTGGAAACAAACATCCTGGGTACACAAAACCTGCTGGATGCCGCACGCCGTGCCTGGGTGACCGGTAAAGACGAACAGGGATACCCGACATGGAGACGCGATGTGCGTTTCCATCAGGTATCGACCGACGAGGTGTATGGCTCGCTGGGGAATGAAGGCTTCTTCACCGAAGAAACCCCTTTGTGCCCGCACAGCCCGTACAGCGCATCGAAAGCCAGTGCCGACTTCATCACCCTTGCTTATCGCGACACGTATAAGATGCCGGTAACGATTACCCGTTGTTCGAACAACTACGGTCCATATCAGTTCCCTGAAAAACTGATTCCGCTGGTCATTAAGAACATTCTTGAAGGCAAACGCCTGCCTGTATATGGCAAGGGAACCAACGTACGCGACTGGCTGTACGTAGAAGACCATTGCAAAGCTATCGACCTGGTAGTGCGCAACGGAAAGAACGGCGAGGTGTACAATGTAGGAGGACACAATGAAAAACAGAATATCGAAATCGTCCACCTGATTATCGACACCATACGCCGGATAATGGAGGCGGAACCCGAATACCGGAAAATGCTGAAGAAAAAAGAGACGGACGGAAACGGTCAAATCAAAATAGACTGGATAAACGAATCGCTGATTACGTTTGTAAAAGACCGCCTGGGACACGACCAGCGTTATGCCATCGACCCTGCCAAAATTACGCGTGACTTAGGTTGGGAACCGGAAACCAAATTCGAGGATGGTATTGTAAAAACCGTAAAATGGTATCTCGACAATCAAGACTGGGTGAAAAACGTCACCAGCGGCGATTATCAGAACTACTACGAAAACATGTACAAAAACAAATAAATGAAGAATGAAGAATTAAGAATGAAGAGCAGGGAGTGCCTTATTCTTCATTCTTAGTTCTTCATTCTTCATTTATTTAGTTCTTCATTTACTTTATTTTCCCATCAGGTATGCCTTGAACGAGGCGAAGTCTTTCGACATCGGGACGCTCTGCTTCGTTCCGCGCATAAATGCCTGAAGCTTTTCGGGTATGACCACTTTCGTGCCGATAATGGCTTCTACCGTCTGCAAGAACTTGGCGGGATGCGCCGTTTCGAGGAACACGCCTGTTTCGCCGGGCTGCAAGCCTTCTGCCAGCGCACGATAACCGCACGCGCCGTGAGGGTCGAGCAAGTAACCCGTCTCTTCGTAAGTTTTCTGCACGGTCTCCCGAATCTGCTCGTCGGTATAGGTTTCTCCGCTGATTTCGCCCGAAATAGCTTTGTGGCTTCCGCCATACAAATCCAGGATACGGGCAAAGTTGCTGGGGTCGCCCACATCCATCGCATTGGCAATCGTAGCCACCGAAGGACGTGGCGAATACACACCCGTCTTCAGGTATTGGTAGAATATATCGTTGCGGTTATTGGCCGCGATGAAGCGTTTCACCGGAAGCCCCATCCGCTTGCCGAATAGACCTGCCGTGATGTTTCCGAAGTTCCCGCTCGGCACGCAGATGACTAGGTTATCCGCCTTGCCCAACTTCTTCATCTGGGCATACGCGTAAAAGTAATAAAAAGCTTGCGGCAAGAAGCGCGCCACATTGATCGAATTGGCGGAAGTCAGCTGCATATGGGCGTTCAGGTCCTTGTCCATGAAGGCATTCTTCACCAGCGCCTGACAATCGTCAAACGTGCCGTCCACCTCGATGGCGGTGATATTCTGCCCCAGCGTGGTGAACTGCTTCTCCTGAATCTCGCTCACCTTACCCTTGGGATAGAGCACATATACGTGAATGCCTTCCACGCCCAGAAAACCGTTTGCCACGGCACTGCCCGTATCGCCCGAAGTGGCGACCAGCACATTCACCTGCTTCTTCCCTTCCTTGCGGATGAAATACCCCAGCAAGCGCGCCATAAAACGTCCGCCTACATCCTTAAACGCCAACGTAGGGCCGTGGAACAGCTCCAGCGAATAGATATTGTCTTTCACCTTCACCACCGGCGTGTCGAAGCTCAGGGTGTCATATACAATCTGTTTCAAGACATCCGCGGGCACATCTTCGCCAAAGAAGGCGTCGGCCACGCGATAAGCGATTTCCTGAAACGAAAGGTTTGCTATCTCGTCATAGAACGATGGGGGCAAGGGCTTTATCGCGCGAGGCATATACAGCCCCTTGTCGCCCGCCAGGCCGCGCACCACCGCCTCTTCCAGCGTGGCGTCCGAAGCCTGCTTGTTTGTACTGTAATATTTCATAATTCCATTTTTGATTTGGGGTTCAATCTATCTGCATGAATAGGTTCATAAACTCGTCTTTCTCCAAGGTGCCGTATCCGCCTTTTTGACAAGACACCTCGTCGTATGTCTGCACTCCGTCGGGTTCGATACCGGGGTAATAGATAAGGAAAGGTATCGGCTCTGCCGTGTGCGTGCGGAGCTCGCAGGGCGTGGGATGGTCGGGAAGCACCGCTATCGCCACCGGCTCGTCCCAGTCTTTCACCGCTTCCCAGATGGGGCCCACGGCCCGGCTGTCCAGGTATTCGATGGTCTTCAGCTTCAGGGAGACATCCCCTTCGTGTCCTGCCTCGTCGCTGGCCTCGATATGCAGGTAAACGAAATCATCGGTCTTCAGGGCGTCGATGACCGCTTGCGCCTTTCCCTCGTAGTTGGTGTTATACAGGCCCGTAGCGCCCTCCACATCGATGCACCGAAGCCCCGCATACCTGCCAATGCCCCGTATCAGGTCGACCGCCGTAATGACCGAGCCTTTATGGATGGACGGATATTTCTTTGCCAGCGGCTCCATCCGCGGACGATAGCCGGGACTCCAAGGCCAGATGCTGTTGGCAGGGTCTTTCCCCTCGCTCACGCGCTTTTGGTTGAGCGGATGTGCCGCCAGTATTTCCTGTGATTTCAGAATCAAACCGTTCAGCAGGTCAGCCGTCTCCTGCGCTTCGGGACAAAGGGCCTTCACCAGATTCGGACGGAAGGGCTGCAACGGAATGTCGTGGGGCGGCACGCAAGCCAAGCGCTTGTCTCCTCCCTTCACCACCAGCAAGTGACGGTATTGCACGCCGGTATAAAAGTGGATGCGATCGGATCCCAACCGTTCTTCGAGGGTCCGAATCAGTTCATCAGCTTCTTCGGTGGTGATATGCCCTGCCGAATGGTTTTTCAGGATATCCCCTTCCACGCAAACCAGGTTGCAGCGCATAGCCATATCGTCGGGTTCCAAGTCGACCCCGATGCTGGCCGCCTCCAGCACGCCTCTTCCCTCGTAAACCGTAGGAAGGTCGTATCCCATGACCGACATGTTTGCCACCTCGCTACCCGGATGGAAGCCGTCGGCCACGGTCTTCAGCATACCGGTACGCCCCATCCGCGCCAGCATATCCATATACGGCGTATGGGCATATTGCAACAATGTTTTATTTCCCAGCGAAGGAACAGCCCAATCCGCCATTCCATCTCCTAATATGATAAGATGTTTCATTGGTTTTTGTTTTTTAGTTGACAAGGTATCAGTTGACGAGTTGACAAGGTTTTCTTCACCACAGATTTCACAGATTAAAAAATTTATTTCTCTGTGCCTCTGTGTCTCTGTGTTTTTTCTATCTGAATACATCAGCAGAACTATTGGCTTTAACTCCTAACGAAGCGAAGCGGAGTGATAACTTCTCTAACTCCTTTAACTCCTGATTACAAAAGCCTTGTCAACTTGTCAACTGATTTCCTCGTCAACTATATATTAGCAATACTCATAATATCGGCGAACACACCGGCGGCGGTTACGCCGGCACCGGCTCCATAGCCCTGAATAAGCATCGGATATTCATTATAACGCTCGGTGGTCAGGAGGATGATGTTGTTGCTTCCCGCCAGCTCGTAGAACGGATGATGACGGTCTACTTCCATCAGCTCTACCACTCCCTTTCCGTTCTCGAAACGCGCCACGAAACGCCAACGCTTGCCTTCGCGCTCCAGCACCTTGCGGCGTGCCTCGAAGTCGGCATCCAGCGAAGGTATCTTGCGCCAGAAGTCGTCCAGAGAACCTTCGAAAAAGCTGTCGGGGATGAACAGATGTTTCTCCACATCTTCCTGGTTCAAGCGGTAGCCTGCCTCGCGCGCCAGAATGACCAACTTGCGCACCACATCGGTCCCACTCAGGTCGATACGCGGGTCGGGCTCGGAATAGCCCTGCTCTTTCGCGTTCCGTATGGTCTGGCTCAAAGGCACCTCGGCACTGATTTCGTTGAAGATATAGTTCAGCGTGCCGCTCAGCACTGCTTCTATCTTCAGTATCTTGTCGCCGCTGTTTATCAAGTCGTTGATGGTGTTGATTACCGGAAGCCCCGCCCCTACGTTAGTCTCGAACAGGAACTTCACGCCCCGGTGCCGGGCTATCCGTTTCAGCTCGGCATAAATCTCATAGTCCGAAGAGGCCGCTATCTTGTTGGCCGCCACCACCGAGATATTATGCCCTAGGAAATCTTTATACAGCGAAGCGATTTCCTCGCTGGCGGTGCAGTCCACGAAGACCGAATTGAAGATGTTCATCCCGATAATCTCATCGTGCAACACTTGCGTCGACGACGGAATGCCTTTCTCCTCCAGTTCCTCACGGTAATGGTCCAGGTCAATCCCCGCCCGTGTGAACATCGCCTTGTGCCCGTTGGCTATCCCCACGATTTTCAGGTTCAGCCCGCGTTCCTGCTTCAAGCGTTCCTGCTGGCCGTGTATCTGGTCTATCAGGCTATGGCCTACCGTGCCGATGCCGCAAATAAAAAGGTTCAGCACCTGGTATTCAGAAAGAAAAAACGAGTCGTGAATCACGTTCAGGGTCTTGCGGAGCGAACCGCCTTCCACCACAAACGAGATGTTGGTCTCCGACGCGCCCTGCGCACAGGCGATGACATTGATGCCGTTCCGCCCCAGCGTGCCGAAAAGCTTGCCCGCAATGCCCGGCGTATGCTTCATGTTCTCGCCTACAATGGCCACGGTGGCCAACCCGCCTTCGGCCTTCATCGGACTGATTTCGCCCATCTCGATTTCCTTGGCGAACTCCTCGTCGAGCACCTTGCAAGCCAGGGCGGCGTCTTCGTTGCGCACACCGATGGAGGTGGAGTTTTCCGACGAAGCCTGCGACACGAGGAAAACGCTGATGCCGTTCTCGGCCAGGGTCTTGAAAATGCGGTAGTTCACGCCGATGACACCTACCATGCCCAGCCCCGTCATCGTGATGAGGCACGTGTCGTTGATGGACGAGATACCCTTGATGGCTTTCGAAGAATGGTCGGCCTCCTGCTTCACGATGGTACCCGGGGCCTCGGGATTGAATGTATTCTTTATTAATATAGGTATATTCTTATGACACACCGGATAGATGGTAGGCGGATAAACCACCTTCGCGCCGAAGTTGCAAAGCTCCATGGCCTCCACATAGCTCAGCTCTCCGATGGGGTAAGCCGTACTGATGACCCTCGGGTCGGCGGTCATGAAGCCGTCCACGTCGGTCCAGATTTCCAGCACGTCGGCATCCAGCGCCGCGGCGATGATGGAAGCGGTATAGTCGGAACCTCCCCGTCCCAGGTTGGTCACCTCTCCCGTATCCTTATCGGTAGAGATGAAGCCCGGCACCAGCGACACGCGCGGAATCTCCCTGAAGGTCTCACGCACCAGGCGGTTGGTCAGCTCCGAGTCGAGGATATGCTTGTTGTGCTTCTTCTCGGTCTTGATGAACAGGCGCGAGTCGAACCATTGCGCCCCGTCTATCAGTGTGGCCACGATAATGGACGACAGGCGTTCGCCGTAGCTCACGATGGTGGCGGAAGTCTTTGCCGACAGGTCGCGTATGAGGTAAATACCTTGGAAAATGTCCTTTAGCTCGCTCAGCAGTTCGTTCACGCAGTCCAGCAGCAGCTCGCGCTTCTCGCCCGCAGGAATCACCGTATAGACCATCTCGATATGGCGGTTCACGATTTCCTTCATTTCCTTCTCATAACCCGAATCGCCCGCCGCGGCCATATTCGACGTGCGTATCAGCTTGTCGGTAATGCCTCCCAGCGCCGATACCACCACGATTACCTTATCATCTACAGCCTCTACTATCTTCTTTACATTCAACATGCTATTGACGGAGCCTACCGATGTTCCGCCGAATTTCAATACTTTCATACGATTGTTCGATATAAAAAATTCTGAAAACCAGTCTCTCTCCTGCAGGAAAAAGCCTGATGAAATAAAATAAACTTGATTAAAATAAAAACGAAAGCCTGCGTCCACAGGCGTGTATCACGTAGAAACACATATATACAACCGCTCAACCCCGAGGGGTCATCCCTGTGGCAGATGTATAGAGGGACATGCGCCCGGCAACACACATCATAGTGATATGGAGATTGGTTTTATTCACGTATATTTGTTTTATCGGTGGCAAATATAGTAACATTTTTCTATAATCAAGTATATTCCTCATTTTTTTTGCGCATTTTTCGTTCCACGGCTTCCGGACGGCCTCACTCCTGCCTTGCCTTTCCGCTGGCGCATCTTGCCCGAACACGTCCCTGCTCCGGGCACGCAAATCAAAAGAAATGTAAAACTTGTGGCAGGTGACTCAACGCACAACTACCTGATAATACAGCAATTATCCGCACGAACTTACGGCAATGCGTCAAAACCTCCGCGAAATTCGCCCCCAACTATTGCAAAAGAATAAAAAATGACCTATTTTTGTTCATCTAAATACATTTAAAAGCAATAAAATATGGCAGATTCAAAAACAATCCTCAGCGGTGCTGAAGAAAAAATGGATATGGCGGTTATGTATCTGGAAGACGCATTGGCACATATCCGTGCCGGAAAAGCTGACGTTCGTCTGCTGGACGGCATCCGTGTAGACTCGTATGGAAGTATGGTTCCCATCAATAATGTAGCGGCAGTAACTACCCCTGACGCACGGAGCATTGCCATTAAACCATGGGACAAGAGCATGTTCCGCATCATCGAAAAGGCGATTATCGACTCCGACTTGGGCATCATGCCTGAAAACAACGGTGAAATAATCCGCATCGGTATCCCTCCGTTGACCGAAGAACGACGCAAGCAACTTGCCAAACAATGCAAGGCTGAAGGCGAAACAGCCAAAGTAAGCGTACGCAATGCACGCCGCGACGCTATCGACGCTCTGAAAAAAGCCGTGAAAGAAGGCATGCCTGAAGACGAGCAGAAGAACTCGGAAGCCAAACTCCAAAAGTCGCACGACAAGTATATCAAACAGATAGACGATATGCTGGCTGCCAAGGATAAAGAAATCATGACTGTATAATTAAGGTAACAAGGCTTTTTATAGTTGACAAGGTATCAGTTGACGAGTTTTTATAATAGTTGACAAGGTATCAGGTAACAAGTTGACAAGGTCTTAAATACATTTACCTAGCTATTTAAAACCTTGTCGTCTGATACCTTGTCAACTATAAAAAACCTAACTAAAAAGAATTACATTTGGAAAAAGGATTAGTCATTAAGAACACAGGAAGCTGGTATGTGGTGAAAACCGAAGAGGGTCGGCTGGTAGAATGCAAGATAAAGGGAAATTTCCGTCTGAAAGGCATCCGGAGCACCAACCCTATTGCGGTGGGCGACCGCGTGCAAATCGTTCTCAACCCCGAAGGCACCGCCTTTATCACTGAAATAGACGACCGCAAGAACTACATCATCCGGAAGGCTTCGAACCTCTCCAAACAATCGCACATCATTGCCGCCAATCTTGACTTGTGTATGCTGGTGGTCACCGTGAACTATCCCGAAACCTCTACTATCTTCATCGACCGATTTTTGGCCTCTGCCGAAGCCTACCGAGTGCCGGTAGCCTTGGTATTCAACAAGACCGACCTGTACTCGGAAGACGAATTACGCTACCTCGACGGACTAATCCACCTCTATACCCACATCGGTTACCCTTGTTTCCGTATCTCCGCCCTTACCCAAGAAGGTATCGACCAAATAAAAGATGAGCTAAAAGGGAAAGTCACGCTCTTTTCCGGACATTCGGGCGTAGGGAAATCGACACTCATCAACGCCATCCTGCCCGACCAACACCTGAAGACAGGAGAAATATCGGTTGCACATAACAAAGGCATGCACACCACGACTTTCTCGGAAATGTTCCCCGTAGAAAGCGACGGATACATCATCGATACACCGGGCATTAAGGGCTTCGGCACCTTCGACATGAAAGATGAGGAAGTAGGGCATTACTTTAAAGAAATTTTCGAATTTTCGGCTCATTGCAAATACGGAAACTGCACCCACCGGCACGAGCCGGGATGTGCCGTACGTGAAGCCGTAGAGAACCATTACATCAGCGAGTCGCGCTACGCCTCTTACCTGAACATCCTGGAAGACAAGGAAGAAGGCAAATACCGGGCGGCTTTCTGACCTATAAAACAACACCACTTCATGAAAACACGACCGACCAAGATGAGCAATTTCCGCTGGCTCATCTGCTTTATGCTATTTGCGGCAACCACCATCAACTACATGGACCGCCAAGTGCTCTCGCTCACATGGAAAGACTTCATCGCCCCTGAATTTCACTGGACCGACACCGACTATGGATTCATAGCCGGCGTGTTCGCCATTGTCTATGCGTTGGGAATGCTTTTTGCCGGACGCATCATCGACTGGATGGGCACCCGCAAAGGTTACCTGTGGACCATCGGCATCTGGTCGCTGGGAGCCTGCCTGCACGCCTTTTGCGGAATAGCCACCGAATGGTGGGTAGGGGTAGAGAACGTAGAAGCCCTGAAACAGGCAGAAGCCGGCTCGGCACTGGCTTTGAGCATTGCCACGGTGAGCGTGTATTTCTTCATCGCCGCCCGCTGCATCCTTGCCATCGGCGAGGCGGGCAACTTCCCCGTAGCCACCAAAGTGGCGGCAGAATATTTCCCGAAAAAAGACCGTGCCTTCCCTACCAGCATCTACAATAGCGGAGCAGCCATCGGCGCACTGATAGCGCCGGTAAGCATCCCGTCATTGGCAAGCTATTTCCGCGATTTGGGCGTAGGCAACGGCTGGGAAATGGCATTCGTCATCATCGGCGCACTGGGATTCGTATGGATGGGTTTCTGGGTATTCCTCTACAAGCATCCGCGTGAAAACCGCTGGGTGAACAGTGCCGAACTGGCGTACATCGAGCAAGACCGCGAGGAAGAAGCGGCACAAACACCTGCAACTCCCGATGCCGAACTCCCCAAAATGTCGTTCCTGCAATGTATCCGATACAAACAGGCGTGGGCTTTCGCCGTAGGAAAGTTTCTGACCGACGGTATCTGGTGGTTCTTCCTGTTTTGGACACCAGCCTATCTGAGCGATGTCTATCACCTGCCTTCCAACGCCCCGATGGCACAATTGCTCATCTTCGTACTTTATGCCATTACGATGCTCTCCATCATCGGAGGCTGGCTTCCTACCTATTTTGTGGAAAAGAAAGGAATGAATCCCTATAAAGGACGCATGCGGGCAATGCTCATCTTCGCGTTCTTCCCTATCCTGACCTTGCTTGCCCAACCGCTGGGAGCCTACTCGTACTGGTATCCTATCATCATCATCGGCATTGCCGGAGCTGCCCACCAAGCCTGGTCATCGAACATCTACTGCACCCTGAGCGACATGTTTCCGCAAAACGCCATCGCTACCATCATCGGGTTCGGAGGAATGGCGGGCGGTATCGGCTCGTCGCTCATCAACATGGGTTCGGGGGTATTGTTTGATTATGCCGCCGAAACGCAGCTCGCCTTCTTAGGTTTTACCGGCAAACCGGCAGGATATTTCATCATTTTCTGTATCTGCTCGGTAGCTTACCTCATCGGCTGGGTAATCATGAAATCGCTTGTGCCCGAATACAAGCCTATCCGGCAATAATAACAAAATAAAAACTAAAAACTACAATTATAAAAATAACAATTACAATGAAAAGACTACTCGCATTAAGCTGGCTGCTTGCGGTGCTGGTGTGCGCCTTCGCACAACAGAAAGTGACCCTGCAAGACGTGGCAAACGGTACATACCGGCCGCAAAACATCTATGGCATCAAACCGATGCTGGACGGAGAACACTACACACAAATCAGCGCCGACCGGAAACGAATCGTGAAATATTCATTCAAGGACGGCAAAGAGACGGAAACCTTATTCGATGTATCCACGGCACGGGACTGCCCCATCAAGACATTCGACGACTACATCATGTCGCCCGACGAAAAGCTGATTCTGATACAGACGGAAACGAAACCCATCTACCGGCGTTCGTTCACCGCCGAATATTATATCTACAACATCCGGAACAACACCATCGAACCGCTTTCGAAGAACGGGCCGCAACAAGTGCCTCTCTTCTCGCCTGACGGATACCAGATAGCCTTTGTGCGCAACAACAACATCTTCCTCGTGAAACTGCTCTTCGGCAACAGCGAATCGCAGGTGACGAAAGACGGTGAATACAACAAGGTACTGAACGGTATTCCTGACTGGGTGTACGAAGAAGAGTTTGCCTTCAACCGGGCATTCGACTTCAGTGCCGACAGCAAGATGATTGCTTACATCCGCTTCGACGAAAGCCAGGTGCCGATGTACAGCTTCCCATGGTACAAGGGGCTGGCTCCCGAGCGCACGGAATATGCCACCTATCCCGGAGCCTATACTTACAAGTATCCGAAATCGGGCGAAACCAACTCGAAGGTGACCGTACATACCTACGACATCAAGAGCCACGTAACCCGCCAGATGGACCTTCCGCTTGACCCGGACGGCTATATTCCCCGTATCAAGTTCACTTCCGACCCTGAAAAGCTTGCCATCATGACCCTGAACCGCCACCAAAACCGTTTCGATGTGTATATGGCAAACCCACGGAGCGCGGTTTGCAAAAGCATTATCCGCGACGAATCGGAACAATACGTCAAAGAACAGACATACAGCGACATCCGCTTTTATCCCGAAAACATCGTGCTGATGAGTGAGCGCGACGGATACAACCACCTCTACCTGTATACCATCGGAGGCAACCTGGTGCGCCAGATTACCCAGGGCAAATTTGAGGTAAAAGACTTCCTGGGATGGGACCAGAAAAAGGATGTATTCTATTATTCGAGCAATGAGGAAAGTCCCCTGAAGACCGCTATCTATAAAATAGACCGCAAGGGCAAAAAGACCAAGCTTTCTACCCGCACGGGCACCAATACCGCTATCTTCAGCACCGACCTGACGTATTACATCAACAAATACTCCAGCAAAGACACCCCTACCCTGATTACCATCAACGACAACAAAGGACGCGAACTGACTACCTTGCTCGACAACGGCAAGCTCAAGCAAGAACTCGCTACCCTGAACATGCCGGTGAAAGAGTTTTTCACCTTCCGCACCAGCGAAGGCGTGGAACTGAACGGCTGGATGATGAAGCCTGCCGATTTCGACCCGAACAAGAAATATCCGGTTATCATGCACCAGTACAGCGGTCCCGGCTCGCAACAGGTATTGGACCAATGGGGCATCGGAAGCTTTAGCGACGGTGGCATGTTCGAAGCTTATATGGCGGACAAAGGCTATATCAGCGTATGCGTGGACGGACGCGGAACAGGCGGACGCGGTGCGGCATTCGAGAAATGCACATATCTCACGCTGGGAACCAAAGAGGCACACGACCAGGTGGAAACAGCCCGATACCTGGGCACACTTCCTTACGTAGACGCAAACCGCATCGGCATCTGGGGATGGAGCTACGGAGGATATACCACACTGATGTCGATGAGCGAAGGTACACCGGCATTCAAGGCGGGCGTGGCCATAGCCGCTCCCAGCGACTGGCATTTCTACGACACGGTATATACCGAACGCTTCATGCGTACCCCGAAAGAGAATGGTGACGGATACCGGGCTTGTTCGGCTATCCTCCGTGCCCCGAAACTGCACGGAAACCTGTTGCTGGTACACGGAACAGCGGACGACAACGTACATTATCAGAATTGTGCCGAATATTGCGAAGCATTGGTACAGGCGGGCATCCAGTTTGACATGCAAATCTATACCAACCGCAACCACGGCATTTCGGGAGGAAATACCCGCACGCACCTGATGAACCGCGTAGCCAATTTCTTCCTTGAAAACCTGTAAACAAATAAATGAAGAATTAAGAATGAAGAATCTGCGTGAATCTGCGTTTCAAATTAAGAAAACATCAACCCATTCTTCATTCTTAATTCTTCATTCTTCATTTTATTGTGAACTATGGAACACGTAAGAAAGCCGGAATGGCTTAAGATTCAAATCGGTGCTAACGACCGATATGCGGAGACGAAACGCATTGTTGATACCCACAAGCTTCATACCATCTGTGCCAGCGGACGATGCCCGAACCTAGGCGAATGCTGGGGAAAAGGAACCGCAACCTTCATGATTGGCGGAGCGATATGTACCCGCTCGTGCAAGTTCTGCAACACCATGAGCGGCAAACCGCTTCCGCTCGACCCCAAAGAACCTGAACGGGTAGCCGAATCCATCCGTCTGATGAAACTGGACCATGCCGTCATCACCTCGGTAGACCGGGACGACCTGCCCGACTTCGGGGCACATCACTGGGCTGAAACCATCCGGCGCATCAAAGAAATGAATCCGCATACGACCCTCGAAACGCTTATCCCCGACTTTCAGGGACATACGGAACTCATCCGGCTGATAACCGATGAACACCCCGACATTATCTCGCACAACTTGGAAACCGTGCGCCGCCTTACTCCCGTGGTGCGAAGCGTAGCCACATACGAACGCAGTCTGAACGTCATCTGTGCCATAGCCGAAAGCGGTTCTACCGCCAAGTCGGGCATCATGGTAGGGCTGGGCGAAACACCCGAGGAAGTAGAACAGGCTATGGATGACCTATTAAAGTGCGGATGCCGCATCCTGACCATCGGACAATATCTCCAGCCCAGCCGGAAACATTATCCCGTAGCGGCTTACATCACGCCCGAACAATTCGAAAAATACAAGCAAACAGGGGAACAAAAGGGATTTTCCATCGTAGAAAGCGGTCCGCTGGTACGCTCGTCGTATCATGCGGAGAGACATTTGATTTGAAAAAGGAGTTATCGCTTCGTTAGAAGTTAGAGAAGTTAGAGTATTATACTTTAACTCCTAGCGAAGCGATAACTTCTCTAACTTCTTTAACTCCTTTCTTTAACTTCTAAAAATCAAAAATATACACGGGATTTTGGTCAAGTCGGGCAAATGGCCTTTCCATTCGCGCACCGTTTGGGTGCGGATGTATTCGCCTTCACATGTAATGTTAGCCGCTATACATAGTCTGGTCTGCGGACGACAAGTCTTCAAAATATCTTCTGCCATCTTGTTGTTCCGGTACGGAGTTTCGATGAAAAGCTGGGTCTGCTGTTCGTTATATGCCCGTTGCTCCAGTTCTTTCAAGCGTTTGATGCGTTCAGCCGGCTCAATAGGCAGATAACCGTGAAAAGCAAAGCTCTGTCCGTTGAATCCGGATGCCATTACGGACAGGATAATCGAAGAAGGTCCTACCAAAGGCACTACCTTCAGATGTTTGCGCTGGGCAATAGCCACCACATCGGCACCCGGGTCTGCCACGGCTGGACATCCTGCCTCCGATATCACTCCCATCGAGTGTCCTTCTTCCAACGGTCTCAGATAACCGGAAAGAGCATCGGGCGAGGTATGCTTGTTGAGCGGATAAAAGGTCAGTCCGTCAATATCTATATCGCGGTCTACTTTCTTTAAGAAACGGCGGGCAGAGCGCACATCTTCTACAATAAAATGCTTGATTTGCAGGATGATTTCCTTATTATAGGCAGGAAGAACTTTTTCTATTGCCGTGTCTCCCAATGTTACCGGCAACAAATATAAGGCTGTATCCATATATATAATGAACGTTCGAAAAAACTAATTACTTTCCATTTTTACTTCAGCGTCAGCCCACCGAAGTCCTCACACGCCAGCAAGGTCTCGACAGATGCATCTGGATGTTGCTTCATATATTTATCGGTCAACTGCATCCCCAGCCATATTCCGATAACAGGAGGAATCCGTTCTCCCTTCAATATCCCGTTGGGGTCGTGATGCGTATAGGCACGGATTACCATCGGGTCAGTACTCGACAGATGACCACGCTCCACCATCCAGTTCCACAAAGACTGCTGGTTCTTCTTACACCAGTTTTCCTCCTCTTCCGTATAGCCCAGCATTTCTGCGTTCGAATCAATATCCAGAATTTGACGCACCACCCAATTGATTTTCCCTTGATGCATCATCACATCGAAAAGCGTACGATGTCCCGACTCCCATCCGAAGGGATACAGACTCATCAGATAAAAAGTAAAACAGTCGGGAAGAATGCGCTCCGGTTTCATCGAGCGGCGCTGGTAAGCATAATAATACCGTTTGTAGAGCGGATAGTCCGCCCCCATATACTTGTCTAAGCTGATTCCCAGCAAGCTGTCTCCTACAACCACCGACTGGTTTAATGCCGAAATCTGCGAATAAACCGCCGGCACCGGAAGCGAAGGGATTTCCTCTTTCAAGCGGCGGAAGCCTTCAGTCAAGCCTTTTTCTATCGGCTCCATATCGCTATATTTCTTTTCCGCGTCTTCCATCAGGCGGAACAAAATCGAATCGGAATAATAAGCGCACATACGCTCGTTGATGTTCGGTTCATCTACCCTTCCCAACATCAGCACATCTTCTATCAGGATACGGGTGGCTTGCGGGCAATCCAGATTCATCTTCTGAACAGCAGCAATGCTGTTCATAGCAGTCGCCTCGTATTGCAACCGGTCGTAACGGAAAACCTTTATTCCTTTATCAAACAAAGCGTCATCGCTTTGCATGTCCGAACGGCACGATGCAAAGGCAATGACACTTAGTAATATGAATAAAAGTTTCTTCATTCAGCCAGTTATCCGTAAATGATATTTCCGTTTTCGTCTTTGTATTCATCCAAGCCCTTTTCGTAAGTAGCCATGGCACGGAGGCTCATGCCTACGCTCGAAAAACCGCCATCATGATACAGGTTCTGCATAGTCACCTTACGGGTCAGGTCAGAGAACATCACGATGCAATAATCGGCACATTCATCTGCCGAAGCATTGCCCAGCGGCGACATGCGGTTGGCAAAGTCGAACAATTTGTCCATACCTTTCACGCCCGAGCCGGCTGTAGTCATCGTAGGCGACTGGGAAATAGTATTGATACGCACATTGTGCTCGCGGCCATAAATGTATCCGAAGCTGCGCGCGATAGACTCCAGCAATGCCTTTGCATCCGCCATGTCATTGTAGCCATAGAAAGTACGCTGAGCAGCTACATAACTCAATGCCAGAATCGAACCATAATCATTAATGGCATTCAACTTCTTGGCGCTCTGAATCATCTTATGAAACGAGATAGCAGATATATCCAATGTCTTGTTCAGCATGTCATAATCCAGGTTGTCATACGTACGTTTCTTGCGTACATTGGGCGACATACCGATAGAGTGCAAGACAAAATCGATTTTTCCACCCAAGATTTCCATGGAACGCTTAAATACGTTTTCTAGGTCTTCTACGCTTGTGGCATCTGCCGGAACGATTTCACAATGCAGCTTTTCAGCCAGCGAGGAGATTTCTCCCATACGAACAGCCACAGGAGTATTGGACAATGTTATCGTAGCGCCTTCTTCTACAGCCTTTTCAGCTACTTTCCATGCAATCGACTGAGCGTTCAGCGCCCCAAAAATAATTCCTCTTTTACCTTTTAATAAATTATAACTCATACGTCTTAAACTATAAATTCGTGACAAAGATACAAACATTTCCTTTATCCCAACCATTTTCGGCTTACGAAATATCAAATCTGTACGATTTTACCTGCTTCATGGCAATATTGTACATCCTTTTATCGCTATCCCCGCTCAAAAGTCATTAATTTGCTCATTTTTTTCACCTATTCAGTCAAAAAGTTCACATCTGTTTTGTCTAAACCCACTATTTTTGTGGATAATAGCCAAGAGTTTTTCAAAAGGGAAAAAGGAAACAGAAACTTTAAACTATAATATATATGATGAATTTTAACACGTTAAGACATTGGATTCTCTCATTAGGAATTGCCTCGTTCATTTGGAGCGGAACAACAGATGCCATAGCCAGTTCGCCTGTCCTGCCCGATGAAGTGTATAGTAACCTGCCTTTCCAGATGGCAAAAGTGCAACAACCCGAATTCCCTGCCTATTCGCGTTCCATCACCGAATTCGGAGCCGTAGCAGACGGTGTAACGCTCAATACAGAGGCATTCGCCCAGGCCATCGATGCCGTAGCACAGCAAGGGGGCGGAACCGTCAGCGTACCCGCAGGCTTATGGCTTACCGGACCTATCGTGCTGAAAAGCAACATCAACCTGCATCTGGAAGAAAACGCGCTCGTCTTGTTCACCGCCGACCATACCCAATACCCCATCATCAAGACCTCATTCGAAGGACTGGAAACACGCCGTTGCCAATCGCCCCTCTCTGCCAATGGAGCCGAGAACATCGCTATTACCGGTAAAGGGGTAATCGATGGAAACGGAGACACCTGGCGTCCTGTAAAGAAAAACAAGATGACCTCTTCCCAATGGAAAAACCTCCTTGCATCGGGCGGTGTGCTCAATGAGAAAGGAGATATCTGGTATCCAAGCGAAGGCTCGATGAAAGGTGCCAATGCCTGCAAAGAGTTCAACGTGCCCGAAGGAATCGAGACCGAAGAAGAATGGAATAGTATCCGCGACTGGCTGCGTCCTGTATTGCTGAGCTTTATCAAATGCAAAAAAGTATTGCTCGAAGGCGTCACCTTCAAAAACTCACCCAGCTGGTGCCTGCATCCGCTCTCGTGCGAAGACCTGACGGTAAACAACATCAGCGTATCCAACCCCTGGTACTCGCAAAACGGTGATGCCCTCGACATCGAGTCATGCAACCGCGTACTGGTACTCAACAGCAGTTTCGATGCAGGCGATGACGGCATCTGCATCAAGTCGGGCAAAGACGAAAGCGGACGCCTGCGCGGTGAACCTTGCCAAAACATTATCATCCGCAACAATGTGGTGCTCCACGGACACGGAGGCTTTGTTGTAGGAAGCGAAATGTCGGGAGGTGTGAAAAACATTTATGTAGACAATTGTTCTTTCCTCGGCACCGATGTAGGCTTACGTTTCAAGAGCACAAGTGGACGTGGAGGTGTGGTAGAGAACATCCACATCAACAACATCAATATGATTAACATCCCCAACGAAGCCTTGATTTTCGATTTGTTCTACGGAGGAAATGCACCGGGTGAAGGAGGAAAACCAGGAGCACCGGAAGAAGAAACTGTTCCCCCCGTCACCGAAGAGACACCTGCTTTCCGTGACATTTTCATCAAGAATGTTACAGCCAAAAATGTAGGACGTGCCATTTTGTTCAACGGACTTCCCGAAATGCCTATCCGGAATATCTTCCTCGAAAACGTTATCATCTCGGATGCTAAAGAAGGAGTCACCCTGAACCGTGCCGACAAAGCCACATTGAAAAATGTGAAAGTCGTAACCCTCAAAGGAGGCGATAACCTGAAGATGATGGGCGTAACCGACATTACCGTCGGAGATAAGAAATATGACAAAGTCGGAAACAAGACCGAATCGTATAAATTCTGACAGGAGAAATTAAGTGGATTAACCAGTTAAAACGTATATTAGTATCAGAACCGACACAGAGAACGGAGATAATCCGTCAAAGTCTCTGTGCGGTTCTGCATGTTTTTATGTATTATCATTTTAAACTATTACACATCTAAATTATATGAAAGCATCAATTATCTTCTGCTTGGTCCTATTGGCAGGAAGCGCACAGGTTTCCGCACAAGCGCTCGAAAAGAAGATTCAAGTTATAATAGAAAACCCTTGGCAATCTACCAAGACCGATGAGCCGGTAGTCATCAACCTCCAAAATCTGGAAACAGGCTTCAGCATCAAATCGGCGATTGTATTGGATGGAGACACCGAAATCCCTTCCCAACTGGATGATATGAATGGTGACACCCGTGCCGATGAACTGGCTTTTGTACTCAATCTTCCTGCTACAAGCCAAAAGATACTGACCGTGACTCTTTCCCCCCAGAAAAATGACAGGCAATATCCTGCCCGGGTATATGCTGAAATGCTTTTCCGTACATCGAAAAAGAACCAATATGCCAAAGGGCACGCCATTTATGCCGATGGCAAAGCCAATACTTACAACATCCAGCATCATCATGGGGTAGCCTTCGAAAGTGAACTTGTCGCCTACCGTATCTATTTCAACGAGAAACAGACCACCGACCTTTACGGCAAATTCCATCAACAGCTGGAAATAGAGGAAAGCCAGTTCTACCCTACCGATGAACAATTGAAACGCGGTTTCGGAGACGATGTCATCAAGGTGAACAATAGTTGCGGAGCAGGCACCTTGCGTGGCTGGGACGGAAAAGAAGCTACCATGATTCAGCCCGTAGCCGTTAGAGGTCAACGTATTATTGCCAGCGGTCCGGTGCGCACTATAGTGGATGCCGAGGTGAAAGGCTGGCAATACCAAGGACAAGAATTGAACATGATTAACCGCTACACCCTCTATGCCGGACACCGCGATGCACAGATAGACGTCATCTTCGATGCTCCTCTCGGCGAAGAAACATTCTCTACCGGTGTGCAGAACATCACGGGACATGCCGCCATGTATTCCGACCACGAAGGACTGGTGGCAAGCTGGGGGACAGACTGGCCCGTAAACGATACCGTGAAATACAAAAAAGAAACCGTAGGACTTGCCACATACATTCCCAAGAAATATGTAAAAGAGGAGACCGCCGACAAAGAGAACTTCCTCTACACTGTGAGTGCTCCCGGACAAAGCACATTCCGCTATTACACTACCTTCACTTCGTGTAAGGAAACGTTCGGCTATCCTACCCAAAACCAATGGTTCGCCTACGTACAAGAATGGAAAAAAGCACTCGAACAACCAATCAAAGTAAAATTAAGAACGATTAAATGAAGAATGAAGAATCAAAACTCTGTGTCTTTGTGTCTCTGTGTTTAATATTATTTGAAACGCAGATTCTTCATTCTTCATTCTTAATTCTTCATTTATTTAAAAGAACTATAACCAATGAAAAACATTTTACTCTCAATGCTGCTGGGGAGCTGCCTGTTCCCCGCCCTGCAAGCACAAGACAACTATGTATCTGAAGTATGGGTTGCCGACCAAGGAGACGGGACCTATAAAAACCCTGTACTATATGCCGACTATTCCGACCCCGATGTCATACGTGTGGGAGAAGACTACTACCTCACAGCCTCCAGTTTCGGATGTCTGCCAGGCTTGCAGATACTCCACTCGAAAGACCTTGTGAACTGGAGCATCGTAAGTGCTGCCATTCCCTGTTCGTTGGCTCCGCATACCGACACAGCTCCTCAACACGGGAACCGTGTCTGGGCACCCTGCATCCGATACCACAACGGTGAATTTTATATCTTCTGGGGCGACCCCGACCAAGGCATCTTCATGACCAAAGCAAAAGAGGTAACTGGCACCTGGACCGAACCCGTGCTGGTGAAAGCAGCCAAAGGAATCATCGATACTACCCCTCTTTGGGACGATGACGGACGGGTATATCTGGCTCATGCCTACGCTGGCAGCCGTGCCGGCCTAAAGAGTGTCATAGCCATATGCGAACTCAGTGCTGATGCCACCCGCACTATCAGTCCCTCGCGCATCGTTTTCGATGGCCATGAAGCCCACGAGACTTGCGAAGGTCCGAAGTTCTACAAGCGCGACGGATACTATTACATGTTCTTCCCTGCCGGCGGAGTGCCTACGGGATGGCAAGTCGTGGCACGCTCGAAAGATGTTTACGGTCCTTACGAATGGCGTACCGTGATGGCGCAAGGCGATAGCCCCGTCAATGGTCCTCATCAAGGCGGATGGGTGGACACTCCTTCGGGCGAAGACTGGTTTATGCACTTCCAGGATGTAGGAGCCGCTGGACGCTTGGTTCATCTGCAACCGATGAAATGGATAGACGGATGGCCCGTCATCGGCATCGATAAAGACGGCGACGGATGCGGCGAGCCGGTGCTGGCCTATCAGAAACCGAACGTAGGCAAAACCTATCCCATCTGTACCCCGCAAGAGAGCGACGAGTTCAACACCAACCTTTTGGGATTGCAATGGCAATGGAATGCCAACATCAACGACAAATGGTACTTCTGCGACCAGGAGCATGGTTGCCTGCGTCTTTACTCCTATCCTGTCAGCAAAGACTATAAGAGCCTTTGGGATGTGCCTAACATGTTGCTTCAGAAATTCCCTGCCCCCAGTTTCCAAGCTACCATGAAGTTAAAATTCGCACCCATTGCCAAATACAAGGGTGAGCGTACCGGACTGGCAATAATGGGCATGGACTATGCCGCTCTCGTCATCGAGAACACCGAAAGCGGACTGGTGCTTTCGCAGGTAGAATGCAAGAAAGCCGACCGTGGTGGTACAGAGACGGTAAATGCCATAGTGCCTCTGAAAGAAAACGAAATCTTCCTGCGTGCCGAAATCGAATCTACCGGTGAGAAAATAGCCAAGAGCGAAGGCGGTCATGACCTCATGGTGATGTGCCAACTGAGTTATAGCACCAATGGCAAGAAGTTCCAAAAGCTGGGCAAACCTTTCCAAGTGAAAGAAGGCAAGTGGATAGGTGCCAAGATAGGCACATTCTGCACCCGCCCCGCCATCGTGACCAACGATGGAGGCTGGGCAGACATCGACTGGTTCCGCATAGAAAAATAAAGGAGTTTTAGTAAAATATATTCACACTTTAGATACGAGTAAATGCCGTACAAATAAAGGTGGTTCATTTTCGAATTTGCCATGAAGCGAACAGATAAACAGATCTAAACTAAAATAATTAAATCTATTTCAAAATAAAAACTGAGATAGACTTATAATCTATAAGTTACAATAAAAAATCTCCTGATTTTAGCCCTATAATTGAAATAAACAAAAACTAAATAGGAGATTTTTTATTTCTAAGTTTCAACCTATAAGATTTTAACTTTAGCAATCCTATTTTGAGACAGCATCTTTGTTTTGCCATATATTCTCTATATCAATTGTTTCGTTTTCAGGACGAAATCCAGCTTCTATCTTATCTATTTGTACAACAAGTGACATTTCAGCAAGTTGACCTGCAATTATACAAACCCCCGTTGATAATATCGGCAATGATTCAACTGAAACCTTGTCTAGATATGAAATTGTATTGTTTACTTGTTGTATGTCCTTTTCATTAACAAGCCGATGTATAAAATAATTATGCAATTGTGATATTATAGTAGAAGAGATATCAGATGGGCGTTGACTGGCAATAGTCATGAATACTCCGAATTTTCGACCTTCTTTAATAATTTCTTCAAAAACTTCTAGTCGATAATCTTTCCACTCTTCACTTTCACGTGTTGATTGATAAGACAATATATTATGCGCTTCATCTACTATCAAGTTTAAGTATTTTTGAGCTTTTCCGGTTTTTTTATGTTCATTGTATAGTTTATTGGTTAGCAACAATGGGATACGTTTCTTTGTGTCAGTATTTACATCGCTTAAATCAACAACTACAACATTAGAATCGCCCCAAAAATCGCCCATATCTTTTGAAGAATTAAATATGCGAGAAATGTCTGATTCTGATTGACGAAGCTTATGAATTGCAGGAGCAATGTGCTCATTTAGTGCTCTGTTTGCTAACACATCATATATCATCCTCATGTACATTATACATATAAAGTTATGAATAAAACTTTCTGTAAACTTAAATTGATCTACATGCATGTATATACTTCGCGTTTCTATTCGATCCGGATGGTCTTGCAAATTGATAAATTGGTTATTTGAATCGAGAAAAAAATAACAACTACTATTGTTATGATAATGAAAATCCGTTTTTAATCCTATATCTATTCCATTTTCGTCATATTTGGGAGGAAGTATTTCTGCTACATAATCAAGGAGCAATTCACTCTTGACCTTATCAGACATTATTAATATATCCTTAATTTGCTTTTTTAAAAAATTACGAAACATGTTTTCATCCTTATCAATCTTTTTATATAAATCAATACTTCTTGCGATGAAAGGTCGTTGTGTCTTTTCCGTTGCATTAGAGAATATACTCAATAAATTAATATCCAAAAAATCGTCATCCGCTAATGGAATTTTATCTCCATTATCTTTTCTTGTATTCAATTTATATACTTTTTTGTCAGAATCCGAAATAATGCTATTATGGGAAGAATACTCTCCATTAAAATCAAAAAATAAAAATTGAGCATTTTTCTTAAATGTACTATTGCCAAAATAATGAGTAAAAAGCTGTCTATAAATTTTGGCCAATGTATATGACTTGCCTGATCCTGTATTGCCAAATATTCCGATATGACTAGAAAAAAGTTTTCCAATACCAAGATTTACGGGAACAAGTGAATCATTTGCTAGATGACCTACCTCAATAGTTTCTTTGCCGGATCCAGCAAACGTATGAATAAGATTAAACTCTTCATTTGTTAAAAGATGGCATTCGTTATCGATTAATGGCAATTCATTAATTCCACGACGAAAAGCCTTGTTGTCAATAAAACCAATTAATTTAACAATTAAAAATCTATTTATGGCATCTTCCACTGAAATCAATACTTTATCTTCTTGTTTACTCTCATCAATATACTCTGATTCTACCTTTCCAATAATCGGAGTGTATCCTTTAAGAATTTTTACATAGCTTCCTACAGAAACATTTTTTATCAATGTCCCTTTATAAATCAGATGGGAAGAATTTTTATTATGATCTACACGAATCTTGACCTCACGCCCATTTACCGAATATACTACTCCAACTCTAAATACTGAATTATGTATCCCTATATGTTTGTTATTCATAACTTACGTGGATTGTTTTATTTATATATTCGAAAATCTTATTAATTGCATTCATATCTAAATGCTTAATACCACAAATCGCGTTTTTATATTCATCATCCACGTTCAATTCTTTCATTTTTGTTGGCGTAATGATAAGAATATTGTTATTGACACAAGTAGAATCAATACCTATATTCTTTTTAAACGCCTCTTCTTCTTCATCACAAAACGCAAAAATAATCACTTTTAAAATTGGATTATTTTCTGCTGAACGTCTTGTAAGAGTTGCAATATGTTCATCGGCAAATGAAAATCCAACAACAAAAAGAACCGAATTTTCTTTTTCCAACGCATTGGAATATAATCGCATTAACTCATAGAAATGGTAATCTAGTACCGTTTCTGCAAATTTTCTTTTTGTCGGATTGATTATTATAAATTTTTTATACGCAGTGATAAAAGCATCATAATCGGAAACATCATATGATAATTCAAGTTCTTCTGCATCTTCTATAATTTGCTCATATGTTTTTTCTATTTTTATTTCTTCCGACTCAGTAAACAGATCGATAAATTTATCATCTCCCATTTTTTTTATTTCTTCATCTACATAATAGTACCAAAAAGGTTCATGTACAATGTGGCTTTCTTGTTCTCTCCAATTAATAGAACCATGTATTTTAAGTAAATTAAATACTGGTATTTCAGATGTGTGCTGAAAATGTACGCTTGTCTGCATTATGGATTTCATAAAATTGGCTTCGTCATAAATAGGATTAATGCTTCCTCTAAAACCATCATTCAACTCTATATCCATTCCACTTGCAGCATCTTCAATCATTAAGTCGATGTTTGTTGTAAATATATTTAATTGTTTATTGAGAATGCGAGAATGCCTTTTGTTTAATAGGTCATTCCATGTAATTAGATAGTTTTGATAATTGCGCTTTGTTTGCAAATAATTACCTTCGGATTTGCAATACAATTTATTTGGCGCAATCACTGAATCGTAAAATGCTTTGTATATAGATGCTTCTGCAATTTTATATTTATTCTCATGATGAGAATGTATATCATCGTTTAATCTAGTGAGCAATTTTTCTATCGAGTCTAAAGTTGCAAGATATGGGCGTGAAGCTCCTGAGCCAATTAAAAAATTAATATTAGCTGACTGAATGTAATAAATTAATTCTCTTATATTCAGAGCCTGTTTAAATTTCCCGATAAAGTCATATTGTCAGGTCTCTTTTGAGTTTGTTTCCGGTCTGTTTTCCCGATTTTATGCGTCAGATAGCCCGCTATCCTCCTTATAAAATCAGAAAAACATCCTCGAAAACAATTCTCAAAATAAACCTGAGCAAAATTTAAACAGGCTCTCATATGTATCAACTATTTTTCAATTATTCATATTTCTTATAATTCTCCACCTGCTCCAGCACTTTCTGGAAAACTTCATCATCCCACAGAGGAGGGTACCCCTCTTTGTAGAGAAGGTAGGTAAGCTGACTGGCGAGTTTACTTTTAAGGTTGTCGTTGTTCAGCCAATCGGCATAGATGGCTGTATCGTCTATCAGTGCTTTGATTTTCTTTGCCAATGCTATGCAACGCTCATCCGCATATTCAAAACTGTGTTTATCACGCACTTCGACGAGGACATCAAAGAAGGCTTTTTCTTCGAACGTAATGCCCAACTCCTTGAACTTTTCACTGTCTGCCTTCAGTCCTTTCAGAATATCCATCAGCTTGTCTGACAATCCATTGATTCGATAAGAGACCATATCAACCACTTCACTCACTACGTTTTGTGTCACTTCGTTTGTAAAAGTGAGTTTGTCACGAGTATTGTAAGCGTCGATTGTTTCTTCGAGCATCTTCTGGAAATGTTCGGCTTGTATCTTGTTCGTCCTGCTGTATGCTCTGATGGCTTTTGCGACGAGCTTGCAAAGAATCTGGAACTTAGTGAACGGCATTTTTATTTCATCCACCTCTTTGGTAAATGAATCACTGAAAATATTTTCTTCCACACCTTCATTCATTACACGCTCCACACCACTTGCGAGAATTGCTTCCTGCACCATCTGCTCCACATGCCTGTTCATGCTTTCCGCATCATGTTCTGTAGCGGTCATTTTGTTTACGTATGAGCAAATACCCATAAAACACTGGCTCCACGACACTTCTTCATCTGTCAGGATACCAGCAGGGTTGCAAATATTATAAGCGGAACGCAGACGCTTGACGTGTTCTCTGAAAAGCTTCAGAAACGAGACCTCACCTTTTCGTTCTATGTTGTTGGCAAGTATGTATTCTGCAGCTTCCTGAATGAACTGAAGTCTTGCAAAGTCATTATCTCCGAAGAAACGTGTGAACGAAAGTCCCGACAATCGTTCCTGTAAAAGTTGCAGTTCATTTTTCAATATCTCATGGGCTGTTTCCAAATCTTCTTGCGGACCGACCTCTCCACCATATTTCTTCATGGCTTTCTTCATTTCCTCGCGAATTCCGATATAGTCGATGATAAAACCGTATTCTTTAGTGCCATACCTACGGTTTACTCTTGATATGGTCTGAATCAACGTATGCTTCGACAATGGTTTGTCATTATACAGCATAGTCAGGCAGGGCACGTCAAATCCGGTAATCCACATATCCACATTGATGGATATATGAAAATTGGATTTCTCCGATTTGAACTCGGTGTCCAAGAAGTCCCTATATTTCTTGTCACCTAAAAGATTATATAATTCTTTTTCATCGTCTTTGTCACGTGTCATCACCATATTGACAAAAGCGATGTCTTTTAATTTCTCTCTTTCATCGGCAGTCAATACAAGTTCGTTCAACGCTTTCTTTTTCTCGAACCAATCCGGCTGCAATTCACGCATAATTTTATACAACCGGAACGCTATTTTCCTGTCAGCACAGGTAATCATTGCCTTTTGCAGCCGATCGGTTGTCTCCGTCCTGCATTTGTAATCGTCGATAATATCTTTGGCAACCCGGCGCAACACATCTTCATCGCCGATAATCACCTCCATGCTCGACATGGCAGCCTTGCTTTTGGCAATATCTTCCGGTGTAGCTCCTTCGTCTGCACACAGTCGGTAATACTCCTCCACTTTATCTGCCTGTTCTTTATTCAGAAAAACCCGAGCCAAACGAGGGTCATATTTAATAGGTACAGTAATGCCATCCGTTTCCGATTCCTTCATTGTGTATTGGTCAACCACATCACCAAACACGTGGATGGTCTCATCGATAGGTGTTCCGGTAAAGCCCACGTAAGTCGCATTTGGCAAAGCATCCCGGAGGTATTTAGCAAAGCCGTATGTAATTCGTGCCCCTATTTTGTCGGCTTCACCCTCTGTCTGTATAGACAACTTAGAACCGATATTGTTCTGTGAACGGTGTGCCTCATCACTCATACAGATAACATTGGAACGTTCTGTCAACAGTCCGGTAGATTCTGCAAATTTCTGTATCGTGGTGATATAGACACCTCCCGTTTTCCGGGTACTCATCTCTTCGGCAAGGTCTTTACGAGTATCAAATACTTTTACGGCTTCGTCTTCCAGATAACGTTTTGAGCGGCGGAACAGTTTTCCGCTTTGTTTTTCCAGGTCTTCCCTGTCAACAATGATAAGTATAGTAGGACTGCCCAACTGCTTTTTGCATCGCAAAGCCAGTTGGCGGGCAAGGAACAGCATCGTATAGGTTTTGCCGCAACCAGTGGCTCCGAAATAGGTTCCTCCTTTTCCATCACCTCCTACCGAACGCAAGTGGGTTAAAATATGGTCGCGCAGTTTGCGTGTGGCAAAGGACTGTGGATAACGGCATACGATTTCAGTCGTATTATCTTCTTCCGATGAATCTGGGAAATAGACATAATCCCGTAAGATTTCCAATATGCGCTCTGGTGAGAGTGCTCCACGGATTAATGTCCGCAATGTATCGAGTCCTTTCCCTGCTTTGTCTTCATTGTCTACTTTCTTCCATTCGTAGAAAAATTCAAACGGAGTATAGGTTGTTCCGAGTGCGTTCTTTGCACCGTCACTAATAACCGCCAGCGCACAATATTTCAGCAATGCCGGTATATCCCGCATATAGCGGGTACAAATCTGGGTATGTGCATCACGTATAGTCGCGTTTTGCTTGGTGGGGTTCTTGAGTTCGATGATGCAGACCGGTATACCGTTTATAAAAAGCAAAATATCAGGACGGCGGTTTTCATTCCCCTGTTCCATAACAAACTGATTGACACAACGGAAAATATTATGGTCAGGATGCTCGAAGTCGATGTATTGCAAGCGAAAGGGATTGTCACGTCCATCGCTGTACGCAAAGTCGAAGCCATCGCGATAGAGCAAGAACGTATTCTGCAAGGCAAAGTAGTCGTTCTGTCCACCCGTATTGCGCAAGTTGGCAACAATGCTGTCCATCTCGGCTTCTGTCAACTGTTTGTCTTTATACTGTACGGCGAGGAAGTTCCGTAAATCCTTCTCTATAAGTGGGTCGGTATATTTACGATGAATATCATCACCAAATGTATATTGCCAATGCGATTCACGGAGAAGACTAATAGTAGCCTCCTCAAACTGACTTTCATAGTATTTTCCGTTTGTTGCCATAACCGTTGTTGTTTTAAGAATGTATGACGTGTTGAAGCAATGCCGGACAGACTTCACGCGAAAGCCGGTCTGCTTCTTCGGCTATCTGATTGGCCTCATTGGCACACTTGTAGATATTGACAATAGCATGCTGAACTTCAATAGGTGGAAGAGGTATTTCTATGTCAATAAATCTATTCCAATCCAAATTTGCTCTCACACTTGAGTCACTATAAAACCAGCCTAATCTATCCATTTCTGAATTTTTGAATATCATCATAAAATATTCTGGAAGAATAGGTTCTTCCTTATCAAGGATGAAAGTTGTATAAGCAGGAGAAATTAAAGCTGGAATATCTTTGTCGTACAAAGCGATACGAATACACTTATCTCGGCCTGTCTGCATGCCACTAAATGCGAATTCTCCTTTTCTAATAATTTTGTATTTGCTTATGTTTATTGTGTCCATCGAAGCGACTGTCGGCATAAACATTTTATTATTGTTTAATCCTAATACCTCATAGGGGGTGCCATCTTTATTAGTCTCATCTATGACTTCTATTGCATTTCCGACACGATAATTTCGTACATTATTCTTCTTTTTTATTTCTTGGATATAACTCTGACAGACTTGCATCAGCGGAGCAGCCTTTGCCTCGTTTTGCTCTTTGATCTCCCGGAAGGCTCGCCATGCGTTCACCACTTTCTGTTGTTCGGCAATAGAGGGAAGAGGTATTTCAATATCAAGGAAACGAAGCCAGTCCAAATTGGCTCGAATGCTGGAATCGCTAATAAACCAGCCATATCGATCGCTTTCGTCCCGATTGAAATACATAAAAAAGTATTCCGGTAAAACGGTTTTCTTATTATTGATGATAAAAGTAGTATATGCAGGAGAAATTAAAGCAGGTTGATCATTGTCGTATAATCCAATTCGAATACATATATCACGACCTGTTTGCATACCACTAAATATAAACATCCCTTTGGAAATAATTTTGTATTTAGTAATATCAACACCATCCAGATTGGCAACTGTTGGCATAAAAGTTTTGTCCCGATTTATGCCTACAACAAGATAATTATAACCTGCCGTATTTCTTTCATCACACTGCTCAATATAATCACCGAGCCTTACCCATTTTACACTGCTGCTTTTCATATCACATTTCCTCCTTTCCATGCTGTTCCATAAAAAAGCGTTTTTGCTGCTCTATCTCTCTGCTCAACTCTTCTTCTGTCGGCATATATGCCATATATTTGGCCGCGAAAAGTTGCTCGCTACCGTTAAGAACAGAGTATCTTGCCAACACCTTGTCGGTTTCAGTACAAAGCAGTATGCCTATAGTCGGATTGTCGTTGTCATCTTTTACAAGGTCATCATACATCCGCACATACATATCCACCTGTCCCACATCGGCATGTGTCAAAGGATGCGTTTTCAGTTCGAATAACACATAACGCTTGAGTTTAATATGATAGAACACGAGGTCGATATAAAAATCCCCTGTGTCCGTCGTAATATGTTTCTGCCTGTCAACAAAGGCAAACCCACGCCCCAATTCCATAATAAACTGTTGCAGATGGTCAATCAAAGCCTGCTCCAATTGACTCTCATCATATTTGCTGTCCTTGCGGAATCCCAAGAACTCGGCTACTACCGGACTCTTAATATATTCCAATGGGTCGCTGTTGGGTTCAATCTCCGGCGCGGGCAATGTCAGTCCTTCTCTTGCGCAAGCCATACGCCGGCCATAATATTGTGTACCGATGTTACGGCTAAGTGTTCTCGAACTCCACATCTGTTCCGAAGCTTCCTTTACGTACCATTCTCTTGCCTTGGGGTCTGCCACCTGTATAATCATACGAAAGTGCGTCCACGTCAGATTGTGAACGCACGCGTTCACAATCTCCAAATCATTGAAACACAGATAAAACTGGCGGAAATAATCCAAATTACGCTTGTTGAATGTGCTCCCGTATTTAGGCACCAGTTGCTCTGCCAATGTTTTAATCAACCGCTTACCATATTGCGCACGGGCAGCTCCCTGCTGTTCTTCTTCCACAATGCGCCGTCCGATATGCCAATAAGTAAGCACCACAATCTGATTGGTTGTTGCGTATGCCTGCTTCCTGCCCCGTTCAATGATAGTTTGTATATCAGTCACGAACCCTTCAGCCACCAAGTTTTTTTGCACCTTATTCTCTTCCATATCCCAAAACCTTAAAAGCATTTACCAACTCTGCTTCGTTCGCATCCCATCTTCTTTTCAGTTCATCAAATTTATGACTCATTTCAGTGAGTGCAGCCTTATAGTCTATTTCCGTATCCCGGTCAACAAACTCAATATATCGGGAAGGCACAAGCGAATATCCTTTTTCCCGGATTTCACCGATATGGGCAGCATAATATAACTCAGGCTCGGCATATTCGGCATAATTCTCCGTCTGCCAGTCAAAATATATTTTGCAAACTCGCTCAATCTGATTTCCCGACAGCCGGACATACTTCTTCTCATAAATGTTTTCGTTCCAAGTCCGCAAATCAATAAAGAGAATCTCACCTGTGCGGTTTCGCAACTGCCTGCCATGCCAAGGTCCGCCTTTCTTGTTGTTGTTTAGAATCCAGAGCGTAACAGATATATCAGTGGAATAGAACATATTGCGCGGCAAGACAATGATAGCTTCAACTTTGTCATTCTCAATGAGCTGTTTGCGTATCCCCAACGTGTCACTGTCATCCAAAGCACCATTGGCAAGCAAGAATCCTGCCATGCCGCGACTGACATTCAGTTTGTTAAGGATATGAAGAATCCAAGCATAGTTAGCATTGCTGGCAGGTGGGACACCATAACCTTTCCAGCGCGGATCCGTCTCAAAACCTCCGTACTCAGCATACTTCTTCAAATTGAACGGCGGATTGGCCATAATGTAATCAAATTTGAGGTCCTTGTGCTGGTCATCGGAAAAGGTGGACACCGCACGGTTGCCCAAGTGATAGGAAATACCACGAATAGCCAGATTCATCTTAGCCAGTCGATAGGTCGCCGGTTCCGATTCTTGTCCGTATACATTGACGGCTTTCGTGTTACCGCCATGCGCTTCTATAAATTTCGTGGCCTGTACGAACATACCTCCGGAACCGCAGCAAGGGTCATAGACCGTACCATCGAACGGCTCAATAAGCGAGGCGATAAGCTCTACGATGGAATGTGGCGTGTAAAATTCGCCTTCCTCTTTGTCGGCATTGATGGAAAAGGCTTGCAGGAAATATTCATACACACGCCCTATAAGGTCGTGATCTGTAAACTTCTGTGGATCTATCTTGTTAATCTCGTCCACCACGCTTTTTAAAACGCCCGGTTCAAGAGCCGTTTTCGTAAAAATCTGCTGCGGCAGGGCATTTTTCAGTTTGGGTTCATTATCGTCCAGTGTTTTTATGGCTGTATCGAAAACAATAGCCATACTAGTAGGAGCCGTAAGAATCAATTTGTCCCAAAATGTTTCATCAGTCAAAAAAAACACACCATCCTGCATATACTGATTAGGACGAGACAGTTGCAATTCAACAAAAGCTTCATCATGAATGCCTTGAATCTCTACAATTTCATGCCGGATTTTGTCCTTCTGCTGTTTGAACCGTTCTCCTATGAATTTCAGAAACACCAGAGTCAATAGCAAATCGCGCTTATCAGTCATGGCGGCACGTCCCCTCAAACTGTTGCGGCAATTGAAAAGTATTGTTTCTAAGTTTTCCTCCTTTGCTATCTTTGTTTGTTTCTTTGCCATTGTCTTATTTCTATCAATTTTGTTAATCTAAAAGTATGTGCATCAATCTCTTTGGGTAAATTTTGATATTCCAACTTAGTTTCCAGACCCACAACTATAGCATATCGTTACAAAGTTAATTAATTCATCTAAAAAAAACGTAGAGTATAAGTAAAAATCACTTCAAGTTTTTTACTCATAAAAACCACATAACACTAATTCTATTAATGTGCTTCGTCAGATAGATGCTTAACTCAGCTATTGTTTCAAACAGTTTCACATAGGTGAAACACTTGTTTTATATAGGTGAAACACTTGTTTCAAGCAGCTGAAACAGTTGTTTCACCTTTTTGAAACAGGGTGAAACAAAAATTGCATCGACTCAAGCTACCTGATATCTGCTGCAAGACATCTGATTCTGTCAGGCTTCGCATAGGCTGAATCTTCCACGCGGGAACGCCTGAAGGCACAAAAAAAGCCAACCTATCCACTCGTTTTGAATATGGATGGGTTGGCTCGTTTGATTATCGGTGCAATCCCTGCATCAAGAAGGGACTCAAAGCTTATAGCCCCATTCGTCGAGGGCAAAGCCCCAGTGCTTTTCCACCAGTTCCACGGTTTCGGACTTATACTGGTATTTGTTCTTCTTGTAGCCTTTCTTCTTGTTGACGTAGGCTTCGATGGCAGGACGCGCTTCGTCAAATCCGGGCAAGGAAAGTTTCTGGTAAATCTCCTGCGTCAAGTCGAAAGCATTCTTCTCGTAATCCTCAAAGCGGATTTCCACCAAATTGCCTTCGGGGATGAAATGCTTGTCTGCCTCGTACTTGTGATACAGCTTGGCATATACCGTGAGGATGTTCTCCTGAAGCTCTTCGGGAGTGATGTCCTGCAACTGAAGCGGCTTGATGGTGTTGGTAAAGAAGCTCCGGGTAGACTCGAACACGGTATAAGGGTTGCGCATCAAGTAAATGAACTTGGCATTGGGGAACATCTTGACCAGCTCTTTCACACGTCCGGTGTGAGGCGGGTTCTTGCTCAGGAACTGTGTGCCTCCGGTATTCCATAACGAAATCTTGATGAGTTTGGTGAAAGTCTCTTCGAAGATCTTCAGTTCAGCATCGGTAATGTCGTCGAAAAGCAGATACTTGTCGGCATACTCCTGCGTATGGCGGGGCAGGAACCAGAAGTTGTAATACGTGTAAGGCATCATGTTGGTCAAGGCGAACTCTTCCTCTTGCGGAAGGTCGACCGCCAGCTCCATGTTGTCGGTAGGCCGCTTGTCGGGCATCAGCCAACTCATATTTTTCTTGAAGAAAGGCTGTCCCCACATCATCAGGTGCGGAAAGACGGTCTGATACGTGGTATTATAGCCGAAATGCTTGTCACACGAAAAGACATTGTGCATAAAGGTAGTTCCGCTCCGCCAATGTCCCAGGATAAATACCGGGTCGTGTTCGAGCGGCTTGGAAGCCAACAGCTTTTCATATTTCTTGTCTTGCAAAGGCTTCAACGTAGAGAGCAGGCGGCACACGGCTTTCGTCAGGCGGAACTTGCCCTGATAAGCAGGACCGATGACACGCCCTTTGGTTATTTCATTGAATGTTTTCCAGTCGGCACCCACCAGGGTGTTTACCGGCAATTTGCTGAATTCTAATAAGCCCATAAATAATGAAGAATTAAGAATGAAGAATTAAGAATGAAAAATCAGTTGATGCTTGAAGATGTGTCCCTGTCACGCTGAATTTATCATCCAGGAAGTTGTCTTCATTCTTAATTCTTCATTCTTCATTTAATTAACGTTTTACTTCAATCGCGTATCCTTTCTGTTCCAAGACCTTCACCACGGTTTCTATGGCATCGTAGTGTTCGGGAGCAATGCCCAGTTTGGGCAGGTCGAGCACAGGAATCTCCATCGTAGTGTGCATATCTTTATCGTCTACCTTGCCGATAATCATTCCGGCGGCACTGGTATTGTTGGTTATTGGGTCGATGAGAATAAAAGCACCTGTCGCCTTGTTTTGTGTATAAGGGTCAAAGAAAAGCTCTTTCGACGAAGTGATTACCACGTGGGCAATCTGATTCAGTTGCAAAGGCACATCGTCTTTGTTCAACTTACCGTTCTCCACACTCAGATGCTCCATCGTATTGACATCTACCTTATATTTGATGCTATCAATGCGCGAACGGCTGGTGTTGGTAGTCTGCTTCAAGAAGAAAGATTTTTCCATATCCATCTTTTCTTCGTCCATCCAGACAAGCATAGCTTCGAAATTGCGTCCTATCTGCGGCATATTGTCGGGATGAACCAGCATCTCTCCGCGTGACACATCGATTTCGTCTTCCAAAGTCAGTGTAACCGACATCGGCGGAAAAGCATAATCGCATTCGCCGTCGGGCGAATAAACGGCTTTGACACGGGTTTTCTTGCCCGAAGGCAATGCCACCACCTCATCCCCCTTATGCACAACGCCCGAAGCTACTTTCGAAGAGAAGCCCCGGAAGTCGAGATTGGGTCGCAACACGTATTGCACCGGATAGCGGAAGTCGGTCAGATTGTGGTCGTTCCCGATATGAACGGTTTCGAGATACTCCAGCAAGGCAGGGCCGTCGTACCACGGTGTACGTGCAGATTTCTCTACCACATTGTCCCCATCAAGCGCGGAAAGCGGTATGCAGGTAACATCGGGTACACCCAGCGGAGCGATGAACGCCTTGTAGTCTGCCACAATCTTGTCGAACACTTCTTTCGAGAAGTCTACCAAGTCCATCTTATTGACCGCCAAGACCACATGCTTGATGCCCAGCAGCGAAACTAAATAGGAATGACGGCGGGTCTGGGTAATGACGCCGGCACGGGCATCCACCAGAATAACCGCCAGGTTTGCGGTAGAGCCTCCGGTAATCATATTGCGCGTGTACTGCTCATGTCCCGGAGTATCGGCAATGATGAACTTGCGGTGGTTGGTAGAGAAGTAGCGGTATGCCACATCGATTGTGATTCCCTGCTCGCGCTCTGCCTTCAAACCGTCGAGCAACAAGGCATAATCGATGTGTTCGCCTGCGTTTCCCACGCGCTTGCTATCGCGCTCAAGGGCATCAAGCTGGTCTTCGTAAATTTTCTTGCTATCGAAAAGCAACCTGCCAATCAAGGTCGACTTTCCATCGTCGACCGAGCCGGCGGTAAGAAAGCGAAGCAAGTCTTTTTCCTCGTCCTTCTTCAAGAACTCTTCAATCGACATCTTGCCTCTGACTTCGCCTTCCATCGGATTTCCACATTTGGTTTTATCTATTTCTTCCATGGTGTTCTTTTAATCAATAATACTATTTCCTTCTTTTTTGCCGAAAGCCTCTGCGCTTAGAAATATCCTTCGCGCTTCTTTTCCTCCATGCTGGCATCCTGGTCAAAGTCGATGACACGGGTAGTACGTTCACTCTTGGTGGTGGTCATCATTTCTTCCACAATCTTCTCAATGGTATCGGCTTCGCTCTCGATGGCTCCCGTCAGCGGCCAGCATCCCAATGTGCGGAAACGGATTTTCTTCATCTCAATCTTGTCACGGTATTTCTCGGGCAAACGGTCATCATCGGGCATAATCAACTGACCGTCTATATTCACCGTAGGACGCACCTTGGCGAAATACAAAGGAACAATAGGTATCTTTTCGAGACGGATGTATTGCCATACGTCCAGTTCGGTCCAGTTGCTCAACGGGAATACACGGATGCTTTCTCCCTTACGGATGCGGGTGTTGTAGATATCCCACAATTCCGGACGCTGGTTCTTGGGGTCCCACTGGTGGAACTCATTACGGAAAGAGAAAATACGTTCCTTGGCACGCGACTTCTCTTCATCACGGCGCGCACCGCCAAATGCGGCATCGAACTTGTATTTATCCAGCGCATGAAGCAACGCCTGTGTCTTCATCAGGTCGGTATGTACCTTGCTGCCATGGGTAAAAGGTCCCACTCCGGCACGGAAAGCTTCCATATTGCTTTCCACAATCAGTTTCCAACCGTGTTCTTTGGCGTATGCGTCACGAAACTGAAGCATTTCCTTAAACTTCCATTTCGAATCAATGTGCATCAGGGGGAAAGGTGCTTTGCCTGGCGCAAAGGCTTTCTCGGCAAGACGCACCATCACCGATGAATCTTTCCCGATACTGTACAGCATCACGGGATTCTCGAACGCGGCAGCCACCTCACGGATAATGTGAATCGACTCGGCTTCGAGTTCTTTCAAATGGCTCAAGTTATATTCTTCTTGCATAAATCTATATTTTAATCTATTTTCAGCTTTTTCAGCAATCATTTCTTAGTGACACGCGGCAAGACCACATCCAGCAACCGGCGGACAGAGTCTTCCAACGAAAGCCGGGACGTATCGAGCGACAAATCGGGATGCACAGGAACCTCGAAGGGAGCAGAAACACCTGTGAACTCCTTGATTTCTCCCCGGCGTGCCTTGGCATACAGCCCTTTCACGTCACGACGTTCACATTCCTCGATGGGAGTGCTTACATAGACTTCGACAAAATCTTCTTCGCCGATAATATGTGCTGCCATCTCGCGCAACGCATTGCTCGGACTGATGAACGCGGCTATCGTAATGATACCCGTATCGACAAACAATTTTCCCACTTCGGCTATACGACGGATATTCTCCACACGGTCTGCTTCCGAAAAGCCTAAGTTGCTGTTGATGCCGCTCCGGATATTGTCCCCGTCAAGAATACGGCATAACAAGCGACGTTTCTGAAGTTCACGCTCCAGGGCAATGGCTATCGTACTCTTTCCCGGACCGCTCAGCCCGGTGAACCAGACCATCAGACCGCGTTGCCCCAACAGGGCTTCTTTGTCGGCTCGTCCCAACATCTTGTCAAATATCGGATAAATATTATTCATTGGCTTTATTTCTTAGTTTACAATTAATAGGATTCTTGGTGACAAAGTGACGGCATCCCACTCAAGCCGGCACGAAAGGCCATATCAAAGGGATAAGCCCCACCGACAAAATCATGACAATCAGGTCCATCGGAAGACCGATTTTCAAGAAATCGGTAAACTTATAGTTTCCGGCTCCCTGCACAATCAGGTTGGTCTGATAACCGATAGGAGTAGCGAAACCAGCCGATGCCGCGATACAAATGGCAATAAAGAACGGCATCGGGTCTACGCCAAACTTGTCTGCGGTCTCAAGAGCAAGCGGGAAAGCCAAAGCCGCCGCGGCATTGTTCGTAATCAGCTCGGTCACAAGCAGAGTTACAAAGTAGAGCAGAGCAAGCGCGCCCCACGCACCCAGCGAACCCGAAACGTCTTTGATGAAATTGGCTATGAGTGCCGCCAGTCCCGATTCTTCCATCGCCGCACTGATGGCAAAGGCACAGGCGATGGTGATAAGGATGTCCCAACTGATGTATTTGGTGTATTTCTTTGGCGGGAAAAGTTTGAGCCACGCCATCACTACGGCGGTGACCGAAGCGAAGAAGAACATATCCATCTTCACGTTGGGGAAAGCTTCCTGGAAATAAGGCAGTTCGCCGATTGTGGCGCCGATAATCATGATGAGCAGCAATGCCAGTGCTGTCCATTTCTTCCATACAGGCATCGGACGGGAAGGAATCTCCTTGCCGTTCGTCATCATCAGGAAGACCGAAGAGTCACCCCAAGTCTTAGTAAAAGCCTCATCGGCAAGCAAGACCAGCGTATCGCCTTCCTGCAACCGCACTTCACCCAAGTTTTCGGTAATGACCTGTCCTCCCTGACGTATTTCTTTCACCTCTGCACCATAACGCCGCTTGAAGTCGAAACTCTTCAGTTTCCGTTTCAATCCCGGAAAACGTGAGGCAAGCACTACCTCTACGATATGTTGCCCGGACTCTACCGCCGCGTCCGCCTCTTCTTCTTCGAAGTTATCGGGACGCTCGTCGGGGAGCAGCTTTTTCGAGGTCAGCACGATGAAAAGCAATCCAGCCACCGTAATGGGAATACCGATAAAGGCAAGGTCGAACATTTTCAGTCCTTCCAGCCCACGGTCAATCATCATTCCGTGCACCACCAGGTTGGTCGATGTGCCGATAAGGGTACACAAGCCACCCAAAATCGTGGCATACGACAACGGTATCAGGAACTTGGTGCACGACAATCCCACCTTCTTTGCCCACGTTTTCACAATCGGGGCGAAGATAACGACTACGGGAGTATTGTTGAGGAAAGCCGACACCGCGCTTACTACCGGGAGCAAACGCAACTGGGCTTGCATCACCGTCATCTTCCGCTCGGGCAGAAGTTTCTTTATGACCGTGGCAAGTGCACCGCTCTGACGGACTCCTTCACTTACCAAAAAGAGCAAAGCTACCGTTATCATTCCCCGGTTGCTGAAGCCGGCCACCATCTGTTTGGGAGTAATGATACCTGCCGCCATGAACACGACCACCAGGCTCAGCAAGACGATGCCCGGACGCATCTTGTCGAGAATAAGCGCGACAAGCATCCCTATCAGCCCCAGCAATACAAAGATTATCTCAAAATTCATACGCTAAATTGAATGTTTAATAAGTCTGTTTCCGCATGTCCTTATTCCAACCGGTGCGGATAAACAATGAACGATGGGTTCAACAAATTTTCTTTATTGTATGCCAAAGGCACGGTAGTACCTGCCTGATACACTTCGCCTCCGGCCGCACGCACGATAGCATGTCCTGCCGCCGTGTCCCACTCCATCGTGGGAGCATAGCGCGGATAAACATCCGCCTTGCCTTCGGCTATCAGGCAGAGCTTCAACGAACTGCCTTTCGACACGGTTTCCACTTTCGGATGTTTCTCCTTTACCGTTTCAATAAAACGTTCCGTTTCGGCGTTGAGATGCGAGCGGGAAGCCACTACCACGTATGCGTCCTTTTGCGCGAAATCTTTTACGGGTAAGCGCATGCTCCGTTTTACCAAAGCGGCATAGTCTTCATCCGAAGCCAAGGAAGTAATCGATTCTACCTTAAAGGCTCCTTCTCCCATCGTGGAAAAATACAATTCCCGCGTCACAGGCACATAGATGACACCTCCTTCGGGCTTGCCCTCGCACACAAAAGCGATATTCACCGTAAACTCTCCGTTACGCTTGATGAATTCTTTCGTTCCGTCCAAAGGGTCAACCACCCAATACGTATGCCAGTCCTTCCGTTCGGCATAGGGAATCTGTTTTCCCTCTTCGCTCAATACCGGATAAGGCAAAGCCGACAACCGGCGCATAATCACTTCGTTCGAGCGCTTGTCGGCTATAGTCAGCGGCGAATTGTCCGCTTTCCGCTCTATCTCGAAATCCGCATTCGGATCTGTATAGACTTCCATGATGGCTGCTCCTGCCTCCAATGCGGCACGGATGGCTACCATAAGTTCATTCATTTCCATAGCTACCTGTTTAATTTGGCGTAAAATAACAGCTTTTTAATCTATTTTCATTCGTTTATATTTCGCTTTTTCTGTTCGGTCGCTTTGTTTATAACTTCTTTTATCATTTTCACGTATGTTCTCTTGCCTGATGCCATAACCGCCACATATAGTAAGCACAATGGGTAAAGGCAAAGACAAAGGAAATGACCAGCAAGGTCTTGTCGGCATTCCAGCCTACGGTCTGCTGATGCCACAAACCGGTAATCACGCTCAGCACCGCCAGTACCAATCCCAAGACATTGAGCACCGTATCACCTTTGCGGTATGCTCTATTGGGTTCCAGTCGGCTGTGCTTCCGTCCGTAGGAGGCATACACATCCAGCCCGACCAGCATCCAAAGCACCAGGCGTATCCAGGTGTCTGCCGGAAGGAAACACATCATGCACAGGCAGGTCAGGATACCCATAATCGGGACAAAGGGTACAAACGGAGTCTTGAACGCCCGATGCACACCGGGCATCGTCTTGCGCACAATCAGCACCGCGGCACATACCAGTGTAAAGGCAAGCAGGGTGCCGATACTGGTCATCTCGCCCGCCACTTGTGCCGGGACAAAACCTGCCAACAGGCTCACTAAAACCATAAACAGAAAATTGCTGTGCACCGGCGTACGGAAGCGTGGATGGATGCGCGAAAAGAAAGGAGGCAACAATCCGTCGTGACTCATGCTGAGAAATACCCGGCTCTGTCCGAGCAACGTGACCATAATCACCGAGCAATACCCAAAAAGGATGGCAAGGATAATCGCCTTATTCAGCCACGGATAAGCCGGCACAAGCACCCCCTGGGCATTGACACTGCCCATGTGCTCGATAGCTACCGCCACCGGAGCGATGCCTTCCTGTCCTTCGAATTCGGTATAATGAGCCACCCCCGTCATGACGTGCGCGAACAAGATATATAATATGGTACATACCAGCAAAGACACCAGAATACCGATGGGCATATCCCGCTTGGGGTTCTTCGTCTCTTGCGCGGCGGTACTGACGGCATCAAAGCCCAGGAAAGCGAAGAACACGATGGCCGCTCCCCGTAAAATACCCGATAGTCCGAACTCACCCAACTTCCCGGTATTTTCGGGAATATAAGGCACATAGTTGTCTGCCTGAATGAATTTCCAGCCTAAAACAACGAATACCAGTATCACACCGATTTTCAAGAATACAATCAGTCCGTTGAAGAAAGAGCTGCCTGCCGTTCCCCGCATCAGTATCAGGCTCATCAACACCACTATCAGCATGGCAGGAATGTTGATGATGCCTCCGTCCCACGGGCAGGCGGTAAACTCATGAGGCAAATCGATGCCTACGCCTTGCAGGAACACTACCAGATAACGGCTCCAACTGATGCTGACCGTAGTGGCAGCCACGGTATATTCCAATACCAAATCCCATCCGATAATCCAGGCAATCAATTCCCCCATCGTGGCATACGAATAGGTATAAGCGCTTCCTGCCACCGGAATCATCGAAGCGAACTCGGCATAACAAAGCCCGGCAAAACAACATCCGATAGCGGCAATGATGAACGAAAGCGTAATGGCAGGTCCCGTATATTCCGAAGCTACCGTGCCCGTGATAGAGAACAGTCCCGCACCGATGATTACGCCTACACCCAATGCCACAAGACTGACCGGTCCCAATACCCGTTTCAAGGTTCTGGCACCTGTCTGCCCGGCTTCTGCCTGCAAGGCATCTATGCTTTTTCTGACGAATAATCCTTCCATCTTTGCAAGTTGCATATCAATTCAAGCTGCAAACTTACAAAAAATATGCGAGTTTCACGCTGGAACTGCCCAAAAGATTAAAAAAATGAAAAAGGATTAATAGAGTCAGTTGTCAAGAGGATTCCTCGCACATATATGCGTGAGCCGTGCAAGTTAGCTTCGAAGGCTATCGGATATAGTTGCGATGCGCCACGCATCTATAATCATTTGACAAGCCTTTTATTCACGTTTTATATTCCGCATGCTGAACTCGCATCCGCAATATTGCTGGTTATAGAAATCATATTCCTTGATAATCTGAATACGGCGTTCGCTCAGTCCACCCTTACGCCAGTTCCTGTCCCACCACACGACATCGGGATATGGCTCTACCGCATAGCGTCCGGCTTCGTTTATCTGCTCCAGACTCTTCCAGCGCGAAGAAGCAAGCGTAGTGGTGATGACCGTAAACCCGTGTTCGTGGGCATAGCGGGCTGTGTCACGCAGGCGAAACTTGAAACATTGTAGGCATCTGCCTCCGCGTTCCGGTTCTCCTTCCAGTCCTTTCACCGCACACCGCCATGCATCGTGATTATAGTCGGCATCCACGATATCCAGTCCGAGCGCTTCGGCATACCGTGTACACTCTTCTTTCCGGATGCGGTATTCCTCCGCCGGATAGATATTCGGATTACAATAATAAATGGTAGGACGCACCCCGTGCTGCATTAGGCATTCGATAATGGCAGACGAGCATGGCGCACAACAAGTATGCAATAACACCCGGTCGGCATTGCCCGGCACTTCCCAATCTTCTTTCTTCTTTTTCATAACCGTAATATAACTTGAACGTATGCGAACATACGGGCGCACAAAGGTAACCAAAGTTTTCCCAAAGCATTCATTTCTTATTCAGAAAAATGGCGTGGCACCAACAAAAAAAGCCTAGCAATACAAGTCGTTCAAATAGGCTCTGAATACATTCAAACGACATTTTGCAAGATTCGTGAATGTTCATTGCAAGATTTATTACACATCATTGTGTTATCATTTTCCTACATTTGCAGCCGTAATTAACTTTAAAACAAAACGCATGAAGAAACATTTCTTAAATCTATCACTATGGGCACTACTTTCAATGTCCGTGTGTGTGACGGGATGTAGCGATGACACTACCTATCCTGATGTAGACGGGCAAAATCCCGTTGCGGAAATGACAACCCTGCACATTCAGACTGCGGCAGGACGTACATTCACTATTGCAGGCACCCTGACCGATGCTGATGGTATATCAACCATCCATCTGCAATGCGATGCCTTGTATCTGAACAAAACCATCGACTTGATTGAAATCTATGGCGAACCTAAAACCGAGTATGAATTGAGTTATAACTTCGCTATGCCAAGCGATGGCATTGCCGATAGTTATACAATAACTGTAACAACGACTGATGTAGGCGGGCGCTCGGTTTCAGAGGATGTGCTAGTAACTCCGGACGGAGACTTTGCGGCACCGACATTTACCGTCGCACCTTCAGACACAATCCGGTTATTGACCAAAAACGGCACCGTTAACCCCTATCCATTAACTGTTAGCGTATCTGATGACCGGGCTCTTAAATCCATCGAAGTAACGATTGAAGGAATTCCTGAATATCAGAATATTATTCAAGAAATAGAAGGTGGCACTTCATACGATTATAGCTTGACAATCAATCTTCCGGGAAGCGTCAATAATTACCCAATGTCTATTATTGTAAATGACCAAGCTGAAAAAAGCGATACACTGCATTGTGTATTGTCTGTAACAGAACTTCAGGATTTCGCCAAGATGTATTTGGCTGATGTCGCTACGGATGAAGAATTAAACAATGACGTATTCGGTGTTCCGATGCTTATCGAACATACCGGCGAATTCCAATATCGGGCACGTTATTATTGTCAAGAAGCAGGAACCGAAATTTATTTCTTGCCTCAAAAGAACAGCTTCAGTCCGATATGCTATGGAGTTGACCCTGAAGACAAGACCAAATTGAGTGATATGGCTGGTGCCCAACCTTTGGTTTTGGAAGAAGCCAACGTTTATTATTTGATAGATTTCAACATATCTGATTTAACCTACACTATCGACACTTATAGTATTGAAGAAGCCATTGACCCGATTCCCGGTGAAATGGGTGATGTGATTGTCCCCGGTCCTAACGGAAATGTAGAATTATATATCGGTTATACTTCTACCGACCCGACTGGAACTAAAATCTTCGAACAGGATGAGACTAATCCTCACCTTTTCTATTCAACAGAAGAAACGGACATAACCTTAACTGCAGGTGATTCTATGCATTTCATTATTACTAACTGGCATAGTAGCCAATGGTGGGACTTCTGCTCTTGGAGATGCGATAACAAACTAGAACCTGAAGCATTCCGAATTTCAACGAAATCAGAAGCCAATATTAATCCAGCTTGGAAAGAAGCTGGCCGCAAATTGGAATCTGCCGACAATTGGGCTGAGCCAGCCGTTCTGAAATCAGGTACATATAGATTTACCTTTGACGCACACCTGCAACGTGCAAAATTGGTATTAGTAGAAGAGTAATTAACCAAATAATTATCTAATATGAGAAAACAGATATTGATTACATGTTTGTTGTTGCTATCCATATGCGGTTTTGCACAACAGATAACCGTGAAAGGTATCGTGACTTCGGATGCCGACAAATTAGGGCTAATCGGAGCTACTGTACAGATTAAAGGTACGACCCAAGGTACCATTACAGGATTGGATGGTGATTACATGATACCCGATGTACCCAAAGATGCCGTGCTGGTATTCTCTTCCATCGGTTATGAAACACAGGAAATAGCAGTAAACGGACGTACGACTATCAACCTGGTGATGAAAGAAGCGACCGAGTTGCTGGACGAAGTAGTAGTCATCGGTTATGGTGCCGTAAAGAAAAGCGACTTGACCAGTTCTATTGCAACTGTAAAAGGTGAAGAAATCACCCAGACCGTTACAGGTAACGCCATGGATGCCTTGCAAGGTAAGGTAAACGGTGTGCAGGTAGCCAGCGGTGGTGGTCCGGGCACTACCCCGAAAGTCTTGATTCGTGGTGTAACCACCGTCAACGGTTCAGACCCGCTCTATGTAGTAGACGGTATGCCTATCAGCGGCAACATCAACTTCTTGAACAGCAACGATATCGAATCGATGCAAGTATTGAAGGATGCATCTGCAGCCGCTATCTACGGTACACGTGCATCGAACGGTGTCATCTTGATTACTACCAAGAAAGGTAAGGCAGGACAGACACACGTCAACTTCAGCGCTTCGGTAGGTTTCCAGACCATTGCCAAACCGAGCATTGCCGGTCCGGCAGAATACAAAGAAGTGTATAACACCCGTTATACCAACGACGGACTGACTTCGAACTGGAACGATACAGGGGCTACTACAAACCCCAGCGGTACAGACTGGTGGGATACGGTAGTAAACAAGACAGCCCTGACACAAAATTATTCGCTCAGCGTATCGGGAGGTACCGACAAGCTGGTTTATAATTTAAGCTTGGGTTATTACCGCACCAACTCTCAATTTGATGTAGGTTACTGGGACAAGCTGAATGCCCGTCTGAACACCGAATACACCTTTAATAAATATGTAAAGGTAGGATTCGACATTGCTCCGCGTGTAGAATCGTGGGATGATACTTCGGTACAGTTCTCTTCTGCTATGTCAATGGACCCGACTACGCCGGTATTCCGCCCGGAAGCAGAATGGGAAGACAATGAGTATAACAACTATCAGCGTTCGTACAACAACCAGACTTGGAACCCTGCCGGCTCTATTGCCCGTCAGAACAGCCACTCACGTGAAATGGGTGCGATATTGAACACCTATTTACAAATCAACCCGATTGAGAAACTGACTTTGCGTACCCAATTTGGTGCTAATGCTCACTTCCGCCGTTCGGACAGCTTTGTTCCCCAGTTCTATATGGACGCGTTGGAACAACAGACTTTAAGCGACATTTCCCGCCAGTCACAAGAATGGCTTGACTGGAACTGGACGAATACCGCTACTTACATCGATACATTTGCCGAAAAGCATAACCTGAACGTGATGGTAGGTTTCACGGCAGAACGTGACGCATGGTATAATGTAAAAGCGACACGCGACAATATTCCCAACAACATGGATGTCATGCAGGAAGTGAATGCCGGTGACCCGACCACAGCAGAAGGTTTCGGAGAAACCAGCTACAACACCTTGGTTTCATTCTTGGGACGTGTCATGTATAACTACGAAAACCGTTACTACATTTCCGCTTCTCTCCGTGCCGATGGTTCTTCACGCTTCCCGAAAGGCAACAAGTATGCCCTCTTCCCGGCTGTATCCGCATCATGGCGACTCACCAGCGAAGAGTTCATGCAAGACCAGGAACTGTTCAGCGACCTGAAACTCCGTGGAGGTTGGGGACGTGTAGGTAACCAGGCTATCGACAACAATGCCACACTGACTTTGCTCGACCAGACCCAATACGCTTATGGCGGCACGATTACAAACGGATATTTCATTTCTTCTGTAGGAAACAATAACCTGAAATGGGAAACCGTAGAAGACTGGAACGTCGGCATCGACATGTCATTGCTGAAATCCCGTTTGGGTATCACCTTCGAATACTTCCAGAAGAAGTCTACCGACATGCTTTACGAAAAGCAGAATATCCTGGCGGTAGGTTATCCGAACTGGAACAGTACGGTATGGATGAACATCGGTAGCATGCAGGCACGTGGTTGGGAATTAGGCTTGAGCTGGAGAGACCAGGTAGGCAAAGACTTCTCGTATGATGTCAGCGTCAACTTGTCATCCGTACGCAACAAAGCCATCAAGTTCTCTGGTGACGGTCCGATTTATACCGGAGGATTCAACAGCGACCAGATTATCAGCAACGTAGACGGCGGCTTGATTTCACGCTTCTATGGTTATGTAGCTGACGGGCTTTTCCAGAACTGGGAAGAAGTATATGCACATACCGACGAACATGGAACTTTGATTCAGCCGAACGCACAGCCGGGTGACATCCGCTTCAAGGATTTGGACCACAACGGCGTACTGGATGCCAACGATAAGACCTTCATCGGTAATCCGTATCCCGACCTGATGATGGGTATCAACATCGGTCTGCGTTATAAGAATATCGACTTCGCCGCCAACTTCTACGGAACATTCGGCAACGATATCTTCAATACCACGAAGGGATTGTATTCCGGTGCCAACGGTCAGAACGTATGGGCAGGAACCCTGAATGAAGCATGGCATGGCGAAGGAACCAGCTACGATATTCCGCGCTTGTCGTATAGCGACCTGAACCTGAACTACCAGCGTGTATCCAGCTTCTATGTAGAAGACGGCTCATACATGCGTTGCAAATTGTTGCAAATCGGTTACACATTCCCCGAAAAATGGGTGGGCGGCTCACAACTGCGTATCTCGTTCTCGGCACAGAATCCGTTTACCATCACAGGTTATTCGGGTATGGACCCCGAACGTCCTTCATTGGATGGTAGCGTAATCGAAACTGGTATCGACAATACAGCTTACCCGAATCCGCGTACCTTCCTGTTCGGTATCGACTTTAAATTTTAATCATTAACGACTATGAAACATTTACTTAGCATATTAACAGTAGTTGCCACGCTGACTTTCACTTCGTGTGAAGACTTCCTGACCGAAGAGGTGCGTGGACAACAAAACCTGGACACCTATTTCTCTACATTGGAAGAATGTAATTCCTATATTACCGGGTGTTACCAAGACATTACTTGCGGCGGATGGTGGAATATCAACACCGTATGGCTGCTTTCTGAAATGTGTAGCGACGATGCCTGGATGGGTAATACCACCCAAAGCCAGAGTGACTATATCTCCCTGGCTCACTACCAAGGTAACGGTGCCAGCAACGGCCCTATCTCTAACTTCTGGCAATACCGTTATAAAGGTATCTTACGTTGCAATGTAGCAATAGACCGTATCAGCCAAGCTAACCTGACCGATACTGAAACCCGCGACCGTCTGGTGGGTGAAGCCCGCTTCTTGCGTGCTTATTACTACTTTGAATTGGTACGCAACTTCGGCGGAGTACCCTTGATTACCGAATTCTTATTGCCCGAACAAGTGCAAGGCATCACCCGTAAGTCAGCAGACGAAGTTTATCAATTCATCCAAGATGACCTGCTTGCTGCTGCTGATGTATTGCCTGAACGCAGCGAATATGCACCTGCCGATATGGGACGCGCTACCCGTGGCGCAGCTCTCGGCTTGCTGGGAAAAGTATATCTGTATCAGGAAGAATGGCAGAAAGCACACGATGTACTGAAAACCGTAATGGATAGCGGCGAATATGACTTACTGCCCGAATTTGGACAGGTATGGGACTTGGAATATGACAACAGCATTGAAAGCCTCTTCGAAGTGCAATACGAATACCATCCGACATTAGCCTTGGGCGGTTCATTAGCTACCGTTACAGGTGCACGTAATGGTCCCGGCGACGGTTGGTCATGGTGTCTGCCTACAGCCAATCTGGAACAAGCCTTCATCGATGCAGGCGATACGGTACGTCTGAAATGGACGATTATCACGAGTGGTTGCACAGAAATTGCCGGTGAAAACAATTTCGACCAATTCATAGAAAACAGCAAAAAGATGGATAACTATCAAGAATACATTGATAAATACGGCTGGGATCCGAATTGTTACATCATCGATCCGGCACAACATAAGTCACCCCGTGTCATCCGGAAATATTTCTTGCCGATAGAAGACCGTCCGGAAATCTATAACACCGACAAGAGCCCGTTGAACCACCGTATCCTGCGCTTTGCCGATGTGCTGCTGATGTATGCCGAGGCTTGCTACGAACTGGGACAAAACGGCGAAGCACAAGAAGCGTTGAACAGAGTCCGCAACCGTGCCAAACTGCCTTCTGTAACTGCTACAGGCACACAACTCCGCGACGCCATCCGTCTGGAACGCCGTCTGGAACTGGCATTCGAACAAAACCGTTTGTATGACATCCGCCGCTGGAAAGACGATAACGAACAGCCTGTCATCGCCAGCATCCTCGGCCCGAACGGAAGCTTTGTACAATGGAACATGAATGAAGAGACCCGTGACCCGCTTGAATGGGAAAACCAAGGTGAGGCAAGTAATAAAGGTATCACTTTTGATGTAAACCGCGACTTGCTGTTCCCGATTCCTCTGTATGAAATTACTCAGTCGAACGGTTCTATCGTACAGAACCCGGGCTGGAATTAATTCTGATTAAGTAAAGAACGATGCTGGCAAGCGGACGAAACTCCATGATGTTTCCAATAGGCTGTCTGCTTGCCGCCACGTTCAATAGCCGAATACGAATTTACACATTTTTAACCGACACAATAAGGATAACAAAATTTAGACTCAATAGGTTGACCTGATTATAAATGCACGAAGGTGTGGCAAAGAACAATTTGAACACACCTTCTTTTTTATTATAAAGACCCTAAACAATAACCCATGAAACTGAAACCATTACTCTTTGCCTCGCTGGCAGCAGGACTGGCAGCCTGCAGCGATGATGCCACTGACACGCCTCAACAGGAAATACCCAATGACGAACCGGAAGTCAGCGTGGATAAAAATGTCACCATCAATGCCGGACAGACTTACCAGACAATGGCAAGCTTCGGTGCCTCCGACTGTTGGATGCCTGCCTTTGTAGGGGAATATTGGACATCGAACCGTGACGAAATAGCCGAACTGCTTTTCTCTACCGAAATATCCGACGGACAACCTAAAGGCATCGGACTCTCCTTGTGGCGCGTCAACCTGGGAGGAGGAACCATGGAACAGGGAGACGAAAGCGGCATTACAGACAAGTCGCGCCGTGCCGAATCGTACCTGACCGACGACCTCACATTGGACTGGACACACTGTGCCGGACAACGCTACTTCATGCAACGTGCCAAGGAACTGGGATGTGAACAATTCATTCTCTTCAGCAATACGCCGCCGGTGCAATATACCAAAAACGGGAAAGGATTCGCGGATAAAGGCGGAAAGGCTAATCTGAAAGACGATTGTTACGATGATTTCGCCGCTTATATGGCAGACGTGGCTGCCCATTACGAAAGCGAAGGATACGACATCACACACATCTCGCCCGTCAACGAACCTCAATACGATTGGGATGACGGCGGTCAGGAAGGCAGCGGATGGACCAATGACGAAATAGCACGTCTGGCACGTGAATTGGACAGTGAACTGACTGCCCACGGACTTACGACCCAAATCCTGCTGGGAGAAGCAGGCGACTGGGAGTACTTATACCGCACCAAAAACGACGCCAACCGCAGCAATGTGCTTTCAGCTTTCTTCGACCCCTCTTCTTCTGCCTATGTCGGCGACTTAAGCCATGTACCCGACCTGATATGCGGACATAGCTATTGGACCGACGGCACTTGGGAGGGCATGCGGAACGTGCGGGAAAGACTGGCACAAACCGCTTCCCAATACGGCGTAGAAGTATGGCAAAGCGAATGGAGCATGCTGGGCGACAATTACAGCCAGACAGAGTTCGGAAGCTATGATGCAGCTAGTACGATGGATATTGCTCTCTATATGTCGCGCGTCATCCATAACGACCTGACCGTAGCCGGAGTGACCTCATGGAGTTATTGGACTTCGATGAGCATCTCACAATGGGGACAAAAGAACCGTTTCCTGCTCATCTCGCTCTTACCTGACGGTTGGACAGGCGACGGAGGCGATATGGATGCCTTGCGTAACGGAGGAAGCTATGAGGCTACTCCTACCCTCTGGGTATTGGGCAACTACAGCCGCTTCATCCGTCCGGGTTATCAGCGTGTCGAGCTGAAAGCCAACGACTCGATGCACTTCTTCGGCTCGGCATGGGTTTCACCCGACAAGAAAGAAATTGTAGCCGTTTATACCAACTATTCGGACACAGGCGTCCGCCTGAACGAAACGCGGACAGGATGGAACGGTGAAGTGGCTTCCATCAAGACCTACACGACTACCCAAGAAAAGAATTTGAAAGAAAAGTCATACGAAGGAGACGAAACCGTGATACTGGACGAAGAAAGTGTGACGACAGTTGTTTATACTTTGAAATAATGTCTGTAACTTTGTAAAATAAAAGACACCGATATGAAAAACAAAATTAACTATTTCCTGCTATGCGTGTTGACGTGCTTGACATGCTTTCCAGTGCAAGCACAGGTATCATTCGGCAAAGCGGAAAAATTCAACGAAGACTGGCTATTCAACCTGAAAGATGATTCGCTCAGCCTGCAAACCAACTATGATGACAGCAAATGGCGCAAGCTGGACTTGCCTCACGACTGGTCAATCGAAGGACAAGCCTCGCCGACACTGGCAAGTTGCACCGGTTATTTACCCGGCGGCATAGGCTGGTATCGCAAACATTTTGAAGTGACCGATGATGCTCCGCGTCATTACATCTATTTTGAAGGAGTCTACAACCGCAGTGAAGTCTACCTGAATGGTCATCTGTTGGGCAAACGGCCGAATGGCTATATCTCGTTCATGTATGATATGACTCCTTACCTGAAACAGGGAGACAATGTGCTGGCAGTCCGCATTGACCACAGCCGTTATGCCGATTCGCGCTGGTACACCGGCTCGGGCATCTACCGCGATGTATGGATGATAGCCGCGCCTGATATTCATTTTGCCCAATGGGGTGTGGGATGGAAAGCCGTTTCGATTACAGACAAACGCGCTACAATTGCTGTAGATATGGAAGTGGAGAAACATGCCGACACGACCGGCAAGCTGGAAGTGAAAGCCCTGCTCTACGATGCATCGGGCAAGCTGATAACCCAACAACAGAAAAAGCTGGACGATGGCAAGCAAGGCATAACCAAGCAGAACCTGAGTCTGAACATATCGAAGCCACATCGCTGGAACCTGGATGACCCTTATCTATATGTATTAAGGACAGAACTCTATCACAACGGAGAGAAAATAGACGGAAGCGAGACACGTGTAGGTCTGCGCACCCTCCAATTCGACCCGAACAAAGGATTTGCCCTGAACGGGGAATGGATGAAGGTAAAAGGTGTCTGCCTGCATCACGATGCCGGCGTACTGGGAGCCGTAGTGCCGAAAGAAGTATGGCAACGCCGCCTGACCAACCTGAAAGGCATCGGCGTGAACGCTATCCGCATGAGCCACAATCCGCAAGCGCCTGTATTATACGATTTATGCGATGAAATGGGTTTCCTGGTAATGGATGAGGCTTCGGACGAATGGGAATTTCCGAAACGCAAATGGGTGCAGGGCTGGAATGTAGGCGAACCCAGCTTCGACGGTTCGTTTGATTTCTTCGAAGAATGGATTGAACGCGATGTAACCGATATGGTACGGCGCGACCGCAATCATCCTTGCATCTTCTTGTGGAGCATCGGCAACGAAGTGGATTACCCCAATGACCCTTACTCGCATCCGGTATTGGATGGTACGACCATCAACCAACCCATGTTCGGAGGCTATAAGCCAGACGCTCCCGACGCCATGCGCATCGGCAAGATAGCCAAACGGCTGGCTGCCTGTGTGCGGAAGATAGACACCTCGCGACCGGTTACCGGTGCACTGGCAGGTGTTGTCATGTCGAACCAGACCGAGTATCCCGAAGCGGTAGACGTGGTAGGATACAACTATACAGAGAACCGCTACGACGAAGACCATGCCACTTATCCCGACCGCATCATCTATGGAAGCGAAACAGGAGTAGGCATTGATGCCTGGCATGCTGTCCGCGACAAGGAGTTTATCTTCGGACAATTCATCTGGACAGGAACCGACTATTTGGGTGAAGCCGGACGCTGGCCTTCACGAGGACTTTATACAGGACTGCTGGACTTCGGCAGTTTCCCGAAGCCACGCGGATATTTCCGTGCTTCCTTATGGCGCGAAGACCCGGTAACTTATATCGGAACTTACCCGATAAAGAAAGGGCAAGACTGGCTTTCGCAAGACGCCTGGGACATCTGGAACTATGAACCCGGGCAGTTGATTCGCGTGGTTTGCTATACTAATACACCGCAAGCCCGCCTGTTATTGGACGGAAAAGAAGTGGGAAGCATGAAACCTTACGATGACAAGAGCGGCATTATCGCCTGGGACATTCCCTATCAGGCAGGAGAACTGAAAGCAGAAGGCTGCGATGAAAACGGCAAGGTGCTCTCTACTTATTCCATTACTTCATCGGAACGCCCGTATGCCATCCGTGCCAAAGCAGACCGCACCACCCTTTCAACCGATAAAGCGACCGCACACATCACAGTAGAAGTGATAGACGAAAAAGGAACGGTCGTAAAACTGGGTGACAACAACATCACTTGCCACATCGAAGGTCCTGCCAAGCTGCTGGGCTTGGAAGGCTCGGACAACAGTGATATGGGCGACTATACCGACAACCGCCAACGTGTTTACCACGGCCGTCTGCTTGCCTATATCCAGACCACGGGCGAGAAAGGCGAAATCCGCATTAAGTTTACTTCTCCCCTGCTGAAAAGCACCGAAGTGATGCTGAAAGCGGAATAAGTTATTTAGTTGACAAGGTATCAGTTGACAAGGTAACAAGGTTATTTTAAGAAGTTAAGAAGTTAAAGAAGTTATCACTCCGCTTTGCTCCGTTAGGAGTTAAAGCCAATACTTCTGCTGATGTATTCAATTAAGAACAAACACAGAGACACGGAGTCACAGAGTTTTAATTCTTCATTCTTAATTCTTCATTTAATTAAAATCTGCGTTTCAAAAAACTCGTCAACTGATACCTCGTCAACTATCAAAAACCTTGTCAACTGATACCTTGTCAACTAAATAAAGAAACCAAAACCAATGAAACATTTCCTACTGATTACCTGTTTGCTGAATGCTCTCGGATGCTTGGCACAAACTTATACCGTCAAACGGCTGGGACTGGAAAAAGGATTATCCAACAATTACGTTATCGACATTGCGGAAGATAAAAACGGTTACCTCTGGTTTGCTACCGAAGAAGGGCTGAACAAACTGGAAGGAAGCACCTTTACTGCCTTCTACAAAACCGAAAACGACGAACAGGGAATAACAGGAAATGAACTGAACTGCCTGCTGGATGACCCTGCGAAACCCATCCTATGGATAGGCACTCAACGGGCTGGACTAAACGCATTCAATTACGAAACCCATACGTTTACTATTTACCGCCACGATAAAGACAACCCCAACAGCCTTGCCACCGATGATGTGACAGGCATCTTCCCTGCCAAAGACGGCAACTTATGGATTACTACATACTGGAAAGGCATAGACCACTTGGACAAAGAAACCGGTAAATTCACCCATTACAACCGGGAAACTATACCCCAACTGCCCAGTAACCATATCTGGACAGCGCTGGAAGACGGCAAAGGAAACCTTTATATCGGACACCGGTACGCAGGTTTAAGCATCCTGTCGCTCAAAACCAAGCAAGTAGAAAACTTCAGGCATGAGGACGGGCATCCCCAATCATTGCCCGGCAACGAAGTGAACTGTATCTATCAAGACCGTGCCGGCTCTATCTGGATAGGAACCGACAAAGGGTTAGCCTTGTTTAATCCAGAAGAAAAACAGTTTCTTTCCTTCGGCACTCCGGGCAGTCCGTTATCGAACCACATTTTCGATATCTGCCAACTGAACGATAAACAACTATGGGTTGCCACCGAGTTTGGAGGCATTGCCATCATCGACCTTGCACAACATCTTTTCGCTTCACCCGAAAATATCAAGTACCATTGCATCCGGGAAGGTGACAATGAATACAGCTTGAGCAACTCGAGTGTACGCTGCATCTTCCAAGATTCTTTCAATAACATTTGGGCAGGATTATGGGGAGGAGGCATCAACTTTCTCAATAATGATGTCACCCTATTCAATGCCTATTGCTATTCGAAGGAAATTCCAGGCAGCAACCTCAATGCCCGCATTGCCAGTGCCGTATGCATCGACCGCGAAGGCAAGCTGTGGGTAGGAACCGACGGAGGAGGCATCAATGTTTTAGAAAACGGCCAACGTATCGCCACTTATACATCCCGAAATGGCAGTATCAGCGGCAATTCGATACAGACAGCCTATTGTGACACACAAGGCAATCTATGGTTCGGACTTTTCCGGAAAGGCATTATGTACTACGACAGCCGGCAGAAAACTTTCCGCCGCTTCTTCTCTCCTCAGTTAGACGATACGGATGTCCGTTCCATCTTCGAAGACAAGCAAGGATTGATGTGGATAGGAAGCAGTGAAGGCATCTACCAGATAGACCGCGACTCGAAAACAATCATCAGACATATCGACACACCCGAGAAACTGGTACGCAAGGTCATCACAGACATACAGGGAAAAGTGTGGGTAGGCACCTTTGGAGGAGGACTCTACCTTTATTCGCCCGACTTGCAACAACTCCACACATTCGATACGTATGCCGGATTTCCTTCGAACACCGTCAATGACATTTACGAAGACAGGAAACAAAATATCTGGATAGCTACCGGTGACGGCTTGGTATGCTTTCCAAAAGGCAACGACAAAAACTATCAGGTATATCAACGGACAAACGGATTGGACAATACACACATACGTGCCATAACCGAAGACAACGAAGGCAATATCTGGTTCAGCACCAACAAAGGCATCACATGTTTCAAAACCGATATGGCAAAATTCTACAACTACAACCATAAAGACAACATCCCCCTTGCCAGTTTTACCGCAGGCTGTGTTTGCAAAGACAATAAAGGGGAACTCTATTTCGGCTCAACCAACGGGCTCTGCTATTTCACACCTACACAAGTACTTGCTCCCAAGAAAGCACCTCAGGCTTTCTTCATGAAAATAACTGTCCATACTCCGCTTACCCACCAGGAGTACAAGGGACAGACATACCAGCTTACTAACTGCAACAGTATCAAACTGAATCACAAAGAGAATAACTTCCGCATTTCTTTCAGTATCCCGAACCATGCGCTGGAAGAACAAGTGGAATATGCTTATATGCTCAAAGGACTAAACGACTCATGGTATATCTCCGAATGGAATGATGTCACTTTCAGGGATGTCCCGTACGGAAATTACAAACTGATGGTCAAAACCCGTATCCGTAACCAAGAATGGTCGGACGAAATAACGACCCTCTCCATCCATATTACACCTCCGTTCTGGCTGTCATGGATAGCCAAACTGATATACACCCTTGCCGGACTGGCCTTGCTCTTTATCCTGCTGAAGAGATACAAACGGCGCATTAACCTGGAATATTTGTACGAATCGGAAAAATGGAACCATGAACAGGAACAACACCTGAACGACGAGCGTCTGCGCTTCTTTACAAACATCACCCACGAACTGCGCACACCGCTCACCCTGATTATAGGTCCGCTGGAAGACATGATGGGAAGCAAGACCTTGAATAACAAAGACAAACATCGCATTGCAGTCATTTATCAAAGCGCCATCCGCCTGCTGGAACTGGTAAACCAGATACTGGAATTCCGCAAGACAGAGACACAAAACAAAAAGCTTTGTGTATGCCGCGAAAACATCAGTGCCTTGGTGTATGAAATCGGACTGAAATACAAGGAACTGAACAAGAACTCGCTAATAAACATCCAAATCCAGACCGAGGCAGAAGACATGACACTTTATTTCGATAAAGAAGCCATCACCATCATCCTGGATAACCTGATTAGCAATGCACTGAAATATACAGAAAAAGGATTGATTACGATAAGTTCCCGATGGGCAGAAGTACAAAACGTACGCTATCTGGAGCTAAGCGTGCAAGATACCGGATACGGCATCAGCCCGGATGCTCTGCCACACATATTCGACCGGTATTACCAAGAAGGAAGTACCCATCAGGCATCGGGTACAGGCATCGGACTGGCACTGGTGAAAAACCTGGTCACACTACACGAAGGAACCATAACAGTTCAAAGCAAACTCAATGAAGGAACGACTTTCGTAGTACGGCTTATTGCCTCCAATAATTATCCTTCGGCACTCCACCGTGACCTCACGAAAGAGGAAGAAGACAAAAGCAAAGAAAAGCTGCTGCTTGACGGAAAAGAACAAAACACCGACAATATGCGTCCAGTTATCCTGATTATAGAAGACAACAAGGACATCCTCGACTATATGGTGGAATCGTTTACCGACCTTTATGAAGTAAAAACCGCTTCGAATGGAAAAGAAGGGCAAGAAATGGCATTAGCGTATATACCTGACATCATTGTCAGCGACGTGATGATGCCCGTCATGGACGGAATCACCTTATGCAAACGCCTGAAAAGCGATGTACGCACAAGCCATATTCCCATCATTCTGCTTACAGCCAAAGATACCCTGGCAGATAAAGAGGAAGGCTATCAGTCGGGAGCTGATTCATATCTGACCAAACCGTTCAGTGCCAGCCTGCTGCATAGCCGTATCAACAACTTATTGGCACAACGCAGACGGTTATCAGAACGATACATTGCCAAACTGAATCCTGACACATCGAAAAAGGATTTGGAAGAGAAGCACAGCATCCTGACCAATTCATTGAACAAGATAGACAATGAATTCCTCGACAAGCTGACCAGTGTCATCACCGAAAACCTGTCGTCTACCGAGACAATAGACATCAGTTTCCTTGCCAATCATCTCTGCATGAGCAATTCTACACTCTATCGGAAAGTAAAGGCACTGACGGGCATGTCTACCAATGAGTTTATCCGGAAAATAAAGATGCAACTCGCCGAAAAGATGTTGCTGGAAGGAAAATACAGCATTGCCGAAATCGCATTCAAAGTAGGCATCAACAGTACGGTTTATTTCCGCCAGTGCTTTAAGGAAGAGTTCGGTATGCTTCCTTCCGAATACTTGAAAAAGATAAAGAAAGGCAGTGAGGGTTCTTGAAGAAACTCCTGACTTCACCAATGGGACACCCCATTTAGGCATGAGCTGTCAGCAGAGGTGCTAAAAAACGCCTGCACATCCTACTGCCTGCAACGGAGCAGATAACTTCGTTTCTGATAAGATTATTAATCTTCAAGCGATAAGATTATTAATCTTCCAGCAAATGCAGGTAGATGCATCGGGGAAACAATTGACATTGATGGCGGTTTCCAACCTTCATCAATGCCTTCCCAATTTTAGACATGAGCTGGCAGGGACCAGGTTCTTGATAGTTGACAAGGCTTTTTCGAAACGCAGATTAACGCAGATTTTCGCAGATTATTTTTTCACCACAGATTACGCGGATTTATTTTTTCAATGGATTACACAGATAAAAAATTATTTCTCTGTGTCTCCGTGTCTCTGTGTTCGATTTTAATTTGAAACGCAGATTTACGCGGATTTTCAATTCTTCATTCTTCGTTCTTCATTCTTCGTTCTTCATTCTTCATTTATTAAGTTCTTCGTTTTTCGTTCTTCATTTATTAAGTTCTTCATTCTTATTTTATACCTTTGTCCTTCAATCATAACCCCTTAAATAAAATAGTATGATAGGAAGCATTATCGGCGATATCGTAGGCAGCATCTACGAGTTCAGCAACATCAAGACCAAAGATTTCCCCCTGTTTCAGGAGCAAATGGAGTATACCGACGACAGCATTCTGACCTTAGCCACGGCCGACTGGCTGATGAACGGCGGGGACAGTGCAGATTACTACTTGCGCTATGCACAGGCCAATCCCTACCCTATGGGCAGTTACGGCACCATGTTCGTAGAGTGGATTGCCCGGGCGTCGCAAGGCGATATCCGACCCTATGGAAGCTGTGGCAACGGGAGTGCGATGCGTGTAGGACCTGTAGGCTGGTGCTTTTCCACCCCTGAACAGACCTTGGATGCAGCCAGGCAATCGGCAGCCTGTACCCACAATCATCCCGAAGGAATTAAGGGAGCGCAAGCCGTAGCCCTTAGCATTTTTTTGGCGCGGGAAGGACTGTCACCGTCTGAAATTGCCCGTAACGTGAACCGCGAGTTCGGTTATGATTTATCCATGTCTGTCGATGAGTTGCGTCCGCGGTACTCGTGGCATGGCATCGATGGCGGGGGTAATGGCGGCACCTGCCAGGACAGTGTTCCCCAAGCTCTTATCTGTGCTCTCTCGGCCACCGGTTTTGAAGATGCCGTGCGCAATGCCATTTCCATAGGTGGCGATTCGGACACCATTGCTTGTATAGCCGGCAGTGTAGCCGAGGCATTGTATGGCATTCCGCAAACTATTTACGACCGTGGAATGTCCTATCTGCCGGAACGGTTCAAAAAAGTGGTAAAAGAGTTTGAAGAGAAGTTCGGCGGAGGAGTGAAGAAGAAGGAGAAGTGATGGGAATGAAAGAGCCACCATATATTTCACACCTCAGGCTGTCGAAGGAAGAAGATACGGAAACCTGGATATTTCAGTCTAACGAAGAGCATCAAAATGGTGTTGCCTTATTGGCGCAAAAGTTTGCTTCAGTTTTTGGTTGTGCAAACTTGGGATATGTTATGGGGCAACTTCATGATAAGGGTAAAGAGCAGAAGGCTTTTCAATTGTATATTAGAAAAGTTTCCGGTTATTGTCCCAATCTCAGAGCTGCCCCTAAAGTGCCTCATGCTTATGTGGGGGCGTTGATTGCGAAACAACTCTATTCTCACCTGTTCCCGCTTCTGTCTTATCCGATAGCTTCGCACCACACAGGGTTGTATGACAGTTATGATTTTAATGCAAAAATGGAGGAAACTATTCCGGGTGAGATAGAAATACCATCGTTTAAGCTGACTAAAGAAGATTTATTCCCTCTCCAACCGATAAATCCTGATAGTTGTAATCATTTTATCCGTGTTTTGTTTTCTTGTCTGGTAGATGCGGATTACCTCGATACCGAGCGTTTTATGAATGAAGCGAATTATCTGCATCGGGGACAGTGTTCGCCATTATCCGACTTGTTGCCAAAACTGGAGACTTATTTGACTAATTTATCTCAAAAAGCGCCTCGGACGACATTGAACCAATTGCGAGCCGATATTCAGCAGGTGTGCAGGGATAAAGCGGAGATGAAACCGGGATTCTATTCATTGACAGTACCTACTGGTGGCGGCAAGACGTTGGCTTCTTTGTTATGGGCTATAAAGCATGCAGCAAAGCACGGTAAAGACAGGGTTATCATTGCCATCCCTTATACCAGTATTATTGTGCAGACTGCCGCGATTTTGCGTAATATCTTTGGTGACGAAAACGTTTGTGAACACCATTCTACCTTTGATCCGGATGAAATCTGGAAAGATAAGCCGGATATTTCGCAATTAGCACTTCAACAACGTCTGGCAACCGAGAACTGGGATTATCCGATTATAGTGACAACCAATGTTCAGCTGTTTGAATCCATGTTCAGCAATAAGCCTTCAGCGTGTCGGAAGCTGCATAACGTTGCCAGCAGTGTGGTTATCCTTGACGAAGCGCAAACGTTGCCTCGAGAATATTTGCAGCCTGTCATAACGGTTTTGAAGAGTTATCAACAGTTGTTCGAAACAAGTTTCTTGTTTACAACGGCCAGTCAACCAGTCTTGGAGGGTAAGCATCGGGGTACCAATGACCGTGTGGTGTTTCATGGCCTTGAAAAGGTAGAAGAGATTATTCCGGAAGGCTGGAATCTGAGTAAAAAGTTGCGGCGTGTGAATATCTGCTTTGATAATGAACGTAGCACTTACGACGAAGTGGCTCAACGCTTGTTGCAATATGATAAGGTGTTGTGCATTGTCAATACCCGTCAGGATGCGGCAGAATTATTCAGTCGCATGCCTCAAGAATCTTCATTCCATTTGTCGCGTAGAATGTGTCCTCTACACATCCGCGAAACGATAGAAAAAATACGGAAGTCGTTGAGCGACCCTTCTGTTAAAGTTCTTAGAGTGATTTCTACCCAGTTGATTGAAGCCGGAGTAGACTTGGATTTTCCGGTGGTATTCCGTCAGGAAGCCGGATTGGACTCTATCCTCCAGGCTGCCGGAAGATGTAACCGGGAAGGCAAATTAGAAATAGCCACAACACACGTTTTTAGTCTGGATAAGCCTTTGCCTAAAGGCGTATTGAGTGAAGCCAATGAAGCCAGGAAGAGTATGGGAACTGTGTCCGACTGGTTTTCGCAGAAGGCTATGTCGATGTATTTCGATCAATTATATTGTCGCTGCAACAGCTTCGACAAGAAAGGCATTATTAATTTATTACGTGCCAAAGAAATGGATTTTCAGCAAGCTGCGCAAGCTTTCAAGTTGATTGAAGAAAAAGGGAAGAATGTTATTGTCATTTACCAAAACAGCTTAGAATTTATAGAAAAAATAAGAAAAGACGGTTTGTCTTATGAAGTTTCAAGAAAAATAGGTAATTTCATGATTAATATTACTGAACGTGATTTCCAAGCGTTGGCGAAGCAAGGATTGCTGGAGGAAATTCTGGAAGGAATATTTTTGTTACCGGATTGCAAACAATATTCCAATCAGACGGGTTTGATTATTCAAAGCCATTGGTTGGATGATACTTTATTAATATAATTATACGATGGAATACTATGATAAAGAATACGGTTTAGAGGTATGGGGCAATATGGCTTGTTTTACCCGACCGGAATTGAAAGTTAAACGAGTGAGTTATGATGTCATCACTCCGTCTGCTGCCCGTGCTATTTTTGAAGCTATATTCTGGAAGCCGGCTATACGTTGGGAAGTGACCCGTATAGAAGTGTTGAATCCTATCCAGTGGACCTCTATCCGGCGGAATGAAGTGGGAGCTGTGGGAAATGTCCGAACTCAGCAGATATACATTGAAGAAAAACGGCAACAGAGAAACGCCTTATTATTGAAGAATGTACGTTATCGGATTTATGCCAAGATGGTTTATATACCTTTGGAGAAGCGTAAACGTGTTCAGCGCAAGGATGATCCGGATGAGAATCCCGGAAAGTATCAGGCTATGTTCGAACGACGTGCGTCTAAAGGGCAATGTTTTACCCAACCTTATTTAGGTAATCGTGAATTTTCTGCTTATTTCCGGTTGTTGCAGGAAGGAGAGACTTTGCAACCTCCTTTGGCATTAGACAAGGATTTAGGTATCATGCTGTATGACATGGACTTTTCTGACCCTAAGAATGTGAATGCGATGTTTTTCCGGGCAAATATGCAGGCCGGCGTTATACGAGTTCCACCTTTAAATAGTGAGGAGATTTTAAGATGATACTGAAAGCATTATATGATTATTATCATCGGAGTAAAAATCTGGCTTTGCCGGGCATGGAGTATAAGGAACTGGCCTTTTTAATTGTTATAGATGAACAAGGGAACTTTTTGCGCCTGGAAGATTGCCGGATTGACAACAAACGTTATAAACAATACTTGCTTCCCAAAGCTGTAAGCAGGAGCAGCAATCCGGTAGCTAACCTGTGTTGGGACAATGTATCGTATGTGTTGAACTTTTCAGAAGCTAATTTACCTTTGAAGAATCCGCCTTCTGATGTGCAGAAATTGGCAGAAAAAGAAGCAGAACTTCAAAAGGAAAGAGATAAGAACGCAAGAAATTATGCCACCTTTTTTGAAAAGATAAAAAAATGGCATACGGCATTACCTGAGAACAAGGCATTACAGGCTTTGACTCTTTTTTATGAAAAAGGGAATGACGCTATTTTAGCAGCCTTACAGGCAGACCCTCTTTGGGACGATTTATGCAAGAATCTGACACGCAATATCTCGTTCAGAATAGAGGGAGAAAAAAGCATAATCCCTGAAGATCCGGAATTAGTGTCTCATTATCTTGATTGCTTGTCCGATAATAAGTCAAGAAAGTCACTTCACACCTGTCTTGTAACGGGAAAAGAGGATTCAATGGTGGAACTGACTACTGCAACTCCTATTTTGGGTAGCCAGGCCACAGCCAAATTGGTCGCTTTCCAAGTAGCTTCAGGATATGATTCATACGGCAAGGAAAAAGCATTCAATGCTCCGATATCACCGGATGCAGAATTTGCTTATACCACCGCATTATCCTATTTGTTGCGCAAAGAATCAAAGAATATGTTCCGGATTGCTTCGAGAACGTATGTGTTTTGGACATCTTCAGATCCAGAAATTGGTCAGGAAGCTGAAGATTGTTTCTTTTCTTTTTTGAATTCGACTGATTCGGGCGATGACCCCAATAGAGGAATTGTGAAGGTAGAAAAGGTCTTTAAAGCCATATTTTCCGGTGAATTGAAAACTACCGATGACGATGAATTTTTCATTTTGGGTCTGGCGCCTAATGCGGCACGCTTGGCAGTAGTTTATTGGAAAGAAATATCTGTACGAGAATTCGCCGGAAATATATTACAGCATTTTAAAGATATGGACATCGTAGATGCCCGTCCGGAAAAGAAGCCTTATAAAGGTGTTTACAATATGCTTTCTGCCGTAGCCCTGCAGGGAAAAGTAAGTAATGTGCAGCCGAACTTGCCGGAAGCCCTTATAAAAAGTGTTTTTCAAAACACGCCTTATCCCTATTCCTTGTACTCGGCATGCATAAGGAGAGTCCGTGCGGAGCAAAAAACAACACTGACCCGTGTTGCGATTATGAAAGCCTATTTGAACAGACAATCTAATAATCATCATAAACTTACCGTTATGCTAGATAAATCGAATAAAAATGTAGGATATGTGTGTGGCCGTTTGTTTGCCACATTGGAATATCTGCAAAAGAAAAGCAGTGGAATAGACAGCATTCGCCAGAGTTATCTGAATGCGGCTTCTACCACTCCCGCTGCTGTATTTGGCAATTTGATGAATCTGTCTACTCATCATGAAGAGAAATTGAATGAAGCATCCGTTGTCTTTTTCAGAAATTTGAAAAATGAGATTCTTGATTTGCTTTCCGCTGATGGTTTCCCTGCTCATCTGGATATCCAGGACCAAGGGCGTTTCTTCGTAGGTTATCATCACCAGATGGCTGAATTGTACAGGAAAAAAGAAGAGGATAATAAAGAAAACAATTAAATAAGTAAGAATTATGGAAGAGCTAAAAAATAAAATAGATTTTGTTTTGTTCGTAGACGTACAAGACGGCAATCCAAATGGTGACCCCGATGCCGGCAATTTACCCCGTGTGGATGCAGAAACCGGTGAAGGTCTAATTACGGATGTCTGCCTGAAACGTAAAGTTCGTAATTACGTGCAAGTGGCCAAAGCAGGCGCCCCGGGATACGACATATTTATCAAAGAGAAGGCAATATTGAACAATCTGATTGATGAGTCGTATGAAGATGCATCGGTGAAGGAAAAAGACAAAAAAGGGAAAAAGAACGGAGAGCAAGTGGATGCTGCCCGTAATTTCATGTGTGCCAAATATTATGATATAAGAACTTTTGGGGCAGTAATGACAACCGGCAAAAACGCAGGTCAGGTAAGAGGACCTATTCAATTAACATTTGCCCGTTCTATTGACCCTATAGTTAGCATGGAGCACTCCATTACCCGTTTAGCTATTACGACGGAAAAGGAAGCGGAAAAACAAGGAGGAGATAATCATACGATGGGACGCAAATCCACAGTCCCCTATGGTTTGTACAGATGTCATGGCTTTATTTCTGCCAACTTAGCTAAGCAGACGGGATTTTCGGAAGAAGACCTGCGACTGTTTTGGGAAGCTTTGAAAAACATGTTCGATTGTGATCGTTCGGCTTCACGTGGTCTGATGAGTACGCAAAAACTGATAGTGTTCCGTCATGATAGTGAATTGGGAAATGCACCGGCCAATAAATTGTGGTGGGTTCTATCAATTCCATTTTTTATTTCTTGCATAAGGCAGCAGAACCCTTT
>UQVZ01000020.1 GCA_900544675.1 uncultured Bacteroides sp.
TTAAAACAAATATTATCCAATTATTTGGATAGCAACATAGAAGATTATTAATCTTGCAGAAAAGCAGGTTAACTGCATCCCCCGACGCAAAGGTATTAAAACAAAGAAAGTGCCGTCTATCCTCGTCGGACAAACGGCACTTTTCTTTTTCTGTTCGCAATAAGTAAAGCTGATTACTTACGCAGACCGAGCTGTTTAACGATAGCACGGTATCTTTCGATATCGTTACGTTTCAGGTAGTCGAGCAACGCACGACGCTTACCTACCAGCTTAGTCAAAGATCTTTCGGTTGTATAATCTTTCTTGTGAAGCTTCAGGTGCTCCGTCAAGTGAGAAATACGGTATGAAAACAATGCTATCTGAGATTCAGGTGACCCAGTATCAGTGTTAGACTTTCCGTACGTTCCAAAGATTTCTTGCTTTTTAGCTGCGTCTAAATACATAATTTTGACTGTTTGGTTATATATAAAAAATCAATTTGCGGGTGCAAAGATAGGAATAATCTTTTATCCGGCAATGAGTTTCTGACTTTTTTCTTATCGGATTTGAACAAATTGCAGAAAAATAGTAACTTTGCGCCCAAATAATAGGTATAGTATGCAAGACATTAGAAACATTGCCATCATCGCCCACGTCGACCACGGAAAAACGACGCTGGTAGACAAGATGATGCTGGCGGGACACTTGTTCCGCAACGACCAGACCAATGGCGAACTGGTGTTGGACAACAACGACTTGGAACGTGAAAGAGGGATAACCATCCTTTCGAAGAATGTATCCATCAACTACAAGGGTACGAAAATCAATATTATCGACACTCCGGGACACGCCGACTTCGGCGGTGAGGTGGAACGTGTGCTCAATATGGCAGACGGATGTATTCTGCTGGTAGACGCATTCGAAGGCCCGATGCCGCAGACACGCTTTGTATTGCAGAAGGCTTTGCAAATCGGCTTGAAACCCATCGTGGTAGTCAACAAGGTGGACAAGCCCAACTGCCGCCCCGAAGAAGTATATGAAATGGTGTTCGACCTGATGTTCAGCCTCAACGCCACCGAAGACCAGCTGGATTTCCCCGTACTCTACGGTTCGGCAAAGAACAACTGGATGGGTGAAGACTGGAGAACTCCTACCGGCACCATCGAACCGCTGTTGGATGCCATTGTGAAATATATCCCTGCCCCCCAACAACTGGAAGGAACGCCGCAGATGCTGATTACCTCGCTCGACTATTCTTCGTATACGGGACGTATCGCCGTAGGACGCGTACACCGCGGAACTATCAGCGAAGGCATGAACATCACACTTGCCAAACGTGACGGACGGATGATTAAGTCGAAAATCAAGGAAGTGCACACCTTCGAAGGTCTGGGACGCAAGAAAGTGCAGTCGGTATCTTCGGGCGACATCTGTGCCGTAATCGGCATAGAAGGCTTCGAAATCGGCGATACCATCTGTGACTTCGACAATCCGGAAGCATTGCCGCCCATCGCCATCGACGAGCCTACCATGAGCATGCTGTTCACCATCAACGACTCGCCTTTCTTCGGCAAGGAAGGCAAATATGTCACCTCGCGCCACATTCAGGACCGCCTGATGAAGGAACTGGACAAGAACCTTGCCCTGCGTGTACGTAAGACCGAGAACGAAGACGGCAAATGGATTGTTTCAGGTCGTGGCGTGCTGCACCTCTCTGTATTGATTGAGACAATGCGCCGCGAAGGATACGAGTTGCAAGTAGGCCAGCCGCAGGTGATTTACAAAGAAATAGACGGTGTGAAATGTGAACCGGTGGAAGAACTGACCATCAACGTGCCCGAAGAGTTTGCCAGCAAGATGATTGATATGGTGACCCGCCGCAAGGGTGAGATGGTTTCGATGGAAACCCAAGGCGAACGTGTGAACATCGAGTTCAATATGCCTTCGCGCGGCATCATCGGCTTGCGCACCAACGTGCTGACCGCCTCGCAGGGCGAAGCCATCATGGCGCACCGCTTCAAGGAATACCAGCCCTACAAAGGTGACATTCCCCGCCGTACCAACGGTTCGATGATTGCCATGGAAAGCGGAACAGCCTTTGCGTACGCCATCGACAAACTGCAAGACCGCGGTAAATTCTTCATTTATCCGCAAGAAGAAGTCTATGCCGGACAGGTAGTAGGCGAACACGTACATGAGAACGACCTGGTAGTAAACGTAACGAAATCGAAGAAGCTGACCAACATGCGTGCATCAGGTTCCGATGACAAGGCACGTATCATCCCGCCGGTAGTATTCTCGCTGGAAGAAGCGCTGGAATATATTAAGGAAGACGAATACGTGGAAGTTACCCCGAAGAGCATGCGTATGCGTAAGATTATCCTCGACGAAACCGAGCGCAAACGTGCCAACAAGAACGGCTAATATATAGCAAAATAAGATAACTTTTTCATAACAGAGGGCACAGCATTCCCAGAACAATAATTTTTCTGCGGTCTGCCGTGTCCTCTATGTTTTTAATGTCAGTTTCCGAAGTGGAACTACAAAAAAATCCATTACCTTTGCAAATCATTAAACATTCCATGCTATCGACATGAAAGAATTTTTCCAACTGATGCGGCGTTTCGTGTCGCCCTACAAGAAGTATTTAGGCTGGTCAATATTGTTAAACATATTGTCGGCGGTGTTCAACGTATTCTCATTTTCCTTGTTAATTCCGATTCTGAACATCCTGTTCAAGACCGGGAACAGCGACAAGGTATATCATTTCATGGAATGGGGAAGCGCCGGCATGAAGGATGTGGTGATGAACAACTTCTATTATTATACCACCCGGCTGATTGACACCTTCGGTCCTGCCACTACCCTGCTCTTCCTCGGCCTGTTCTTAGGATTTATGACCATGCTGAAAACGGCGTGTTACTTCGGCTCGTCCGCTGTGATGATACCCCTGCGCACAGGCGTCGTAAGAGACATCCGTCTGCTGGTATATAAGAAAGTAGTGGAGCTGCCATTGGGATTTTTCTCCGAAGAACGGAAAGGAGACATCATCGCACGTATGAGCGGTGATGTGAACGAGGTGGAAACCTCAATAACCAGCTCGCTGGATATGTTACTCAAGAATCCGATTCTGATTATCTCCTATTTCACGACCTTGATTATCACCAGTTGGCAACTTACCTTGTTCACCATTCTCGTATTGCCTACAATGGGATGGGTGATGGGTAAGGTAGGGCGTGCACTCAAGCGCCAATCACTGGACGCACAAAACCGCTGGAGCGATACCATGTCGCAATTGGAAGAAACCTTGGGCGGACTCCGTATCATCAAAGCGTTTATTGCCGAAAAGAAGATGACGGACCGATTCGAGAAATGCTGCAACGACTACCGCACGGCGGTAAACAAGGTAGCCACGCGCCAGTCGTCCGCCCACCCGATGAGCGAATTCTTAGGAACCTTACTGATTGTTGCCGTATTATGGTTCGGTGGTTCGCTTATCCTTTCGAACAACGCCCCGATAGATGCCTCTACTTTTATCTTCTACATGGTTATCCTGTATAGCATCATCAATCCGTTGAAAGACTTTTCCAAGGCGAGCTACAACATTCCTCGTGGCTTGGCATCCATGGAGCGTATCGATAAAATCCTGAAGGCAGACAACCCGATTAAAGAGACCGCCCATCCGAAACCCTTGAAAGATTTGAAGGAGAAAATCGAGTTCAAGAACATTTCTTTCAGCTACGACGGGAAAAAAGAAGTGCTGACGGATATCAATATCGTTATCCCCAAAGGCAAGACCATCGCCCTCGTGGGACAATCAGGCTCAGGGAAATCAACCTTGGTCGACCTGCTTCCCCGCTATCACGATGTGCAAAAAGGCGAGATAACCATCGACGGCATCAATATCAAGGACGTGAAGATACACGATTTGCGCAGCCTGATAGGAAATGTCAACCAAGAAGCCATTCTCTTTAACGATACCTTCTTCAATAACATTGCCTTCGGAGTAGAGAACGCGACCATGGAACAAGTAGTCGCCGCAGCAAAAATCGCCAATGCGCACGATTTCATCATGGAAAAGCCGGAAGGATATAACACCAATATCGGTGATAGAGGAAGCAAGCTGTCGGGTGGCCAGCGCCAACGCATCAGCATAGCCCGTGCCATTCTGAAGAATCCGCCGATACTGATTCTGGATGAAGCCACTTCCGCGCTTGATACCGAATCGGAACGCCTGGTGCAAGAAGCGTTGGAACGGCTGATGAAGACACGCACCACCATTGCCATCGCCCATCGCTTGTCAACCATCAAGAACGCAGACGAGATTTATGTATTATACAACGGGAAAATCGTGGAGCGCGGCACACACAACGAACTGATTCAAAAGCAAGGCTATTACAAACGCCTGCACGACATGCAGTCGCTCGGCTAATGGTATACCTATCCGTCCGACAATCATTTTTCGGACGGATAAGTTTTATTCTATTCTGCCGTCAGCTTCTCTATCACCTCCGGATAATACCGGTATTCCAACTGATGCACACGGGCAGCCAAAGTCTCGGGTGTATCATCGGGAAGCACAGGGCATTCCGCCTGGAAGATGTAGTCACCTTCATCGTAACGCTCATTAATATATTGTATGGTGATGCCCCTCTCCCGTCCGCCGCCAGCCAGTACTGCTTCGTGAACATGGATGCCATACATGCCTTTTCCTCCAAACTTGGGAAGCAAAGACGGATGAATATTCACCATCCGGTGCGGATAAGCTTGCAACAAATCATCGGGAATGCGCAACAGAAAACCGGCAAGTACGACAAAATCCACCCCGAACTCCTGCAACACTTTCAGTGCCTCACCCGATGCAAAACCGGCAGAAGTAACTACACGGCACGGAACATCCAACCGCTCTGCACGCCCGATGACTCCGGCAGTCGCGCGCGAAGCGATGACCACCACTACCCTTGCCTCTTCCTTTTCCTTAAAATAACGGATAATCCGTTCGGCATTCGTTCCCTCGCCCGAAGCCAAAATTGCTATTTTTTTCATGTTTTTACCTATTTTCGTGCACAGAATATATAAAAATGTGCAAAGGAAATGCATTTATTTGCCCGAATATTTGTATAGAACGAGAAATATTTATTCCTTTGCATCCGAAAAATAAACAAAATTATTCTATTTATAAACTTAAAACAAGAAAATTATGTCTGAAATCGCATCAAAAGTACAGAAAATTATCGTTGATAAACTGGGTGTAGAAGAATCAGAAGTTACTCCGACTGCAAGCTTCACTAATGATTTGGGTGCAGACTCTTTGGATACTGTAGAACTGATCATGGAATTCGAAAAAGAATTCGGTATCTCTATTCCTGACGATCAGGCAGAAAAGATCCAGACTGTAGGAGATGCAATCTCTTATATCGAAGCTAACGCAAAATAAGTAATTCTATTTATGGAATTAAAAAGAGTAGTAGTAACAGGTCTTGGTGCGGTTACCCCGTTAGGCAATACAGTTCCCGATTTCTGGGAGAACCTGGTAAACGGAGTAAGCGGAGCAGGACCTATTACTCATTTTGATGCATCCAAATTCAAGACTCAGTTTGCATGTGAAGTGAAAAACTTCAATGCCACCGACTTCATCGACCGCAAGGAAGCCCGCAAGATGGACTTGTATACCCAATATGCAGTGGTAGCGGCGAAAGAAGCTGTAACTGATTCTGGTCTTGATGTAGAAAAAGAAGACTTGAACAAAATCGGTGTCATCCTGGGTGTAGGTATCGGAGGAATACATACATTCGAGGAAGAAGTATCGGGATACGAAAAGACCAAAGATACCATTGGTCCGAAATTCAGCCCGTTCTTCATTCCGAAGATGATTGCCGATATTGCTTCCGGACAGATTTCCATCATGTACGGATTCCACGGACCTAACTTCACAACGACGTCTGCATGCGCTTCTTCGTCGAACGCCATTGCAGATGCGTTCAACTATATCCGCTTGGGCAAGGCAAATATCATCGTTACAGGTGGTGCCGAAGCTGCTATCTTCCCTGCAGGTGTAGGAGGTTTCAATGCCATGCATGCCCTTTCTACCCGCAACGACAATCCGCAAGGAGCTTCACGCCCGTTCAGTGGAAGTCGTGACGGTTTCGTCATGGGCGAAGGTGCCGGCTGCCTGATTCTGGAAGAACTGGAACATGCCAAAGCACGCGGAGCCAGAATCTACGCCGAACTTGCAGGAGTAGGTGCGTCTGCCGATGCTTATCACCTGACGGCTTCCCATCCCGAAGGCTTGGGAGCAAAACTGGTGATGAGAAACGCATTGGAAGATGCTGGAATGCAACCGGAAGACATCGACTATATCAATGTACACGGAACTTCTACGCCGGTAGGCGATATTTCGGAAGTAAAAGCTATCAAAGACGTGTTCGGAGAATATGCTTACAAACTGAACATCAGTTCTACCAAATCGATGACGGGACACCTGCTGGGTGCTACCGGAGGGGTAGAAGCTATTGCCTGTGTACTGTCTGTTAAGAACGACATTGTACCGCCGACAATTAACCACGAAGAAGGAGATAACGATGAAAATATCGATTATAACCTGAACTTCACCTTCAATAAGGCACAGAAACGTACCGTGCGTGCAGCCTTGAGCAACACGTTCGGTTTCGGCGGACACAATGCATGTGTAATCGTTAAAAAATACACTGAATAAACTGTGTTTGGCAATATGATAGATAAGATAAGACTCCTCTTCCGCAAGGATAAGGAGCCTTATCTTTGTTTTTACCGGATGACCGGATTTTATCCACGGAACATCGACATCTACAAGCAGGCATTGCTTCACAAGTCGTCTTCTGTCAAGAATGAAAAAGGACGCTTGCTGAACAACGAACGCCTGGAGTTCTTGGGCGATGCCATTCTGGATGCCGTCGTGGCGGACATTGTCTATAAGAAGTTTGAAGGCAAACGCGAAGGGTTCCTGACCAATACCCGTTCGAAAATCGTACAACGGGAGACACTCAACCATGTAGCTGTACAAATCGGGCTGGACAAGTTGGTCAAGTTCACCACCCGCCAGTCCTCACACAACAGTTACATGTGCGGCAATGCGTTCGAAGCGTTGATAGGAGCGCTCTACCTGGATCGTGGCTACCGCGCCTGCAAGAAGTTCATGGAAGAACGTATTATCAACCAATACCTGAATCTGGAAAAGATTTCGCGCAAGGAAGTTAATTTCAAATCGAAGCTCATCGAATGGAGCCAGAAAAACAAGTTCAATGTGGTTTTCAACTTGATTAACCAATCCGTCGATGAAGAACAAAATCCGGTATTTAATACGCAGATATTGGTGGAAAGCATTCCTGCGGGAACGGGAAAAGGCTATTCCAAGAAAGAATCCCAACAAGAAGCCGCCCATGAGACTTTGCAAAAGATAAAGAACGACCCGCAGTTCATTGACGCTATATTCCAGGCTAAAGCCGAACGGGAAAAAGCATCCGAACCGGTATATTACACGGAAGAAAGCGCTGCGGAAGAAACGCCGGCACCCGAAGCTGAAGTGATAGATATCCGTAAGGAGATTCTGACCGAGCGTTATGAAGATACGGAACGCATCATCGCCGAAGCGGAAGAAGCCGCTTTTCAAGAAGATATGACTATCCCAAAAACATAAAAGCATTTGCCAAGCACAAAGACACAAAGCATTCACTCTAAGTTTTCCGCTACCACCGTTCACCTTTGTGTCTTTGTACTTTTTTATAACTCTCCGTTTCGGATAACTTCCATTATACTTGCCGGAGCTTGCCCCGCTTTATATGCTTCCGCCATAAAATCCATATAAGGTTTCACATGCTCGAAGAAACGGTAATAACCAGCACAAAGATAATTCAATCCGGGTTCTCCGGCTTCTGTCCAGACAAAACGATTTTTAGGACACTCCCCGTTACAGGCAAAAAGATAGGCACACTCACGACACTTCTGGGGAAGGTTATCCCGCTTGGCTTCACCGAACCGCCTCTGCCTATCGCCATACATCATCTGAAGAAGCGGCTTGTCGAAGATATTTCCCAATTTATATTGCGGGAAAACAAAATGGTCGCAACTATACACATCGCCATTCCACTCGATGACTCCCGCATGTCCGCAAGTCTTAGCCAAAGAACACACTCCCGGAACCGCCCCTAGCCAATTGGCAAGCGTAGCATCGAATAATTGCACATAATACCGCCCGACATCTTCTTTAATCCATTCATCAAATATAGCGCATAAGAAATTTCCCCATTGTACCGGTGTAACAGAAAAGTCCGCCAGATCTTGTCCGTCTTCTTCATCCAAAGCTGCTAAAAGACGTCCGTCCGAATGGTATTGCATGCGTTCCACAACGGGAGTAAACTGAATATAACGGCATTTTATCTCTTTAAAGAAATGGTAGAAATCAAGCGGATAGTCACCATTCAACTTGTTGACCACCGCCAATGCGTTCCACTGAACGCCATGCTTATCCAGCAATTCAATGCCCCGCATCACTTTTGAAAACGAAGCATTTCCGTTTTTCATACACCGATAAGTATCGTGCAAACGCTGAGGCCCATCGATAGAAACACCCACCAACCATCCGTTCCGGGAAAAGAACTCACACCATTTATCATCCAACAGGGTAGCATTCGTCTGAATCACATTATCTATAGAATGCCCTCCGGCATAATATCGTTGCAATGCCATCGCACGTTGATAAAACGACAAAGGGCGTATCAAGGCCTCTCCACCATGCCAAATAAACAATACTTCATTGGTCGGCTGCGCCTCAATGTATTGTTTGATGAACTCTTCCAATAAACGGTCACTCATAACAGGAGGACATGTATCTCTATACAAAGCTTTTTTCTCCAAATAGTAGCAATATTTACACGCCATATTGCATAATGCACCTGCAGGTTTTGCCATCAAATAGAAAGGGTGTACAAAGGGGGAAGAGACTGTCTGCATAGTAGTTCATTTTTTAATTATACTTACCTACAAAGACATCTCCATCACCTGACGAAGACATCTTCATAGGCAAAGCAAAATAATCTTCTTTTTACAGCGGTTTATATTCTACAAAAGCCTCCATAGCCTCGTAGCAGGCAAGTCCTAATTTATCGTAAAGCGAAGCTGTACCCCGATTGCGGTCTTCACTGCGTTGCCAGAACAGACGTTCATCATTACCCAAGAACGGGGCACTCTCCATCTGCGACTGGTGTTTCAGGATAGAATTGCGTTTCGCACGCAACTCTTCAGGACTGAACGGTACAGCCATTTCGATGTTTTCAATTTCCCATTCCGCCCATGCTCCACGGTACATCCAGATACGGCAATCCTTCAACCATTCGGCACCGGCGTTCTTTTCCTCATCGATAGCTGCCAGCACGGCATCGGTGCATACCCGGTGCGTGCCATGAGGGTCGGCAAGGTCTCCCGCCACATAAATCTGATGCGGCTGAACCTCTTGCAAAAGATTCTGTACAATGCGAATATCCGTCTCACTGATAGGATTCTTTTCGATTCGTCCGGTCTCGTAAAACGGAAGATCCAGGAAATGCACATGGTCGAGTGGAATACGGTTATAGGTGCATGCCGTACGTGCTTCGCCCCTACGTATCAGTCCCTTAATGGTCAGGATATCACGGGTATCCATGTCGCCTTCTTTCTTCTGAAGCAAGAACTGCTTGATATCAGCGTACATCTTGCGGATGCTCTCGTTTCGATTATCATCAAAAAGCTGATTGAAGCCGTTAATGAAGTGCATGAAACGTACTACTTCCTCATCGCCTACGGCAATATTGCCCGATGTCTCGTAAGCCACATGCACATCGTGCCCCTGCTGTTCCAAACGACGGATGGTACCACCCATGGATATCACGTCGTCATCGGGATGCGGAGAGAAGACGACTACCCTTTTCGGAAATGGCTTGGCACGTTCGGGACGGTACGTATCATCCTCATTTGGCTTTCCACCCGGCCAACCGGTAATAGTATGTTGAAGGTCATTGAATATTTTGATGTTCACATTATAGGCAGAACCGTAAAGCACGAGCAACTCGCTCAGGCCGTGCTCGTTATAGTCCTTGTTGGTCAGCTTCAATATAGGCTTGTTCGTGAGCAGGCACAGCCATACGATTGCACTCCGTATCAGCTTGTTGGTCCACTCACAGCTGGTCACTAACCACGGACGCTGGATGCGAGTCAGGTGTGAAGCCGTAGGCAGGTCAATGCATACCGTAGCATTTTGGTGCATCTGCAGATAAGATGCCGGAATGGAATCAGAGACCTTGTCCTCCACGGCACGTTTGATGATGTCCGCCTTGTCCTCGCCCCAGGCAAGCAAGTATATCCTGCGAGCTTCCATAATGGTATTGATACCCATCGTAATGGAACAGGGAGGCAGGTTATCCACACCCAAGTTGTGCGCCGCTTCGGCACGCGACGTGCTGTCCACAAAAATCAGACGAGTGGTAGAAGTAGCAGTAGAGCCAGGCTCGTTCATGGCGATATTTCCTTCACGCCCAATGCCCATCACCACGATGTCCAGTCCCCCGTACGTTTTAATGCGCTGCTCGTAAAGATGGCAATGCTCGATGACGGCATCTTGCGGAATGTTCCCTCTCAAGGTAAACACATTCTGACGGTCGATGTCCACTTGGCCTAAGAACAAGTCATTCAACTGACCGATACTACTGCTGCCCTGCTCCTGCAAAGGATAATATTCGTAAAGATTGAACACCACCACATTGCGGAAACTGACGCCTTCTTCCTTGTGGCGACGCACCAGCTCAGCATACAGCGGTCGCAAGGATGCTCCCGTACCCAATGCCATTGTACAAAACTTCCCATCCTGCCAACGTTCCTGAATTTTGCGAATGATTTCATCGGCGATACACTTCACGCCTTCGTCCACCGTCTTATAGATATTGGTCGGTATCTTCTCAAAACGAGTCAACACCGAACGTTCTATCGTATTCTCTGGTTTATAATATTTGGGAGATACCCTGTTGAGGGATATCTGCGAACTCAAATTAGTTCTCATTGTTTTCTCTTCTTTATTAATATAATAGTTGTCGATTATGATTCAAGAAAAAGCACAGAGCGACACAGAGATTACATTCATTATTAACCATTAAAAAAGCTCTGCCCTCTGTGCTTTTGCGGTGAAATGTATTTTTACAGATTGTTTCGCTCAATATCTTTAAAATAGCGATATGTGCCTACCTTCAGCTCATCCGTAGCCGCCTCATCGCATACAATGATGCCGTGACGATGCATCTGCAGGGCACTGATAGTCCACATTTGCGTAACAGCACCTTCAACGGCATGGTGCAAGGCACGTGCCTTGTTATGCCCGTTGCACACAATCAGCACTTCTTTGGCATCCATCACCGTGCCCACGCCTACGGTCAACGCCATCTTGGGCACCTTGTTTACATCGTTATCGAAGAAGCGCGAATTGGCTACAATTGTATCCGTAGTCAGTGCCTTCACACGAGTGCGAGAAGATAAAGACGAACCCGGTTCGTTGAAGGCAATGTGCCCGTCGGGACCAATACCTCCCACAAATAAATCGATGCCTCCATACGAAGCTATCTGCTTTTCATAATTTTCACACTCAGCTTCCAGATCTGGCGCATTCCCGTTCAGAATATGGATGTTCTCCTTGCGGATGTCAATGTGGTTGAAGAAATTGTTGAACATGAACGAATGATAGCTTTCGGGATGCGATTCGGGAAGACCTACATATTCGTCCATATTGAATGTGACAATGTGCTGAAAGGATACTTCCCCTTTCTGATTCAGTTCAATCAACGCACGGTACATGCCCAAAGGTGAAGACCCTGTGGGCAAGCCCAATACAAAAGGACGTTCTGCAGTAGGTCTGAACTCGTTTATCTGTTTTGCTACATAACGGGCAGCCCACGTTGAAAGCGCCTGATAATCTGATTTAATAATTACTCTCATAGTATCTCTTTTATCATGGATAATTCACAACTATATGTTCATTTCTTTTCGGCCAATACTTCCGATGTAACCAAACCGCTTTCCTTCTTGATATCCAGATAACGCTTCATGGCTTCTAAATAGTAATAATCAGCATAGTTGAGAGGCGTATCAATTTCTGAGCCATGCGGCAACGAACCGGTAGAATGCATCAGGACAAAACCTTTATTTGTTCCTTTCTCTGCCAGATAGTCTTTGCTCGACAAGCTCTCCAATTGTTTCTGCGCATAATCGAAATACCTTTCGCCATCAGGCACCATGGTGCTCAGTTCCAAGAAAGCCGAAGCAATGACCGCAGCCGCCGAAGCATCACGCGGTGTATCTTTCTCTACAGGCGCATCGAAATCCCAATACGGAACCAAATCGCTTGTCTTGACACGTTTCATAATCATATCCGCCACCTTCACCGCTTGGTTCAAGAACACCGTATCTTTCGTTTCACGATAACAAGACGTGTAACCATATACCGCCCAGCCTTGTCCGCGCGCCCACGCCGAATCATCGTTCTTGCCTTGGTGAGTCATCCGATATTGCACGGTTCCATCATTGTTATAACTTACCAGATGGTACGACGTATAGTCGGGACGGAAATGATGTTTCATCGTGGTGAGCGCATGTTGGATTGCCACCTTTTTATATTTAGGATCACCAGTCAAGCGGCTTGCGCTGAAGAGCAAATCCAAATTCATCATGTTATCGATGATAACCGGGTAATTCCAATACCCAAAGTCCCACGAACGAATACAGCCTATTTTCGGGTTGAAACGGGCATACAGGTTATCAGCTGTCTTCACCAATACATTCTTGATAGTATCGTTCGGCGCCAGTCGCAAGGCATTCCCATAACTACAGTTAATCATAAACCCTACATCGTGGGTGTCTTTCGCATCCGATATCGGATACAGCAAGTTTGTGTACCGGATAGCATATTTTTTCAGTTCTTCATCGCCGGTCAATTCATACATATACCATAAGCTTCCGGGGAAGAACCCGCTTGTCCAGTCTTTTATCGAACACAAACGAAGTTTCCCCAATATGTCCGCGGGCGGGTTCGCCAATAATGAATCTTGAAACGTCGAAGGATCGCGTTGTAACTGGCGGACTAAAAAGTCTATCGAATACCCAGTCCAAAGTGAACGGGGCATCAGGGTTGAATCGCTCAGGTCGGAAGCCGTTTGCTTCAATTGGCAAGAAGCTACATCCAGCGCATGGGTCACCCATGCATCCGTCGGTTCCGAAGCTTTCTCACTACAGGCACATACTCCAAATGCCAGAGCCATGCCCAACATAGAAATAGAAATTGTTTTCATGCTATTACAATAAAGTCTGCTGTTACTATAATTTTTTCTTTGCAAATGTAAAATGATATAGCCAACTTCAATTTCTCTCCTGTAGAAAGGAGTTTCAATCCCGTCAAAACAATTTCACTCTTGTAGAAAAAACTTTCACTTTTGTTGAACAGACCCGTTTTTAGCGTATTCGGAGGGCATACAACCCATATATTTCTTAAAGCTGGTAGAAAAATACGAGGGCGTACTAAAACCAACCATCGTGCTTATCTCCGCCACGTTATAACGCCCTTCTTTCAAGAGTTTGCAGGCATGGTTGAAGCGTATTTTTCGGATAAATTCTGTTGTTGACTCTCCTGTCACGCCCTTTAGTTTCAAATGAAGCGAAGAACGGCTCATCCCCATTTCCAATGCGAAGTCGTCCGCAGAGAAGTCCGATTTCTCCATGTTTTTCTCTACCACCGATACCGCTCTCGACAAAAATTCCTCGTCCAACGGGTTCAGGGCTATCTTCTCCGGCTCTATCTCCAGCGATTTCGAGTAGTGCTCGATAGCACGGTAATGGGTGCGGAGGATGTTCTTAATTTTCATCACCACCACCGAAAGCGAAAAAGGTTTGGCGATGTAATCGTCCGCCCCTACCTGTAAGCCGTCCAGCTGGTCTTTCACTTCCGCTTTGGCGGAAAGGATAATGACTGGGATGTGGCAGGTTCTCAAGTTCCGTTTCACGTATTTGCATAATTGGATGCCGTCCATCACCGGCATCATTACATCGGTCACTATCAAATTGATTTCCTCGGTATTTAAAAGCTCCACCGCTTCCTCGCCATTCTCCACCTCCTTAACGGTAAAGAAACGCCCCAACCCCTGGCTCATATAGTGCCGGATTTCCACGTTGTCTTCCACTACCAATATCACCTCTTTCTTTCCGTTATCCATCTCAGAGTTCTTTTCCTCTGGTGTCTCTTCCGTATCAACGATATACATGCTTTGGGCATTGGTAGAATAGACTGGCTCTTCCTGTTGTGCTCCTCCAGACAATTCATTTTCGGTATAGGCATCCCGCGACAAGGGCAGGTAAACGGAGAAGCAAGTTCCCTTGCCCACCGCGCTATCCACTTCAATCCGTCCGTGATGCAATTCCACTAACTTTTGTACCAGTGACAAGCCGATTCCGCTCCCGATATGTTCGTTGTCCACCTGATAGAAACGTTCGAATATCTTAGCTTGTTTATTGACGGGAATCCCTACGCCCGTATCTTTCACCTGCAAAAGCAAATCATCGCCAGCCGTCTTCAGGTTGACAGAAATACTCTGCCCCTCGTTCGTGTATTTGAATGCATTGGAAAGCAGGTTGTTCATGATTAGTTCGATATAACTGGAATCGCACCACACCTGACGGTCTTTCAAATCCAAATACAGGTTGTAGACGATGTGTTTTTTGTGTGCAAGCGGTTCGTAGTAACGGAAGTTCTTTTCCACAAGCTGGTACACATCTATGTACTTAACACGGAGCCTGAACACGTCTTTTTCCGCCCTTCGGTAGTCCATCAATTGGTTGACCAAGTGGAGCAAACGGTCGGTATTGCGCTTCATATACTCTAGCTGCTCGCGTACCCATTTATCCGTCACCCTGTCCAACAGTTCTTGCAATGGAGCCACAATTAAGGTGAGCGGCGTACGCAATTCATGAGAGATGTTGATGAAAAAGCGCGTCTTCATCTCCTGCAACTCTTTTTGACGCACCTTGTCGGCCCGCTCCCAGTAAAAACGGATGACGAGGACAATGACACCTATTATTATAAGGGTGAACAAAAGAATTGCCCACCACGTCTGGTACCACGCCGGAAGGATCTTTATCCAAAGCTCTGTAACACGGTCGCACCACTTTCCATCGTTGTTGGCGGCTTTCACCAAGAAACGGTACGTTCCAGCAGGCAGGTTAGCGTACACTGCCCTGCGCTGGGTGCCGTCGGTATAATACCACTTCTCGTCATACCCTTCCAGCATGTAAGCAAACGTGTTGTGCTTGTCAGCTATATAGTTCGACACCACGAAATCTAACGAAAAAGACGCTTGACGGTGGGTCAACGTCAAGTTCTGCGTATCGCTGATGCTCGTCTGCAAGATACCCGTCCCGTCGTGCGGATGTACCGGAACGCCAGACAAACGGAAGCCAGAAATGACAACCGGAGGAGCATAGGGATTGTCTTGAAGCTTCTCCGGAACAAAGCCGGTTATCCCGTTGATGCCTCCAAAATACATCTTGCCCACCGAAGTGCGGCAATACGCACGAGGCATGAACTGGTTGCTCTGCAAACCGTCTACAACAGTAAAGTTCCTGAATTTCTTGTTCTCAGGATAGAAGCAGGCCAATCCGTTGTCTGTACTTATCCACAAGCGGCGGCGCGTGTCTTCCAGTATACCATATACCGTAGCGTTGGGCATCCCGTCCGCCACCGTATAGCGCACCCATTCATTCTGGCTTTCGCGGAAGCAATGCAAACCGTTGCGCGCACCTATCCATACGTTGCCCTCTTCGTCCTCGTACAAGCAATATACTGCAACCGATTTCCATGCCGCACGGTCTTTCATCAAGGAAGAAACCGGCGAGAGTGTGTCTCCTCGCACGGCACATATCGCCAATCCGTCTTCACCCCCTATCCACAAGCGTCCTTTTCGATCGCGCATCAAGACACGTATCCGTTCCACACCGAAAGGAACCTCTTGCTTCACTTCCGAAAATACTTTCTTCATCTTGTCGAAGCGTACCAATGATGCCAATGTACCTACCCACAAGTGTCTCCCGTCCCCATCCGGCAAAAGAGCATAGACGTTTCCATCCACTTCTGGCATATATCGCTCAATACGCCCTGTATGCCGATCGAGCACATTCAGTCCGCCCGTATGCGTGCCGATATATACCTTTCCCGCCAGTTCGTCCACGTAAATAGCCTTCACGTCATCGGCCCCCAAACCCTGCGCTTTCGTATAATAGACGAAACGTTTCGACTTCGGGTCGTACAGGTTCACACCTCCGTTGTTCGTGCCTATCCACAACGCTCCCGAACGGTCTTCTACAATGCAGCCGATAACATTATCGTTCAACGAGTTCCCTTCCAGCGAATAATGCAGATGAAGGAAACGCTCACGGAGTGGATGATAGTAATTCAGCCCCCCGAAATACGTACCCAGCCACATACCTCCCTGCGAGTCGCGAAAGATACTCCGGATAGAACTTTGCGAAAGACTCCGGTTTTGCCACCGGTTGCTGGCATATACCTCAAAGCGGTCGGCCGACTCATCATAGATGTCGAGTGAATTGAACGTACCTACCCAAAGCCTTCCTTCGGAGTCGAAAGCCAACGAACGCACAAAGTCTGAGCTAAGTCCCTTCCCGTCTTTCGACGTATATTGCTTCAGCTGGCGTGTAGGAATGTCCATGCGGTAAAGCCCGCCTCCCTCGGTGCCTATCCACAAGTACTTGTCGCCTTCCTGCAAAAGAGCGAGAATCTCTTTCTTTCCCAACGATGCCTGGTAGAGATGATCCAACTGGTGCGAGGAGAAAGTGTATCGCCACAAGCCGTCCGCGGCTCCCACATACAAATAATCTCCATACCGGTAAAGAGCGGTCGCCTGGAGGTGGAAAAACGCTTCGGGCAACCCACTCCGCACAAACGCCGAGTCTGGAAGATAAAAACGGTACAGTCCGTCTGAAGTATTGACCAACAAGTTCGCCTTGTCCACTTCCACAATATGCGTCACCCGCACATCGTCCTCTCCTGTCCGGCACCGGTAATTATGAAACACCCCTTCCGTATAATCGAAGTATGAAAGCCCGTTGTCCGTTCCTACCCACACTCCGCCTTTCTCGTCTGCCTCAATGGCATAAATCAAGTTGCCACCGATGCTGAAAGAATTGCCCTCCTCGTTACGATAGACAGTAAAGTCGTACCCGTCAAACCGGTTGACTCCATTGAAAGTGGCAAACCACATGTTTCCTTTTGCATCCTGGGTTATATCCAACACCGTGCTTTGCGACAAGCCGTCCCTTAGTCCGATATGGGCGAATGACACCTGCCCCGCCAGCTTCATGGAGACAAAGACGAGGCATACGGTTAGTGCGATTAGATTCCGAATAGGCTGTAATTTCATCGTATGTATCTATTTTTCTCAAATGTAAGAAAAAAATATGAAAAGCTACACACTTCCCATACGTTTTTATTATCAGGCACGAACACAAATAGATGCGTAAGCTTGCGAAAATATATGCGTTGAGCTATACATATAGCTTCGCATTTCAGGAAAAGGAATGACACTATTCATAGCACACGAATAAAACAGACAGGCACAGACAAATACAGATTTTTTTATTTTTCCCCTGTATTCGTCTGCGTCTGTCTGTTTTGTCTGTATTCCATTGAGCATAATCCTGCTATCAATAAGCAAGTGTGCGCTTCTGTCCGTCTACCGAGACTTCAATACGAGACTCACCGATGAAACGCGCCTTTATCTTCGGCGCTTTTTCGGGCAAGCGATAAGGACAGATGACGGTAATGTAACGTAAGGGTTCCGATGTCTTCGGGGTGTTCATCGATACGGAAGTACGCTCGGTACGCTGGCGGTAAGCGGTTGAATACCAACCCTCTTCCTCCTTCAGCACCGTATGGAGGGGTGCAAAGCACTGGAGCTTGACCTGCACATCTCCCTCGAAGGCGGACGAAAGCGTCAAGTGCTCAGGGTCGATGTTCACATTCCCATCGCACAGATGCCAGTTCAGATTGACGGTACCCGTGGCATCGCCCAGCGCCTCGTCTACTATCACGAAGTACGAACCCTCGATAAAAAAGAACGTGCGCCGATGCATCAGACCCTTGTAGCTTTCGTGTTCGGTAACCAAAGATTGCACTTCGCCTTCGGGTTGCCAACCCTTCGTGTGCGAAACGCGGTCTTCCAAGTTCTTCCCGTCCAGTGTCAGGGTGTTGTGCGAAGCGGTACGGCGGAACCAGTTGCGCAGGCGGGTCACTTCCTCATCACCCTCGTACACATACGAACCCGAGTCGGGGAACAAGTTCTTACCCTGCACCCAAAGCTCGAACGTGCCGTTATCGGGCTGGCTATGCCATTCTCCCGCCGGACCTGCTTTGATAATCATTACCGTGGCATCCATGTTCCACCCGTTGCGGAAAGCGAAAAAGCCCGAGTCGAGGAAGCCTTTCGAGAGGTTGGCGGGCGGAAGTCCTTCCTTTCCTTCGGTGGCGAAATACCGTATCTGAGCATTGTCGGGGAAGAGTTTTGACCACGACTGGTATCGCCTAAGCTCCGTCCGCCGGTCGCTCCGCTTGGCATCGCTGAAGCAAGGATTCACATAGTCGGGATAACAAAGGTTCATGTAGAACACAATCATCGACTCAACAGTGTCCACATAGCTCTGTGGAAACTCCGACCGGAAACCGTTCACATCCGCCATGCGCAATGCCTTGCAGAAGATATCGATGCACGCCGGGTGGTAATGTAAGTCCAGTTCATACTGCCCTCCATCGGGATAAACCTGTTTCTTGATTTCGCAGTTCAAGATGTCGATGCCGCTCTTACGCCACCCTGCCGCCTCTTTAAACTCTGGGAAGAAAGCCCCTGCATAGAGCACCCGTTGCGCCTCAAAGAGCAGGTGATTGCCCTCTGCCGAGTAGTTTTGCATCACGTGCAGGGCGTGTTTATGATAATTGACCAAAAACTCCGTAAGGAATGCCGGCGTAAACGAAGGCGAAGGCAAGAAGAGCAGGAACTGGTTGATTTGATCCTGCAAACGGTGGCTCGCCTCCAATGGCCGCCAGGCGAAACGCACGTTCTCTGCATCACCCTTTGCCTCGTTCTGCAATTCATAGAGGTTCTTGGGTATCTCCGTCAAGGGGTTCTTCACTATCCAGTCGGTATACTGAAACACCCACTCGCGAGCATACTTCTCGTCTCCCGTCAGGCGATATGCCTTTCCCATGGGCGTAAACCATTTGTGCCGGTGCAATTGCCAGCGCAATTCATTGTCCTGCACAGGCCAATAGCGCCAGTTGATGTCTTTCCCGTAATTGAACGGAGGCTGGTATCCGTCGTGCACGTAAAAAGTATGTTCCAGCGCATCATCCGCCCACTTGCGTTCACGCTCGCTCAGCGAAAGGTGTTCCAAATCCAGGTCGGGCGTAGACACACCCGTCCGTAAACGGTAATAAGCCAATAATTCTTCGGCAGCACGGAGCGTATCGCCTACTTGGCAAGCCGTCTTTACTTTCTCCAAACCGGGATAGTCCAAGTTCAGCAGCTCAAAGGCACTCCGGTCAAGCACCTGTGCCTGCACCAAGGTTGCCCATAAACAAAGACAAATTATCCAATATTTTTTCATTATTGTTCCTTTCTATAAAACCGGAGAAGCCTTGCTCAAAGGCAAGACTTCTACCGGAAAACAGCACTTATATATATGAAACCTACTAAAAACCTATTTAAGCGAAGAATGAAAAATCAAGAATGAGGAATCGTTTCATCCACACAGCACTCTTCATTCCTCATTTTTCATTGACTGTTAGTATCCCGGATTATTCTTTCCTTCTAACCGGGGGTTGCTTTGTATCTCTACCAACGGGATAGGAAGCAATTCATTCTTCCCATCCACAAAGTTCTGATATGCCGGATAAGCGGCATTGCCTCCCCGATTGTTCACTGAACTCTGCTCGCCGAAGAGACGGAGCGCATCACCTAAAACGCCCCAACGGATAAGGTCAAACTTACGCTGTCCTTCGAATGCCAATTCGAAACCGCGTTCCCAATACAAAGCTGTACGGAAACGTCCTTGCGCCGAGCCGTCATCAATGAACGGCAGGTCGTGTGTTGCCTTACGTGTCTTCATCAGCTCCTCATAGTTGCCGTCGGTGTATTCTGTAGCCCCTGCACGGGCACGCACTTGATTCAGCAACCTCCATGCCTCGGTGGTATTGCCTGTTTCATTATAAGCCTCAGCAGCCATCAGCACGACATCGGCATAACGCAGTACACAATAATTCACATCACCGTAATTCATATTCTTGTTCCATGTTTCGGAAGGCATCCATTCCCGACGCCATTTGCCCGGATACCACGAACCGGCATTACGCTCCTGCTTTACGTGCTTCATGCTGTCCGCATTCCAAATGAATCGGTAAGTACAAATGCTCACATCGCGGCGTACATCAGTCTCTTCGAAAAAATCACGCCATTCAGGTACCACGATAAAGAATCCGTTGGCACGCCCCATGTAGTTCGACATTTCCGAAGTAGGCACCCCTTGCACTTCGGCCACCGATGGACCATTATAGATTCCCCATGCCCCGCCATTGCGTGCGCCTTGCTGGTGGAAGAAGGCGATTTCAAAGATGCTTTCTTTCGAGTCGAGCACATCTTCCGAGAAGTTCTTAAACAGTTGTTCGTATCCTTCATCACAGAAACCGTGATAACCGTTTGCCTGCATAGCTTCCCATTCGGCAATAGCGGCATTAAAATACTCGGCACGTTTCGTGTCATCAGGGCGTGTCAATTGTCCGTCTGTTTGCAGGCTATAGCCAGCACGTTGCAGGTAGACACGCATCAACATGGCGCGTGCCGCTCCCTGCGTTGCCCGTTCAGGACTGGAGCCTGCGGTTGCCCATGGCAGATGTTCCTTGGCGAAGTTCAAATCCTCAATAATCTGGTCGTAAATCTCTTCCCGGCTGACCCGTCCGCCGAAGGCTTCTTCATAATTGGCCGTATAGTTGGTCTTGAATGGCACGTCGCCCCAATACTTCACCAGGTCGAACGCCAAGAAAGCACGCAAGAAACGGGCTTCGGCATCCAATTCTTGCAGGTTCTCGCTTTCGGCATAGCCGGGCATGTTCACAATGCCGTCTATCGCCATATTGGCACGGTCGATACCTTGGTATTTCAATTGCCAGAGCACTTCCACCCATTCGTTGGTGGAGGTGACACGATAGTGCACCATGTCGTGTATCGTATTGTCAGAGTGGGTACGTGAAGTGTAATACATATCATCAGATGCCTGTCCTGCCATCTCATACCAGCCATAGTGACGATAGTCGGAAATAGAGTTGTAGATGCCCATTACTGCCATATCGGCATTAGCCTCCGAATCGAAGAACGTATCTTTATCGTAACTTGAATTGGGCTTTTCGGTCAACATATCCTCACAAGAAGGAAGCATGCTCAAAGTCAAGGCTGTTATTGCAAAAGCGAAAAATTGTTTTTTCATATCTGTGGTCAAAGATTTGAAGTTAATATATCAGAATGCTACATTCACACCAAAGATAAACGAACGGCTGCGCGGATAAGCCCCGAAGTCCACACCCGGAGTCAGCGGGCTGCGCATATTCGACACTTCGGGGTCGAAGCCGCTATATGGTGTCCATGTCGCCAAGTTGTAGCCCGTAGCATACAGCCGCAACTTGCTCAGTCCAAGTTTCGTAATCAGCTTTTTGGGGAAACTATATCCTAATGTAATATTGGTCAGTTTCAAGAACGAAGCGTCTTCCACGCCCCATGAATGAATGTACTTATCACCCTCCTCATTATCGCGAAACGAAGCCACCGTCTTTCCGGCATTCATTGTGGCAAGCTCCTCGGGGTCGGTCACCACTTCGCCTTGCGCATTAACGGTCATCCAGCGTTCCGAACTGTTCATAATATCCAAAGCATTGTTGTTTTGACGACCCACCTTGCTATTTATCAGCTTGGTAGCATTCAGCACATCGTTGCCATAGCTATAAGTAAGGAAGATGCTCAGGTCGAAGCCTTTGTAGGTGAAATTATTGTTCAAACCGCCATAGAAGGTCGGAGTGGCATTACCGATAACGGTTTTGTCATTCTCATCAATGACTCCGTTCTTATCCAAGTCTTTAAACTTCCAATGTCCGGGCTGTACACCAATCTGGTTGGCAGAAGAAGCGACTCCTTCTTTCAAGGTATAGGTCTGCGTAGCGGCATCGTAATTAAAGTCATCTACTTGGTACAAACCTTCTGTCACGTATCCATAGAATTGTCCCAACGGCTCACCCACGGCGATACGGTGCGTGCTTTGGTTGTAACCGAACTGTGCTTCGTACAGCTGCACTTGTTCACCGGTCAGTTCCAACACCTTATTCTTATAGTGTGAGAAAGTCAACGTAGTGGTCCAGTTGAAATCTTTCTTCGCGATGTTGACTGTATTGATAGTCAGGTCCACACCCACGTTTTTCGTTTCACCAGCGTTTACCATCATCGTGGTATAACCCGAAGAGTAAGGCAATTGCGCGCTCAGCAACAGGTCGCTACTTCGGTTGATATAAAATTCAGGTGAGATGGTAATGCGTTGGTCCAGAAAACCAAAATCAATACCTAAGTTAAATGTCTTGTTGGCTTCCCATTTCAGGTCTTCGTTCGGAATCTGCATAGAGGCATAGCCCGGCACCAGTTGTCCTCCCATCGCCGTATTGAGCGAAGAAAGCAATGCCAAGCTGTTATAGCTTCCGATACGATTGTTGCCGGCAAGACCATAGCCGATGCGGAACTTCAGGTCGGAGAAGATATTCAGCTTCTTGATGAACTCTTCTTCGCCCAAACGCCATGCGGCCGATACAGCGGGGAAATAGCCCCACTTATTGTCCTTGCTGAACTTGGAAGAACCATCGGCACGCATCGTCGCACTGAACAGGTATTTATCCTTGAAATCATAATTGACACGGGCAAAGAACGAAATCAGATTATCGTCATCATTCACAAAACTATCCGAATTGGTCGGTGTGCCCAGCCCCATATCGTCTAATTGGAACTCGTCGGTAGGCAAGTTGCCCACTTCGGTCAATACATAACGCTCCCAACGATGCACGTATTCCTGCCCTGCCTGTATCATGAGGTGATGTTTCTTCTGGAACCGTTTATCGAAAGTGAATACGTTCGAAGTAGAAAAGCTTCCGTCTTCCGTATTACGGACACTACCATAGATACCGTTTCTCAATCCCATAATGGATTCATCACCGTAAAACAATTCACGGCGCTGCGTGCGGTAACGCATCCCAGTCGTATTCCGGAAAGTAAAGCCTTTGAAGAATGTATACGTAAATCCTCCGTTTACTTGCAAAGTACGTATCTCGCGGTCGTCCTTTTCCTCGGCTGCATTGACCAACGGGTTCTGCACCACGTTGCCTGATTCGTCTACCAACAACGGATCGCGTCCAGCCAGCAGTTCTTCATCACTTCCTTGAATACCGATTGTGGGACGATATTGCAGGATTTGCGCCATTTTGTTGAAACGTGCATCAGTGGAACTTCCGTTCTCGGTCGTTCCGTTTCCGGCAACACCTGCACCCCAAATGTTACGCTGGTCGAACTGGAAACGGGCGTTGACACGCAACTTATCGTTCACCTTGCCATCTACGTTCAAGGACAAGTTATGGCGTTCGCTTCCGCTATATACCATTGCGCCTTCGTCTTTATTGTAACTGTATGCCATACCATACTTGATACGGTCACTACCGCCGTTTACTCCCACACGATAGTTCTGTGTAACGGTAGTGCTGCCCATCGTCAGGTCTTGCCAGTCCAGTCCGCGATTGGCATAATTTTCATGTATTTCCAAGAAACTGCCATAAAGATTCTGCCAAGCAGGCATTTGTGCAGCAGGGTCTGTAGCCCACCCTAGTGTACGCTCATAATCAGCAAGTACGAACTCTTCGGTACTGAGCACGTCCAGCTTATTCGCCAATTTGCGCACGCCCGCGTAAGCGTCGAAAGTCACGGTAGCTTTTCCTCCGTCATCCTTTCCGCTTTTGGTCGTAATCAATACGACACCGTTTGCACCGCGCGCACCATAAATAGCGGTGGCGGAAGCGTCCTTCAAGACATCTATGCTTTCAATATCGGCCGGGTCAAGACTCGACATGCCGTCTTCAGTAGGGAATCCGTCAATAACGTAAAGAGGCTCGTTGCTTTGCGTAATGGAAATACCGCCACGTACCCGAATAGAAGCCTCGGCACCCGGCTGACCGTCGGTTTGGATTACCTGCACACCTGCCATACGTCCGGCTATCGCTTGCGCCATATCCGACACTGGCGTTTTCGTAAGCTCTTCCGCCTTCACCGAAGCCACCGAACCGGTCAAATCTTTTCGTTTCATCGTGGCATAACCTACTACGACCACCTCGTCCAACAATTGGTGGTCGGGCTGCAACGTGACGTTGATTTGCTTCCGCCCTTTGACGGGTACCTCAAGGGTTTTCATACCTATATAAGAGAAGACCAGCACATCTTTCGATGCATTGCTGACCTGAATGGAGTAATTGCCGCTCATGTCGGTAATGGTACCGCCTTTCGCATTCTTAACAGTGATACTACCACCAATCACCTCCAGTCCTTCATTATCAATGACCTTTCCGGTCACGGTGAAGCCTTGCGCCCACCCGTTCATCACACCGGTAAAAAGTAAGAAGAAAGCAAACAGGATGCTCTTCATCGTTTTTGGTTTTTTCATGATATTTTTTTTAAAAGATAACTAAATGTTTTTGTTTTTACTATCGACAAAGATAGCGGGAGAAAACGGACCAGCCGTTTTCTCCCGTTAAAAACAATTACAATTACCAATAAAAATATTTCAATTCTGTGCAAGACAGTTTCAAATTCGTTTAAAAACCCCTCCTTGTAGCTATCGGAGCACGATCGGTCATCTCCATCACCTGATATTCGCCATTGGTTTCATCGTAAAGCAGAGACGAATCTGGAGCTTGACGGGAATAAGGCATCCCGTTAATTTTGGGAGTTTCCTCGCCATAGCTGAACACTACCGGTTCTGTCTGGTGATGCACCGTCAGCCGGGGATGGGCGGAAGCATCCAGTTCGGCTTCCACCGTCCAGTTGCCCCAAGTAAAGGTATTTCCTTCCCTGCGGATGATATACGGGCTATCGCCTGCATCGCACACCTGAATAATAGCCAAATAACGTGTGGCCGACTGATTATCCGTACAAGCCGTCAGGTGCCATTGGTTGGGATATTCCGCTCCCGACGTGGCCGGAGGCACCACAAATTGGTCAGTCTGTGATAAGGTCATGGATTCATTGCCAAACAACTGGGTCGTGGCAAAAAAGTCTCCTTCCGTATCGGCAGTACTCAGCAAGCGATCTTCTGTTTCGATGTTGAACCGGGTAGGACTATGCAACAGCCAATCCCAACGGACCGCCTCTGAGGCTTCCAGTTCGTCATAGATAAGTACCGTGTGCGGATGTAACATCAGAATATGCCGGCGGTATCGGATAAGCGGAGTCTCACCGAATCCGTTATCGGGGGTCTGCGTGATGCCTGCCAAGGCAAAGTAATTCACCCACATTGGGTCATCACTAATGCCGCAATAAGCATGCGAAGCATCACCTAGCGCATAACTGATATGATTCCCGCCCAACGCACGGACGATGCTGCCGTATCCCTTGGTGGAATAAGGCTGCCCGATACCGTTCACCAGAATGGTATTGTGGGCACGAGTGTGGCGATACGACATCAGGTTGTGCGCATCGGCAAACGCTTGGTAATATCCCGTGCTGCGGTACACGTCCTTTCCTTTATATAACAGGTTGAAGGCGTTCTGGCTCGCCGTGGTATGGCTTCCCGAACCGAACGTACTGGAACGGAACTCTAAAGCAAGGTCGTGTTCCGTATCGCCCAAATGGCTGTGCATCGACACCTCGCCCGCATCGGTATACCATACCATCTTTGCCGCCGTTTCGGGCAATGCCGATTCGTAAGTACGGTTGGAGCACATGCGGTACAGGCGTAACTCGTAATCCTGTCGCACCAGCGACTGACATGCTCCGGCATACCACCCGGCGTATGCGTCACCCGTCTCCCGTGCCAGGTAATCGGCAAATGCCGCAACCAAACGGTTCGGTTCGTCGTAACGTTCACTTTGATCGCCGAAGCCGGGACTTTTCGAATCAGGCGGATTGGTATAGGCAAGAGCTCTTCCCGCATTACGGTACCATGGATGTTGCAGAAAATCGCACCGGGCAATGTACGAGAAGAGGGCGGGCATATAGGCGAGTGTCTTCACATTAGCAGGGAAATAGCCCGTACCGTTGTGCCAGATGCCGTCGCGGTTGAAGCCGGAAGCGGGAGCACGTGCCGTCCAAAGCTCGTAATAATAACGCAGCATCGGAAGCACTTCATCGGCGTATGCCGATTTATCATAAAGCACGAAAGCCGTTTGGGTAGCAATACGCATATTCTGCTGCCAAAAGTGATTGTCGAAGAGTTGATTCTCTTCCGACCCGCATTGCTCTCCATAAAAGTGGGTCAGCCCTCGCATCATGATTTCCTCGGCAGCTGCCCGTTGGGTGGCGGTCAGGCGGTCGTAAAGCAAATCATAACCTGCTGCGTTCGCTAACATGATGGCCGAAGTGTCGAAGTTATCCGTAAAGAATTGCTCGTCAGTAGGAGGCATTGCCGCCATGGCATCGAGCAGTTCGATGAGTTTGTCGGCATAGCGTTCGTCCTCAAGCAAGTAGTAAGCGTGATAAAGCCACGTGGCATACTGGCGCAACACGTCCGCATTGGCATACAAGTCCATTGTCGCATAATCGGCATCCATCGCCAACGAAGCACGCGCCGTCAGTTGGCGGTATTCGGGATGAGATGTCACATGCTGCTTTGCCTCTGCGATATACGGATTAAGGAAGCAATACAGGCGGGGATGCACACGCGGGGCATTTTCCAAGAAGTCTTCGAACGGGGGAGTGACGAATACCGGAGTCTCCGCCTTCACTTCGAACGGATAGGTGTCGCTCCACTCGCCGGGATTACCGCCCGTGGCATCGGTGCTGCGGAAACGCCAGTACCACGTGCCGGATTCCAATGCCCGGTGGAGGTTATACATGCACCCGTCTTGCGGCGTACTGATTTCGGCATCCGCAAAGTCCTCGGTACGCGAAAGGGCATACTGCAGTTTCTCGCCCGTCTTCATGGATTCAGGCACAAGGAAAGGAGCCGGATTGACTATCAATTCGTTCGACAACTTGGGATAGGGCTGGGTACGTACCTTGTCCTGATAAGCGTCGGGATAAGTCACTTCGGGCTGCGGCACGCTCGGTTCCGGCTCTACCGCATCATCGGAACAGGCTTGGAAAGCCAGTCCGCAAGCTATCGCAACGCATATCGGCAAGCCGAAACGGAATAAAGGATAGGGTCTTTTCATGGGTTTATTACAAAGAATAGAACAAAGGAGATAACTAACTAAATAACATGAGTTAACTGATGCGTTGAAGCAATATAACTTCATACGTTGTACGATTACTAATCATGTTGCGTGAGCAATTATATGTAGTCAGAAACGATAAAAGTCGTGTCTTCAAACTTATGCACTTATGCCGATGGTTTTTCATTTATCATGTACCATTATTATTTACATCGGCATTATGTGCAGTAAGTTTCAAGACACAACTCTGAACACATAATCTAATTTTAATGCAACTTACTTATTGGGAACCTTAGTATATGTATTATTCGAAGATGGTTACGACAGCACGGATGCAAGCAGAAGTTGTCACTTTAGGTTCTGCACCACCTGTTGTACAAGTACCTGCATCATGATTAATCGTTGCAGCCGCAAAGTTACCGTCTTCTCTAACTGTACTTGAAATATAGAACCAATTGCTTGAACCTGTAGCAAACGAATCTTTCAATTTAGCAGAGAAAGCAGCATCTGCATTCTCACCGAAAGTCAAGTTACAGAATGTCTCTAATTGTTTAAAAGAAGGAATATACCACGGACTCAAGTTTTCCCCAGTTAACGAATTAGCAGCAACCCAAGTATCATAATTTGCAAAGGCTTGTGAAGCATAATCATCCATCATCTTTTTTAATGAAGCTGTATTTGTGAAACCATTCCAGGAAGTAAAATCTCCATTCAGCGTAAGAGTCGGGAAAGGTGTAGAGTCTTCTTTTGATATTCCAAATACGCCACGAGCGCCATTTGTCAAAGCTACGGCATACGCCTTAATAACCTTAGAGGCATAATCAGTTCCGTAATCAGCAGCATTACCACCTTGTTCACCTAATGCAAATACGATAGCTACAGCTTCTTGAGCAGTTTCTACTTTTGTTCCGGCAGCGCTTACATAGTCACCTACAGCCCATGTTGTAGTAGCAGGATCTTCAGGGTCTGTTCCCGGGTCTTCACCTCCACCTTCACTTGCATAACTATTATCAATAACAATATCAACTTTCACGGTTTTATCGCCCGGTTGAACCGGTTGGTCTTCATCCGGTGTAAGATAAATGGCATTATTGGGAGAAGAAGACAATTCTTGCATTTCAGCAGCTGTCAGTTGAATAGTCTTTCCTGTTTCATCCGATGCACTTGTAAACTTAATAGAAGTACTCTTTGTTACCGTATTATTTACAGGGAAAACATAGCAATAGAAAGCCAAATCGCCTGTAGCCACACTCAGTGTCTCATTAGTGTTCAACGAACAAGTTACAGCAGCCGACACGGTTTTATCCAAAACACTATATCCTTGTGTGGTATTGATACTCGGAGTAATAATATCCAATCCGGTTAATCCCAATTTCTCCAAATCTGAAGTTTTGATAGCAATCCGACTAAAAGGACGCTTCAAGGTAATGCTACCACCGATATTTGCCGCGCTTGCCACAGCACAAAATGCATCAGCAGCCGGATTGTTGAAAAGCTTTACATTCTTATTCAAATTGTATTTAACTTCAAGCAAACTGGTCGCATTATAGAGAGCGGACTTACTCGCTTCAATATCATTCCCTTCTACATAATCAGCCCAAAACAAATAGTCGGCGGCACCTTCCGGAGCTTCAAACTCAAAACTTGCCGTACCATTCGTTACAGGAACGATTTCATTAAAGCCTTCAATCAAAGCTCCATCTGCATTTACCGCTTGACAAATACAGCGCATTACATAGCCTTCTACATCAAGCGATTGGCTCGCACGAGAATAAAAATCTTCATTAGAAAGATTCACGCTCAATCTTACCATACCATCGTTGCTACCTGTACCTGCCGTAGAAACAATCTCTTCTTGGCTACAGGATGCGAAAAGCATCACGAACACAGTCATCAGCGAATATAAAAAATTCTTTTTCATGTAGTTAAGGATTTAAGTTGTTAATATTTTATTTATGATTAAATTTATTCTACGGTAACACCCCAATTAATTTCGTTATCATAATCCGAATCAATGCCTATTCCGTCTTCTTCATCGGGATTATCTCCTCCTCCTTGTCCGCCTTGGTCATCACCGGTCAAGAACTCACCTGTCCATACGGTATTCTTACCCCGTTCGAGCGATACATTCAATACGGAATTGGCTACGGTTACATTGTCTGCATCCACAATTTCGATTTCCATCGGAACGGTAGCACTGCCTTCGGTGGAGACGAATACATAGTCGAAGCCTAAGCGTACATCCGCGGTTCCGGCTTCGGGAACTTCGAAATCGGTTTCGTATTGCATGTACATCAGCGAGTGCTTGGGCACATCATCCAACACGTTATACCCCGCGGACAAATAACCGCTGTACTTGATACGTGCAGTAAAACGGTCACCCGAAACTTCTCCATCAGCTATACGCTGAAGAAACTTATCTACATCGGTCGCCCGCAGTTCATAACGTGCCATGGGGCGTTGGAGAGCTACATCCTGCTCAATCACCGCTCCCCACTGGTCAGTGTAAGCGGAAAGGTCGAGGGATGTAGTGCCCACAAACACATCTTTATATTCTGTATTTCCCGTATGAGAAGCACGGTTAGGAATTACAGGAACCAGACTTTGGGTGTTCCAGTGCAAATCCTCTTCGGGAGTCTCGGCATCCACGTAATCTTTCCATACCACAATCTGATAGGGGCGTGCATGCAATTTCATGCTTACAGGTAAAGACAAACGGGTGCGGTCGGTAATATTTTCAACAATCACTTCCCTTGCCACGGGCTGGCGGTTGAGGTATGCTTCTACAATGAAGCGGTGCAGGTAATCGGCATTGGCACCTACCTTCACGCTGGTTTGCGTTTCGTCTGCCTGTTCGGGCAAGTTCAAGTCGAGATTCAGAGTGAGTTCCACATCCACCAAAGTCGGGTCTACACCCGGTTCCCCATCAGCGGTCAGTTCCGGTTCTTCATGCAAGGTGCAGGCGGTAAACGTCAATGCGAAAGCCAACAAGCCTGCCCAAAGCTCTCCTATATGTCTGTTTCTTTTCATGGAATTATCATTTTAAGTTCGTTCAGAATCGGTATACCAACGATACGCCCACCTTTGTCGGTCCCCAATAGTTGCGGACACGGGTGTCAATTTGTGCACCGTTCTCTATATTATAATAGGTATCATACTTCATATTGACATATCCGAAGCCTACGGTAAACTCTGCACCCCAATGCTCAGACAAGGGCAACTTATAACCGTAACTCAATCCGGCTCCTGCCAAGGGACGTCCGGTATCCTGATAGCGTCGGTCGTCCCACTTCAGGTTGTACCATCCTACATGGGCATGCAAGCCAAAGAAATGTCCCTTGCCGGTTTCCTGTCCCATCCACCAGCGCAGTTCGGGCTGGATAGCGGCGATACGCAACGCCTTATCCGGTTTTGCGTCCCACAGACTCCACATTATCGGGATATCTACCGTCATGCGCGAATGTACTTGTATTTCGTAATCCAAATTCAAAACGCCGATAGCATCATACGCCACGTTGGTTTTCAACGCCATATAACGTCCGTCCGAAGAAACGGATACGGTTTTCTTCTCGTCCTTCTTGTTTTTCTTGCGCTTTCCCGAAGCACTGGCTTCTTTCGTCTGCTTAGCCGGAACGGTTTTCTGTGCCGAAGGATTGTACACCGCGGTCTCTTCGGGAGCAGCCGAAGTCTGTATGCGGGGCTTCTCTACCGCTTGCGCCATTGCCCCTAAAGGCAACACCGCTACGGCAAGAGTAAAGCAGGTATGCAAAAATCGTCTTTCTAATCTCATGGCTATAAATAATTTTTTAAGTTCGTGAGTTTGCGAGTTTTTAAGTTTGTGAGTGTTTGAATCGTAAAACTTAAGAACTTAAAAACTCACAAACGAAAAAACTGAAATTATATTTCCAAATCGGGTACAACATCGCGCATGGTGGTCACATACCCATTCTCGTTCACCACGGTTTCTTCTCCCTTGTACGTGATGCTTACATCGTCTTTCGTACTGCGGATAAAGAACGAAGGTGCTCCATTTGCCGAAATATTGACACTGATAAGCCAGCCTCCTGCCTTAATGCGTCCGTCCGAAAGGATTTCAGGATCTTTTGCCGGATACTTTAAGGCGTGCGTATTGATAATCGTGGCAAAGCGATATACTTTTGCTTTCTCTGATTTTGCCGAGAAGTGCCAATGATTGGGGTATTTCTTGAAGTTCCCTTTCGCATCCGCACGCAGCCAGTTGACGGGCGGCACAAAGAACCGGCTTGTAGTATCGGTCTGTAATGTTCCGGTAGAGAAAATGTAAGCATCGGATGCTCCTCCTCGTCCCGACAAACCTTGCACGTGTACGAAGCGGGGATTGGATGTATCGACCGTCATCGGCTGTGCCGTTGTATGCAACATAAAGGTATAATCGGCTGGTTCGGATGCTTCCAGTTCATCATAGATAAAGATAAAGCCGGTTTTTCCTAAATTGACGATATGCCGACGGAATTTGGTCAAAGGCACATCATCCCAACCATTTTCAGGCGTATATTCCACACCCGACGCCTTGCCGCGCTCTAACCACAACGGAGATATCACTTTCCCATAAGCGTTGGAAGCGTCCCCCAGCACATAACCTATCTTATCGCTACAATAATAACGTGGAATCCAACCATAACCTTCGGTTCCGATACGTTGCCCCATGCCATTCACCAAAATAGTGTTGTGAGCACGTGTCGCACGGTGGCACAGCATACTATGTACATCGGTAAACTCAATGTGATGCCCACTGCTATAGAAAATCGGTTTTCCTCCGTAGAACGTGTTGAATGCATTCTGGTTTGCCAGCGCATGGGAAGTACTTCCGTACGGACTGCTTCGGAAACTCCACATTGCATTGCCTCCTACACGATCCCAATTGGTCTGATATGAAGCCAGACCTGTTTCGGGAAACACTCTTCCGAAAGGCAATGCCGGCAATCCCGGACCTTCGGGCAGAGGCTTATTGCATTGCAAACGGAACCAAGCCAAGTCGCCGGGCTTGTTCAACAGAGCTTTCTTCATGTATTCAGGTTCAACCTTCAACGTGCGGCGTACAAAATCTGCTGCAAACGAGTTCCCTGTCAGCTTGGCAAGAGCATCCAGATACCCGATACGGATGCTGTTAGGACGTCCAACATTCTGGTGCGAACTACCGTTCCCTCCTGATTTTGAAAACGGAGGTTGCTGGTAAATTGTATACATTATGTTATTGGTATACCAAGGGTCACTAAAGAAATCGTATCCGCTCAACTTGCTATAATAATAAGGCACTTCGATAAGGGTACGGGTATTGACGGTAAAATACGAATCACCATTATGCCAGCCACCATCCTTGTTCAGTCCAGGGAAGCGTGCCCGCCATACATTATAGCAATAGTCCGTCCATGTGGCTGCTTCCGGCAAATCGCCATAAGTGGCAAACGCAGCCATCGTCAGGATACGAAGAGTCATTTGCCAGATATGATTCTCAGCGATGTGGTTTTCCAAATAGTTATTAAAATGTTCATACATGGCTCCGCCTTTCTCTCGAATGGCATCCAGCAACGTTTTCTTTTCGGCATCGGTCAACAACTCGTAAAACGAATCGTACGCCATCGAACAAAGTGAAAGCAACGCAGAAGCATTGAAGTCTCCTTTTACGTTCTTGTCTTTGTCCCAATCAATCATCTCGAAAACGCGCTTGATAGCCTCATCTGCATACTTCCGGTCTTTTGTCAACAAGTAAGCCCGAATCAATGCTTCGGTATTCCCTTCTTCGGCATCGATGATGCGGCGGCTCTCACGGGTCAGGTACGAATTGATTTGCATCTGATTCGTAAGGTTCTTTACCTGACTGGTATTAATATCTTTTACCGTTTTCATCGGTGTACGCATTACTTTATCGGCACGCTCCAGATACCAGCCGCGCTCTGCTTTCGATTGGCTTTGGGCGATAAATGCATCCCATTCGTCCTTCTGGACCCATATACGAGGATGAGACTGAGGCACTCGGACAATTATCTCTTTATAAGAAGGGGGACAGAATTTCTTTGGATTATCACCTACTGTAAGCTCCTGTATGCTTTGCCATGCTACTTGTCCGGCTTCGTTTACATAGCCATATTGCCAGTACCACTTACCGGGTGTGAGGTCTTTATCTGGATTATAGAAAGGCCAGCGGGTTTCCACTTCAACCGTGCCTTTTGCAAAAGAAGCATCTTGCGAATAACGCAAACGATACTTTAACTTCGACTTGTCCACTTTCTTAACCTGTGCTTCGAATCCATCCAATACATTGCCCGAAATATTCGCGTCTGCGCGAAGTGGCCATTGGAAGGATACATAACGGTCGTCTACTACCGCTTTATCAAGTGGATAAGGAGTAGCTCGCATTTCGTGCATCAACGTTGTTTCGGTCAGCTTGATGTTCGCTTGGGCAGATGCGCCCAATGCTAACACACTCCATAGTAATGCTAAGTAAAAGGTTTTCTTCATGGGTAGAATTTAGGTCATTAACTGTTTTTTGTTTGATGCAAAGTTAAACAATTAACCATCAACAGGCTTGCACAAATGTGTTTCTTTCGTTCAAAATCCTGCAAACGGTGTTTGATTTTGTCTAATTGACTTTTAAATTTGTTCAAAATGGCTGTTTTTCAGTCTTTCGGCAAATATTTTGCTTTGAACCGTGTGGTAGAAGAAGGATGCAGGCGCATCCATTCGTCCAACAACATCCGATGTTGTCTGACAACATCTTTGTATTTCTTCTCCACTGCCAAGTTACGCATCTCGCCCCGGTCGATCCTCATGTCATAGAGTTGCTCACGGTTCTTGCCGGTATCGTAAAGTATATATTTATAATAAGGTGTACGTACCATCCATCCCAATGTGCCCGCAGTTTCACCAAAAAAAGTTTCGGTCACTACATAAGGGCGATGAGACTTTGTCGTATCTCCCTCTTCCGCTACTTCACGGAAGCTGATTCCTTGCCGTCCCGCAGGCATTTCCACTTCCGCCCAATCGCACACACTCGGCATCAAGTCCTCACCATTGTTGATAAACTGGGGCAATACCTTTCCCGCATTCTTCCCGCCGGGCAGGCAGACGATGAAAGGCACATTCACCACCTCTTCATATAGAGCGGTTTTCTGGTTCCATTGATGCGCGCCGCATCCGTCTCCATGATCGCTGGTAAAAATAATTACAGTATTCTTCCACAAATTTTGCTTGTCCACCTCATCTAGAAGCTTCCCGATTTCTTTGTCCACCGCTTCTATCAGACGATAATACGCGTTGCGGTAGCGGCGCCAGTCATCAGGCGTGAATGTCACGGTCGGATACAACCGATGATTCTGCCTGCGTTCAAAAGCCAACGCATCGGCATCATACGGATTAATCGCAAAATTGGCAGGCAAGCCGGGACAATCTTCCAGTTCCGGTTCTTCGAACGAAGCATAAGGCGGATTCTGGTGGCGAGCGTATTCGCAGATGTTATGCGGATTGTCAAAAGAAGCCACCAAGAAGAAAGGTTGCTCAGGTTTGCGCCGTAAGAATGCTACACAAGCCTCAGCAAGCCCAAAATCGTTATGCCCGTGCAAGTTCTCGAACCCGAAGGCTTCCTTTGCCGGCAAGGAATTGGTATGCGCGTGCCATTTCCCGGCATAAGCACATTCGTATCCGCTTTCTTCCAACAACGTCCCCAAAGTCCGGGTGCGGATAGAATCGGGCATCGGCGTCCCGTTCTCTGTCAGCCCCACTTGACTAGGCGTATATCCCGTAAACATGGACGAACGCGACGGACCGCTTAGTGGAAAACTGCAATATGCATTAGAGAAACGCACGCCTCTTTCGGCAAGCCGATCCATATTGGGTGTATACACTTCTTCGTTTCCGACACAACTCATAGCCGTAGCAGTCTGCTGGTCAGTCATGATGTAAAGGATGTTGGGACGCTCTTGCGCCATCAATGCGGCAGGGGCAAACAGGGAATAGATAATAAATGGTTTCATAGTGATTTCGTTTTAGGCAAAAGTAGCCGTTCTCTCTCAAAAACGGCTTCAATAACCTGCAATGTTTTTTCAAATTCGTGCATCGGCTTTTATTTTTGTGCAAAATACTTTCAAATCTGTGCAACTCCGCTGAGAATAATAAAAACACAGCACACATACCGACACAAGAACAAAGTTTTATAGTCAATCAGAAATAAAAAAAACAAAGAATCACTTACCTAAGGGAACGGAGTGAAGCATCTCGGATACGTCCGCGTGGATATACACGAAACCCTTCACTTCGCTCAGGATAACAACACATCTGGAATTTTTATCCTATGCCTATAAATAGTTATTTATCCCATCATCTGAATCAAACGAAGATAAAAGGCTATGATGCAAATCAGGTCGATAATCAATGCCACGACCGACCACTTGATAAACAATTTCTTTTTCTTTACCACACCATATACGATGCCGATTATCGCCGAAACCAATATGCCGGCAGCCACACCGAAGAGGCCTTGCACGGCAAGCCCTACAAGTATCAGCAATCCCATCGTAATCAGAATATTGTTTTTCATAAGCGTACTTTTTAAGAAGTTGAGGAGCCAGATGCATTATCCTTAAAATCACATACTTGCCTTGATGGCCTTTATCACCGCAGAAGTAAAGCCGTCGTGTTCCAGTGAATTGACTCCCTTGATGGTGATGCCACCCGGTGTAGTCACTTTCTCTATTTCCAGTGCCGGATGCGTGTCTTCGTTTTCCAGCAACAGACGTGCTGCTCCTTCCATGGTTTGCGCCACCATCTTCATGGCTTCCTTCGGACGGATACCCAGTTCCACTCCTGCCTGCATGGCTGCCTGTACATACTTCAGGACGTAGGCGATGCCGCATGAAGTAAGCGAGGTAGCTGCCGCAAACTGTTTTTCTTCTATCAGCATCGCAAGCCCCATTTCGTTGAACAGGTCAAGCATCGTCAAGGTCTGTTGCTCCGAAGCGTTCCGGCAAGCTATCAGCGTCATGCTTGCACGCAAAGAGATGGCAGTATTCGGAATCACCCGAAACATCGGCATTTCCGGGTCAACAAAATGGGCAAGGTCTTCAAAAGTCAGCCCTGCCGCGACCGATACCAGTATCTGAGGATGACGTAAGTGCAACGGCTTTAATACTTCCTCTACTTTCCACGGTTTTACCGCTACGATAACGATATCCGCATCTGCCGTATCCCGATTGTCGGTACTAACCTGAATGGCGGGGTATTCCGCTTTCAGCTTTTCCAGTTTAGGCGTACCGGGATTGGTTACTGTAATGTCTTGAACCTTTATATAATGTCCTTGTGCCAGCCCGCGGGCTATTGCGCCGCCCATATTGCCGGCTCCGATAATCGATACTTTCATCTTGTTACATTTTTATAGGTTTCCCGTTTTACAACGGTTTCGAAAGTTCTTCCAGTGTTTTTCCTTCGTATTCGCAAATCACCTGCTTGAACGAGTCGGGCAATTCCACCGGTTCCTTGGTCGCTACGTCATAGCCCACCATCACCGTGCGGCACTGGCACTTCAATACACCACTTGCCCTGTTGATGGCACGCTGCAACAACGTAAAGCTTTTATGTCCCAAATGGATAACCGCAGTCTCGATGTACAACTCATCTGAGAAGAATACCGGAGCCAGAAAGTCGGCGTTGATGTTAGCCACCACGATACCCAGGTCGTTCCAATGCTTGTCGCCGAAAACATCACGCATATACGATGTCTTTGCCAGGTCGTAGATGGAAAAATACGATGAATTATTCATGTGACCATACTGGTCTACATCGCTGAAGCGGATTTGCACCGGCATCACATGTCTGTATGTTAGTTCTGTTGCCATATTGTTTAAACTTTGATTCACCTCAAATATATATCTTTTTTTTCTTAAAATGCAACAAGGGGAGCATTTATTTCTTATTTTTGCGCACAATGCAACTAAATCATCTAAAAAGCACAACAATGGAAAAGAAATTCAGCAAAGAAACACTCTGCGTACAGGCAGGGTGGACTCCCAAGAACGGCGAGCCGCGCGTGCTTCCTATCTACCAGAGCACTACCTTCAAATACGATGACAGCGACCAGATGGCACGTCTGTTCGACCTGAAAGATACAGGCTATTTCTATACCCGCCTGCAAAATCCGACCAACGATGCCGTAGCTGCCAAGATTGCCGCACTCGAAGGGGGTGTGGGAGCTATCCTGACTTCATCGGGTCAGGCAGCCAACTTTTATGCCGTATTCAACATTTGCGAAGCAGGTGACCATATCGTCTGCTCGTCTACCATCTACGGAGGCACGTTTAATCTTTTCGGTGTCACACTGAAAAAATTGGGCATCGAGTGTACCTTCATTGATGCCGATGCGCCCGAAGAAGAAATCGACAAGGCATTTCAGCCTAATACCAAATGTATGTTCGGCGAAACCATCTCCAATCCCAGTATCAACGTGCTCGATATCGAAAAGTTCGCACGTATCGCCCACAAGCACGGGGTGCCTCTGATTGTAGACAACACGTTCGCTACGCCTATCAACTGCCGTCCCTTCGAATGGGGAGCCGATATCGTCACTCATTCTACTACCAAATACATGGACGGACATGCCACCAGTGTAGGAGGCGCAGTGGTAGACAGTGGAAACTTCGACTGGATGGCACATGCAGATAAGTTCCCCGGACTGACCCGGCCCGACGAGTCTTATCACGGACTGACCTATGCCAAGGCTTTCGGCAAGATGGCGTACATTACCAAAATCACGGCACAACTGATGCGCGACCTGGGCTCCATTCCTTCTCCGTTCAACTCGTTCTTATTGAATTTAGGTCTGGAAACCTTACACTTGCGTGTGCCCCGTCATTGCGAAAATGCACTCAAGGTAGCCGAATGGCTGGAGAAGAACCCCAAAGTGAAATGGGTGAACTATTGCGGCTTGAAGAACAACAAATATTACGAGCTGGCACAAAAGTATCTGTCCAACGGCGCTTGTGGTGTCATTGCCTTCGGACTGAAAGGCACGCGCGAAGATGCCGTGAAGTTCATGGACAGCCTGAAGCTGGCGTGCATCGTGACTCATGTAGCCGACGCCCGCACCTGTGTATTGCATCCGGCAAGCCATACACACCGCCAATTGAGTGATGAACAACTCATCGAAGCCGGCGTGGCTCCCGACTTAATCCGCCTTTCGGTAGGCATCGAGAATGTAAACGACATCATCGCCGACCTGGAACAGGCATTGCAGCAAATCTAATTAAATGAAGAATGAAGAATGAAGAATCTGTTGGCGTTTTCTTTCAACACAGATTACACAGATTAACAAATTTATTTCTCTGTGTCTCTGTGTTCAATTATCATTTGAAACGCAAATTCTTCATTCTTAATTCTTCGTTCTTCATTTATTTCATTCTTAATTTATTTCATTCTTCATTTATTTAATTAATAAACCATGTCCCCTACCGATTGGTACACCCGACGCATAGACGAAACTTCCCGACTGCTTTCGCACACCAAATCCCGTATCAACCGCATCAGCTTGCTCCGTGTCCTGCTCTTTTTGGCAGGCATAGCCGGCATCATCATATTTTTCCACTCCGGCACATGGGTCATCGTGCTCACCGTGTGCTGCACGTTCCTGCCTTTCTTCATACTGGTAAAGATACACAACCGGCTCTATTTCCAAAAGGAAGAAATCGAAACCCGGTTGCGGTTGAATCAGCATGAATTAAATGGGTTGGAAGGCGACTATTCGGCTTTCGACGAAGGACGGGAGTTCATCCAGCCCGAACACCCGTACTCGTACGACCTCGACCTCTTCGGACGCAAATCATTGTTCCAAGCCATCGACCGTACCTGTACCCCCATCGGAAAGCAAACCCTTGCCGCCTGGATGCAACATCACCTGACAGAGAAAGCTGCCATCGAAACCCGCCAGGAAAGCATTCAAGACATGAGCGGGCGCACTGCGTTCCGCGAAACATTCCGTGTGACCGGAACGGTAAACCGTGGAGCCGACTCCGATGAAGAAGAGATACAACGCTGGAGCCGGACTCCCGCCACCCTGCAACACCTGTGGTGGGTAAAGGTCAGCCTATGGGCAGTACCGGGCATCAACATCCTCCTCCTGGCGCTCGGACTTTTGCACCTCATCTCTTTCAGTTGGTTCGGAATGGCATTTACGGTCTTTGTCATCCTCAGCTTCAGCTTTATCAAGCGAGGCACACTGATACAGGAAGCCTACGGAAAGAAGCTGAAAACGCTGAACGGATATGCCAAACTGATAGCCCTTGCCAAAGGAGAGACGTGGCAAGCGCCTGCCCTGCGCCGACTGACCGACCAACTGGACATCGACGGACATTCGCCCGCCGAAGCCCTGATGCAACTCTCGAAGGAACTGGACCGCCTCGACCTGCGCAACAACCAGTTGCTCTACGTCATCCTGGAGGGAAGCATATTCTTCCAACTCCGGCAAATCGTGCGCATCGAACGCTGGAAAGAGCGCTACGGACAATACCTGACGGGCTGGCTGGAGGCGGTCGGCGAGCTGGATGCACTCTGCTCGCTGGGCACTTTCGCCTATAACCATCCGTCATACACCTATCCTACGATTGCCGCTCAACCGTTCTGCTTCACCGCCCGAAGCATGGGTCATCCGCTAATGCCAGAGGCACAATGCGTGAAAAATGACGCCACCATCCCCTCACGTCCCTTTTTCCTCATCATCACCGGAGCCAACATGGCGGGCAAAAGCACCTATCTGCGCACCATCGGAGTCAATTACCTGCTGGCATGCCTGGGTTGTCCCGTATGTTGCGAAAGCCTCACCCTTTACCCGGCGCAACTCATCACGAGCCTCCGCACCACCGACTCGCTCTCGGATAACGAATCTTATTTCTTTGCCGAGCTGAAACGGTTGAAGCGCATCATTGACCTGCTGAACGAAGGGAAAGAGCTGTTTATCATCCTCGACGAGATATTGAAGGGAACCAACTCAGCCGACAAGCAAAAAGGGTCGCTCGACCTCATCCGCCAGTTCATGCGGCTAAAGGCGGACGGCATCATCGCCACCCACGACCTGCTGTTAGGCACACTTGCCGACCAGTTCCCCGAATACATCCGCAATTATTGCTTCGAAGCGGACATCACGAACGACGAACTGACTTTCTCTTACCGCTTGCGCGAAGGCGTCGCCCAAAACATGAACGCCTGTTTCCTGATGAAAAAGATGGGGATAACCGTCAGCTGACCGCCTCTTAAACAAACGCCACTCCTACCCAAGCCATAGCTTTGGACAGGAGTGGTCATCCGTATATTCATTATTATTTCTCACTTGTTTTTACCACAATCAACGGACGTATGTTTTTGTCTTCGCCTTCGTTTAATACATATTTATACTGATATGGAGCAAAATTCGGATACTCGGGATAAACCGGATATTCATAAGAGTCGATGAAAGTATTCATGGCTTCGAGGGCATCTTCCCAATTGACAGTTGCATTGTCTATTTTAGTAACGCCTTGGTCAGAAGTGTCACCTCTTCCTGTTCCATCATAAGTTCCCCAGAAGTTAGCACTCATCTCTGTCTCCGCTCCTCCACCGATACTACTACTCCCCAAGATTCCACCAACATAGGATGTGCCACTGATAGAAGAGTTTGAATAACATGCGTAAATAGAACCATAATGGCTATTTCCCATAATCCCTGCGACAGAACTTGTACCATTGACTTCTCCGTATGAATAGGAAGATATGGCGTTTGAATACCAATTAGCACCTATAATTCCTCCGACGCAATCTGTACCTGTCACAGTTCCATAGAACGAACATCCGGAGATTGTTCCCGAACGGAGTCCATAGCCAGGGATAAATCCTCCTCCATTGGCTCCAGCTATGCCACCAATCCTGTTTGTTCCAGTCACTTCTCCATAAAATGAGCAGTTGACAATGAAGCCTCTCTCGTTGTGTCCGCTGATTCCGCCTGTATTCTCGGTTGTACTTTTGACAAAAGCGTCTTTCATTATGACATTTCTTATGGCAGCATAAGGATATGTAGATTTGAAGAAACCGTTTCCTCCATTAATCCTTAATCCGCTTATCGTATGTCCGTTTCCTTCAAATGTTCCTGTATATTGATCAATCGGAGTCCAGTTGCTTTCTCCTTCAGCGACAGTCGGCAATGTGATGTCGGCGGCAAGCGTGCAGTTCAAATCCTTTCTTGATTGGGCAGCTTCGTTCCATTCCAACAAGCCTTCAGCTGTATAGACCGTATATGTGTTTCCGCTTATCTGTACGTCTGGGAGGTTTAGTTTCAATATATAGGTGATGGATGTGCCCTTATTATCCGAAGCAATAACAATAAGTGAGGCTTCTTTGTCCGTACCCGCTTTTACGGTGATGCTACCTTCAGTACAGGTGACTTCCCATCCCTCACCGTCAATCAAGGCGATAACTACGGGATTCTTTACGTTTCCGCTTACGGTATATGCAATGTCGAGCGTGCCGGGCACTTCAGTTGTTTGGTTAAGGTCGGCAATGTCGGGGAACGAGAGCGCGATGCCCTGGTATGCCGGCACATAGATTTCGCTCTTGTCAGCAAGGGTAAAGATGTAATACCTTCCGTCATCGGAGAGTTCAGGAGCTTTGGCAAAGAACGAATCGCCGTCTTTTCCGTCTGCACCATCTTGTCCGTCATTGCCGTCTGCGCCGTCCTTACCACTGACGCGATACCAGTTCTCGCCGTCATCAATACTCAGATACCAAGCATCGTCAATTGCTTCCCCTTCGTCAGTAATGATGTTTTCACCGCCTGTAAAGCTGCTTCCTAACTTGATTTTCGGGGCTGTAGCAGAGGTTCCGTCAGCGCCATCAGTGCCATCCTCTCCGTCTGCACCATCTTGTCCGTCTTGTCCATCGCTACCGTCTGCACCGTCCTTACCGCTGATACGATACCAGGAAGTGCCGTTATCTATGCTTAGATACCAAGCATCGGCAATTACCGCTCCGCCATCGGTGACAATGTTTTCATTGCCTGAAAGGTCGCTTCCCTGTTTGATTTGCGGGGTTGGAGCAGAAGTGCCATCAGTGCCATCCTCTCCGTCTTGTCCGTCGCTACCGTCTGCACCGTCCTTACCGCTGACGCGATACCAGTTTTTACCATTATCAACACTCAGATACCAAGCATCGGTGAATATTTCTCCGCCATCGGTGACAATGTTTTCATTGCCTGTGAAGTCGCTTCCCTGTTTGATTTGCGGAGTTGGAGCAGAGGTGCCATCGGTGCCATCAGTGCCGTCCTCTCCGTCTGCACCGGGTTCGCCTTTATCACCTTTCTCACCATTGGCGCGAATGGGATTGCCTTGCGGGTCGAGCATCAGTTCGCCGTTCAGTGTCCAATACCAGTTACCGTCGCTTTCCTGGGTGATGCCTATCTGCGGAGTGTCGCCCTTGTCACCTTTCTCACCATTGTAGATGGTAATGGATGGTGATTTGGCAAACTCGATGGTATAACCCACAGTTTCTCCCGAAAGGACAACTGGCGTCACGGAGGTGATGTAGTCTTGTGTATTGAGCAACTGTTGTATAGCAGCGATGTTGTTGTTCATCTGATTTTGCCATGCTTCGAGAGCTTCGATACGCCCCGTGTTATCGTTCACCTGCTGCCAGAGAGCCGTGTCGTCATAGTCATCGCACGCGGGCAAAAGCAAGCTTGCACATAAGGCAAGGACAGTGAGATGATTAAGAATTTTCATAATAACTTGATTGGTTTTGTCCTTGCAGATTCCCGGAGACGGACGGGTAATAAAATCAGTGTGTATAGCGGGCATATAAAGAAAAAGCGCGGGAATCTGTACTGTCACCCGTCCCGCTCTTTAAGGCTCTCGCATTGCCCCATCGTGACAGAACGAGCAACGCAGAAGCCCACGCCGATACGTATATAACAAACCTTGTGCGCCTTCCGAAGAAGGCACACGAAGGGCTATAAGCATATCCCGCAGACATCTACCGTTGCCTTGTCCTTTGGTCACGATTAAAACTTGCGAGATTCTAAAGAGCCAAAGACAAGACGTCAAGTAAACGTCTTTTTCCGTATATGTCATTCCTATCCGACCGTATCCCGTTGAACGTAAACAATCGGCATAGGAACAGGGGCAAAGGTACAAAATATTTTTAATTCTCGCCCTTTACCATTTCTTTATTTTAAAATCTTATACAGCGAACTTACATACCAAAAACCGATGCATTATCCAAACTGATTATAAGGATAATTCCACCAAATCCTATCTATCGGGGAAACAAAAAACAGTTTCACCCTGTTTCTTATAACTGAAACAACTGTTTCATATAGGTGAAACAAGTGTTTTACATAGGTGAAACAAGTGTTTCAGCTATATGAAACAGCCTGAAACTATTAGTTAACGGTTTGGATTGACTGAATATCTTTTATAAATAAGATAGGTTACTCTCTCAACCTTTCTTCCATTCGTATTCATATTGGCAGAAATCGTATTCCGGTTCATCCTCCAGCCCGTGTTTACGGAATATCTTGCGCACATATTCCTGTGCTTCGGGCGTGAAAGGCTTTTCGTGCCGCTTCAGCCGATAAAACTGATTCCTGCCGAAACCGTAAAGCAAATCGGTTTTTACCGCCACTGCCTTCTCGTGCACCAGCTTGTCGAACATCTTGCTCCAGCCATACGCATACTTCACCGGCGTATCGTCCAGAAACTCGGTACACTTCTTTCCTGTCTGTTTCCACTGGGGATTAAGCACTTTGACATAAAGAGGTTTGTCTTCCGGAATAAATTTAGTGACCTGATAGCGCAAGCATTTGTCCGCACGCTTGCAACTCCCGTTCAGGCAATGCCCGAAGCGATTCGGCACGATGCTGTAATCCAATTCTTTTATCATGATGTGTTTTTGAGGTTAATGAATGGCTAAAATTACATCACCTTTCCGGGTTATGCAAGTTTTTTACCAAGAAAAAAGACAACAACACTTCGGGCGGCTGCATGGCTTCACGCAGCCGCCCGAAACGGATTTGCCTGTTTGCCGGCAGGCTATACGGAAAAGGCTTGTCAGACCCCTTCTTTCTTTACCATGCGGTAGAGCTTGTCGCTGGGACGGATGCGTCCGGGAACCTTGAACGACACATGCACACCTTTAGGCACCACATCGACGGGCTTCAGGTCGACACGCGCTTCCTCAAGGGTGACGAACATCGCCCCTGTGGTAGGACCGGTAATCAGCAATTTATCACCTACCTTGATTTCGGAGGCTTCTATCAGGAACTCTGCCACGCCGATGTTGGAGAAATACTTGATGCCCCGTCCGGCATATACCTTGCGCTCGGTAGCTCCCGAACCGTAGTTGCGGCTCCATTCGCCCAAGCGTTGTCCCAGGTAATACCCGTTCCAGAAACCACGGTTGAATACCGTCTTCAGGCGTTCGTCCCAAGCGTCTTTCTTCTCTTCGGTGAACGTGCCGTCCAGATACGACTGGATGGCTTCCTTATAACATTCCACCACCGTCTTCACATATTCAGGTCCGCGGGCACGTCCTTCTATCTTGAACACCCGCACGCCTGCCTCAATCATCTCGTCCATGAAACGGATGGTTTTCAAGTCTTTGGGCGACATGATATACTGGTTGTCCACTTCCAGTTCGATGTCGCTCTCCTTGTCTTTTACGATATAAGCACGGCGGCACACCTGCATACAGGCACCCCGGTTGGCAGAAGCGTTCAGTTCATTCAGGCTGAGGTAGCACTTGCCGGATACTGCCATGCACAACGCGCCGTGACAGAACATCTCGATGCGGACGGGTTGCCCCATCGGTCCGGTAATATGCTGCTCGTGAATGGCATCGTATATCTTGCGCACCTGTTTCAGGTTCAGCTCGCGTGCCAGCACCACTACATCGGCAAACTGGGCATAAAAACGAAGGGCTTCCACATTGCTGATGTTCAACTGGGTAGAGAGATGCACCTCCTGACCTATCCGGTTGCAGTATGCCATCACCGCTACATCGGCGGCAATCACCGCACTGATGCCTGCCTCTTTTGCCGCGTCGATAATCTGGCGCATCAGCTCCAGGTCCTCGTCATAAATAATGGTGTTCACCGTAAGGTAACTCTTCACTCCGTGCTCATCGCATGTGCGGGCTATCTCGCGCAGGTCATCGATGGTGAACGTACTTGCCGAACGCGCGCGCATGTTCAGGCTTTCGATGCCGAAATAAATAGAATCCGCTCCGGCATGAAGGGCAGCGGCCAGCGACTCGCGCGAGCCTACAGGCGCCATAATCTCAAAGTCTTTTATCGAATGATTCATTTTTCTGCTATTTTGCATTCCGATGGCAAAGATATGCATTTTTCAGTAATGCTGCTGTATTTTTTATGCATAATCATAGGGAAAGAACCTCTTTTTGATTACATATATACACATTTTCGAAATAAATTATATCTTTTTTCTAAAAAACTTCATTATTTTTGCACAAGTTTTCAAACAAAACTATTCAATAAATAACAAGCCGTATAAACTTGCCTTCCTTGAATGAAGGTTACAAATAAATTTTAAACACAAAACACAACAAGTATTTATGAGGAGGTTTCTATCCCTGCTATGCATGCTTTTATTTTGCATAGGCACGTATGCACAACGCATCACAGTATCAGGAAAGGTTACTGCCGGAGGCGAAGGCCTGCCAGGCGTAACAGTCACAGTAAAAGGAAGTACCAGTGGTACAATCACGTCTATGGACGGTGATTATTCTCTCCAAACCAATCCGCACAGCACATTGGTCTTTTCATTCATTGGTTACGAATCACAAGAAATCCCAGTAAGGGGTCAAAAAATCATCAATGTGGAAATGCAGGAATCCAGCGTTGCCATTGATGAAGTAATCATCACCGTGCCCTATGGTACAGCCAAGAAATCCACCTTCACCGGTTCGGCAAGTGTCATCGACAATAAAGTCATTGCCGCATCACAGGTATCCAGCGTATCAAAAGCATTACAAGGAACAGTAGCCGGCTTGCAATCATTCTCTACCAGCGGACAACCGGGCGAGGATGCCAGCATTTATATCCGTGGCGTAGGCTCTGCCAATGCCACCACCACCCCGCTGTATGTAGTGGACGGTGTACCTTATGACGGCGCATTGTCATCCATCTCTTCGCAAGACATCGCTTCGGTCACCGTATTGAAAGATGCCGCAGCCGCCTCGCTGTATGGTTCGCGTGCAGCCAACGGCGTTATTATGATTACCACCAAACAAGGTCAAAACGGCTCAGCTCCTACTATCCAATTGTCAGCCAAATATGGTTTTTCCAGCCGTGCCGTACGCGACTATGACCAGTTGAGCACCAACGATTATTTCTTGTTGCAATGGGAAGCCCTCCGCAACAGTTATATGGACAACGGACAAAGTGCCGAATCGGCAGCCCAGACTGCCTCTTCCATCCTTGCCACTACAGCCACTGGCGGACTTGGCATCAATCCTTACGGCACCCAATATCCCCAACCGGTAGACACCAATGGCCAACTCGTGGCAGGAGCTACCCCACTATGGGATGACAGTTGGGAAGACGCCTTGAGCCAGAATGCCCACTACACCGATATCAGTGCCAGCATCTCGGGCGGCAGCGAACGCACCAAATATTATTTTTCATTAGGCTACCTGAATGACCAGGGTGCTTACATCTGTTCCGGATTCAAACGTTACAACTTGCGCACCAACATCACGAGCGACTTGCGCAAATGGTTGCAGGTAGGACTGAATGTGTCTGCTACCCACTCTGTTCAGGACTATCCGAAACAAGATGATACAGCCATCGGAAACGTTGTTTTGGCTGCACGTAGCATTCCTTCGTTCTACCCCGTATACGAACGCGACCTGAGCACAGGCGAATATATTCTGGACGAGAATGGCAACCGCATATACGACTACGGCACCTACCGCAAAGGCTCATACAACGGGTACAACTTTGCACAGTCCATGCTGTATGACAAAAAAGAATACAAACGCGATGCCGCCTCCATACGCGGTTACCTGCAAATCACACCGATTGAAGGACTGAGCTACAAGATGTCGCTCAATATCGACTACAACAGCCGGTTTGCGCATTTCTACGACAACCCCACTTACGGCAAGGAACCACTGACCGGTTCTGTAGAAAAAGAGAACGTACGTACCACCGGCCTTACCTATAATAATGTCATCAATTGGAACCATACATTCAACGAAGACCACGATGTACGCCTCATGGTAGGTCAGGAATATTATGAATACAATACATCCAACTTTGGCGGTTCCCGTACAGGTGTCATCACCGATGGCTATTATGAACCGGATGTGGCTTCTACGCTAAGTTCCTTCTATGGCAACAGCGACCAATACAAATTGTTGAGTTTCTTCGGCAGTGCGGAATATTCGTACAAAAGCAAATATTTCGTATCGGCATCCGTACGTACCGACGGTTCATCCCGCTTTCATCCCGATCACCGTTGGGGAACCTTCTGGTCTTTCGGCGGTTCATGGAAAATCTCACGTGAAAAATTCCTGGAAGAAGCAAACAATACTTGGCTGACCAACCTGACTCTCCGCGCCAGCTACGGTGCTCAAGGTAACGACAATGTCGGTTACTATGCTTACAAGGCACTCTATGACATAGGAAGTTCGTTTGGCGAATCCACACTGCACGCTTCTCGTCTGGAGACACCGGAACTGAGCTGGGAAACCAACTTGAACCTGAACGTCGGACTCGACTTTGGCTTCTGGAACAACCGCCTCAACGGAACCATCGAATTCTTCCAACGTGCATCCAAGGACTTGCTGTTTGCACGCGACCTGGTTCCCTCAGGAGGATTTTCCAGCATCGATGCCAATATCGGTAAACTGAAGAACTATGGTTGGGAATTTACCCTCAATGGCACACCGGTCTTGACCAAAGACTGGACTTGGAAACTGAGCGTCAATGCCACGACTTACAAAAACGAAATCGTGGAATTGCCTACCGATGTCATGTGGCAAAGCACCAAGAAATGGGTAAAAGGCGGTTCATTGTACGATTTCTGGCTATATGAATGGGCAGGCGTAAATCCGGAAAACGGTAACCCGCAATGGTATTATACCGATACCGACGGAAGCCGGAAAATCACTGAAGACTATTCAAGCCTGACCTCGGACGACAAAGTGAATGTAGGCAGTTCGTTGCCGAAAGTAAGCGGTGGATTCCAGTCAGACCTGACATGGAAAGACCTGTCGCTCTCCATGCTCTTCTCTTACACCATCGGCGGCAAATTGTATAACAACGACTACAACAGTTTGATTGACGTATCGGGAGGAAATGGTTCCAGCTTGAGCAAAGACATGCTTAACCGCTGGACACCTGAGAACCGATACACCGACATTCCGCGCCTGTCGTACAACCAGACCAGCTATTTTACCAGCAGTTCAAGCCGCTGGTTGGTGAACCGTTCGTTCCTGCGTCTGAAAACCATCACGTTATCTTACAACCTACCGAAAAAATGGTTGCACTACGCCACCATCAAACAAGCAAGTATCTTCCTGCAAGGCGAGAATCTGCTGACTTTCTGCCACCAACAGGGACTTGACCCGGAACAACCTATCAACGGTATGGTGTCATATCGTTATCCGGCTATGAAGACATTCTCTTTCGGCATCAATGTAACACTTTAAAAAACAACTTGAATTATGAGACTGAATTTTAAAACAATATGCTTTGGGATAGCAGCTGCCTGCACAGTCACAGCCTGCGACCTGGACACGGCTCCCACAACCTCTTTGGATGCTGATGCCGTTTACAAAAACACCGAGAATGCCGACCGTGTCATACGCGGTGTATGGAACTATATCTTCAACAGCGGTTCCACGTATGCCTCTATTGGCTACGGTGCCGTTATGATAAACGATGACCTTGCCGGATCGGACGCCGTGCGCACTACCAGCTACGGATATTCTGCCAGCTACAACCTGACCAACGGATACGGACGCGGACAAATCAATGATGTGATGTGGGATATAGTCTACGACCCAATCAACAACTGCAACGCCGTGCTGGCAAACATTGACAACATCGAAGGCGACCAGACAGAAATAGACCGTATCAAAGGACAAGCCTATGCCACACGCGGTTTCCTTTACATGCTGTTGGCAAGCCATTATTCCTTTTCCATCGACAAAGACCCCAATGCCGTATGTGCGCCCATCTACACCGAGCCTACCAGCTACGACATGGCCATCACCGGTAAGCCTGCATCCAGCGTATCGGAAGTTTATGCACAAGCACTTTCAGACCTGAAAAACGGATACGACCTGATACCGACCGACTATAACCGCGGAGGTAATTCGACCGACCAATATAAAATAGACCATACGGTAGTAACCGGACTTTTAGCGCGTACCAGCCTGTACGCCCGCGAATGGCAAGACGCTTACAACTATGCTGAAGAAGCCATGAACCTGAAGAGCCGTTATCTGATGAGCGAAACGGAATACAAAAGCGGATTCAACAACGCCTTGAACCAAGAATGGATGTGGGGCTATTCATGCACAGTCGATGACAACCTGCCTGCCTACAACTTCTATTTTAAGGACACCACTACTCCGGGCAGCTACTATTCCTGCCTGAACGTAGACCCTTATTTCAAGGAATTGTTCGAGGACAATGACTACCGCAAGGAGATGCTTTACTGGGGTCCCAATGCCGGATACGGTGAATGGACCATGCTGAATTCGAAATTCAAGTTTGCCGATATCGACAATATGCTTGCCGACATCGTGATGATGCGTGTATCCGAGATGTACCTCATCAAAGCAGAAGCAGCCGCATATCTGGGAAAAACCAGTGAAGCACAAAGCTTGCTGAAGGAACTGCGCGACGCACGTATGAAACCGGGCTATACTGCCGCCGAAGTTTCTGCTACCGGTGACGACCTGTTGAATGAAATCTGGCTGGAACGCCGCAAGGAACTATGGGGAGAAGGATTTGCCTTAACCGACATCATCCGCAACCAGCAATCGGTAGAACGAAAAACTTGGAGACATGTCGTAGAATGTACTTACGATGAAGAAAATGGAACCGTAACCAATAAAACTCCCATCGTAACCGAGACCGGCGATGTTATCTTTGCCGATGACAAAGACGAAGCTTACCAAAGCAAATACTGCGTCATCCTGCAGGGACACTCTACCGTCAAACTACCCGATGGAACAGATTTCGTTCCGAACAGCAAATACTACTTGTTCCGCATACCTGAACAGGAAGAATTGCAAAACCAGAACTTATACAACGACCATCCGAAGTTGGACATTTATAGATAAACAGAGAAAGGGAATCAATGTTCCCAATGCCGTTCAATCCAATAAAAGAGATGCTTCATATCGGGGCATCTCTTTTATTTTACTACTTTTGCAAACAAAAATCACCTCAACGAAACTTTTGCCCATGAAGATACGAACAATCGACTTAGGAGAAAGACCCCTCATACTGGCACCGATGGAAGACGTGACCGACCCGGCTTTCCGCCTGCTCTGCAAGGAGTTTGGAGCCGACATGGTATATACCGAATTCGTTTCGAGCGACGCATTGATACGCTCGGTAGACAAAACGATGATGAAACTGAACATCAGTGCCGCCGAACGTCCGGTAGCCATACAGATATATGGCAAGGATACCGCCACGATGGTGGAAGCCGCGCGCATCGTAGAGCAAGCGCACCCCGACACCCTCGACTTGAATTTCGGTTGCCCCGTGAAGCGTGTGGCAGGCAAGGGAGCAGGTGCCGGACTGTTGCAGAATATCCCCAAGATGCTGGAAATCACCCGTGCCGTAGTGGATGCCGTACAGATTCCGGTAACGGTAAAGACCCGGCTGGGCTGGGACGAAAACCATAAAGTCATCGTGGAGCTTGCCGAGCAACTGCAAGATTGCGGCATTGAGGCTTTAACCATTCACGGGCGCACCCGGGCACAGATGTACACCGGCGAGGCGGACTGGACGCTGATAGGCGAAGTGAAAAACAATCCCCGCATGCGCATCCCTATCATCGGGAACGGTGACATCACCACGCCTCAACGCGCCAAAGAATGTTTCGACCGCTACGGAGTGGACGGCATCATGATTGGCCGTGCCAGCTTCGGTCGTCCATGGATATTCAAGGAAATCAAACATTACCTGCAAACCGGCGAGGAACTGCCTCCGCTTTCTCCCCGCTGGAAGCTGGATGTGTTGCGCCGCGAAGTGCAAGACAGTGTCAACTTGCTTGACGAACGAAGGGGCATCCTACACGTACGCCGTCACTTGGCAGCCTCTCCGCTGTTTAAAGGCATTCCCAATTTCCGCGACACCCGTATAGCCATGCTCCGTGCCGAAACGCTGGAGGAACTGTTTGCAATATTAGACCAGATAGGTGATAAGATAACAAGGTTACAATGTGACAATGTGGCAATGTGACAATGCGGCAATGTGACAATGTGACAATGCGGCAATGTGACAAGTTAATAGATAGGTAACATTAAAAAACCTTGTCAACTTTCTATTAACTTGTCAACTTGTTACCTCGTCAACTTGTTACCTTGTTACCTCGTTACCTCTCTATTAACTTGTCAACTCGTCACCTTGTCAACTAATAAATAAAAAAACAATGACCAAACAAACATTACACTTTATCGGGCAATGGATTTTTGCCGCTTTTCTTCTCTTTTCGCTCGCCGCTTGCGAGCACGAAACGGCTGTAACTATATCCGAACGGATAGACTATGCTGATAACCGATGCTGGTACGAAAACAAACAAGACGCGGAAGGTAAAGACGTTGACTTGTTCTACATCGTTCCTACCTGCGTATGGGACTATACTGACAGCTTGGGACAGACCCGGCATCACATGGACATCTTCAATGCGGAACAACGCGCACTGACAGACCCTTCTATCCTGTTGGCAAAAAGCGTCTTGTCGGACAGTTGCAATTTCTTTTCGCCTTATTACCGCCAGATTTCAATGGACAGTTGGCTGACGCTGGACACGGCATTGATAGAAGAACGCTTCAAACTGGCTTACCAGGATGTGGCCGACGCTTTCCATTATTACCTGGAACACGATAACCAAGGAAAGCCTTTCATCCTTGCCGGACACAGCCAAGGAGCCAAAGCGGTCATCGAATTGCTGAAACGGGAAATCACACCCGATATCTACGAACGGCTGATTGCCGCATACGCCATCGGTTATACCCTTACCCGTGAAGAATTGGATACTTATCCCTACCTGAGCCCGGCACAAGACTCTACAGACACAGGTGTGCTTATCGGATTCAACAGCGTGACCCGTCCCGATGCCGTTTCTCCTCTTTTCCGCGAGAATGTGGTATGTATCAATCCTGTCAACTGGCGTACCGACGCCACACCGGCCGTTTCTTATCAGGGATTCAGCGTGTCGCTCGATACTGCCATTCATACGCTCATCGTAACAGGCGTAGACGAAGACCGCTACTTCATTCCCAGTGTAGCAGCCCTTCTGCCTAAAGGGAACCTGCATGTGCAAGAGTTCAACCTCTACAACGAAGACCTGCGCAAGAACGTATTACAACGTATCCGGGCTTACCGGAAGACACATTGAAAAAAGACCGCTACAAGCCTGAACTTGTAGCGGTCTTCATAAGAAAAATGTGGCGTTTCTTTTATTCCCGGTTATCTTTAATAGTTCTTTTCCATCAACGGATTGTAGTCTGTTTCATCCTGAGGTATCTCAAAAATCCATCCGTCTTCATCCGTTCCTTTATCCAAGAATCCACAGAAAGTAATGTTGAAGTTCGTTCCGTCACGATGGATAGGCTCTTGCAGACGTTTCAAATCGAACCAGCGGAAACCTTCACCCCATAACTCGATACGACGATGCTGCATGATAGCATCTATCAGCGCGTCACCACTCAAGTCACATCCGGTCATATCCGGGTCACGTTGCGCGACAAACGTACTTAAATATTCTTTAGCTGCAGTCTCATTACCCGCACGAGCATAGGCTTCGGCAGCAATAAGATACATTTCCGACAGACGCATAAAAGCATAATCACCTACAGCACTTGCTGTAGAACGTGCCGTAAATTTACGGTTCTGATACACACGCTGGTTATAGCTGCTGCTCGGAACAGATGCCGTACCTGTAGGATCCCACCACTGACGACGGTAATCGTTCGGTCCCATCTTGTCGTAAGTAGCCTGATTGATACACTTAATACCTGTACGGATACTGGAAGAATTGAAGTTCCACGACATATAAGCATAGAACGAATAGAAATAAACGGTCTGATCATCTTGTGTCAACGCTGCATACATCGCTTCATTGGTTTCCGAACTGATGTCTGCAAATCCGTTCATCAACTCATCGGGAGTCATGATAGACAACCCTTCTGCTTCGGCAACCTCAATCGAACGGCGGGCATATTCAGCTGCTTCGGCATAGCGCTGTTGGGTCAATGCCACACGTGCCAGCAAACCTAAAGCTACTTTTTCCGTATAATGATTAATGTCTACAGCTTCATATCCCTGCAACAGTTCGGCTGCTTCGGTAAGGTCTGAATTAATGCCTTCATAAACTTCTTCAACCGGCGTACGCGCTATCTCATTCAGCGTTTCAGAAGTTTCACGGTACGGGACTCCCGGCTGTGTATTGTCTTGCCCGTTAATGTAAGGCTTGGCATAATACTGAACCAGTTGGAAATGTGCCCATGCGCGAATGCACAACGCTTCTCCACGGACGTATTGTGCCTCTTCGGTCTCTTCTTCAGTCAGGTTTTCCAGCAAACTCAAGTTTTCCAGAATCAAATTGGCATTCAGGATAAATTTATAATAGGTTTCCCAAATACCATAATTGTATTGAGAGGAGGCATTGGTATTGTAACTCCAGTTCAAGTAACCCTGATGCCAAGTCTGGGTATCCCACGTCATATCGTCACCCATCGCTTCGCGTGCGATAATAAATCCGGGCTCACCTCCCATACCTTGATTGCTCAAGTCTTGCGACACCATTTTACGATGAATACCGTTCAATGCCGCATAAAGATTATCGACCGATTCATATACCTCACTGGCAGCTACCTGGTCGGTAGGCGTAGTATCCAAATAATCGGCACTGCATCCCGAAAACACAAGACTGGAAACTGCCCATGCAAATGTCGCTATATAATTGATTGCTTTCATAAATTCTTTTCTTTTTAAGTCTTTAACTCCGTTTTTAGAATGATACATTCAACCCCAATGTAATGTTTCGGGCAGGCATATATTCATTATAACTTACTCCGGCATAGTTGGCTTGCGGGTTCAATCCCTGGCGTGCCTTAAGCATAAACAGATTTTCGGCGCTGACACTCAGACGGGCATTCTTTACCATAATGTGATGCAACCATTTCGCCGGGAAGTTATACGATAATGTTATGGTACGTAAATTCAGGTAATTGGCACTGGTCAACCAACGGGTAGAATAGCTCTGTCCGATACTGGTTGAATGGGTGCTGTTGGCATCCAGACGCGGCACATCAGTTATATCACCCGGTTTCTGCCATGCTTTCTTCACATCTTCCGACATGGCATAACCAAATTCTCCCACATCCATCAGGTTAGCATAAGTCAGGTCGAGCACTTTTCCTCCCAATGAGTAAGAGAATACGGCAGAAAGCTCGAAGTCCTTGTAACCCAGATTGAAATTGAAACCACCATACAGTTTCGGAATAGCCGAACCGCTGTAATCATATTTCGCATAACGGTAAGAGTTGGTCAGTTGCTTGCCGTCAATCGTTACCAACGTACTTTTCACCGATTCCGACAAAGTTCCGTCTGCTTCATTGTACGCCTCGGTATCCAGATAGTACAGACCGTCACCGTTGTCCGGATTCACGCCGTACCACTGACGGAGCCAGAAGTCATAAATGGAATGACCCACCATGTATTTCTTACTGGAAGTAACAATACCATTTTCGTTACCTGCCGGAAGTTGGGTTACTTCGTTTTTAATATGTGTTCCGTTCACACCGATTGACAAGGTCCAGTCATTGCGGCGGATAAACTGATAGTTCAAATCAAACTCAACACCATTGTTCTTTACCTTACCGATATTCTGCACAATAGAGCTTACCCCGTTCGAAAGCGGAATGGAGGTATCAAAAAGCAAGTCTTTTGACTGCTTGATGAAATATTCCAAACTACCAGTCAGACGACTGTCAAAAAGCCCGAATTCGATTGCCACATCGGTAGATACTTGTGTTTCCCACTTCAGGTTTGTATTTGACAGATTCGACAAATAAATACCAGACTCAGTGGCATTGTTGATGCCTAAAGTGTACAACAACTGGTAAGGATAATAGCTGGCATCCGAGTCTGCGTCCAGAATGGCGTCATTACCTGTCTGTCCGTAAGAAGCACGCAGTTTCAAGTTATCAATCCAGCTCACATCCTTCATGAAATTCTCTTCACTGATACGCCAGGAAGCACCGAACGACCAGAAATTACCCCAACGGTTATCTTTCGAGAAACGTGAAGAACCATCGTGACGGTAAGAAACAGAAAGGTAATACTTATCGGCATAGTCATAATTCAAACGGCCGAAATATCCTTCTTTCCGGTAACGGTTGGTAAACGAACTCAGCTCGCTGATGGAAGTGAAATTCTCGAAATCATAGATGCCCGAAATCACTTCACCAAGCTTCATTGCATATTCGTATTCATATTTATATTCGTAATTCTCATGACCTAACAGCACATCAAATGAATGCTTGCCAAACGACTTGCTGTAATTGATTAACTGGTTGAAAGTCTGTGTCAGCGTACGGGTAGTCAACAGATTCAGACGTCCTGGTCCCGCAGTTCCGTCACCTACTAAAGGATTTTCGTACACCTTCCGGCGTAAATCAGTATTTTCCAATGCATAATTTACTGTCAGGCTCAACCCTTCTATCGGTGTGATAGTGGCATAAACACGTGCAGTTGTGTTCATGTTCGAAATTTCACGATTGTTCCATAGCGTTTCGGCAATGGCATCACGTCCGTTATTCGAAATACGTGCCCCATCATAATCATACGTGTACTGACTGGGGTCAGTGGTCGGATTGTTGTCTGCATCCAGATAAGCACCGGTTTCCAAATCATGCTTGTGTACCGGATAAATAGGTGCCATGGTACGGACAAAACGTGACAGGTTACTGCATGCGCTCGAGTTATCCGAAGTAGAAGTGGAATAATTGGAGTTCGTACGTACAACGCCCAAATTCACGCCCGACTTAAACCATTTCACCGGATATACATTGTAGTTTACACGTCCTGAATAACGTTCGAAATCGGTTTTCAGCATATATCCGTTATCTTTCAGATAACCTACCGAAGCATAACTGTCGCTCTTCTCCGTGCTTCCATTATAGCTTACGTTGTATTCCTGACGGTAACCCGTCGAATAAGCCGCATCTTCCCAGTCAAGGTCATCTCCCCATTTCAACGCACTGGCAGCCGGATTCAGCAATCCATCTGTGCCTACAATTTCCCCATCGGCAATCCCTACAAACGGATTGTATTTCAACTGGTCGATAATACCTGCCGAAGCCTGCTGGGCAGCCTCTGCTGCCGAAGCTCCACTGGTAATATAGGAATTTTTCAACATCTGCCATTGCAAAGGATAATAATCATACACGCCGACACGCGCATAATCATTGTAAGCGCGATTCGACCATCCCTGAGATATATTGAGCGTAATGCCGGCTCCTCCAGAAGTGTTCGAGCCCTTTTTAGTCGTAATCAAGATAACGCCGTTACCTGCACTCGAACCATAAAGCGAAGTAGAAGCGGCATCCTTCAATACCGTCATCGATTCGATATCAGTCGGATTAATATTGGAAATATCTCCATTGTACACTGCTCCATCCACTACATACAACGGCGCATTTGAAGCATTGACCGAGCCAAAACCACGAATACGGACCGATGCAGATTCACCCGGCTGTCCTAAAGCCGATGTAACCTGCACACCCGATGTATTCGTTGGTAAGGGCACGTTTCTCTATACTTTTGGCACCTACAACACTTGCCGAACCTGTAAAGGATGACTTCTTGGCTGTACCGTAAGCTACTACCACCACTTCATCCATCACCTCCGAATCATTCCGCAACTCAATGTGCATCACTCCATCTTTAATAGTAACTTGCTGAGTTTCCATACCAATGTATGAAATCCGCAAATGTTTTGCCGTAGCAGGGACACGCGACAAATCAAACTTGCCGTCAACGTCTGTAACCGTCCCCATATTTGTCCCTACAACAAGCACTGAAGCTCCGATAATAGGCTGCCCGTCTTCAGCAGAGACTACGACACCCGTCACTTTGGATACTTGTGCCATAACCAATCCCACGCTCAGAATAAGCATAGGAAATAGTAAAGTCAGTCTTTTTTTCATAATTCTCTCTCTCTTTTTAATGAATACACATACGATAGTTTTTTTCTAATTCTCTTTTCGTTTAGATTTCCCGAATCGATTTTCCTATAGGATATTTATTAAGCTTAATTATGGTGCAAATGTATGTATAAATTTTAATATTGCAATATTTTTGTTATTAAATTGTTCGCAAAACATTGCTTTTTAACACATCAGACAAAATACATCCAATATCACAGCAAAAGCATAAACAAACCAGTGACAAACAATTTGATACAACAATCGATGCTCCATCTACCAACATTAGCACTTCTATTAACAAAAACGTCGGTAAACCTTGTTTTCAAAGCTACCGACGTTATTTTCTTGCCAAAAAGTATTCTTACCGTGCACGCACATACGTCTGCCGGTCGGGACCGACTCCTGTTACCGTCAGCTTCTTCCAGTGCGGCGGAAGGACAGAAGGCAACTGCACAATGCCTTCTTCGGTAACCTGAAGCCCGCAAAAGCCATTCAACACCGCCTGAAGCAGCCCTCCGGCTCCGGTCATAAAGTAAGGATTATTGCTGGCAGGAGTTTCCGACAGCACACCGAAAGGCGGACGCCAGTTAGGCAGATAGCAACGGCGGAACATCTCCCATGCCTTCGAGGCATCGCCCATGCGGGCATATTGCACACAGAACACGGCATACGACATCATCGGACCGTCTTTCTGGTCGATGCGTTCGGCGTAATAGGCAAGGTCTTTCCGTTGTTGTTCCGGGTCGGTAATCTTCCCCAACGGATAAGCCAACAGGTTGACATCCGCCTGTTTGATGGTTTCGCCTTGATAAGTGGCATGTTCGCGCGTCACGCCGTTATCGAATTGCAGGATACGCAACTTCCGGCTCACCTCTTCCCAAACCTGCGGTACACGCTCGCCGCAAACAGCTCCGGCACGGCAGGCATATTCCAAAGCCAGCGAGGCGGAAGCGTTGGTAAAGGCATTGTCGGTCACCCCGTTGGCATATTCGTCTGCTCCGGTCACGCCGCCAATCGAATAAGACCCGTCGGCATTACGCACCGACCGGCTTACCCAAAACTCCGCTATCTCTTTCAGTAGCGGGAAACCTTCACGCTTCAGCCAAACGGTATCGCGCGTCACGCAATAATAATTCCGGCAGGCAATGGCTACATCGGCCGTGATATGATGCTCGAACGCACCGGTCAAGGCGAATGTGGGCGTAGCCTCTTCGCCCGTATCGTCACTTTCCCACGGAAACATGACACCCCGATAACCGTATGCCACAGCCTTCCGACGTGCCGGACCGATACGGTCTATCCGATAATCCAGCATCGACTTCGCCAGTTCCGGCTGCAAAAGAAGCATCGGCGGATACATCCAAAGCTCGGTATCCCAAAAGATATGTCCGTTATACCCCTGCGAGGAAAGTCCCATCGGCGGAATGCTCAGCCGGCTTCCGGCACGGCAGGAGGCATACAGATTGAACAAGGCAAAGCGCATCAGCCGCTGGGCATCATCGTCTCCCTCGATACGGATATCGCTTTGCCACAACTCCTCCCATAACCGATCGTGCGCGGCCACCAGGCGTTCCCGCCCTTCGTGAACGGCATACACCACTTGGCGTTCGGCCTCGTTATAAGCATCGAAAAAGTCGCGCGACGAACAGATGCTGCCCGCCAGCGAGAAAGAAAAAGTCTCTCCCTTCTTCAAAGACCGCGTAAACCCCAGTTCATGACTAGAGCGGTCGAAAAAAGGGTTTTGTGTTTTCCGGTCATCAAACAGAAAAGAGGAAGCCGCCGCAACCTGCCGGTATTTACGAACCGAAACACCTTCAGCCTCCAGCAGGTACAACCGTGTGCCGTCGGCATCCAGTTCCCGATAACGCAGGGTATCCGTTCCGTAATCATCGGGAACCTCCATCCCGTTCCGTACCTCCAAGACTACATCAGCCAATGCATGTACCTGCACCGACACCAGTCCCGAATAAGGAAGGTTGCGCAAGGCACGCAATTCGGATACGACCTGCACTTTCCCGGCAACGTCGAATGCGGTACGATGCACCGCCTTACGCATATCTACCGTCTGGCTCCATCCGCCGATGCACGTCGTATCCACCGTTTCGCCGTCTATCTTCATCTTCAGCCCGAAAGGATTGATGCCCCGCATCACCCGGCTCACCACTCCCGGAGCCGCCGCATCAAACACATGATTCAGCACCACTTGCCTCACCCGGAACGGTTCCTTCTCCGGCAAAATGCCGATACATCCGCTTGCCATCGGAGCCGGAGCATACGAAGCGTACAAATCATCGGCACGTACCTGCCACAATGATTCGTCCTCAACAGCCTTTCCTGCCATCGGCAAGAAAAGCAGACATGCCAAAGCCATACAGATTAAACGTACATTCATCTCTCAGATTCTTAAAGGTTAAACTCATTCTATACTTAAATAAAGACACCCTATAAAGAAGCTTCTTCTGGTGTCACATCGCGCGGCAATGTCAGCTTCAGCACCACATAGCCCAATATACCCGCCAAAACCGTGCCCAGCAAAACCCCCAACTTGGCTTGAGCCAACAAAACCTCGTCGGTCTCTCCAAACGAAAGCGTGGCTATGAAAAGCGAGACGGTAAACCCGATTCCGCCCAACAAAGACACGCCGGCAAGGTTCTTCCAGTTCATCCCTTGCGGCAAGGCGGTGACACGCAACCGTACCGCCAGCCACGTAAAGAGATAAATCCCGACAAACTTGCCCGCAATCAAGCCCAGCACCACGGCATAAGTCACCGTCCCTACAATCGCTCCTTCGCCTCCCGAAAGCGTAATGCCGGCATTGGCAAAAGCGAAAAGAGGCATGATGAGGTAATTCACCATCCCGTGCATGCGGTCTTCCATAAACTGCAGGGGAGATATCACCTTGTCGGATGCCGACTCGATGCTCTTCAAGGTATCTATCTGATTCGGAGTCAGCAGAATGCTGCTTTTGTCGAAGTGAGGGAATGCTGCGATGTTCTCACGGATGCGGGTGATGTACTTTTTCACGTTCAGGCAAGGCACGGAAGGAATGGTAAAAGCCACCAATACCCCAGCAATGGTCGCATGCACACCCGATTGAAGGAACAGATACCATACGACAATGCCGGCCATGCAATAGAACGTGCGCGACATGACACGCATCCGGTTGGCTACGAGCAACACCGCCAGAATGCCCAAGGCGGCCCACAGATAGCCCGCGGCCAGATGGGAAGTGTAACAGAAAGCGATGACCAGAATACCTCCGATATCATCGACCACCGCAAAAGCCGTCAGGAAAATCTTCAGGCTTAACGGTATCCGCTTGCCGAAAAGGCTGAGCACGCCCAAGGAGAAAGCGATATCGGTAGCCATCGGAATGGCAAGTCCGCCCGCGGCAGGCGTTCCTGCCGTCATCATATAATAAATAGCCACAGGCACCAGCATTCCTCCTACCGCCGCCAGAATGGGAAGCAACGCCTGACGCAAGCCCGACAGTTCGCCCACCAGCACTTCGCGTTTGATTTCCAGACCTACAGAGAAAAAGAACACGGCCATCAGGGCATCGTTGATGAATGCCATCAGCGTAAGCGGTTCGCCGTGATGGCTGAACAGATTAAAGCCACCTACCTGTAAAGCTACCGGATGACTCCAGAAAGCGTGATAAGCCTCCGCCCAAGGCGAATTGGCAACGACCATCGCCAGCAAAGCCACTACCATCAGTACCATGCCGCCATTGACACGGTGTTTCAAAAAACTCAGAAAAGCATAATCGAAAGTCTTCAGCATCGGTTTGTCTCTATATGTTTGGTTTATACTTATATATACGATTCCGTCATCCTATACCTATCCGCATGTACAACAAATATACGCCTTTTTTGTTCATCCGCAAACGATGAATGGCACAAACAATGGAAAAATGCGCAAGAAACACACACAAACAGTTGATTGACTGAACGAAAATTCCTATTTTTGCAAAATTATTTGAATTACGTAATTAAATATAAAATGAACCAAGAATTCGAGCTGATCGCCAAAACCTTCCAGGGATTGGAAGAAGTATTGGCACAAGAACTCACCGAACTGGGAGCCGGAAACGTCCAGATCGGACGGCGTATGGTATCGTTCACCGGAGATAAAGCCATGATGTACCGCGCCAACTTCAACCTGCGCACCGCTATCCGCGTACTGAAACCCATCAAACATTTTAAAGCGACGACCGCCGACGAGGTGTACGATGCGGTAAAAGCCATCGAATGGGAAAACTACATGGACAACATGACCAGCTTTGCCGTAGACGCAGTCGTGTTTTCGGAAGTGTTCCGTCATTCCAAATTTGTGGCATACAAAGTAAAAGACGCCATTGTAGATTATTTCCGTGAAAAGACAGGAAACCGCCCGTCAGTACGCATCAACAATCCGGACTTGAGCCTGAATATCCATGTAGCCGAGGACGAATGTACCCTCTCGCTCGACAGTTCGGGCGAATCGCTCCACCGCCGGGGATACCGTGAAGAACAAGTAGAAGCCCCGCTCAACGAAGTGCTGGCCGCCGGCATGATTCTGATGACCGGCTGGCGAGGCGAATGCGACCTGATAGACCCGATGTGCGGTTCGGGTACCATTCCTATCGAAGCGGCACTGATAGCACGCAACATTGCTCCCGGTGTGTTCCGCAAAGAGTTCGGATTCGAGAAATGGAAAGACTTCGACCAGGAACTGTTCGATGAAATCTATAACGACGACTCGAAAGAACGTGAGTTTACACACAAGATTTACGGGTATGACAACAATCCGAAAGCCAACGAAATAGCCACACACAACGTAAAGGCGGCAGGCGTAACGAAAGACGTCATACTGAAAGTGCAACCCTTCCAGCAATTCGAACAACCCGCGGAAAAGAGCATCATCATCACGAATCCGCCATACGGCGAACGCATCTCTTCGGATGATCTGTTAGGGCTGTATCAGATGATCGGCGAACGATTGAAACACGCCTTTATTGGCAATGATGCATGGATATTGAGTTATCGTGACGAATGTTTCGATCAAATCGGACTGAAAGCCTCGGTAAAGATTCCTCTCTTCAACGGCGCATTGGAATGCCAGTTCCGCAAATACCAGATATTCGACGGGAAATACAAAGAATACCGCACCGAAAACCCGGATAAGGAATTCAAGCCCAAACGGGAAGAGAGACCGGTACGTGCACGCCATCACGGCGAGAAGGTAGAATATGGCCGCAAGGAAAACAGAAGCCGTTTCCGCGATGAACGCCGTATGGAGGACCGTAGAAGCGATGAACGCTGGAGCGATGACCGCAGGCGCACAGACGACAAGCCAGCATTCCGCACACGCAGAGCCGGAGAAGGCAAGGAGTTTACCCGCGAACGCAAGTCGGATTTCAAGAAAGAAGGAGAACCACGCCGCCGTCCGCGCGACAACAAAGACGAAGGCGAAAAGAAACCGACATTTATGCGCTACATCCATCGGCGCAGACCGACAGACGAGGATATTTAAGATTGCGAGTTTGTGAGTTTGTTAGTTTTTGAGTTCTTTAGTTTGTTAGTTTATGAGTTCTTAGGTTAATGAGTTTTTAGCTCTTATAGGTAGTTGCATGCTATCAATAAGTATGCCTCCTAAACGAATATAACTTCATCGGCAGTTTCATGTATACTGAAACTCTCCACGAAGATATCTTCATCGGGCAACGAAGGTATCTTCATTTGCGGTTGAATAATATTGCCCGATTATAAACTAAAGGACTAAAGGACTAAAAAACTTAAAAACTAAAGAACTCACAAACTCACCAACTTAAAAACTCAAGAACTAAAGTACTCAAAAACTAACAAACTTAAGAACTTAAAAACTTAAGAACTTAAAAAGACATGAAAAAGATTGTATCATTTTTAATAGCAATGCTCTGTATGACAGCTACCTTACCTGCCCAAGAGAAGAAAGCTTTCACACTGGATGACGTCATCCCCGGCGGAAGCAACTATTTCAACCTGACCCCGAAAAACTTGCCGGGACTGCAATGGTGGGAAGACGTATGCGTGCGTGTCGATGTAGAAGACATCAAGCGGTTAAACAACCGTACAGGTCAAGAGAAGAGCGTAGTGGTCACGCTGAAAGAAGTGAACGAAGCATTGCAAAACGGCGAAAAGCCCTACCAACTAACCTTACCCATCAAACCACTTCACACACTGCAAGGCGCTACCCTTCCTTGGGGAAACCGGAACATCGTCATGTTCTTCGGCAAAGTAGGGAATGAAGAGAAAAGCGAGGACTATGTCTTCTTCTACGATTTTGTTCAGAAGAAACTGGCAAATATGTTCCGCATTCAGGAAGAACAAGCCACTAACTTCGACTTCTGCAAGGAGAACGGCTATCTGGCTTATACGGCAGGCGACCATTTATACATTGCCAACCAAGGTGATTATTCCATCGCAGTCTCTCCACACATTACAGGCGAAAAGGAAGTTGCCAACGACATCGTCTACGGACAATCTGTCCACCGCAACGAGTTCGGCATCATGAAAGGCACGTTCTGGAGCCCGAAAGGAAGCTACCTTGCCTTTTATCGGATGGACCAAAGCATGGTGACCGATTATCCGCAGGTAAACACGACAACCCGTATCGCCACCCTCGTACCAGACAAATACCCGATGGCAGGTACCGTCAGCCATAAAGTGACTATCGGTGTCTACCAAGTGGAAACGGGCAAGACGGTTTACCTGCAGGCAGGCGACCCTACCGACCGTTACTTTACCAACATCAGCTGGTCGCCCGATGAAAAGCATATCTATGTCATCGAACTGAACCGCGACCAGAACCATGCACAACTGGTGCAATACAACGCGGCAACGGGCGAGAAAGAAGGTGTCTTATACGAAGAGAAGCATGCCCGCTACGTAGAGCCCCAGCATCCGTTGGCTTTCCTGCCTTGGGACGAAACCAAGTTTATCTACTGGAGCCAGCGCGACGGATACCATCACCTTTATCTAATGGATACCAGTAAGCCTCAGGCAGGCGAATGGAAAACAGGAAAAGATACGGAAGACACGTATTGCGAATACCTGCAGACCACTCCCCTTACCGAAGGTGACTGGCTGGTGCAGGAAATCTTGGGCTTCAACAAAACCAAGCGGACCGTTATTATCGGAAGCACGGAAATCTCTCCGCTTCAGACCAATATCTTCAGCCTGGATATCAAAACCGGCAAACGTACCTTGTTAGGCAAGCGCGACGGCATGCACCGTGCCCAGCTCTCGGAAAACGGAACGTTCCTGATAGATAACTTCACTTCGAACGATGTTCCACGTGAAATCAGCATCCTGCCCACCGACGGGAAAAAGGGTGTTACACTGCTTACAGCCACCGACCCGATGAAAGAGCAATACAATTTGCCCGAAATCAGCATCGGTACCATCAAGGCTGCCGACGGGAAGACCGATTTATACTATCGGCTGATCAAACCGGTCAACTTCGACCCGAACAAAAAATATCCCGCCATCATCTACGTATATGGCGGACCGCACGCACAAATGATTCACAATACCCGCTTCTATGACGCACGCGGCTGGGACCTGTATATGGCGCAGCAAGGTTATGTGATGCTGACCGTAGACAACCGGGGAAGTGACAACCGGGGTATCCGGTTCGAGAACTGCACGTTCCGCCAGTTGGGAGCCGAAGAAGCCAAAGACCAAGAAGCAGGAGCGAAGTTCCTGCAATCGCTTCCGTATGTGGATGCGGAGAAGATAGGCGTACACGGCTGGAGCTTCGGCGGCTATATGACCACCAACCTGATGCTGACTTATCCCAACCTGTTCAAGGTAGGTGTAGCGGGAGGTCCGGTCATCGACTGGCAATACTACGAGATTATGTACGGCGAACGCTACATGGATACACCGCAAACCAATCCTGAAGGATATAAGAACCGGAATCTGAAGAATAAAGCAGGCAACCTGAAAGGACGGTTGGAAATCATTATCGGAGGAATGGACCCGACGTGTGTGCCTCAACACACGATGACTTTCCTGCGTGCATGCATCGACGCCGGAACACATCCCGACCTGTTTATCTATCCCGAAGACGGACATAACATGATAGGGAAAGACCGGGTACACCTGCACGAGCACATCACCCGCTATTTCCTGGATTATTTACATTGATTCAACTCATAAAACTCATCAGATATGAAATTACTGTTATTAGGCTCAGGCGGACGCGAACATGCATTGGCATGGAAAATCGCACAAAGTCCGAAAATAGAAAAACTGTACATTGCCCCGGGTAATGCCGGCACACAGGAAGTGGGAGAAAACGTAGCCATCAAAGCCGATGACTTTGAAGCCATCAAACGTTTTGTCCTCGAAAACGGCATCGATATGCTGGTGGTAGGTCCCGAAGACCCGCTGGTAAAAGGGGTTTATGACTTTTTCCACAACGATGAAGCCTTGAAAAACATCCCGGTCATCGGCCCGTCGAAAGCCGGAGCCACCCTGGAAGGAAGCAAGGAGTTCGCCAAAGGATTCATGCAACGCCACGGCATCCCTACCGCAGGCTATAAAAGCATCACGGCCGACAACCTGGAAGAAGGGCTGGCATTCCTCGAAACCTTGCAGGCTCCATACGTGCTGAAAGCCGACGGATTGTGTGCCGGAAAAGGCGTACTGATTCTCCCCACACTGGAAGAAGCTAAAAAAGAACTGAAGGAAATGCTGGGCGGCATGTTCGGAAACGCTTCGGCAACGGTTGTCATCGAAGAGTTCTTGAGTGGCATCGAATGTTCGGTATTCGTGCTGACCGACGGGAAACACTATAAAATATTACCCGAAGCCAAAGACTATAAACGTATCGGCGAAGGCGACAAGGGACTGAATACCGGCGGCATGGGCTCTGTATCACCCGTTCCGTTCGCCGACAAGGAATGGATGCAGAAGGTGGAAGACCGCATCATCCGTCCTACGGTAGAAGGATTGGCTGAAGAAGGACTGGACTATAAAGGTTTCATCTTCTTCGGACTTATCAATGTAAAAGGCGACCCGATGGTCATCGAATACAATGTACGTATGGGCGACCCTGAAACCGAAAGTGTCATGCTCCGCATCAAGAGCGACCTGGTGGACCTCTTCGAAGGAGTAGCCAACGGTAATCTGAACGAGAAACAACTGGAAATCGACCCGCGTTCGGCCGTATGCGTCATGCTTGTTTCGGGCGGTTACCCTGAAGCTTACGAGAAAGGATTCCCCATCACAGGCATCGAAGACGCCAAAGCGGGCGGAAGCATCGTGTTCCATGCAGGTACGGCAATGAAAGACGGACAGGTAGTCACCTCCGGCGGACGGGTCATTGCTGTCAGCTCGTATGGTGCCGATAAGGAAGAAGCCTTGAAACAATCGTTCACCAACGCCGGAAAGATTCATTTCGACAAGAAATATTTCCGTTCCGACATCGGATTTGACCTGTAAACCATGTTATCCGCAAGAAACAGATTCCAATATCAGATAGCCACAGGAAGAATGACCCTTCCTGTGGCTGTTGTTCTCACGGCAATTGTCTGGGCGCTCTCTTCTGTCCACGATTGGCTGAATGCCGGTTCCTTGCTGGCATTCGGATTTGCCTCTTACCTTTTGCTGGAGACCGAGACCAAGTTTGTCCTGATACGTACCCGTACCACACTTCCCGCAGCCCTGTTTCTATTATTCTATGCTGCTATCCCGCTTCTTCATGAAGCCACACCGGAATGTGTTTTACCCGCCTTATTCATGCTGATGCTTCTGTTTCTTTTCCAAAGCTACGAATCCTATTATGCGTCGGGAGTCTTGTTTCAGGCTTTCTTCTGCCTGGGATTAAGCAGCCTCATCCTTCCTCCATTGGTGTGGATTACACCTTTATTATATATACACACCATCAGCCTACGCTCGCTCAATGCCCGTAGTTTCTTTGCCGGCATCATGGGGGTTACTTTACCTTATTGGCTCCTGTTCGGCTATTTTGTATGGACAGATAACCTGGCAGGAATTTATCCCTACCTGCACCGCTTGTTCCGGTTCCAGCCGATTGACTACAGCATGCTCACCCTTACCCACTATGTGTCGTGGGGCATCATCCTGCTGTTCACCATCATTTACAGTGTGTTCTACCTCCTGTCCGCTTTCAAGGATAAGGTGCAGACCCGCATCCTGCTGCGCATTTTCATCTGGATGGGGATTTGGCTCAATCTTTTACTGGCATTGCAACCCCAATATTTCAACGCATGGCTATCGTTGACGCTGATTCCCGCTTCCATGATGAGCGCACATTATTTTGCGTTGACCTTCAACCGGGTTTCACGTATCTTGTTCAATGCCACCTTGATTTTATGGTTTTTATTCTGCCTGTTTAACTTATGGATGCATTTCTTCAACTTCTGACCGAATGGGGATACATCGGCATGTTTATCTCCGCCTTCCTTGCAGGAACCATCTTGCCTTTCTCGTCCGAAGCTGTCCTGTTGGCATGCATAGGCTTGGGACTTGACCCTGTAGGCTCTACCCTTTCGACCACCGCCGGCAATGCGTTGGGAGGCATCACCTGCTACTGGATAGGTCATTTGGGTAAACAAGAATGGATAGAGAAGTACCTGAAAGTGGACAAAAAGCAAATGGACCGTGCCGAACGCTTCATCCGTGGGCGGGGTTCCTGGATGGCATTGTTCTCTTTCTTGCCCGTAATAGGAGACGCCATCCTCATCGTACTGGGCTGGATGCGTGCCAATGTATGGATAGTGGCTCTCTCGATGACGCTCGGCAAACTGGCGCGTTACGCCATTCTGGTAGCAGCCACACTGGGAGTAATTAATTTATTTTGAATCATGATTGACATAGAACCAACCGCCGACGGAAGCAACACGCTCTTCGTCCCTGAACTGAACGAACACTATCATTCCGTAAAAGGAGCATTGACCGAATCGGAACACATCTTTATACGGATGGGGCTGGAACATCATCCTTCGCCCTCACCTCGTGTGCTGGAAATAGGTTTCGGTACGGGGCTGAACGCTTTTCTCACCCTGCTTTATGCCGGGAAAGCACAGCGCACCGTGCATTATACCACCATCGAGCGTTATCCCGTAGCACCCGACCTGATTAGCCGGCTGGGCTATCCCGAACGGATATGTCCCGAACGCGCGGAAGACTTTTATGCCCTGCACCGTGCCGCATGGGAAAAAGATGTTCCCCTTACACCTTATTATATATTACACAAAGTACAGGCAGACTTCACTTCCTACTCCTTTCCGGGAGAATACGATGTCATCTATTTCGATGCCTTCGCGCCCGAAAAACAGCCCGAGATGTGGAGCCGGGAACTCTTCGCCCGCCTCTTTGCCAGCCTTCGCACGGGCGGAATCCTTACCACCTATTGCGCCAAAGGCGTTGTACGCCGCACCTTACAGGCTGTAGGTTTCACCGTAGAACGTCTGCCCGGTCCTCCGGGAGGCAAGCGCGAGATATTGCGGGCAAGCAAAATATAGGGTAGAGACATTGAACCTGACAACAAAAAAATTGAGCCTTACAACAATCAAGTTATAAGACTTTTGCCTTACTTTTGCAGTCAGAGAACAAATCATGCTAAATCACTTATAAAAGAATGACTATGAAAGTATTGCTTATCAACGGAAGTCCCCATAACGAGGGGAATACATACATCGCCTTGTCCGAAGTGGCAAAAGCATTGCAGGCAAACGGAGTAGAAACAGAAATCATCTCCATCGGTACCAAAGCCGTGCAGGGTTGTATTGCGTGCGGCCGTTGCGCCGAACTGGGGCACTGTGTCTTTAATGATGCATTATACAATCAGATAAGAGAACAATTAACCACAGCCGACGGCATCGTTATCGGCTCACCCGTATATTATGCCGGACCTAACGGTTCGCTCTGCGCATTGCTCGACCGCCTGTTTTATTCTGCCGGTTCCTTGCTTGCCTACAAGCCGGCGGCAGCTGTAGCCGTATGCCGCCGGGGAGGAGCCAGCGCGACATTCGACCGATTGAACAAATATTTCACCATTAACAATATGCCGGTCGTATCCTCCCAATACTGGAACAGTGTGCACGGACGGACACCCGGCGAAGCATTGCAAGACATCGAAGGCCTGCAAACCATGCGTACGTTAGGAAACAACATGGCTTGGATATTGAAGAGTCTGAAACAAGGCGGGCAACCGATACCCGAACGCGAGCCTTGGACACCGACTCATTTCATCCGGTAACTCTCCATCGGTTATCATGCACCTAAGTGCATCGCCTTACGCACTTAGGTGCATCTGCCAACGAACCTAAGTGCATCTGCCAACGAACCTAAGTGCATCTGCCAACGAACCTAAGTGCATCTGCCAACGAACCTA
>UQVZ01000021.1 GCA_900544675.1 uncultured Bacteroides sp.
CGACGAGCACCTTAACGCCGTCATGATACAGAACGACGTGTTGAGTTCCGCCAAGCTGGAAGGGCTACAGGAAGGACGACAAGAAGGGCTACAGGAAGGACGACAAGAAGGACGACAAGAAGGAGAAAAGATTGGCATAGAGAAAGGGAAGCAAATCGGCATAGAAGAAGGGAAGCAGATTGGCATGCAAGAAGGAAAGCAGATCGGCATGCAGGAAGGAGAAATGCGCGAACGCCTGAGGAATGCAGCCAACATGAAGAAACTGGGAATAGCGCCGGAACTCATTGCACAGGCTACAGGGCTGCCTCTGGAAGAGATTGATAAACTCTGATTCGAATTATTAAATGAAGAATGAAGAACGAAGAATGAAGAATCGGTTGACGTTTTCTTTTTTTAACGCAGATTAGCACAGATTCCCCGTCACGCTGGATTGCACGTGTTGTTGAGCAAAGCAAAAATCCAGCGTGACGAAAACGTAATAGTTTATCTATTCTCTAAGCTGATAAAATCGTTTCTCAGGGGTTCGAATAGCACTATTCCGTGGATTGTCAGAATCCCTTTAAGCATAAAATAAGCCGAATTATATAGCATTTCAAGGGGAGATTCAGCTATTCTTGCATGATAGAGAAGTTGTGTGAAAGAGTCAAGAAACAGGCTTATATTTAAATCGGGCATTATATATTCTTCTTTTTGCCCTCTCCGGATGGCGCTTTCAAGTTCGTTTAGCCATAGTTCTTGTATGGCAGTGCCGACAGATTGATAATGCTTGTCTAAATCAGACCAGAATACTCCTTTTGCCTTGAACAGGTTTTCAATGTATGCTTTGGCGATGGTCCATAGATACATTATCGAATCAGTGGAATTGAATTTGATAAGTTGGAATAAATTGAGTGTCCGGTCTGAGTACGATTCCAAGCAAAGGTTTATCAGGTTGTCTTTCGTTTTATAAACCCGGTATATGGTACGTTTGGATACATTCATGTTTTTGGCGATGCTGTCCATGCGGACAGAACGGATACCATATTGCTTTAACGATTGGGAAGTGAAAGCAATAATTCTTTTTTCTGTGTTTTCATTCATATTTTATCTTGTTTGTCTTCTGATATAAAATACAGGAAGGCTTCTGTTACTGCATCATGCTGTGTTAATTAAATCAATCTTCGGCGGGGTGAACAGGGCAGGCATCGGGTGTGCTTTATCAAAGAAATACGAGGAAACTCATTTCCTAAAATGGGTTTCCTGATAAAAATGCAGGAGGTAAACCGCTTGATTTCAGCGATGAAACATTTTTTAATTTTTTCAGGATGCAAGATTTTAAGCCTGCTTGCATTTAGCGTGCAAACATAGCCAGAGAGGGCTGTGTAAAGCAACTGTATTATTTTTAAATTTTAAATTCAAGAATGATGAAAAAAAGATGTATTGACCCGATGAAGGTTTTCGCTTCCATGCTGTTTATGGGATGCGCGTTAAGTTTTGTTGCCTGCAGTGATGACGATGGAGATTCGCCTCAGCTTCCTGATGCTGAAGTGACGACAGACGCCATGTTTGGTAACTATACAGGAACGATGACGGTATATCGTGTGAATCCGTTGGCAGAGGGAGACGAGGAAGCCACAGAAGACACATTAGGCGTGGATGTCTCTGCAACGATAAACAATGACACGATTTATTTGGAAGATTTCCCCATCAGAGACATTGTATTGTCTATCGTGAAAAATGACACGTTGGCCGACCAGATTGTAGAAGCTGTCGGGGATGTTGACTATCAAATAGGGTATGAACCCAAGCTGACCGCAAACAAGGACAGCATCACGTTTACCTTGAATCCTGAGCCACTGAAACTGTCCGTGTCCCTGCCGTCGGCTACGGAAGAAGCGGAAACACAGCCGATGCAGGTAGAAGTGAAAATGGAAGCCGGCAATGCTGCCGCTTATGCGGTGGAAACCGGAAATGTACAGTTTGATTTTTCTGCTACAGAAATTCTGTTAGGTGAAGGTGAAGAGCAAACTGCCCTGCCTGATTTCGGTGCCATGAGTTTCAAGTTCGACATGAATCAGAAATAATAAGGTAGCGACCTGTTTTTCCTAATTCAGTTTATTAAGCTTGGAGCAAAATCCAGCGTGACGAAACAGAGCAATATAACTGCCTTTCCGTGAAGATTAATAATCTTACAGCTGGAAGATTATTAATCTTACACGTGCAAGATTATTAATCTTCACGGGAGGTCAGCTAAGTATGTGTGGCGACACAGATATATTCGATGCCTGACGTAGCCGATTGTACAAGGTGGCTTTGCTGGTATTTGTTTGCATGCAAGGGAGGGCTTTTCGTTTTTGTCCAGTATATCGGCTGTGGTGGTGCCTGATTGTCTAAATGAATCGAAATATGGTGATGTTGTCTTCTTTTTGTCTTAAATTCAAGGTTTGATTATAATAAAAAGATATTATAATCCGATATTTGCTATCTTATTACATTTGATAAATTTTATTTGCATTTCATTCTTCTAGCAATATCGCATATTTGGTTTCAAATTGAAATATAATATTTGCTTATACATATCAAATTGAAAGAGCGATTAAAGCTGTGCTTAAAAAGTGCAGCTTTTTTATTTGCCGGAATAGCAAAAAGACATACCTTTGCATTGTGAGAAAACAAAACGAACAAGTTTATCCGGATAACAAAGAAAAGAGTTAGTTCAAAGTGGTATTAACGATTAAATCAGGAAACGATGAAAGGATTGTTTAAAAAAGGAGGATTGGGAATTGCGGCAGCCATTATGGCTTCGATGCCCCTGGCGGCACAAGACAAGGTAGAGGCAGGTGTAGGTGCCGACCTGGTAAGCGGATACATCTGGCGTGGTCAGGACTTGGGCAATGTCAGCGTACAGCCTTCGCTCTCCCTGGCTTACAAAGGCTTTTCGCTCTCGGCTTGGGGTTCGGTAGGATTCGAGAAATCAGATACCAAAGAGCTGGACCTGACTTTGGGATATGGCATTGGGGGATTCAGTGTATCGGTGACAGATTATTGGTTCAACGGCGGACCGGGGTATTTCCATTACGGTGCCCATGACACGAACCACACGTTCGAAGCACAAGTGGGATACGATTTCGGGGTGCTTGCCGTGAACTGGTACACCAACTTTGCCGGCAATGTAGGCTATAAGGCAGACGGCGACCGTGCGTATGCTTCTTACTTTTCGATATCGGCTCCGTTCCGCTTGGGAGGACTGGACTGGGAAGCCAGTGTAGGAGCTACTCCGTGGGAGAATGATTTTTATAACGGAGGCAAAAGCAGTTTTGCCGTGTGCAACGTAGACATAAAGGCGACTAAAGAGCTCAAAATAACCGACAGTTGGACACTGCCGATATTTGCCCAGGTGATATGGAATCCGGCGACGGAAGGCGCTTATTTTGTAGCAGGTTTAAGTTTTTGATGGGTTTCGCTGAAAAGAGGGAAAAGATTGAGGATAACATTTCTGACAAAGTACAACTATAAAATACAAATGCAACATGAAAAAGATTGAAGCGATTATCCGGAGAACACGATTCGACGATGTGAAACAGGCATTGCTGGATGCCGACATCGAGTGGTTCTCTTATTATGATGTACGTGGTGTGGGCAAGACTCGCGAAGGACGTATTTACCGTGGCGTAGTGTACGATACCAGTTCGATAGAACGTATCTTGCTCTCTATTGTGGTACGCGAAAAGAATGTGGAGAAGACCATCCAGGCTATTCAGAGAGCTGCCCAAACGGGAGAAATCGGCGACGGACGTATCTTTGTCATTCCGGTAGAAGATGCAGTCCGCATCCGCACCGGCGAGCGGGGAGACATAGCCTTATACAACGCCGAACAAGAGAAATAATCCTACAAAACAACAGATAAACGAGATTCATTATGGATAAATTCAGTATAAGCGGCGCACGCTGGTTGAAGTGTGCCGCAGTCATTCTTATGCTTTTTGTTTGCACGCCTGCCTTGCTGGCGCAGGAAGGAACCGTGGCAGCAGCCACCAGTGAACCGGTGCTCGATTCGGGCAATACAGCCTGGCTGCTCACTTCTTCTTTATTGGTATTGTTGATGAGTATTCCGGGCATCGCCTTGTTCTACGGCGGTCTGGTAAGACAGAAAAACGTATTGAGCATCATCATGCAGACTTTGTTTCTGGTAGGCTTGGTCAGCATTCTATGGATTGCCTTCGGCTACAGTTGGGCGTTCGATACCAGTTTTGCCGAAGCGGGAAATCCGCTGGCTTGCGTTATCGGCGGTTTCGATAAGGTATTCTTGCACGGCATCACACTCGACACACTGACCACCGGAAACATTCCTGAAATTTTGTTTGCCATGTTCCAGTGCATGTTCGCCATCATCACCCCGGCATTGATATTGGGTGCTTTTGCCGAGCGTATCAAGTTCTCGGGCTACATCGTATTCATTACCTTGTGGGTGATTCTGGCTTACTTCCCGATGGCTCACTGGGTATGGGGCGGAGGCTTCCTGCAGCAGATGGGTGCCATCGACTTTGCGGGCGGTACGGTAGTGCATATCAATGCCGGTATCTCTGCCTTAATCATGGCAATTATGCTGGGCAAACGCATGGATTACAAGGTAGGCCATCCCATCACACCGCATAATGTAACCTTTGTATTCATGGGTACTTCGTTCTTGTGGCTGGGCTGGTTCGGATTCAATGCCGGCAGTGGCCTGGCAGCCGACGGACTGGCAGCCAATGCTTTCCTGGTTACCCACATAGCTACAGCTACAGCCGCCATTACCTGGATGATTGTCGACTGGATTTGCAACAAGAAACCGACTACCATCGGAGCCTGCACGGGAGCTGTAGCCGGACTGGTTGCCATCACGCCTGCAGCCGGAACGGTGGACTTGCTGGGCGCGTTCTGCATCGGTATCATTACGCCGATTATCTGCTTCTTCATGGTAGCTGTCATCAAGCCGAAGTTCAAGTACGATGACGCGCTCGACGCTTTCGGCGTGCATGGCATAGGCGGTATTGTCGGTTCTATCCTGACCGGTGTATTTGCCACCCGTTTCATCTCGGGTGAAGACGGGGTACAGGGAGCACTGTATGGCGACTGGCATCAGCTTTGGATTCAGGTAGTGGCAACGGTAGTTTCCATTGTCTTCAGTGCGGTCATCACCTATATCCTGTTCAAGATTGTGGATGCAACGGTAGGTCTGCGCGTAGACAAGCGTGTAGAAGAAGAAGGTCTCGACATCTACGAACACGGCGAATCGGCATACAACCATTGATAAATCTCCGTGAAAGGTAATTAGCTAACTTTCACGAAGATAGAGAAAACGGGAGCACAGCTAAGTATCAAGAAAAGAAGGCTGTGTTTCCGTTTTCTTTTGTTTCGTTTTACCCAATGCCTTCTTTGTTATAGAATGTTGATTTATGCCAAAGGGTGTGATAAGGCGTTTGGGAGCATACACCTTTTTTGGTAATTTTGCAGCGGCAAAAAAGAAAGGATAACTTTATGAACAGACAAAATTCACGTGTTTTTATTTTGATTTTCTTAGGGATGCTTACGGCCTTCGGACCGTTCGTCACCGATATGTATCTGCCTACTTTCCCTGAGATGGCAGATTTTTTTCATACTTCTTCCTCCATGGTTCAGTTGGGTCTGACTGCCAGCATGATAGGCTTGGCAGTGGGACAATTGTTCTTCGGTCCGCTTAGCGACAAGTACGGAAGGCGTCCGTTACTGATTGCAGGCATGTTGTTATTCCTGCTCTCTACGTTGGGATGCGTTTATTCGCAGACAGCCCTGCAGTTTGTGGGCTGGAGACTGGTGCAAGGCATAGCCGGTGCAAGCGGCATTGTCATCTCACGCTCGATAGCAGCCGATAAATATGCGGGACGTGAACTGGTAAAGATGCTGGGCATCATCGGCGCCATCAATGGAGTAGCTCCCGTTGCCGCACCGATGGGAGGCGGCGTATTGGCTGAAAGCATCGGTTGGCAAGGCATCTTCTGGTGCCTGTTCTGCATCGGCATCCTGCTTCTGGCAGGCAGCTTCCACCTGAACGAATCACTTCCGGCAGCCAACCGGAAACAAACCGACTGGGCAGATGTGTTCCGCAATTTCGGGACCGTATTACGTAACCGGCGTTACCTCTGTTATATCTTGCAGTTCAGTTTTGCCCAAGGTGTATTGTTTGCGAATATCTCTTCCGCTCCGTTCATTATGCAGCAACACTATGGGTTCTCGCCCATGTTGTTCAGTGTCTGCTTCGGAGCCAACGCGCTGGCAATCGTCTTCTCGGCTGCCTTGTCAGTGAAGTTCCGCCATCCGGAGTTTGTGCTCTACCGCGGAAGCCAAGGCATGGTGGTCATTTCCTTCCTGCTGCTGATAGCGATGAGTTCTTCGTGCAACTTCTGGATTTATGAAATACTGCTGCTTTGCCTGCTGGTGATGCTGGGCTTGACATTCACTTCTTCGAATACCTTGGCAATGAACGCCGAACGACAACATGCCGGAACCGCATCGGCCGTATTAGGTGCCTTGGGCTTTGCTTTCGGCGGCATTGCCTCTCCCTTGGTAGGTATCGGCGACATCATGCTTTCTACAGGCATTGTCTTCACCCTGGGTTCGTTGGGTGCTTTCGTCTGTGCCCGCATTTCACTGAAGGGACTGATGAAACGGCGCATAGCTGTCATTGCCTGTAAATAAGCCAGATTCATTCCTTATACACAGCCGATTCCTCTATCCGAGGCAAAAAAGACGAAAAAATGCGCCGAATATTTGGAAGTTTAATGTAAACACCCTATCTTTGCACCGCAATTCCAAATAATTGCCCAGATGGCGGAATCGGTAGACGCGCTGGTCTCAAACACCAGTGGAGTAAAATCCATCCCGGTTCGACCCCGGGTCTGGGTACGAATAAATCGGCTAAGTATTGAATTTTCAATCGCTTAGCCTTTTTATTTGCTGTTCTTTCCACATGCGCGAAAGGACTTCTTTGTTTTTGGACAGTCCGCTACGTTCGTAATATAAAGATGCTATTTGTTGCTCCAACTCCTTGTATGACCAACAGCCAATTTCATAGAAAGCTCGTTTTACAGGGGTGTCAATAGCAGAGATGAGCATTAAATTAGAATATGTAAGTTTATTAAAGAGTCTGTCTGCCGGAGTCATCCATTCTTTTGCCGTTTTTAATTCGGCGGATGCCGTCCGCCGAATTAAAAACGCATGTGTGATAGGCTCTTTTAGTTATGGATAGTTATAACCGTCTAAATTCACGAGGTTTACAGCATGTGCGACATACTTGCAACGTGTTCTGTATCGTGCTGATCAGCATAGTTGCATGAGGCGTTGCTTATACATGCGTTTTAGCGGATACCGGGTTGCGTCTTGCTGCGCCGAAGGATAAAGTAAAGACCAAGAACAATAAAAGGGATACTGAGTATTTGTCCCATGTCGATGGGCAGGCTGTTTTCAAAATCCACTTGTCGCTCTTTGAGAAACTCGATGAAGAAGCGGAATGTGAAAATCAGCGTAATGCAAAGACCGAAATAAAATCCTTTCCGATAGTTGTCTTTCTTTCGGCGGGCTATTCCTATTATAATCAAGAAGAATGCGAAATAAGCAAGCGCTTCGTAGAGTTGTGCCGGATGACGGGGCTGGTTGTCTACCTGGTCGAAAATGAATGCCCAAGGGACAGTTGCAGGCATTCCGATGATTTCGGAATTCATCAGGTTGGCAAGCCGGATGAAACCGGCAGCTAACGGTGCGGCGATGCCCAACATATCAAGAATGTCGAGGTAATGAATCTTTGTCTTCCGGCAAAACAGGTAAAGAGCTATGATTAAGCCTAATGTGCCTCCGTGGCTGGCAAGTCCGGCATATCCGGTAAAAATCCAGCCGCCATCGGGTAGAATCCGGATTGGAAGAATGATTTCCAAAGGGTGTGAGAGGAAATAGGCAGGGTCGTAAAACAGGCAATGCCCTAAGCGTGCTCCTACAAAAATGCCTACCATGCAATAAACGAATAAGGTTTGATAGGTATTGATTGGCAGATGTCTTTGCCGGTAGAGCTTGTAGACTACCTGACAACCGGCAAGAAGGGCTATCATCCAAAACACACTGTACCATCTTAATCCGAAATTCCCGATATGGAAGATAACAGGGTCTGGATTCCAATGAATATAGAGTAAATCAATCATTTTCGGGCATTCTTTAGTTCGGGAGGCAAATATAAACAAAATAATGTCATAACGCCCACCACAGATATATAAAAATATAGACTTTGCTTGGCTGAATACGGTAAAAACAGTACCTTTGAATAAAATACAGCAATCAATGCAGCAAGGTATATGGCAAGAGATAGAAACACTGTACCAAACGTTTACGAAACTCGGTATCAGCGAAGCGGTGGACTATGAGAAGTACTACCTCTATTCTCTTATTGCCCATTCTACGGCGATTGAGGGGTCTACACTCACCGAAGCGGAGGCACAAATGCTTTTCGATGAGGGGCTGACAGCTAAAGGGAAGCCGTTGGTATATCATTTGATGAATGAGGACTTAAAGAAGGCATACGAACTAGCTAAAGAGGAAGCTAAATGTAAAGAGCTAATTACACCGGCATTTTTACAAAGATTGAATGCAACGTTGATGCGTACTACAGGCAGTGTACATAGTGTGATGGGTGGTACTTTTGATTCATCGAAAGGCGAGTTTCGTTTGTGTGGTGTTACGGTCGGTATCGGTGGACAATCTTATATGAGTTATCAGAAAGTCCCTGTCAAGGTAGAGGAACTTTGCGCGGTATTGCAGGAAAAGCAAAAGACTGTAGGGACATTTCGAGAACAATACGAGTTAAGTTTTAATGCCCATCTTAACTTGGTGACCATTCATCCGTGGGTGGACGGCAACGGCAGAACGGCTCGATTACTGATGAACTACATTCAGTTCTGTTACAACCTCTTTCCGACCAAGATATTCAAAGAAGACAGGGAAGAATATATCCTTTCCTTGCGCCAATGTCAGGATGAAGAAACCAATCTGCCATTTTTGAGCTTTATGGCAGGGCAGTTGAAGAAATCGCTCTCTTTAGAAATTGAACGGTTTAAAGCTTCGCAAAAGAAGATTTTTAGCTTTATGTTTTAGCTTTTCAATATTTAGACCATTCTACAAATCCATAGTGAATGTGAAACTTTTTTAAGTTAAAGCGACATGCTGTCTTATGGTTGAATTGATGCCGATGCAGGAGAATGTATCGGGCTAAAGATAAAAACACAGTCTTTCTAGGAGGATGTATCGTTTATTTCCGTATTTTTGATGGCGGAATGAAAAACGGAAGCAATGTTATGAGCGGCAAGCGTATCGGGGAAATCGATTACTTGAAGAGCGTGTGCATCTTGTTGATGGTCGCCTTCCATCTGGTGTTCTTCAGCGAGAAATATCCGCTGGTGAAGCAATGGGTATATACGTTCCACATGCCTGCCTTCCTGATTATCTCGGGCTATCTGATGCGGGTAGAGAAGCGACCGGCTGACTTCCTGCGCGCGATGGGATGGATTTTCGTCCCTTATGCGGTGATGGAGACGGGGTATGTGCTGATGTCGGCGGTGCTTCCGGTGCGCGAGAAGGTGGACAGCCTGAGTATAGGGTTGGTGCTGGACAAGCTTTTCCTTCACCCGATGGGGCCTTATTGGTACCTGCACACCTATTTATTATGCGGGCTGATGTATTATGGCGTGTTCCGCTGGATGAAAAAGGCGGGACCGGTATCGCGGTTGGTGGTGTTGGGAACGGTATATGCCTTTCTGGCAGAGGTGTGTCAGGTGGTGTCACTTCCCAATGCGATGTACTTTCTGGCAGGAGTGGCGTTGCGCCGCAGCGGAACGGGGTTCACTTCCTTCTTCTGTCCTTCGGTATGGGCTTTGCTTCCGCTGGTGTGGCTGAGCGCAGATACAGCCAATCTGGACCGCTTTACGCCGGGCGGCGTGGCTATCGTTTATCTGGTGATGAGCGTGTTGCTGAGCCTTTACCGGGTGTTGCCCGAACGAGTGAAACGGTTTTCGGACTATCTCGGAGCGCATACATTGGTGTTGCTGGTCTTTTCTCCGGTATTCACCATGCTGTCGAAAGCTTTGGTGCCTTTCCTGGCATTCGACCCGACGGGGCTTTGTTTCCTGTTCGTGGCGGTATGTCTCACGGTCGCAGGCTCGTTCGGTATGGCGTGGTGCATCGACCGTTTGCACCTGTCGCCTTACTTTTGGGGGAGAGAACGGATGCTCCGTCCTTTCCGTGAGGTGACAAATTGACATACCTTTCGCTTTGGCACTCCTTTTGTGAGTAAACCGGTAGATTGATTTAATCGGAATTAGTAACTTAATAAAGACATTACGACTATGATTTCAGAAAAATTACAAGACGCGATGAACGAACAGATCACAGCGGAAATGTGGTCTTCTAACCTGTATCTTTCCATGTCTTTCTATTTGCAGAAAGAAGGTTTCGACGGTTTTGCTCACTGGATGCGCAAACAGTCGCAGGAAGAATTGCAACACGCATACGACCTGGCCGACTACATTGCCAAACGTGGCGGTGCCGCTAAGGTAGACAAAATCGATGTTGTTCCGCAAGGCTGGGGCAGCGTATTGGAAGTGTTCGAACACGTTTACAATCACGAATGCCACGTATCTGAGCTGATTGACAACCTGGTCAATGTGGCTTCGGGCGAAAAAGACAAAGCTTCGCAAGACTTCTTGTGGGGATATGTCCGCGAACAGGTAGAAGAAGAAGCTACGGCTCAGGGCATCGTCGACAAGCTGAAGAAATGCAATGATTATGCCGGCATCTTGTATCTGAACGATAAATTGGGTGCACGCGAATAACTTGACTTTCGGACGCAGGTTAACACGGATGAGGCAGGGAAAGCGGTTCGGATGTTCCGCTTCTGCCGGGCGACGGTGTTAATCTGCGTTTTCTTGTTTTATTCGCAGGGCTTTTTGAGAGAACAAACATGAGCAGGGACTTATTCTTGCGGATGTGGAACTGGTGTTGCCGTTTCCGGCATCGGTGCGGGTACGGAGTGCATTCGCCTTCCGACTTTTTCCTGATTACTTCGGTGATTTACGAGAAAATGCCCTATTATGTTTTCCCGTTGCTTCACTACGAGCGTGAGGACAAGCCGGACACATTGCCCCATTACCGTGAAAAGACCGACCGGCTGCTTTTCAGGCTGGTCAATTACCTGCAGCCGGCTTCGATGCTGGAAATCGGTACGGGGAGCGGAATGGACACGCGCTACATGGCAGAGGCGAAGCGTGTGCCTTTGGTTACGCTGGACGAGGCGGGAAAGGATAACGCCACGGTGGCACATACGCTTTCTTCGTATGCGCAGGTCGATTACCGGACGGGCGATGTCCTTCGGCTGCTGGACGAGGCATTGGCGTCGGGCAGATGTCCGGATGTAGTCCATATCGGGCATACACCTTATTATATAGAGGCGTTCGAGCGTTTGCTTCCGCGGGTGACGGAGCGTACGTGCATCATTGTGGGCACTCCATACGCCACACGTGCGAAAAAGCGGTGGTGGAAAAGCGTGATAGCCGATCCGCTTACAGGCGTTACGTTCGATTTGTATGATATCGGGCTGGTCTTTTTCGACAAGAAGCGGGTGAAAGAGCATCGCATCGTCAATTTCCTTTAACTTAACAGAAAATGCTATGAAGAAAAGTATGATATACACACGTACGGGCGATGACGGAACCACTTCGCTGATAGGAGGCGTGCGTGTACCGAAGACACATATCCGCCTTGAAGCATACGGGACGGTGGACGAGCTCAATGCGCAGATAGGTTATCTGATTTCCCTGATGGATGACGGGGAAGACAAATCCCTGTTGCGGTTCGTACAGCACAAGCTTTTTGCCTTAGGCGGTTATCTGGCTACCGATACGTCGCAAACCGGTTTGCAGGCAGCTTGCCAGATATCGGACGAGAATGTGGCTCGTCTGGAAGAAGCTATTGATGCAGCAGATGCTTCCTTGCCTCCTGTGCAGGCTTTTATCTTGCCGGGAGGGGCAGTGGCAGCCTCGGTTTGTCACGTATGCCGGACGGTCTGCCGGCGTGCAGAGCGTTGCATCCTGGCGTTGGAAGCATCCGATGAGCATTATGAAATAGCGCGAAATGTGAAACAGTTTGTCAACCGTTTATCAGATTATTTGTTTGTTCTATCGCGAAAGTTAAATCAGTTAACACATTGTGACGAAATTTATTGGGATAAGAGTTGCAAATGAGATAATTTGTTATACTTTTGTGCCTCGATAATGTGAATGTAAAATTTAATAAATTTAGATACTATGTATTGGACATTGGAATTGGCCTCAAAGCTGGAAGACGCGCCGTGGCCCGCTACAAAAGATGAGCTGATCGATTACGCCATGCGTTCGGGAGCTCCTATGGAAGTCATCGAGAATTTACAGGAAATGGAAGATGAGGGTGAAATCTACGAAAGCATCGAAGATATCTGGCCCGACTATCCCAGTAAAGAAGATTTCTTCTTCAACGAGGACGAATATTAATAGCCCTTATGTAGGTTAAATAGTTAAATGTCGACGCGATGAACAAAGATAATTTGTTCGTCGCGTTGGTGTTTTATGGGGTGGAATAGGGTAAGTTTTGTATGAATTTCCTTATATTCGCAAAAGGGATAATTTAAAATCGTTGGGTTAACCATTATTTGACTTTGGAAACTGGAATAATTATGGAATTAGATATTAAATCATTGATCGGTGAAGCGACAGCCTATGACAAGAAACAGATGCTGGAAGTGAAGCGACCTAAAAGTTGGCTCAAAAGTGTCTCTGCCTTTGCCAATGGTGAGGGTGGGATACTGGTCTTTGGTATCAGTGATGAAGATGAGCTTGTGGGGCTTTCTGATGCAAAAGGAGATTCAGAGAGAATCAGTGAGGAGATAAAGAGTAAGCTTGACCCTGTTCCGACAGTCAAACTTGAATTCAAGGAAACAGACGGGAAGATGCTTGTGCTGTTGCATATATATCCAGGACAGGAGACGCCATATTATTATATCGGTGATAAACAGCGTCTTGCTTTCGTTCGTGTCGGTAACGAGTCTGTTGTTGCAGATCGGATTCAATTGAAAAATCTTGTCCTGAAAGGCGCCGGCAGAACTTATGACAGCCTGCCTTCCAATTACAGATTTGTGGATATGGCATTTTCAAAACTCAGATCCGTCCATTACAAACGGCTGCAGCGTTCGTTTGATGACAGCGAATTCGTATCATGGGGTATTGTAGATGAAAACGGTAATCTAACAAATGCCGGAGCGTTGTTGGCTGATGAATCCCCTATAAGACAGTCTCGTATTTTCTGCACACGGTGGAATGGTCTGGATATGACCAGTGGTTTGGGAGAAGCGATAGACGATGTTGAATTGGAAGGTTGTGTGATTGCCCAGTTGCAGGATGCCGTGTCTTTTGTGAGAAATAACTCTCATAAAAAATGGTGGAAAGAGAATGACTATCGTAAGGAACTGCCAGATTATCCCGAACGTGCGGTGACGGAGGCGATTGCAAATGCAATCATCCATCGTGATTACTTGCAGATGGGAAGTGAGATACATATTGACATGTATGATGACAGGCTGGAAATATATTCTCCTGGAGGAATGATGGACGGCAGGCTTATCCAGCAGTTGAATCCGCTTACTGTGCCATCCAAAAGAAGGAATCCGTTATTGGCTGATTTCTTCAGCCGACTTGGACTTATGGAACGGAGAGGCAGCGGAATGAAAAAGATAATTGATTCCTATAAGAGGTTTGAGGGGTTGTCTAATTATCATATTCCTGAATTCCAGTCAAATACATCGGAGTTTCATGTGACATTATGGAATTTGAACTATGGAAGTGATGGTGTAATGGATGAAAAAGAGTTCCTAAAAGCAGATAAAGGAACTGAGAAAGAGTTCCTAAAAGAGGATAATAAGTTCCGGAAAGAGTTCCTGAAAGCACAGCGGATGATTTACAAAATGATTTCCTCAAATCCGAGAATCACAATTGCCGAAATGGCTGTGAACATAGGTGTTTCTGACCGACAGGTGCGTAAATATCTCAAGAGAATGACAGATATGAAGTTCATTGCCAGAGAAGGAGGCCGGAAGAATGGAACGTGGAGAATAATAGACGGTGATTACGAAGATTTCTTTGAAAGAATCTGATTGAATGATATAGACAAGCTTACGAAAGAAGAGAGGCACCGTTGTATGTCAGCAATAGAAAAAAAATAAAAAATGCCGGTGGAATGAACAAAGCTGTTTGTCCTGCCGGTATTTTTTTATTTTCAAATTATCAATGTTTAAATGATAAATAGATAGTGTCATGGACTTGATTTTTTCTCTTGTCGCATTCCCGATATATTGTTAAATAAAATCTTGAGCGCAAGTCTTTTAATAGATACAGATTCGTTACATTAATGCTATTTCGACCAATTTCCCAATTTAAGGGAAATGCCTCCCTTTAGATGTGATAGGAGGTGCCGTACCTTTGCCAATGAAAAATTTACTTAATTATTAACCTTAAAAGAGAATAGCATGATGTGTAAAAAGATTTTGCTTCTAGGGTGTTTCAGTGTCGTTTTAGGTGTTGCACAAGCTCAGTTTGTGCCTCTTACACGAAATACCAATATTGCAAGGTCGGAGAATTTTCCGGTAAATGATGGTGGTATGTCTTATTATGTCAGAGCGTCTATGTATGGTTTCGGGCAAGATGGCGGAGAAACCGGAAGTGATAACTATGATTTTGCCAGCACCTTTGCAGAAGTCGGTGCCAGGGCAAATTACAAATGGGGGTTTGACGATGGTTATATCATCTTAGCTGCTGAAGGAAGACTTCGGTATGGACAGTATTTTAACGGAAAGCTGAATAATGATGATTATCCTGGCATGGTCCTGAATACGAATGGCAGATATGAAACGACATTCGATCTTCGCGACTTATATGTTGGCTACCGGGGACGTAAGTGGGAAATTATTTTTGGAAATCAGAATATCCAGTGGGGACGCGGAATGGGCTCTAATCCGACTAACAATCTTTCTGCCAGCGATATGTTCTTTTTGTCTGCAGGTGCCGGAGATGGTAATATGTATAATCTCATGCTTTCAGCCGATTATCAAATAAATAAAGGACTTGACATTCAAGTTGTTGGAGTGCCACTTGTGCAAAGTTCAAAGATGCCCCTGCAACTATTTAATCTTGGTTCTTTGAACCTGACAGACCAACAAGTGCCTGAAGCTAAAATTAAAAATGGTGCTATTGCAGCTCGGTTGAATCTTGCAGGTATGCAGTCCGGATTCTCCATTTCATATTTCAATGGATACGACCCTTTCACTACGCTTTTTGCAAATATGGACCAAGCAACCGAGGCGTCGGAAGCACATACAGTACTTTGTCGGAAACAAACCATTGGCGCAGACTTTAGTTATACTTTTCCCGGCAATCCGCGTGGCGGAAATTTTGTGCCTACGAATAGTTGGACTATTTTTGGCGAGTTTGGCTATAACATCTATAATAAGAAAGAAAAAGCTAAAGGGTATATCCCGCAAGATAATTTGGCATTTAATTTGGGCGCGCGCAGGATTGTCAATATGCGCAACAATGTAGATATGTTTATGTTATCGGCTGCCTGGTATGGTAAATTTACTCCTAATCTTACAGACCTTAATAATGATGCCACTGATTTTGATGAAATGCTGTATGTTACGAATCAGACTTTGAGCCGTTTTTTTAATGGGCAGCAGAAAAAATTGAATCATACTTTGATGTTTGTAGCTTCTCAATCGGCTATTCGCCGTAAGCTGAACTTTTCACTGATGTATTCTTTAGAACTGATGAAGCCGTTGGAGTTTATGAGTACAGAAGAGGGAGACCGAAACATGACGCTTAATGTGCAAGGCGTTTACAACATTTCTAATACATTGTCTCTGACTGCCGGCTATATGCGTATGTTTGGTGCTTCGTCACCAATGTATGGTCCTGTTATGGGCGGTGTTTTTGCAGAATTAAAAGCAAGATTTTAATTTATCATTTATTTAAATAGGAATTTATGAAAAAATATAAATTGTTTATTGTAGCTGTTTTCGGCTTGGCATCTGTGGGAATAAACACGGTCAATGCTCAAATCCAAGATGTTGATAAACTCATCAATGAGATGACTCCGGAAGAGAAGTTTGAACAGATGTGGGGATTGCCCCAAAGAAATAATCATACAGAGTTAAGCGCTTTAGCTGAAGGGCTAACAGGGAAAGGCTTGATGGTGACAAGTGGACGTAACGAGAAGCGAGGCATTCCCGGGTTTACATTTGTAGATGGTCCTAAAGGCGTATCTTATCACGGTAAGCATACTATCTATCCGGCTCCGGTTTTACGCGGATGTTCTTTTGATAAGGAACTAGAGTTTCGTGTTGGTGAAGCGTTGGCATTGGAAACAGCAGCTTGCGGTGGAAATTATATTGGTGCAGTGACATTAAATCTGATTACGCATCCACAATGCGGGCAAGCGGAATTATGGTATGGCGAAGACCCTTTCCTGGCTGCTTTAATGGGAGTGCAATTGACTAAAGGCATTCAGAATAATCATCAGGTTATGGCATGTGCCAAGCATTTTGCTATGTTTGAATTGGAAACAAACAAGGGAGAAATCAATGCCGTGGTAAAGCCACGTGCATTGAATGAAATCTACTTAGTGCCGTTTATGAAAGCGGTACAGGAGGGCAATGTGGCATCCATGATGACGAGTTATAATAAAGTGAACGGCACATTTACGAGTGAACATAAAGAACTGTTGACAGATATTGCCCGTAAGCGTTGGGGATTCAAAGGATTTTATACATCGGATTGGGGATTTGGTGTGTATAATGGGCTTAATGCACTGAAAGCCGGTCAGAATGTAGAGATGCCTAACGAAATTCACTATCGCGCCGATTCGCTTTATTTACTGATGGATAAAGGACTGGTTACATGGAAAGAGATTGATGATTTGATTCGGCCTACTATTGCAACTAAACTTCAGTATAGTGAAAACAAGGCTCGTTCGCTAAGTAAAAATGAGAAAGAAACTCTTCGCAATCTGTCACAGGAAGTTGCAGAGAAATCAATGGTGTTGCTTAAAAATGAAGGGCAATTGCCTTTTGATGTACGTGGCATGAAGCGTGTCTTGGTTGTAGGAGAGTTGGCTAAATCGGGTAATATGGGTGAATACCATTATGTCCCCAGTCATGATTTTTGGAATGTTGTCACTCCGCTTCGCGGTCTGCGGCGTTATTTGAAACAATATGGTGTAAATGTAGTTTACACTTCAGGCAATGATCTTAATGAGTTGCAAATGTTGGCTCAGACTGCCGATGCTATTGTCGTATGTATCGGACGTACAGATTATACACAGAGTCAAGTATCGGTCAATCCGGATACGATGTCGCCGTTGGCGGAATATAACGGCGGCGATCGCAAGAATCTTGATATAACCAGCCAAGAGCATAATATGCTTAGAACAGCTTACCGTATGCAGAAAAAGATGGCAGTAGTTTACTTTGGAGGATCTGCGGTCATTACTGAAACTTGGGAACGTTTGGCACCTGCTATTGTTTATGGAGGATTTGCCGGAATGAATGGAGGAAATGCGTTGGCAAAAATATTATTTGGAGAAGTCAATCCTTCCGGTAAACTTTCTTTCTCCATGTACGAGCGTGAAAGCGATTATCCTGATATGCCGGACAATCCGTTTTTTAAGTTGACGACTAAAGATGATGATTTCAATCCCTGGATAGATCCCTATGATGTAAATTATGATTATTATTTTGGCTATATGTTAGCGGATAAAAAAGGTATAAAGATATCTTATCCTTTTGGTTTCGGATTGAGTTATACTACTTTCCGGATAGGTCAACCTTCAGTGGACAAATCGAGTTACGGTGAAGAGGAAAGCGTAACTGTACGTTGCACTGTAACGAATACGGGAAATCGTCAGGGAGGTGAAGTGCTGCAAGCTTATATAGGTGTGGATAATTCTATAGTAGATCGTCCCAAAAAGGCATTGAAAAACTTTAGCAAGGTTTATCTGGAACCGGGGGAAAGCAAACAGGTGGAAATGAATATTCCTGTCAAGGATCTTGCTTATTGGGATGAGGAAAGTAATGATTGGAAAATAGAAAAGACCGGTTATAAACTTTATATTGGCACTTCTTCACAAGATAAGGATTTGCAGACCATTACATTTAATGTCCGCTGACATAAGATGAATTTAAATATAAGAGAAGAGAGGTTATCTTACTAATTTCTCTTCTCTTTGCTATTTTAGTCTGTATGCTTTGGGGGAGATTCCCTCATGTGTTTTAAAGTATTTCCCGAAACTGGACTGGTCTGCAAAATTTAGTTCATAGCTGATTTGTTGGATGCTAAGCATAGACGATTTAAGCAGCGCTTTGGCTTCCAGTATTACGTATTCGTCAATCCAATCGTTCGCCGGTTTTCCTGAATGTTCTTTAATGACTTGAGACAGGTATTTAGGGGTCAGATTAAGTTTGCTGGCGTAAAATGTCACTTGTCTCTCTTGTTTATAGTGTTTTTTGACTAATTCCATAAAGCGTATGAATGTATCTTCCTGTTTCGATATCTGAACCGTATCTGAAAAGGATGAAATATCGGGATGTTGCTGGTAGTAAAGCGAAAGCAACAAGTAGCGTATTGCATCCTTTAGGTGGGGGTTGTCGGAACGGTTCATTGTGCTTTTTAGCAAATAAAAATAAGTTTTATTCAGTGTCAGCTCTTCTTCGTCCCAAGAGATTACCGGATGCAGGGAAACAGAAAGTGAGATTTCCATTCGTTCCCGGATGTGCGAAATAAGTTCGTCGGCAAGTGTTGCTGACAAGACATTAAATTTCCCTTCAATGTCATCACTAACGGAATCAAACTGTAAGATTTCGTCTTTAGGCAGTATTACCATGCAAGGAGCTACGGCTTCGAATTTTTTCATACCTATTTTTCCGACCAGTTTGCCCCGTTCGCAAAAAAAAGAAATCACTACATTTATTTTAAACGGATAGGGGAATAAAGGCAATAGCTTGAGATTGTCTGATATAAAAAAATAATCATCAATTGCTTGTAGCTTATTTTCTGCTAATTTTTTTCGTAAATAATGTTCCCACGTCAGTGGGGTAATGTTTTTTTTCATGAAATGTTTTTTCATATATTTCGAGATTTAAGGATTAAAACTAAAGTCATGGCTATTTTCAACTATAAATAGTCGCTCTAAGTTTGTGCATTTCAGGTTTTTGTCTCTTCTGAGTAAAGTTAGAAATAATTTATGAGAAAAGCTAAGATTTATGTGATAAAAATAGGTAAATGACTGTGCCAACACGTATTACGATTGTAACATGAGAATCTTTATATGGAGGCATTGGACTAAATGATAATGTTTTTTGCTTTCTCCCCTAAGGCGGATATGGCGGGAAAAGCGTACCTTTGCGGAAGATAGATTGTATGTATGAAAAAGTATTCTTCCGAAACACTTGCTTTTATCTGTGCACATCGGAAAGACGATGTGCGTGTCTTGGCGCTTCAAGCCCGGAAATATCCTTTGGTGGATATGGCGGAAGCTGTCGTGCAGATAGCCGGACGGCAGATTGCCGAGAAAAAGATTCCTTCGTGGGCAGAGATAGAAGGGATAGGGTATCCTCCTCACCTGTCGATGGAGCAATGTTCTTCCGAAGCGGCGGCACGTTATAAGGCTTCGTTGGTGAAGGGAGAGACCTTTGCCGATTTGACCGGCGGATTGGGAGTGGATTGTTCTTTTATGGCACGGCGCTTCCGTCAGGCTGATTATGTGGAGCGTCAAGAGTCTTTATGTGAATTGGCTGTTCATAACTTTGCTTTATTGGGATTGGAACATATTCGTGTGCATTGTGCCGACGGTGTCAGTTATCTGCAAGAGATGGAACCGGTGGATTGCCTGTTTCTGGACCCTGCCCGCAGGGATAGTCATGGCGGAAAAACCGTAGCTGTTTCCGATTGTGAACCCGATGTGAGCGCGCTCGAACCGTTGCTGGTAGAGAAAGGCAGGCAGGTGATGATTAAGTTGTCTCCCATGCTCGACCTGAGCAATGCTTTTCAGGCATTGAAACATATTTCACAAGTGCATATTGTAGCTGTTCATAACGAGTGCAAAGAGTTGATAATTCTGTTAGAAAAGCATCGTGGAATGACGGATAAGGCTGATACAGAAGTGCGTATCAGTTGTGAACAGATTGTTGATAACTTGTTGAATCCGCCTTTCATATTTACGTTATCCGAGGAAAAGAATGCGGCATGTGAGTGGGCAGACAGGGTAGAGTCTTATTTATATGAGCCGGGAGTAGCTTTGCTGAAAGCAGGAGCTTACCGTTTGCTCTCCTCGCGTTACGGCGTAAAGAAATTGCATTCCAACAGCCACCTTTATACTTCGGATAAGGCAATGGATTTTCCCGGACGTTGTTTCCGGGTAGAAGCGGTATCGGGTTTCGGCAAAAAAGAATTGAAGACCTTGTTGCAAGGAGTGGAGAAAGCCAACTTGACGGTACGCAATTTCCCTGCTTCGGTGGCAGAGTTACGGAAGAAGCTGAAGCTGAAAGAAGGTGGCGATGTCTATTTGTTTGCCACTACGTTGAAGAATGGAGAACGGGTGTTGATAAAATGTTTAAAAGCCTGATGGGGTATTAATCACCCTTAGCGTGTTTCTTTCCTTTTACCTTCTGCAAGTTTTCCGGAGAAGCGGAACTTGCAGAAGGTAAAAAGAGGTGAATCAGGATGCCTTTTCCGCTTCTTTGGCTTTGAAAGCCAGCGCATACATGCGCATTTGTTTCACCATGGCCAGCAGACCGTTGCTGCGGGTGGGAGACAGATGCTCTTTCAGTCCTATCTTTTCGATGAAATACAGGTCGGCATTCAAGATTTCGTCGGGCGTATGTCCCGATACCACTTTTATCAGCAGGGCGATGATGCCTTTCACGATGAGCGCGTCGCTTTCTGCCTGGAAAATGATTTTCCCGTCCACCAGGTCTGCCTGAAGCCATACCCGGCTCTGGCATCCGTCTATCAGGTTCTGTTCGGTCTTGTATTGTTCGTCAAGCGGTTTTTGTTCGTTGCCTAAGTCGATAAGCAACTGGTATTTGTCCATCCAGTCGTCGAAGTCACTGAATTCTTCGATGACTTCGTCTTGCAGTTCATTGATTGTTTTCATATCCTTGATGTTTTATTTCTCGTTATAGATCACTGCCATCACCGTTTCGCCTACAGCCTGCAGGGTTGCCTTGTCGATGCAGTCGATGTTGTCTTTCAGCGTATGCCAGGTAGGGTGGAATCCCGTTTCGCTATGCGGGTCGTAGCCGATGATGTCTACACACGGAATCTGGCGAAGACGGTTTACATAGATGTGGTCATCCGTCACCTCGCCCCCTTCTTCCTTGATAAAGAACTGTTTGTGCCCCAATCGTTCTGCCGTGTTCCATATCTTTTTCATCACATGGTTGGCTGTACGCCCGGAGTATCCTTCGTAATAGAAAGTGGCGCCTTTGCCTCCTACCATATCCAGCAAGATGCCGAAACGCGCTTTATAGTCGGGCCGGTGCGGGATGCGTCCCCAGTATTGCGAGCCCAGGCACCAGGTGTCTTGCTTGTATGTCCCTTCATAGAAATCGGGAATCCCGTAATCTTCCGCATCGAAGAAAACGATGTCGATACCCAAGGCAGGAGCTTGCTGTTGCAAGTGGCGGGCTATTTCCAGCAGGACACCTACACCGCTGGCTCCGTCGTTGGCTCCGTCGATGGGGGTATGATGATGTTCTTTTTGGTCTTCGTCGGCATACGGACGGCTGTCCCAGTGGGCACAGAGCAGGATGCGTTTCTTTGTGTCGGGGTTGTATGAGCCGATGATGTTATGCATCTTCAGCACCTTTCCGTCGTAGGAAATGACCTCTCCGAGCTGGTCGTACACCGTTGCGCCGAAAGCTTTCAGCTGTCGGGAAAGGTAAGTCCCGCATTGGCGGTGCGCTTCGGTATTGGGTACACGCGGTCCGAATGCCACTTGACGGCAGATATACTGATAAGCGCTGTCGGCATTAAAGGCAGGTACTTGCACGGCATTTTCTTGTAAAGGCTCTTCACTTTCGGAAGTGTTCTTGTTTTTGCTGCTTCCACACGAGGCGGACAATAAGATGCCAGCCGTCAGGCAAAGCAGTTGAAGGATGAATTTAGTCATGGCGTTACTCCTTATTATATATAAGCGCGGTTTAAAGTGGTTTACAGTTTCAGCCCGTCCAGAATATCAATATAGGTGCGTATGGCTTCTTCTATCTCGCTTACCATCACGTATTCGTCTGCCGTATGCGAGCGGGACGATTTCCCCGGACCTATCTTGACCGAAGGGAAGTGCATCAAGGCCTGGTCGGAAAGGGTGGGAGAGCCGAAAGGTGTCTTCCCCAGTTCGACGGCTCGTTGCACAAACGGATGGTCGGTATGGATGTGTGAAGAATTGAGGCGGAACGAACGTGCTTTTGCTTCGCACCGGATGTGGGCGGAAATTTCGTTGAACAGTTCTTCGTTCGAGTAACATTCGTTGCTCCGGATGTCTACTACGAACGTGCACAGGTCGGGGATGACATTGTGTTGCGTGCCGGCATTGATTTGCGTGACACTCATCTTTACAGGTCCCAGCAGCGGGGATACCTTGGGAAAGCGGTAAGTGCGGAACCATTCGATGTCGTCCAATACCTTGTAGATGGCATTGTCGCCTTCTTCGCGTGCCGCGTGTCCGGCTGTTCCATGCGCCGTAACATCCAGCACCATCAATCCTTTCTCCGCCACTGCGGGCTGCATGTCGGTAGGCTCGCCCACTACTCCCAGGGCGATGGGAGGCAATTGGGGCAATACGCTTTCGATGCCTCCTTTCCCCGATACCTCTTCTTCGCACGAGGCAAGATATATCAGGTTATAGCTTTGCGTGGTAGTGGTCAGGTAGCGGTATGCCTGAAAGAGCGAGACCACGCTGGCTCCGGCGTCGTTGCTCCCCAGTCCGTACAGCTTTCCGTTTTCCAGTTTGGCGGTAAACGGTTGTTTCCGCCAGCCGTTCACAGGCCGCACGGTATCGATATGCGAGTTCAGAAGGATAGTAGGGCGGTTGACGTCGAACATCGGACTGATGCACCAGATGTTGTTTCCCGAGCGTCCGGTCATGATGCCGCTTTCTTCAATGTAATTTTGCAGGAAGTCGGCTACCGCTTCTTCTTCCCTGCTTACGGAAGGGATTCCGATAAGGGAATTCAGCAAGGTTAGCGCCTCCGAAGTGTAGTAACTAATATCCGATAACATAAGATTCTTTTTGTTTTACCGGCAAAGATACTTCATTTATTCAAATTAAACCCTATCTTTGCAGGTAGCGATTACAAAATAAATAAAATTTAAATGAGTGAATCTTATTTGTCTACACTGATTTACCGGCAAGCCGGGAAATACGGCGACCGTGCCGCCTTGAAGTACCGCGATTATAAGAAAGGGGTATGGATTCCGGTATCGTGGAATCAGTTTGCAAGGAAAGTGAAACGTGTAGCTTGCGCGCTGGTGGCTTCGGGCATCGGGCCGCAAGAGAATATCGGTGTGTTCTCGCAGAATATGCCCGAGTGTCTTTATACCGATTTCGGCGCATTTGCCTGCCGGGTGGTCACTGTCCCCCTTTATGCCACCAGCTCGGAGGCGCAGGTGCATTATATAGTCGAAGACGCGGCTATCCGTTACCTCTTTGTCGGCGAGCAGTATCAGTACGCTGTGGCTTATCGGGTACAGCAGCTTTGCAAGACCTTGAAACAGATTGTCATTTTCAGTCCCGATGTGGTGCGGGCGGCAGAAGACACTCATTCCATCTATTACAGCGACTTCCTGCAGCAGGGTGATTCCGGCAGCTATCAGGCAGAGGTAGACAAGCGGACTTCGGAATCGGGGGCAGGCGACCTTGCCAATATCCTTTACACATCGGGCACCACCGGCGAGTCGAAAGGCGTCATGCTGCATCACTCCTGTTATGAGGCGGCGTTCCGTGCGCACGACAAGGTGCTGCTTACGTTGACCGAGCGGGATGTGATTATGAACTTTTTGCCCTTCACCCATGTGTTCGAGCGGGCATGGTCGTATTATTGCCTGACAAGGGGCTGCCTGCTTTGCATCAACCTTTATCCGCAGGATATCCAAATGACCATCAAGGAGATTCATCCTACGGCGATGTGCAGCGTGCCGCGCTTTTGGGAAAAGGTGTATGCCGGCGTGCACGAAAAGATAAACGAAGCTTCGGGACTGAAGAAAAGCCTGATGTTGGACGCCCTTCATACGGGTCACAAACATAACATCGGCTATCTGATGAACGGCAAGACACCGCCGTTGTGGCTGCGTCTGAAGTATAAGCTTTACGAGAAAACTATCTACCGCCTGTTGAAGGAGACCATCGGTATCGAGCGGGGCAATTTCTTCCCTACTGCAGGAGCCGCCGTGTCGAAACCGATAGAAGAGTTTGTCCACTCGGTAGGCATCAACATGGTCGTGGGATACGGATTGACCGAAACCACCGCTACCGTATCGTTGGGCTGGCTGGATGATTATCGCACAGGTTCGGTAGGCAGGGTGCTTCCCGGACTGGAACTGAAGTTCAGCGAAGAAGGCGAGATTCTGCTTCGGGGCGAGACGGTGACGAAAGGTTATTACAAGAAAGAAGCGTTGACCCGTAAGGTGATTACCGAAGATGGATGGTTCCATACGGGTGACGCCGGATATATGAAAGACGGGTTCCTTTACCTGACCGACCGGATAAAGGATTTGTTCAAGACCTCGAACGGGAAATACATCGCCCCGCAAGCCATCGAGACCAAGCTGGTGGTAGACCGGTTTATCGACCAGGTTTCCATTATCGCCGACCGGCGTAAGTTTGTCTCCGCACTGATAGTTCCCGAATATAAGCAGGTGGAGAAGTATGCCGACGACCATCACATCGCCTATACCGACCGGGCGGATTTATTGAAAAAGCCCGAAATCATTGCCTTGTTCCAGCTTCGCATTGATACCTTGCAGCAGGAGTTTGCCCATTACGAGCAAATCAAGAAGTTCACCCTGCTTCCCGAGCCTTTCAGCCTGGAGAAAGGCGAACTGACCAATACGCTGAAAATCAAACGCTCGGTTCTGATGAAGAATTATGCCGCAGAGATAGACAAGATGTACGAAGAATGACATTTTCTTGTCTGCTTGTTTTTACACTAACGTAAAAATGGCTAATTTTGCAGGCGGAATAACGAGTAGAAGATGATATGATTACAACAGACCAATTAAAAGACATAAAGGAACGTACCGATGCACTGAAACGTTACCTGGATATCGACAACAAGAAAATACAGGTAGAAGAAGAGCAGCTTCGCACGCAGGCACCGGGATTCTGGGACGATGCGAAGAAGGCGGAAGCCCAAATGAAGAAGGTGAAAGGCCTGCAGGCATGGATTGACGGATACAATGAGGTGAAGACCTTGACCGACGAACTGGAGTTGGCTTTCGATTTCTATAAAGACGAGTTGGTGACCGAAGCAGAGGTGGATGACGCCTACGACAAGGCGTTGAAAGCGGTGGAAGAGCTGGAGCTGAAGAATATGTTGCGCTCGGAAGCCGACCAGATGGACTGTGTATTGAAAATCAACTCGGGCGCGGGAGGTACCGAAAGCCAGGACTGGGCTTCGATGTTGATGCGTATGTACATGCGCTGGGCGGAAAGCCACGGCTATAAATTGTCGGTCGCCAACTTGCAGGAAGGCGATGAGGCCGGTATCAAGACCGTGACCATGAACATCGAAGGCGCCTACGCATACGGTTATCTGAAAGGGGAAAACGGCGTGCATCGTCTGGTGCGTGTCTCTCCATACAACGCGCAAGGCAAGCGCATGACTTCTTTCGCCTCGGTGTTTGTGACTCCGTTGGTCGATGACTCGATAGAGGTGACGGTAGAACCTGCCCGCTTGTCGTGGGATACCTTCCGAAGCGGAGGCGCCGGCGGACAGAATGTCAACAAGGTAGAGTCGGGGGTACGCTTGCGTTACCAGTACAAAGACCCTTATACCGGTGAGGAAGAAGAAATCCTGATTGAGAATACCGAGACGCGCGACCAGCCCAAGAACAAGGAAAACGCCATGCGTCAGTTGCGTTCTATCCTGTACGATAAAGAGCTTCAGCACCGCATGGAAGAACAGGCGAAGGTGGAAGCCGGGAAAAAGAAAATCGAATGGGGTTCGCAGATACGCAGTTATGTGTTCGATGACCGCCGCGTGAAAGACCATCGCACCAATTACCAGACTTCGGACGTTAACGGGGTGATGGACGGAAAGATAGACGGTTTCATCAAGGCTTATCTGATGGAATTCTCGGATAGCGAAGCGTAAAAGCATAGAAAAAGTTGGCTTGTTTCAAAATAGTTTGTATTTTTGGATTCGAGTTGAATCTAAAAAAACAATTACTATGGGAACAAAACATAAAAAACAAAACAAAGGCCGCAGCGAAGAAGAACAGGCCAATCGGGTGGTGAAGAATATCTGTATAGCGTTGGTCATCCTTGCCGTCTTGTTCATCGCCATCGCTTCGGTCGTTTAAAACCTTTCGGATATGTCCCAAGAAATAGAACGCAAGTTTTTAGTGACGGATGACTCTTACCGCCGTTTGGCTTACCGGAAAAGCCGGATTGAGCAAGGCTATATCTGCAGCGCGAGAGGCAAGACGGTCAGAATCCGCATACGGGATGACAAAGGTTATATCACCATTAAAGGACCTTCCAATGCGTCGGGCACCAGTCGCTATGAGTGGGAAAAGGAAATCCCCTTGAGCGATGCCGAAGAGCTGATGGCTCTTTGCGAACCGGGACGCATTGTGAAGGTCCGCTATTTGGTGGACTTTGCCGGTCATACTTTCGAGGTCGATGAGTTTCACGGAGAGAACGAAGGCTTGGTGGTAGCGGAAGTGGAGCTTCGTTCGGAAACCGAAGAGGTGGATTTCCCTGCTTTTATCGGCGAGGAAGTGACGGGGCAGACCAAATATTACAATTCTTTCCTGATGAAGCAGCCGTATACTACTTGGTAATATCAATGTGCTAATGTGCTAATGTGCCAATGTGCCAATAAAATGTGCTAATGTGCTAATGTGCCAATGTGCCAATAAAATGTGTCAATGTGCTAATGTGCCAATAATATGTCAATGTGCTAATGTGAGAAATCAACAATATGCTAATGCGTAATATTTCCTCATTGCTTATTTTCGCATTCCACATTATTGGACATTAGCACATTCTTCTCACATTTGCACATTCTTTTCACATTGGCACATTCTCACATTGGCACATTTTTTTCCTGTAAACTGACAGAAAAGGGGGTAAAAACTATCCGTTGATAGTTGACAGGGGGTAGAATACCTGATTTTAGGGTGTCATCAGATGTTTTTCGGGCTAATATTGCAGCATCGATAGAGACAGACAATTATTAAACCCGAAAAAACGAAAGAAAATGAGAACAACCGATTTTACTCAGAACTTGCTGAGTGTTCAGACCGAATTACGGAACTTTGCTTATAAACTGACAGCAGACCACGAAGATGCCAACGACCTTTTGCAGGAAACCTCACTGAAGGCGTTGGATAATGAGAACAAATATACCGCAGAGACTAACTTCAAAGGATGGGTCTACACCATTATGCGGAACATCTTTATCAATAATTACCGGAAGACCTTGCGCGACCAGACGTATGTCGACCAGACCGATAACCAGTATTACCTGAACCAGACCGATGTTTATGAAACAGTATTGGTGGACAACGGATACGATTTCAAGGAGATGAATGCCATCGTCAATGCCTTGCCCAAGGAATACCGCGTTCCTTTCCTGATGTATGTGTCAGGATTCAAGTACCGCGAGATAGCCGACAAGATGGACTTGCCTTTGGGTACGGTAAAGAGCCGCATCCACTCCACCCGTCAACGCTTGCAGGAAGAGCTGAAGGATTTTCGCTAAACCTTCAGAAGGCGGCTATGAATTGCCAGATGAAGTAGCCGCAAAGCGCCAGCTTGACGGCGGTACCGAACAGGAAGCCGACCAAAGACCCGAAGCCCGACTTCAGCGCGTGCTTCAGGTCTTTGTCGCCCAGCAGTTCGCCGACTACCGCTCCCAGAAACGGACCGATAATGATTCCCCACGGTGGGAAAAACAGACCGGCAACAGTGCCGATGACACATCCCCAGTTTCCCCATTTGGTTCCTCCCGCATATTTGCTTCCCAGCAAGGGGATGACATAATCCAGCACTTGGACAAGGACAACGATGACGGCCCATACTATCAGTTGGGTGGGAGTGAACTGCAGGCGGTCGGTGAAGTGGAAGCACAACATGCCGATGTATGCCAACGGCGGTCCGGGAAGCACCGGAAGCACACAGCCCAGCATTCCGGTTATCAGGCAAATGACGCCTGCGATGATTAGCAAGATATCCATAAGCTTTTCTTTTTTTGCAAAACGTACTGTGTACTTCTTTGTACAGAGCGTCTTGTCCGCAAAGATAATGATTTTCTTCTATGATGCCTTGTGCTGTTTGGTCCGAAATTGTGTGTATTTCCGATGCAGTCAGTAGTTTCAGGCAGTTTTATATAGGTGAAACAAGTGTTTCATATAGCTGAAACAACTGTTTTACATAGGTGAAACAAGTGTTTCACTATATTGAAACAGGGTGAAACTATGGATTCGCATGTAAAGTCAAGCTGTTCAAGGTGTTAAAGAAGGCTGATTTTATGGGAATATCTGATAGGGAAAAGGACAACTTCTCGCGAGGCTGTCCTTTTTGATTGTAATCCAATATTGCAGAGAGAATTTTTCTTACATACGGCTCTTCTGGCTCTCTCCGGCTCCCGTCCCCTTGTACTTGCTCTTGGTGGCGTTGAATTTATAGCGGACTGTTATCGCAAAATTTAATCTGCATCTGATAATTTTTGAATAGATATTATTGCATCAATCCATCCTCAATAAAGAAAATGACTTCATTCAATCTTTTTTTGTTGTTTTCTTCGTCTTTAAAAACAGCTGGTATGTTTAACACTTTATCCTGAATCAGATTATCCATTAAATACCACATAACCTCGTGATACAAAATCACCATTGCAGTATTTTCATCATTTATATCATATTTGGTTGCGATATTGCCACAGTTGTCTTTAAGTTCTGACGATATGGAATTAACAAGCTTATCAATAATTTGATGAAAACTATCTTGCTGTTTTTTTATGATAGGAAATAGAATATCTCCGTTTGGGTTTGTCAAGCCGTATGGTATGAGTTTAGAGATAAGTTGCGGATTGTTTATTTTCCCATATTTAGATATTTCATCAGCGCTATCATCCATCGTTTTACTGCTTGGCGAAACCTCACTGTTGAGATAGGTTAATATCAAATTCATATCACCGAAACCATTTGTACCGAATTTAAGGTCTTTGCGTGGCTCATATAAAACCCAGTAACAACCGCTCCAACCAGCATGGTTGTTTATATCATCAAATAAAACAAGCTTTGTCCACATCCTACCGTCCAAAAGATAAGAAAAGACCAATGAAAGTGCATTGTTTTCAAATCCCATTTCCTTGATTGTATGTACAAGAGAGACAAAATCATTCTTAGTTTTTGAATACATAGATGCCGCAATTTCCTTACTGACATTTCTTAAAGAGGTAGTCTGTTCTTTATCGAGAATAGGAATAGTGCATTTCCATTTTCCATTTGTTTTATTAATCAGCCCTCCTACTTCCAACAATAATAATTGGCTATCAGAACATTTTATCCCCATATCAAGAAGTTCACTTTGGGTATGTGGAGTACGTAAATTATACATTATTTCCCAATTATTATCAGTAAGAACATAATCTTCTGGTTGATGTCCACTCACAGCAACGAATTGGGTAGCTTCCCACTCTTTATAAGGGCGAACATCAGTTTGAGCTTTAATAGTCGAAAAAGCACATGATAGAAATAAGGAAATAAAAATAGAAAATATTAATTTATTAGTCATAAGAATATTAATTTATAATTATATATTATTTAAGTTGTTTTCATCAATCAGCTTTCCGCTAACTGTCTGTGCGGACAAACTGACAGGTAGTATGATTCCTGTCAGCACAAACAAAAATACTTTAATAAATCTCATTGTATATTACTCTTATTGTTTACGATTATCTATTCCGACCACAAAGTTAGTATATACAAATTTTAAGTGTATAAAAAGTATATCTACATTTTAATCTGAATAAAATCTATGTATTATATTAATATACAATGGTTTATCATACGTTTTACGCCAACACCAAAATCTACATTTTCATTTTTCAGAACTCTGCCACCCATCTGTCGAGTGTCATTTCATCCGGAAGACCGTCTTGCAGAGTATCGCTCAAATGCTTCTTCAGGCGGAACTTTTTCTGAGATATAGAAGTCGTATTCACCCCGAAGATCTCCGACATCTGTGCGTTGTTGAAACGTAGTTTTATCAGCATACAGAGGTGTAGCTCCTGCTTCGTAAGAGTTGGGCATACACCCAGAAGGCGGCTCACGAAATTGCTGTATGTACTTTCACACATTTGTTCCAGAGTCTCCCATTCACCGGCCTCCAGAACACGGCATTTTTCTCTCAGTTCCTTCACCAGTCTGTCGTTGTCCACCAAATAGTCGGTAAGCACACGTTCCCTCTGCTTCAGGTAGAGATTTTCTTCCGATAGGTTGCGGAACTTATCTGCCTCCCGTCTGGCCTTATCCAGTTTGGAAGAATAGTCGTTAATATGATGTTGAAGAGAGTTTATCTTCTCAGACAGCCTGCTGTTCTCAATCTGAAGGCTGTCTATCTGTTCACGGTATTCATGCAGTTCTTCAGAGTTCATTTCCTGACCGGACAGCTGTTCCTTCAGTTCCTCCATGTAGCGGTTGTTCTGCATGAGCTGTGTCTCGTATTCGTGCAGTTGAAGCATATACTCCTGTAGCTGTTCCGACTGTTTGCGGATGGTGGTTTCCTTTCTCACAAGCCGTTTCTGATAGAGGTAAGCTACGACAGCTATAACCACTATCAGGCATATTGTGATGATGAACATCATACGCTGTGCATCCGCCTTCTCCAGCTTCAGACGCTGTTGCTCGGTGATGAGTTTCTGGTGGTCGTACTTCTCCTTGTAGGCGATGATTTCCTTGCCTTTGTCTAAGGACATAACAGAATCGGTATAGAAAAGAAGTGAATCACAAAACTCTTTCATGTACATATTAAATTCTGAATCACAAGATAACTGATACAACGTTTTATAAGCAGAACGTTTCGTATATACATTATCGCTTCTTAATGATTTTTTTAAATAATAAAAAGCTGAATCTGTCTTAGACAGACATAAATATATTTGTCCTCGCAACAAATAGGTTTGAGAAGAAGGTTGTAATGTTTGTACCACCTCAAGAGATTCATAAAATCTTTTTTGAACAATATAAACCAAAGCCAATTCTTGCTGTACTACAGCATAAAAATTGTTATTCTTTAATTCTAAAGCCAGTTCTGCACTTTGTTCATATACTTGTTCAGCTTTGTTCAGATTATTCAATAAGCAATAACATCTTGCTAAATATTGTAAAGAAACCATCTGATAGCGCAAATTCGAATCCTTAACAGAATAATTATATGCACTTTGACAAGCATCAAACGCATACTCAATAAGATTACGATATAAATATATTCTTCCTAATCCTGACATAACCAGATAGCCCAATTTATAATCATCGGTCTTCTCCATTTCAGTCTTGGCCTCTAAATAAAATCTGATAGACTCCTCAACATTACCAAGATTATAATTCACGCCTCCCACATATAAAGCCGACATTGCCTTTCTGCGGGCATTATCTGTAGGTTTGTAATAATCGTATGCTATTCTCACAAGGGAATCAGAAGGGATTTTCATCACCTGTTTGTACTGCGCCTGCGTCATCAACAGACACCACAGCGCATGGTTCTCCTTATCCCTGCGTGCTGAAGGCATCGGCATAGCTTCCAGTATGTGCAGGGCACTGTCGGGATGGTCGAACATTACGGATTCAGCATGAACCAGTTCAGGAAGCGGTGTTCTCTCCTTCCCGCCTCCGCTGCATTGGATATTCAATAGGGCTGTACAAGCAATCAGGATGTACAGTATATAGTGGGTGATGTTTCTCATTTTACGAATTTTGCCGCAAAAATAAGAAATATCATGCATTTTTCTATTAAAGTATATCTGTTGTTAAAGAAAAAGGCAGCCTTAATAATTAAAGCTGCCCTTATCTTTTATAGAAAATCTATAACAATTATACAATGTAGATTTACATACGGCTCTTCTGGCTCTCTCCGGCTCCCGTCCCCTTGTACTTGCTCTTGGCAGTATTGAACTTGTAGCGGATGGTCATACTTATGCTCCGTCGTGTTTCCTGATCCATAGTCAGCAGTTGGCTGCCGCTATACAGGGTTACTTTGGCTTGGCTTGAATTGAACAGGTCGTTGGCTTGGAGGCGGAAACTCAGCCGGTCGTTGAAGAAACCTTTGTAGAGGCTTACGTTTGCATACCAGCAACCTTCGGTAACGTAGCCGTTCTCGTTATGTCCGGACGTGTCGGCTCCCAAATTCACGTCGAGCAGAAAACCTTTCGGCAGTTGGAAGCTGTTGTTCCAGATGAAATTTACCAGCGGGTGATTGAAGTTGGTCTGTCCGTCGGGCGTGTCCACCTTGTACCATTGCTGGAGGAATAATACTGTCCATTGAGGCGACCAGATGCCGATGGTCGGCGAAAGGGTCAGCGTGGTATAGAGCTTGTCGGAATCATAGCGGTTGTAATAGCTGAGCAGGGAAATGGTCGGGTCCTGTTCCGAATAGCTCCGGCAGAGTTGTACGATGGCATCGCTTCCGTGGATGTAACGGGTGTTGAAGTAAATCCATTTGTAAGAAGCGCTTAGGGAAACCCGATTGATGAGCGAAGGCTGCAAGAGCGGATTTCCGCCCTCGTACGTGTAACGGTTGATGTAGGTGGTGTTGCTCCGCAGCATCCAGTAGATGGGGCGGTAGATGCTTCCCGTATAGTTGAGCTGCAACTGTGCCTTGCCCACCGGAAGGGAAAGCGAAACCGACGGGAATACATTGTCGTAAGTACGGCTTTGTGCATCGATGCGCTTTCCGTCTTCAAAATAGTCGGAGGTCAGGTGTTCGTAGCGTATCCCCGCTTGAGCTTGCAGTTTCCCGAAGTTACGGGTGTATTCGGCAAATACAGAAACATTGTTTTCCCGGATATTGCTTTGGTCGTTCGCAAGGATTCCTTCTTCGTTCCAATAATAATTTTCCCGGTTGGTGTAGGTGTATTCGCTTCCTATCAGCAGATTCCCTTTCCATAGCGGATGCACAGCTGTCAGTTTCACGGCATACAGCGTATTCTTGTCCCGGCTCAGGCTGGTGACGGGTTGTTCCGTCCGTGTGCCGTCTGCCGAAACGGTGGTTTCCATCGTTTCCTGCGGTGTCTTGCCTTCCATCCAAAGGCCGTCGGCGTTGAGGTCGATGTTCCAGTCGCCTGCCTGTCCGCTATAATAAGCATTCAAGGTGTGTGCGGTATTCGTGTTTCCCTGCCAGCCGCTATTGCAACCTTGTTCGTAGAAGGCATCGTCTTGAAACACGTCCGTCTGCATCTGTAGTTGGCTGTCCAAGCGGGGAGTGCGGTCGAAATCATAACGTATGCCTATGGAATGGTTTTCGTTGAATTGGTAGTTGGCAGACAGCATGGCGGATAAGTTCTGCGAATGAATGGAATTGGTCAGCCACGAGTCTTGCTTCCAGACCTTATCGAGAAAGGTTTCTTGATAAACGCCCTTGTTGTCCTCGCTTTTTTTGTCCTTGCCGAAAAGCATGCCTGAGAGGTCGAATCCGCCTTTGCGGTAGTTGAAGTTGAACTGGTCGAGCACACTCCAGTCGTAGCGGTATTCCGTGTAGAAACGGTTGTTGAATCCGAAGCCCTCCCCTTGTGGCTTTTTTGTCCGGATGCGTATCACGGCATTTACCGTGGCATCATAGCGCGAGCCGGGATTGTTCACCACTTCTACGCTCTTGATGTTGTCGGATGACAACTGGCTGAGTTCTGACTGGTCCCGCACCTTGCGTCCGTTGATGTAGATTTCAGGGGTACCAGCTCCGAATACGTTGACGCTTCCGTCTTTGGCAGATACGCCGGGAATCTTATTAAGCAAATCCTCTCCGGTTCCCGCTTTTTCGAGGATACTGCCTTGCACCGTTGTTACCATCGCATCTCCTTTCAGCCGCATCTTGGGCAAGTCGGCTTTCACCACCACTTCCCCCAGCATTTGTGCGTTGGGCAGAAGTTGCAGGGTGCCCAGCTCCGCTTGTTCTACCTTATTATATAGGGTGACATAGCCGATGGAAGATACCCGGAGCAACAGATTGGGTTGCTTGACGGGCAGGGTAAATGTTCCGTCTTCACCGCTGACCATTCCCGTGACAAATGCTGAATCGGGAAGGGAGAGCAACACCACGTTGGCATACGGCATCGGTTGGTTGTTTTCGTCAATCAGTTTTCCGCTTACGGTTTGTGCGGACAGGCAGACAGGCAAAAGGATGCCTGCCAGCACGGACAGGAATGTTCTCATCATTTTCATCTTATAATAGTTTTCAGTTTTTCTATTCCGATGCCGCAAAATTAGGCACTTTCCCGTTAAGACCGATGAAATGTATCTCTACATTTCATTCGGATGAAAACCTGATTATATCGTTATGAATCAGATGATTAAAGCGGATTATCAGAAAACCGTATCTCTACATTTGCCTGTATCAGCATTCTGCCAGCCATCTGTCGAGCGTCATATCTTCGGTAAGATTGTCCTTCAGCGAATCGCCCAAATGCTTCTTCAGGCGGAATTTCTTTTGTGATACCGAGGAGACGCTTACCCCGAATATCTCTGCCATCTGCGTGTTGGTGAATCGGAGCCGTATCAGTATGCACAGATGCAGTTCCTGCCCGGTCAGTGTAGGACAGATATCCTGCAGGCGGCTTACGAATTTGCCGTATGCGTTCTCGCACATTTCTTCCAAGGCTTTCCATTCTTCATCGTTCAGCGTGCGGGTTTTCTTTTTCAGCTCCTTCACCAGCCTGTGGTTGTCCGTCACATAGTCGGCCAGCCTACGTTCTCTTTGTTTCAGTTGCAGGTTCTCTTCCGAGAGGTTGCGGAACTTCTCCGTCTCCCTGCGTATATTGTCCAGCCTGGAGGTATATTCGGCGATATGCCGCTGCAGGGTGCCAATCTTTTCGGAAAGCCTGCCGTTCTCCGTCTGCAGGCTGTCTATCTGCTCACGGTAGGCATGTATCTCCTCCGCATTTTCTTCCTGCCCCGAAAGTTGCTCCTTCAGTTCCTCCATGTAGCGGTTGTTCTGCATGAGCCTTGTCTCGTATTCGTGCAGTTGAAGCATGTATTCCTGCAGCTGTTCCGACTGTTTGCGGATGGTGGTTTCCTTTCTCACAAGCCGTTTCTGATAGAGGTAAGCTACGACAGCTATAACCACTATCAGGCATATTGTGATGATGAACATCATACGCTGTGCATCCGCCTTCTCCAGCTTCAGACGCTGTTGCTCGGTGATGAGTTTCTGGTGGTCGTACTTCTCCTTGTAGGCGATGATTTCCTTGCCTTTATCTAAGGACATAACAGAGTCGGTATAGAAAAGAAGTGAATCGCAATAGGTTTTCAGGAATTTACGGTATTTGGGAGTATCCCCCAATTTATATAGAATTCTATATGCATCTTTTTTTGTATAAACATTATCCGTATTTAATAATGCCTTATTCAAATAATAATAAGCAGAATCATATTGGTTCAAACGGAAATAATTTGTTCCCACTAAAAGCAACGGATAGAATTTTTTAGGAAATGATTTCACCAAATCCTGGGATTTTTGTGCTTCACCGCTATTAGTATATACCAAAGCTAATTCTGACTGTATTTGGTAATAGTAACCAGTAGAGCCAAACTCCAATGCTATTTCACTGCATTTCTGATAGATTTCTATAGCCTTAGGCAATTCATCAGCAATACAATGGCATCTGGCTAAAAATTTTAAAGAAGCCATTTGATAACGCTTGTTGGAATCCTTTACGGCATAATCATAAGCCCTAGTGCAGGCATCCAATGCATAATCTGCCAGGCTACGAAAAAGATAAAGATCACCTAAAGATGACATTATCAGAAATCCGGTCTTATAATCATCCGTTTTTTCCACCTCTGTTTTACCTTCCAGATAATACTGTATGGCTTCCTCTATATTACCAAGTTCGTAGTTTATGTTTCCCATATAAAGTGCAGACATCGCCTTTCTACGGGCATTATTGGTAGACTTGTAATAATCGTATGCTATCCTCACAAGGGAATCAGAAGGGATTTTCATCACCTGTTTGTACTGTGCCTGTGTCACAAGCAGACACCACAGCGCATGGTTCTCCTTATCCCTGCGTGCTGATGGCATCGGCATGGTCTCCAATATGTGCAGGGCACTGTCGGGATGGTCGAACATTACGGATTCAGCATGAACCAGTTCAGGAAGCGGTGTTCTCTCCTTCCCGCCTCCGCTGCATTGGATATTCAATAGGGCTGTACAAGCAATCAGAATGTACAGTATATAGTGGGTTATCTTTCTCATTATTGGTGGGGTTTATCTACCTTTTCAGGAAAGGATGGGTAACATACCGGCTGAACAGGCAGCCTAACACGACCCCGGTGCAGTTGGCGGCAAAGTCGAGCCAGTCGCCGCTGCGGTTGGGCGTGCAGGTGGCTTGCAGTATTTCGATAATGCCGCTCATCAGGACGGGCAACGCGATGCCGATAAGGGCAATGTGCCGCCAACGGATACCGGTGTTGCGGCGCAGGTATTCGAACCAGATGACCACGGTCAGCCCGCCGTACATACAGATATGCACCACTTTATCGAAGTTGGGAATTTCTCCCATATCGGTTTTCGGCGGAGTGAAAAAAGACAGGTAACAGATGGCGAGTATGACGATGACGGATAACGGATAATGTTTCATATTGAATTTATTCATATTTCCGGCGAAAATACAAACTTTTTTGTACATTTGCCGAATAAAAGCTTTAAAATGTAAACAGAAAGGAAGATTTTATGCAAAATAGTGAACGCGTTAGCTTTGCAAGCAAGGTAGGAGCCATTCTGGCAGCGGCAGGCTCGGCGGTAGGGCTGGGCAATGTCTGGCGTTTCCCTTACGAGACGGGAAACCACGGGGGCGCCGCTTTTATTCTTATTTACCTGGGATGTGTGTTTCTCTTCGGGTTGCCTATCATGATGGCCGAGTTTACCATCGGACGACGTGCCAAGGCAAGTACGGGCGAGGCTTTCAAGAAGCTGGCTCCGGGCACTCCGTGGAAATACGTAGGCTATATGGGTGTGCTTACGGGCTTCCTTATCTTAGGCTATTACTCGGTGGTGTCGGGCTGGACACTGGAATACATTTTCCAGGCAATGACGGGAAACTTGGTCGGGAAATCGGCCGATGAATTTGTGTCGATGTTTCAGGAGTTCTCGCAAAACCCGTGGCGTCCGCTTGTCTGGCTGGCGGTGTTTGTGGCCATGACGCACATCATTATCGTGAAAGGTGTGCAGGGAGGCATCGAGAAGGCTTCGAAAATCATGATGCCGATGCTGTTCATCATTATTGTGCTGCTGGCTATATGCGCCGTGATGCTTCCGGGTGCGCTGAAAGGCTTGGAGTTCCTGCTCAAGCCGGACTTCAGCAAAATCACTTCGGACGCTATCTTGGGGGCAATGGGGCAGGCTTTCTTTTCGCTCAGCCTGGGAATGGGCTGTCTGTCGACGTATGCCTCTTACTTCAGCCGTGATACCCGCCTGGGTTATACGGCGATGAGCGTGTGCGTCATCGGCACATGTATCTCGATACTTTCGGGTTTCATTATCTTTCCGGCTGCGTTCTCGGTCGGCATCCAGCCCGATGCGGGTCCTTCACTTATCTTTATTACCTTGCCTAATGTGTTTCAGCAGGCATTCGGCGCGGTGCCGCTTTTGGCTAGTGTGAGCGCGGTATTGTTTTACATCCTGCTGGCATTGGCTGCACTTACTTCCACCATTTCGCTTCACGAAGTCCCTACCGCTTTCCTGCACGAGAAGTTCGGCTTTACGCGCAGCCGTGCGGCATGGCTGGTGACGATAGGCAGCTTTCTGATAGGTGTCGTCTCGTCGTTGGCATTGGGCGACTGGAGCCATGTGCGGATAGCGGGACTGAATATGTTTGATGCCATCGATTTCCTGACGGCGAAGATTATGCTGCCTGTGGGCGGACTGTTTGTCTCTCTCTTTGTGTCGTGGAAACTGGAACGCAAGGTGGTGCGCGACGAGGTGACCAACTGGGGTTCGCTCCGTGCGCCTTACTATCCGTTGCTCATCTTTATCCTGCGTTACATTACGCCTGTAGGCATCCTGCTGGTTTTCATCAACGAACTGGGCTGGTTAGGCTGAGCGCGGAATGTGGAAAGACTTCTTTTATTTCACCAAGTCCGAGCGGCGTGCCGTGCTGGTCTTGCTGGCGGTACTGGCAGTGCTCTCGGGCGGAAACCTGTGGCTGAGGCAGAGACAGGCGCACGAAGCGGCTCCCCTTCAGGCTTCGGAGGGCAGCCGTATCGACTCGTTCATCGCGAGTATTCATGAGAAGGAGCGTCTGCCGCGGCGCACCCGTCGGGTCGCTTCGGCGTCTGTTCCCGTCGTCTTACAGACTTTCGACCCGAATACAGTCGATTCGGCAACGTTGCGCAGTCTGGGCCTGTCGGCTTTCATTGCAGGCAATGTGTTGAAATATCGGGCAAAAGGAGGTGTCTTCCGCACCCCCGAATCTTTTTCACGCCTGTATGGCTTGACTTCGGAGCAATACGAGACCTTGCGTCCTTATATCCGTATTGGCGAGAGTTATCGGATACGCGAGGAACGGGATACATTGGCACACCGGCAGACCGCTTTCCGCCGGGATACCGTTACACCTTATATTATTATAGAGAAATATCCGGAAGGAACGGTGATAGACCTGAATAAAGCGGACACGGCCATGCTGAAGCGCGTGCCCGGCATAGGGAGCGGACTGGCACGGATGATAGTTGCCTACCGCCGTCGCTTGGGCGGGTTTTACACCGTAGAGCAGTTGCAGGAGATACCTTATGTAGACGCTTCCGTCAATAGCTGGTTTCGGATAGATACGCTATCCCTCCGCAAGCTGGAAGTGAACCGTGCCGGCCTCGACCGCTTGCGTGCGCATCCGTATATGAATTTCTATAAGGCGAAAGCCATTGTCGAATACCGCCGCAAGCGCGGCAAGCTGAAAGGCATTGCCCAGCTTGCCCTGTTTGAGGCATTCAGCGAAGCGGACCTGAAACGGCTCGCGCCTTATCTGTCGTTCGAGTGAAAACCATTAATTAAATGAAGAATTAAGAATGAAGAATCCGTGCTAATCTGCGTTTAAAAATTATATTGAACGCAGAGACGCGGAGACGCAAAGTTTTTTATTTTTTTGAGAAAGCAAAGCGCACGGAGAGAATGAATAATTAAAAATGAATAGTTAATAACGGATGATTCTTCGTTCTTCATTCTTCTAATTAATCTGCGTAAATTTGCGCTAATCTGCGTTTCAAAAAGTAAACATCAACTGATTCTTCATTCTTAATTCTTCATTCTTCATTCTTCATTTAATTGTATTGTGCCGCTTCGGCAATGCGGGCGGGAATCTCGATGTTGTCCATCCGTCCTTGGAAACGGTCGGCTCCGGCACCGATGGCAAATACGGGGACATAGCCTGCCGAGTGTCCTCCGCTGACCCATCCTACCATCGCTATTTCATTGATTATCCGCACGGCTTCGGCAGCCAAAGGTTCGTCTTGCGCATATTCGCTTTTCTCCATTTCCACTTCCTTGCCTGTAAAGGTGCGGCGATAGGTTTCCTCCAGGCGTCGGGTCTGTTCTTCGCTCAGTGTAAGCTCTTCCCAAAAGCCGAAGTTATCGGCAAGTGCTTGGCGGGCTTGCTCCCATGTCACACGGTTATTCGTCTGGCGGCGCAGGTCGTTCAGTATGGAAGTGAACGCCGTTTCGCTAACCCGCTGGTATTGCAAGGCTTGCAGGTTGAGGGCATATTCCCCCGTTCCTAGTACCAGTCCGCCTGTCTCGTGGTCGGCACTGATGACAATCAGGGTCTCGTCGGGATGGTTCTCGTAGAACTGTAATGCCTGGCGGATGGCTTCATTCAGGTCGGCTACTTCGCGGAAAGCCGTGGCCGCATCGTTGCTGTGGCAAGCCCAGTCGATTTTTCCGCCTTCTACCATCAGGAAAAATCCTTTGCTCAGGTCTTTCGAAAGAAACTGAATGGCAGCACGGGTGATGTCGCTCAGGCAAAGATCGCCTTCCTTGCTGTCGATGGCGTAGGGGATAGCATCGCGGTAAGCCTTCGAAGCCTCTTCGGTCTGTAGCAGAATCAGCTTGTCCGCCTGGTTACTCTTAGCCGTGAAGTCATCGTATCCGCGGGCAATTGTGTAACCGTTCTGACGGGCAAGCGTATAAAGGCTTTCCGACTGGCCGTGATTATCGGGGTCAAGAAAATCGGAGCCTGCATAAAAATCGAAGCCTGCCAGGAACAGGTCTTTCCCTATCTGGTAATAATTCTTCCGACTGGGATTGTGGGCATAGAAGGCAGCCGGTGTGGCGTGGTCGATGCTTACGCTGGTGGCAATGCCCACGCGGCAACCTTTTTCTTTCGCCCGCATGGCGATGCTGGCAATGGGAGTCTGCTGGTCTTTCTCCATACCGATGACACCGTTTTTGGTCTTTGTGCCCGTAGCAAGCGCAGTGCCTCCGGCAGCCGAGTCGGTCACTCCGTTGGTAGCCGAATAGGTGGAGCTGGTTGTCGCATAAGGAAATTCGGCAAAGTTGAGCGGGACAATTCCGATTTTGCCGTCCAGTTCGCCGAGGTAAAGCTCGGTGCCTTGCACTTGGTTGACACCCATGCCGTCGCCGATGAAGAAGAATACATATTTCGCCTCTTGCGCATAGGCGCACACGGCAATCAGGGTACACAGGATAAGGAATGAAATCTTTTTCATGTTGCTGTTAAATTGGTTAATATCTTCTGGCAAAGGTAAGCAAAATAAGGAAACGGCGAAATTTTCGGGCATAAAACCTGCGGTGAAGTGTACAGAAGGCTGCTTCTTGCGTTTAATAAATTGTATTAAAAATATTCTTATATGAAATTACAAGTAGTAGTATGCGGCGCGGCATTGGCATTTTCCATGCTCGCCTGCCAACAAGAGAACATTCCCGAACAGGGAACCATGAGTGAGAACACGGATATCCGGCTTCGCGCCACGATATCGGACAACAACATCAGCCGTACCACGACCGATGTAGACGGAGGGACGGTAACTTTCGACCCTAATGATGAAATCGGTTTCTTTATGCCCAACGCGGAGGAACCGGTGAAGTTTTCCAATGATGAGACAAGCGGCTGGGAGCCGGCTGCTCCCGTGGCTTGGCCCAACCTGACCGAGAAATTCACGTTTCACGCTTTTTATCCGTATAAAGCCACTGCCACACGGAGCCGCATCCCGATGCCTTATCTCGATGAGCAGACAGGGGCATTGGATGAAATCGGGGTATACGACTTCCTTACTGCGACAAAGACTTGCGGCTTCGGCGATGCCAACGGAGAAGTCAGCTTTACCGGCACCGATGCTTTCGACCATGTGTACAGTCTGTTATTGCTTACATTAAGCGCCGATTCGGATGTGGAAACGCTCTTGAACTCGGTAAGTCTTACGGGTGAAGGTTGTTTCACTCATGCTACTTACAGCTTTGCCGACGGTACGGGCAAGATGGTTAAGGAAGAAGAGGCGGAAGGCGGAGATACTTGGACGCTGGATGCCGGAGGCGAAGCCATTCCGGGCGAGGAAGGTATCCAATTGGCTTTGTTGCTCAATCCTTCGGAAACGGAAGTACCGTTGCAGCTGACCATCGGCTATACACGTGAAGGTATCAGCTTTACAGCAAGCACCGAAGCCATCAGGCACACGTTTGTCGGCGGAAACAGTTACAAATATACCATCCGCATCAACGACGGGCAGCTGATAATAGAAGGTATGGAAGTCAGCGGCTGGATTACTGGTGAGGTAGAAGGAGGCGGAAACCTTGTCGTAGACGGTACTCCGCAAGGCGAATAACCGTATTTTTTCTTCTTTCCGGCAATATCGTGCTTGTGGTATTGCCGGAAATAGGATAAAAAGCCGTACCTTTGCGCAAAAATAAACTTACACATCCATTATGAAAGCACTGAAAGAGCGAATTTTGCGGGACGGCAAATGTTTTGAGGGAGGAATCTTGAAGGTAGACAGTTTCATCAACCATCAGATGGACCCGATTCTGATGAAATCGATGGCGGTAGAGTTTGTCCGTCGGTTTGCGGGTACCGATATCAATAAGGTGATGACCATTGAGGCGAGCGGCATCGCTCCTGCCATTATGGTGGGCTATCTGCTCGAACTGCCGGTGGTGTTTGCCAAGAAGAAACGTCCCAGCACGATGGAGAATATGCTGACTACAGAGGTCTATTCGTTTACCAAAGGCCGTTCGTATGAGGTCAGTGTCAGCCGTGATTATCTTTGCCCGGGCGATAAAGTGTTGTTTATCGACGATTTCCTGGCCAACGGCAATGCAGCCAAAGGCATCATCGACCTGGTGCGGAAGGCGGGAGCCGAACTGGTAGGAATGGGCTTCCTCATCGAAAAAGCGTTCCAGCACGGCGGCGATTACTTGCGCCAGCAAGGGATACAGGTCGAGTCGCTTGCCATTATTGAGAGTCTGGACAATTGCGAAATCAAAATCAGAGAATGATGGAAAAACGTCAGGAACCGGTTGCCTCTACAGGCTTGATATACGGTCTTGATGACCGTCCGCCTTTGCGTGAGGCTTTCTTTGCCGCCCTCCAGCATCTGCTGGCTATCTTTGTGGCGATTATCACCCCGCCGCTTATCATTGCAGGCGCGTTGAAACTGGATTTGGAGACTACCGGTTATCTGGTGTCGATGGCGTTGATAGCTTCGGGCATCTCCACGTTTGTCCAGTGCCGGCGCATCGGCTTTATCGGGTGCGGTCTGCTTTGCATCCAAGGCACCAGCTTTTCATTTATCGGACCTATTATCGCTGCCGGGCTGACGGGAGGACTGTCGGCTGTCTTCGGTGCCTGTATGGTGGCAGCGTCGGTCGAAATGTTCATCAGCCGCCTGCTGAAATACACCCGTCGGATTATCACGCCGCTGGTTTCGGGCATTGTGGTGACGCTTATCGGGATGAGTCTGATAAGGGTAGGCATCACGGCTTGCGGCGGCGGAGCGGCGGCACAGGCGGACGGCAGTTTCGGCTCGGTGCGCCACGTGGGGTTGGCTGCATTGGTGCTGGTGTTGATTATCTTTTTCAACCGCAGCGCGAACCGTTATTTGCGGATGAGCTCCATCGTCATCGGGCTGGCAGTGGGCTATGTCGTGGCGTGGTGTTTGGGGATGGTCGATTTCTCGTCGGTGCAGAGCTATGGAGGGTTGAACATTCCCATCCCGTTCCGTTACGGACTTTCGTTCGATGTGTCGGCCATCGTTGCCTTGGCATTGATTTACCTCATTACCGCCATCGAGGCGTATGGCGACATTACGGCCAATTCGCTGATATCGGGCGAGCCGGTCGAAGGCGAGAAGTTTGTGAAGCGTGCTTCGGGAGGCATCTTTGCCGACGGGTTCAACTCGGTGGTAGCCGCTTGTCTCAACTCGTTCCCCAATTCCATTTTTGCGCAAAACAACGGGATGATTCAGCTGACAGGCGTGGCGAGCCGTTACGTGGGCTATTACATAGCCGGTATGCTGGTGCTGTTAGGCTTGTTTCCAGCAGTGGGGCTGGTCTTTTCGCTGATGCCCGAACCGGTATTGGGCGGAGCCACGCTGCTGATGTTCGGCACCGTGGCGGCGGCAGGCATCCGCATCATTGCCTCGCAGACCATCGACCGCAAGGCGACACTGGTCATTGCCTTGAGTTTTTCGTTCGGGCTGAGCGTGGAGCTGGTGCCCGACATCCTTTGCCAGCTTCCCGACACCTTGCGCAATATCTTCGCGTCGGGCATCACCACGGGAGGTGTCACCGCCATCCTTGCCAACCTGCTTATTCGGATAAAGGGCTAAATTAAAACACAGAGACACAAAGACGCAGAGAATCTGATATGATTGAAACTCTGTGCCTTTGTGCCTCTGTGTTCAAAAAAACGTGTCAGCTTTGTCTACTGAACCAGGATGTTAATCGGCGTTTGCCCTTCCGCTCTCCACAATCATCCGGCGGATGTGGCTGTTGAAGTCGGTGAGGCTCATCAGCTTTTCGAGGGTGATGTGCATCCGCCAGCGCCAGTAGTGGCGCGGATTGGCGGGGACGTTGATGCGCTCCACGTCGATGTCGGGATTGCGCACCGACTCGTCCATTGCCGTCCAGTCTTGCCACGTGAGGATGCAGAGCATCGAGGGGCATTGCAGGTGGCGGCGGATGATTTCTTCGCAGAGCCAGCCTGGCGCCTCTTCGGGCGTCTTTCCCCAGTAGTGCAGCTCGTCGTGGTAGAAGCGGTCGGTCAGGGCAGGGTCTTCCTTCCACCAGCCGCGCAGGGTGGTCATATCGTGGGTGCCGATGGTGCATACCGAGAGGTAGGGATAGCTTTCGAGCTTGCCGAACTCGATGCCCGGTGTCTTCGGCATCCGCTGGATTTCGAGCGAGAGTATCTGGAGCTGGTTCATCACCCAAGGCACGCAGCCTGGCACCATTCCCAGGTCTTCGCCGCATACCAGCATCGGGGTGGACTGGAGCAGGACGGGGAGTTTTTTCATCGCCTCGTGATACCAGAACTCGTTGTGACGCTGGTAGTAGTAATGGTTGTAAAGGCGGTTGAACGCCTGCTGTTCGTTGGCGGAGAGGTGCAGGAATACCGGTTCGGTCTGCACGGCGATGCGCGGATGGTATTTGTTGGGGTCGTCGCGGTCGGCTATGAAGAGCACGTCGCTGACGAGCTTGTACAGTTTCTCGCGCAGGTCGGCATCGGCGGGCGAGGTCTTTCCGGCGAAGAGGGTTTCTATCTTGCGCTGGGTGTTGCATTCGGGGCGCAGGGCATAAAGGTCGTCGGGAAGCCGCTTCAGGAAGGTGCGCCGCACTTCGTGTGCACGGTCGCCGAAGAGTTGGTCGAGCCATACGTCGCTGATGTACGGGCGCGTCATACGTTCCTTGTCCAGGTCGAGCCCGAAACTTTGTATCTCTTCTTTGGTCATCGGGAGCGAGGGGACGAACTGCCCTAACAGTCCGTGGACGGAGTGGAAAGGAATCTCCCAGATGCGGAAGAAGCCCAGGATGTGGTCGATGCGGTAGGCGGTGAAGTATTCTGCCATCTTGCGGAAGCGGCGTTGCCACCAGCGGTAGTGGTCTTTCTCCATCACCTGCCAGTTGTAGGTGGGCATTCCCCAGTTCTGTCCGTCGAGCGAGAAGGCATCGGGAGGTGCTCCTGCCTGCCCGTTCATATTGAAGTAATAAGGTTCTACCCAGGCTTCCACGCTGTTGCGGCTGATGCCGATGGGGATGTCACCCTTTACGATGACTCCCCGGCTGCGTCCGTACGTGCAGGCGTCAAGCAGTTGCACGTGGAGCTGGTATTGCAGGAAGTAATAGAACAGGATATCCTGGTGGTACGGGCTTTCGGGAGCTGCCAGCCGGCGTATGTTCTCTTCCCGATAGACGCTGTTTTTCCCCCACTGGCGGAAATCGGCTGTGCCGTTTTGGTCGCGCAGGACACTGAAGGCGGCGTAGGGCAACAGCCATTTTTCGTTCTTCTGCACGAAGGCTTGGAATCCGGCGTCTTCCGGCAGGTGTTCCTGTTCTTGCAGGAAGACTTCGTGGAGGTATTTCCGTTTCACTTGGTTCACTCTTTCGTAATCCACTTGCGACAAGCCGTTCAGGGTGATGCGCTGGCGTTCGAAAGTCTTCATCGCTTCTTCATCATTCAGCGGCGGAAGCTGGCGGAGGTCGATGTACATCGGGTGGAAAGCATAGATGGAAATGCTGTTGTAGGGATACGAGTCCATCCACGTGCCGGTCATCGTGGTATCGTTGATGGGAAGTATCTGCACGGCGCGTTGTCCGGTCTCGGCCGCCCACGTGATGAACTGCTTCAGGTCGCCGAAGTCGCCTACGCCGCAACTTCCTTCCGAGCGGAGCGAGAATACCGGGATGGCTGTTCCGGCTATCCGGTAGGGAGGACGTTTGAAGAAGACTTCCGTCTCGGCAGGCAGATAGGTTTCTCCGCGCTGGAGCGGACGTATCTGGAACAGGCGGTTAGGGCGTGTCTCCCATTCTTCCACGGCGCCGGTCTTTTCGTTGATGGCGACGAACTTGTATTCGAAAGGAGATTTCAGGGTCGACGCGTCCAGCGTAAGCTGCCACACGTTGGGCTGTACTTCGCGCATCCGGATGGGCCGGCAATATTCCCAATTGCCCAAGGCACTGCAACTTCCGATAATGCCCAGCTCTTGTCCTTGCGGATGCAGCCCGGGACAGAGGGCACGAAACGTGATGCAGCTTCCTACGTTGTTGCTCAACAGGTTGGGAGATACCGTCGCGTGGATGTCATTGAAGGCGGAGCTGTAACGGTAGTTCTCGGCGGGAAGGTCGCGCCAGCAGTCCTCGATGAGGTATTGGTGCTGCTGGGCATTGCCTTGGTAGACGGCGTGCGGGATGGCTCCCAGCTCTTTGCGGATGCATACATCGTCGCGGAAAATACCGTAACGGTAAAGGATGGCGTGTCCGGTTTCGGCGGGCGAGTAGTCGCAACTGCCTTTCCATTCGCTTCCGTCGCGGGTGGAAAGAGAAAGGGGATGCGCTTCGTCTTCTTCGAAGATAACGCGGACATCTTCTCCCCAAACGGTGTGGTATTGGATACGGAATGTGAGTTTCATCTTATTCAGCTTGTTGGTTCGTGCTTCAAATATAGGGAATAATGCGGGAATGTGCAAATAAAAAAAGCCCCGGTTACATGGGATTGTAACCGAGGCTTCCCCTGATGTAAGATGCGGGGCTGGACTTTAAATAATTAAATTGAAGTTATGAATAAAAACACGTTATGCGTCAATGTTCGCATACGTAGCGTGTTTCTCGATAAACTCGCGGCGCGGAGCCACATCGTCGCCCATCAGCATGGAGAAGATGTAATCGGCGTCTGCCGCGTTCTCGATGCTGACTTGCTTCAGGATGCGCGTTTCCGGATTCATGGTCGTTTCCCACAATTGTTCCGGATTCATCTCACCCAAACCTTTGTAACGCTGGGTATGGATTCCGTTCTCCGTACCGTCGCCGTATTTCTGCATGAATGCCTGGCGCTCTTCGTCGGTGTAGCAATATTCGCTCACTTTGCCTTTGGTGCATTTGTACAAAGGCGGGTTGGCGATATACAGGTGTCCGCCCTGAATGACTTCGGGCATATAGCGGTAGAACAAGGTCATAATCAGGGTGTCGATGTGCGAACCGTCGACATCGGCATCGGTCATGATGATTACCTTGTTGTAACGTAATTTCTCGATGTTGGCTTTCTTGCTGTCTTCCGAGTCGTCCACACCGAAGCGCACGCCCAGTGCCTGGATGATGTTGTTCACTTCGTCGCTTTCGAAAGCCTTGTGCCACATGGCTTTCTCCACATTCAGGATTTTACCTCTCAGCGGAAGGATAGCCTGGAACTGGCGGCTTCGTCCTTGCTTGGCTGAACCGCCTGCCGAATCACCCTCGACAAGGAACAGTTCGCATTCTTCCGGCGTGCGGCTGGAGCAGTCTGCCAGTTTGCCCGGAAGTCCGCCTCCGCCCATTGGGCTTTTGCGTTGCACCGATTCACGTGCCTTGCGTGCGGCAACACGTGCCGTAGCTGCCAGTACGACCTTGTCGACAATGAGTTTGGCTTCTTTCGGGTGTTCTTCCAGATAGTTGGTCAGTGCTTCGCCTACAGCCTGGTTGACGGCACCGCTCACTTCGTTGTTGCCCAGTTTGGTCTTGGTCTGTCCTTCGAATTGCGGCTCAGCCACCTTGACCGAGATAACGGCAATCAGGCCTTCGCGGAAGTCTTCGCCCGAGATTTCCACCTTGGCTTTCTCCAGCGCCTTGCTTTCTTCGGCATATTTCTTCAATACGCGGGTCAGCGCCATTCGGAAGCCCGCCTCGTGTGTACCGCCTTCGATGGTGTTGATGTTGTTCACATACGAATGGAGGTTTTCGCGGAAGCCCGTGTTATACATGATGGCGCATTCGATGGGTACGCCCTGCTTTTCGGTGTTCAGGTAGATGACGTCGTCGATAAGCGGGGTGTTGTTCGAGTTAAGGAAGCGCACGAATTCCTTCACGCCTTCTTCCGAGTGGAACACTTCCTGCTTGTACGAGCCGTCCTCTTCCTTCTCGCGCTTGTCGGTCAGCGTGATGGTGATGCCCTTGTTCAGGTATGCCAGTTCGCGCATACGTGCCTGCAGGATATTGTACTTATATTCTGTGGTGGTGAATATGGTCTTGTCGGGCCAGAAAGTCTGGCGGGTTCCGGTGATGTCGGTCGTACCTATTTCCTTTACGGGATACAGCGGTTTGCCGCATGCATATTCTTGTTGGTAAATCTTTCCGTTGCGGAATACGTTGGTGGTCATGTGGGTAGACAAGGCGTTCACACACGATACGCCCACACCGTGCAGACCGCCGGACACCTTATACGAGCCTTTATCGAATTTACCTCCGGCATGAAGGACGGTCATAACCACTTCCAGTGCCGATTTCTTTTCTTTCTGGTGGAAATCGACCGGAATACCACGGCCGTTGTCTTGTACGGTGATGGAGTTGTCTTCGTTGATGGTTACTTCTATGTGGGTGCAATAACCGGCGAGCGCTTCGTCGATGGAGTTGTCCACGACTTCATACACCAGGTGGTGCAAGCCTTTTTCACTGATGTCGCCGATATACATGGCGGGACGTTTACGTACGGCTTCCAGCCCTTCCAATACCTGGATGCTGCTTGCCGAATACGAGTTTCCGCTGTTTGGGGTCAGTTCTTCACTCATGTTTTTTCAATCTACTTTTTAAAACGGTCAAAGATACGAATTTTTCACGATATGGCGAGCCTTTGCCTCTCTAAAAATGCTGAAAAATCGAGGGGATGGATGCCCTGGATTTATATTTCGGGATTCGCTACGTCCCGTTATAAACGACAAAAGGCTGAATCTGTCCGATCCAACCTTGCTATCTTTTTCGTGAGACTGATGCTTACGCCATTTTAGCGATGTGAGCAGCCAATTTAGACTTCAAGTTAGCAGCTTTGTTCTTATGGATAATGTTGCGTTTAGCCAGTTTATCCAAAATCTTCTGTACTTTAGGATACATTGCTACTGCTTCAGCTTTGTCAGTAGTCATACGAAGTTTCTTCACTGCGGTGCGCATGGTTTTTGCGTAATATCTGTTGTGAAGTCTTCTACTTTCGCTTTGTCTGATTCTTTTAATAGATGATTTGTGATTTGCCATCTCGACTAATCTTTAAATATTGTTCGTGATTCTGTTTATTATGTAGCCCGTGGGAGAATCGAACTCCCCTTTCAAGAATGAAAATCTTGCGTCCTAACCGATAGACGAACGGGCCCTCCTTCTGATGCTTGCGAGGAGCATGTCTCTCGTTTGCGGATGCAAAGGTAGGAAGTTTTTTGATACCTGCAAAACTTTCGGCGAAAAAAATGCACATTTTCCTGAAAAGGTGTACCTTTGTATGAGGAGATTAAGGCTTATGTTGCAGAAATATCAAGGAATCGTATTGCATACGTTGAAATACAACGACCGTTCGAACATCGCGCATATCTATACGGCGGAGGGGGGAAGGATGTCTTTCCTCGTCCCGGCACAACGCTCGCGCAAGTCGATGGTGAGGCAGGTCTTGTTCCAGCCCTTGTCGCTGGTGGAGTTTGAAGCCGAGGTGCGTCCGCGCTCGGGGCTGCATCCTATCCGTGAGGCGAAAGCCCGGCAGGTCTTCCAGTCCTTGCCTTACGACCCTTATAAGTCTGCCATCGCCCTGTTCCTTGCCGAGTTCCTTTACCGGGCATTGAAGGAAGAGGGGGTCAATGAGCCTTTGTTTGCCTACCTCGTCCATTCGGTACAGTGGTTGGACGCGTGCGAAAAGAGTTTTGCCAATTTCCACCTCGTCTTTCTGATGCGTCTTTCCCGTTTCCTGGGGCTCTATCCCAATATGGACGATTATGTAGAGGGGTGTTGTTTCGACCTGCTGAACGCCTGTTTCGTGCCCGAACCGCCTTCGCACGGCATGTTTGTCTTTCCCGATGAGGCTTCGCGCATCCGCCTGCTGATGCGCATGAACTACGATACGATGCATCTGTTCGGGATGAACCGCATGGAACTGAACCGGTGTCTGGATATCATCAGCGAGTATTACCGCCTGCATCTGCCCGATTTTCCCGAGATGAAGTCGCTCCGTGTATTGCAGGAATTGTTCTGAGTCTGTTGGCTGTTATCGGAGGGGAAGCGGAGTGGGTATGGCGTGTTTCTTATCCTTCGTGATAAAGCCGGACGGCTTCTTTCCCCAAAGAAGATAGCTGTATTGTGTCATGCAATAGCATGATAGGAATGAGTCAGCCAGTTGCTTTGCCCATCCTGATAGAGTATGACCGGGGTTTTAGTTTGTCATGACTCCAGTCCTTGCTACTTGGGACTGCAGTCCTGGCTAATCTTGATTTTGCGAGGACTGACATGCGTCTGCCCACGCGGTTAGAAGCATGGGCAGACGTATACTGTTTTATGAATAATCGGAGGAGTTTAAACGGGTTTTAGTTTGCAGCCAGCCGAAGGACGAATCCGCCTCGGGGATGACAATTGATATGAACTTCCTTGTTGGGACGGAAGTGCTCTTCAATGCGGAATGTCTGGTCATCTTTCCCGTCGGTAATGAGCAGGCCGGTCGGTTGGGCGGACAGGGAAAGCGGGCTCAGCGAGAAGCTGAGGCGGGCAGGAGAGTCTGTCCCGTTGATGCCGGCGATGTACCAGACGTTTCCTTTCCGGCGTGCCAGTACGACGTGATTTCCCGGATATCCTGCCAGCAGACGTGTGTCGTCCCATGTAGTAGGAAGTTCCGACAAGAGCTTTTTTACTTCTGCGGGCAGACTTGCATACGTCTCCGGGCGGTCGGGCATGTGCTGGATGCCCGATTCGAAGAGAACCGGAAGCGCCAGTTCGTGCGTGTAACTGGTGATGTGCGGATGTTGCGAGTTGGAGAAGGTGCCGGGGGTATAGTCCATCGATCCGATGATGTTGCGGGTAAAGGGCAGCGTGGCGTTGTGTTGAGCAGCTCGTGGCGTAAGCCGTTCGTTATTGTTATACCATTCGGCACCATAGACCGCTTCCTGAGTAATCAGGTGCGGATAGGTGCGTTGCCACCCCCAGGGCAGAGTGCCTCCGTGCAGGTTGACGAGTAAGTGATAATCGGCGGCATCTTCCAGAATGTCATAATAATAGTTGATGATGTGAAGGCTGTCGGTAAAGAAGAAGTCCACTTTAATGCCGCTCACTCCTTGTTGTTGCAACCATTCGAATTCCTTTCGCCGGTCTTCCGCCTTGTTTATCTTGTAATGCGGACCGGGTGCTCCGTTGCCTGTCCAGTTGGTGTCGGAGTTATACCACAATAAAGGTCGGATGTTCTTCGCGTGGGCATAGTCCAATACGTCTTGGATGTTTCCTCCTGTCATCTGGTCCCACTCGGCATCTACCAATGTATAGGGCCAATGCATCGTCGCTGCCAAGTCGATGTATTGTTTCAGCAGGTTGCAGTCGCGCGAGCCGTGATTGTGTGCCCAATAAATCCAGGAGGCTATGCCGGGTTTTATCCAAGAGGTATCTTCCAGCCGGCAAGGGGTGGCTACATCGGTGACCAGTGTCGATTCGGTGACATCCGCCAGCGAGCCTATAATTTGTACATGCCATGCCGAGTTCCATTCCTCCGATACGGGCAATTCTTTTTCCACCATTTTTACCCGGTAGCGTTCCGTACCCTCATTAATCAGGTAGGTACCGCAATGAGTGCGTTGCAAATCCGATTCGGTCACCAAGGCAAATACGCCTCCTTGTGGTTCCATCAAGGCAGGATATCCCCATTCGCTAGGCGTATCGCCGTTGGTAGCGAACGGGTAAAAGCCTTCGTTGTCAACCGAACGGGGACGCATCCAGCGGGGCTTGCCCGCAGCCAAATCAAAAGAAGTGCATTCGGCGGTCAGTTTTTCACCCTTTGCGTCAGCTTCCAGCCGGTAGCGGAAAGCGACTCCGTCATCGTAAGCACGCACGATGAGGGTGAGGCATTGTCCTTGTTCGTTTTCCAGAGTGTATGTCCGCTCGTTGGCATGATTGACGCAATGCGAGCGTTTCCCTGTAAGCATCCGGTAATCGTCGGTATGAGGTGTCGCTTCCGATACCGAGCGCAGGCGCAGTCCGGTAGCCAAGTCTTGCCGGTTGGTCTTTAGTCCTAATCCGATACGTTCGAATACATATTGTCCGTTGTATCGGACCGAAAGGAAAGCCATATCACGATGGTTGTCGTCCGCACAATGGACGGTTACACGGATTTGTCCGTTCGGCGAACGGGTTTCGGTAGCTTGTAAAGAGCATACAGCTACCAATAAGGTCAGGATTGAAAAGAGGTATTTTCTCATATACAAATCATTTTTAAGTAAGCAAACAGGTGTTAATGTGTTGCACGTTTGTGCAAAGATATTGTTTTTAGCGATATAAATGGATAGATGAGAAATTTAATCGCCTGTTTCTTTGGGTTGTATAACGTAAAGAAACAGGCGATGTGTGAGCGACTTTATGTGTCAAAGCGATTATTGGAGGTTGATGGTATAAGTCTTAATCATGCCGTTATAATCGAATTTCACAACTGCTTTGCTGTCTTTGCCTTCAGGTTGGGCGATTTCTATTTTTACGTTCGGGTTGTCCGATGAGGCGGTGAATGCCGGAACCGTGTTTGTATTGGCAGGAAGCGTATAAGTCGCTTCATATTGATCGTATCCCGTATAACCGTTGGCGTTGGTCGAACGGACAGGTAGGGCAGGAAGTTCTACCTCCTGACCGTCTGCCTGAATGCTGACCGTCGGTACAACCGGGTAAACTAAACTCTTTTCGTCTGCGCTGAATCCCAGTCCGCGAAGGATGCACAAGCATCCGTCGGCATCGCCTTCCGCAACCAAATAGAGAGCGTGCTTCTTGTCTAACGCCTTGACTGCATCGGTCACATCAATGGTGTATTTAGTTATTTCATTGGTGGTAGTCCCGGCAGGTATGGTGATTTCGCCAATCTTCTTGCCTTTCCATACTTCGTTGTTCCAAGGTCCGTCCAGCCAGACATTGATTTTGAATGCGGTTTCTGCCTGTGCGGTCAGGAAGAGGTTGAAATAGGTTTTGTCGTATGCCTTGCTGCCTGCAAAAGGTTTCAGTCCTTTTTGTGCTTGCTCCAGCCCGCCGAATCCGAAATACTTGAATCCTACGATGTCGCCCTTGTTCATGTTAACCGGCATGTTGTTGTCCCAAATGTCCCATGCGTCTTGCATTGCCTGACCGTTTGAGAGGTAGCAGGCATAACCGGCAGAATAATACTTATACGGGTCCATACCGAAAATCTGGAATCCTTCTGAGGTGACTTCGGCACCGGTGTATGTATCGCCGTTGGTCGCTTGGGCTTGCCAGATGCTGTCGGGCGCGTATGGGTCATATCCATGAATGGTTACTTTGCCTCCTTCCGCAACGGGCTTTTCGTCCCATTGGATGGTAACGGGAGCTACCATGGCTTGGCGTGCAAATCCGAATCCGCGCGGAGGACGGTGATAGAATACATACCATTGACCGTTGACCTCCTGCAAACTGCCGTGGGTATTGTGTCCTGCATTGGTGGTCTGTAGTTTGCTCCCGTCTTCATTCAGCACTACGCCACGTGAGTCGACCAGTACGCCACCGCTACGCCACGGTCCTAACGGTGTGTCTCCGTATGCGTAACGCAGGGTGGAATTGGTGCTTCCCAAGCCATAATCGGGTCCCGAATAGCCGGAGAAAATCATGACATACTTGTTGCCTACTTGACGGATGGACGAGGCTTCGAAGAAGTTGAAGTCTTCGGGTTTCTGTCCGTCATAGAGAGCCGGATATTTTGTTCCTTTCGGGTCACGTATCTCGCCGTAGCGCAAGCTGGCGGGGATAAAATAAGGAATGATTTCTGTACCTGGTCGGGTAGAATACATGGTTTTCGGGTCCAGTTGGGTTGCAGAAGAGCGTTGGAATCCCCAGAAGCCGTAAGCACGGAAGCCTGTTTCGTAATCAGGGTCATTCGGGTCGGTAACCGGTTCGACAAAAACAGAGGGGTCGAAACCAAAGATGCTTCCCGGCAATGTGCGGGTACCGTCTTCGGTCAGGTTGACAGGTGTAAAGGGACCGTCGGGACGAGTACCTTTGCATACCATGGCTTCACGGTTTGCTCCACGGCTATGCGGATACAGGTAATAGACTTTGCTGCCGTCTTTCTGTGGTATTTCTACCAGGTCTGGAGCATACATGACATCCCATTGGTTTTCTATTGGGTAAGTGAATATCACTCCTTCGTCGCGCCAGTCGGTCAGGTCATCCACCGGAGCTGACCACATCCGGATATCTGCACCGCAATAGCTGTCGAAACGTGTGTCGTGCGAACCGACAATGTACACGCGGTACTTGCCCGGATTATCAGGGTCTTCGAATACACGAGGTTCTCCGTCGGGTAAGTGTTCCCAAAGCGGGAGATAAGGATTGCCCGTACCTATTAATTGTAAATCGGGCGTTGTTTGGGTTTGTTGGTTTTGACAAGCCGTGTTGAGGCTTAAGCCGAATGCCAATGCAAAAGCGGCTTTCATAGGATAAGAATACTTCATGATGTTTTATTGTATGATATGTTTTATGGATTGCGTTAACTTCGGTTTCGTAAAAACAAGCACAGAGAGCCTGAAGATAAAACCGGTGCTCTTCTGTGCTTGTCGATGTCATTTATATACCATTGAACAGTAAGCTTATTCTTGCTTCAGTCCGTTCACTACCCCTTCATATAGCAGGTTGCGGTCCCAGCCGGAAGTCCACGGGCAGAGTTTATTGCCGGATGAAGATTCGTTCAATCCTGAGAGTGAAATGCCGTATTGGTTAGACACACCGATGATACGGCGATATTCCTGCATGATAAGCGACAGGTATTTGCCGGCATTGATGCGGTCGTCGGTCGATACCTGACCTGCCTGGACAAGGCTGCCGTCGGCGTTTTCTACGCAAATACTTAAATCGGAAATGCGTACCGGCTTGCCGGTCTGTTGCAGGCGGGTGAAGAGGGCAGTAATTTCATCTTTGTTAGCAGCCTGAACAACGGCGTCTTTCGAGTAGACAGCATGGAGCAGGATATTGTAACCGTCGATAACCGTTTCTCCGTCTTCTTCATACGAGTCAACCAGGGTTGCCAGTTGGTCGGCTTTTGATGCCATGTCGTCGGCTTGTTCGAAGGTATTGCTGACGAAGAGCTGTACCGGTGCTTGTGCCGTATCGCGTGCCAACTCTACAGCCAGACGGGCAAAACCGGCATCGCCTCCCAAATATTCGCCGAAATTGAACGTATTGGCATCTTGATTCTGGCTGAGCGGTTCGCCGATGATGTTCCACATCGTAACGGCTTCACCTCCGGCACTCATCATGCCGCCAATCCATGCGTTCATGTCAGCGGTCAGGATAGCCGCTTTTTCTTCATCGGTCTTTTCGACAATGGTATCATCCATCTTCCAGTACAGGGTGATGTTATCGATGTAAGCGTGCCATTCGGAAGAGCCGGAACCGATAGCCAGCGTAATTTCGGTCAAGTTTTCCATGCCTTCAGGTATAGGCATACCCCCTTCACCGAAAGGAATGTAAATCAGTCCGCGTCCCCAGGCATTGTCGGGGCAGCCAAACGCAGCAGGACCTGTGCCGCAGTTATAGGATACACCGTTGACAACAACCTGTACGCCGCCTCCGTATTTACCTTTACCGTCGATGAGGTACATATCCACCGCAATGCCGGTATAGTCTTTCAGCGTTCTGCCCGGCTGTAACTGGACAGTAAACTGCGGGAATGAATAACTGGCAAGACTGCTGGCCGTTCCTACATGAAGTACTTTTCCGCTTTCGCCCGTCGGGTCGTTTTCCACTACAGATGAACTGTTGCCCGTCATTGGGTAAGTTTTTCCCAGCTCATCGCTTTCAAAGTCGATGATGGTAGTTCCTGTGCCTGCCACTTCGTAGTTCATGATGATGTTGTCCAGGTAATATTGTGCGCCGCTCGATTCCGAACCGATTTGCAGTTCGAATTCGGTCAATTCAGCCAGACTGGCAGGGAGCATGAAGCCGGGTGCCGTGGCATTGTTCATCTTGATAACGGCTCCACGGTTCCATTGATTCGGTTTACAGCCGAGACCTTCCGCGTTGACTCCTACACCAAATTTCTGTCCGTTAATAAGCACTTGCATGCCCGAACCCCACAGACCGTCCTGATTGACGATGCGCATATCCAGTTCGATGCTGACGTAGTCGCCCAACTTGCGTCCCTCAGGTAATTTGACATTGAATTTAGGGAAGGAGTAAGCTGCCTTTTGCTCGTCGGTGCCTACGTGGAGCACTTTTTTATTAGCATCGTCTGGGTCCGTTTCAACAATAGCCGTACTGCCGTTACTCATTTCATAGGCAGTGCCTAATTCATCCGACTCGAAGTTGAAAAGGACAGTGCGTCCTTTTTCCGGTTCGTAAGGGATGATGGTAGGTTCGAATTGCTCGGCATAGTAAGCCGCACGTTGTCCTTGATAGGAAGCGAGTGTTCCGCCATACAGGGTGACGCCTGCTGTTTGGGCAGCGTTCGCTATGGTGGTCATACCGCTGAAATCGTATACGCCTTGGTCGTCTGCTGATGTGGCAGGCATGTAGGTGCTGCCTATGTCCAGTCCGTCGAAATTGGTCAGCAGGGTACTGTAAGCTATTTCGTGTGCGGTAAAGTCGGTCGGAGCCATATTGGCAGCCAGCCGGAACGGTTCGTTCTCGGTACGGCTGATGTAAGACTTCAGCACATCGAAGGTTGCCAGGTATTCGCTGCCTGCTACCTCCTCGGGCTTTTCTACCTGAAGGTTGCATACGTATTCGTCTACGCAGGAAGTGGATAAGACTGCCAGCATAGCGAAACCTGTTAGCATAGTATGTATGTGTTTCATGTTCTTTCTGTTTAAATGTTATACCATTTTATCTTCTTTCTACCTCGAATGTCTTGCCGCCTTGTACGCCACGAGTGCGGAGCACTAAGGTATCGGTGGTAGCGTATTGCATGTTCAGGTTCTCGAAATTTACCCGGTAATCCAGGTAGAGCGCGTCGCGGTCTTTGCCTCCCAGGCTGTTTTTCTCTCCGTCTTTCACAAACTTGCCGTTTCCTGTCACTGTGATGCCGTCGGTCATGCTGCTCAGGGTGCAGCTACCGTCGTCTGCAAAGCGCAGGTTGACATTGTAGTTGACCAGATTGCCTGCCTGGTCATGTGCAGAGAGTGCCAAGATGCTTCCAGTAAGATTTTGAGTCGTCATGTAAACCACTTCATCGTCTTCGATGTACTGTTCGCCTCGATAGGTAGAAGTTGTCGTGCCGTTAGCTGTAATTTGGTCCATGCCGCGGCGCAAGTATTCGCCGTGCCATTCGTTGACGTACTTGATTGCGTAGAGCACATAGTTTTTCGGTTGCGTGGTCCAGTCTCCGGTATTGGTCAATGTCGGGTTTTCTACGGCGGCAGTCCCCTGCAGGATGGAGTCGGCTCCCTCTACATGGAGCATGCGTAAGGGAATGGCATAGTAGTTGCCTGTTGTCTTCTCGTCAGCAAAAAAAGCATCAGTCAGTTGCACTTCTACACCTCCGCTGACCTGGCCTTCCGGAATGTTGATTTGATTGGAAGCCAATGTATAATAATTGCTGGGCATGGGAGTAACCGGCGTATCGGTACCCTGAAAGTAGAGCCGGTCGCACAGCGATTCGTCTACTTCGACATCGATAGTTACATTCCGGCGATTGGTATATCCTCCTCCCCACGCAGCTTTGATAGATACTTTGTGCTCGTTGTCCATGGAGTTGTCCACGAATTCGTCTTCTCCCAGTTCCAAGGTACGTTCGGCAAACTGATTGGCGAAATACACCGTACTGTAGTCGAAATCGGCAAATTCATTCGTTCCGCTTTCGCAAGAAGCCATGGCACCCAAGAACAACGAAGCCATTCCTATATATAATAGATTCTTTTTCATGTCAGTCATCTTTCTTTTTTAATCATTAGGGTTATTGTCAATTATTCCCATCCTTTGTTTTGTTCCAAATTACTGTACTTCAAGATTTCAGAGTTGGGAATAGGGTTGAAATACATATAGTCTTTATATGAGCGTTCTTCTACCAGAAAACGTTCATAGGTGTCTCCGTTTGGACGTAATCCGTAAACCGGTTCGTTCAGATTCAATTCCCAGCGGCGTACGTCCCAAAAACGTACACTCTCGAAGCAAAGTTCCAGACGGCGTTCGTTACGAATCAGTTCGCGCATTTGGTTCTGGCTGCCGGCACATGTTTCCAGATACGGATCGTCATCGCCGCCTACACCTGCACGTTGACGGATGGCTTTAATTACATCGTAAGCCGAATAGCCGTGGCTGCCTGTACCTTTAGGTCCCCAGGCTTCGTTGGCGGCTTCTGCATAGTCTAAAAACATTTCCGTATAGCGGATGCGCGGTGTATAGTGGGTTTGCGTATTGCTGGCAGCTGGGTCGCAGCTTACGTCCCAGCGCAGACGTTTCTTCATGTAGTAACCGGTACGGGTAGAACGGTTTTCGGTTACATCGATAGCGTCTGTCCCACTTGCGGTATTGATGGTTATGCCTTTTTCACTGATAGTGCTTCCGTTATGAAGTATGTATTTGTCTAAGCGCGGGTCACGGTTGGCATACGGGTTATTGGCATCGTAGCCGCTGTGTTGTGTGTCGCTGATGGGATAACCGTTAGCCATTGGGAAGGCATCTACCAGGTTTTGCGAAGGATTCATCCGTCCGGTGCCATACAGGCTCGGTGGGAATTGTTCGCTTTCCCATGTATTGTTGGCACTTCCCACATTGTCTCTCCATAAGATTTCGTTCGGGTTTATTCCGTCGCTGATGGTGTTGGTGATAGCCGGCGAGTAATATTCACCTCCGTCAGATGCCATACCGCTGATGCCGCCTTTGTAGTCAATCAGCTCGGCTGCCGCATCTGCAGCGTCTTGCCAAGTCGTAGCGTTGGTTGCATCTTGATAAAGCGGACTGGCTGCCATCAAGGCTAAACGGGCACGGAAAGCGCGAGCTACCAAGCCGTTGAACAAACCGCGTGCCTTGCTTCCCATGACGTTGTTGAATTTGCTGACGTCGGTTGTCAGGTCTTGGAATCTTTCCGGCACTGCACTTTCATCGTTGTATTCCAGCGGGAGCAATTCTTCTGCCCGCTGTAGGTCGCTGTTGATTTGGTCTACACATTCTTGAAACGATGCGCGAGGTAAATTGAAGTCGGCATCGGCAGGCATGTATTCCAGTATCAGAGGCACTCCTAATAGTTCACCATTGGTGCCGAACCCTGCATGGGTACGCATCAGATAGTAGTAGAACATGCCTCGAAGCCCGTAAGCTTCGCCTTCCAGACGGTGGGCGAAGAGGGCGTTTTGTTCTTCATCGGTAGACCAGGTCACGTTTTCGGCATGTAGCAGGTACAGATGAATGTACTGGATGGCGTTATAGGAGTTGGTCCATTGGTTCAACGGATTGTATGAAGTATTGGTCCAGGCTCCCGTTGCCATTTGCAGGAACGTGTTGGTAGGTTCATTGGTTACGGCATCGTCTGTAGCATATTCGCTATTGTCGTAGTATCCTGGTATCTGGCTGTATACCGTATGCAGGATTCCGCGCATATACTCTTGGTCTCCGTACATTTGCTCTACCTCTTGGTGATTTTCAATAGCCGGTTCGAACAAGTCATCGCAGGCAGACAGCGTCAGGGCACTTGCTATGAATAATATCAGTTTCTTTTTCATGATTTGTTTATTTAGTTTATTAGTTGTAAGTTTTTAAGTTTGTCGGTTTCTAGTTTTTTAGTTTCCCGGTTTTTCAGTTATTTCAAGAGTAATTCATGAACTTAAAAACTCAAAAACTTAAGGACTCAATAACTCAAAAACTCAAAAGACTTAGAACGAAGCTTTAAAGCCGATATAATAAGCGCGGCAGTTGGGGAAGCCTGTACTCAGCTCCATGTGTTTCCGTTCTTTGGAGATGGTCAGCAGGCTGGTTCCGCCACAATATACGCTCAATCCTTTGACGAACCCTATTTTGCTGAACGGATTTTCGGGAAAATCGTATGTCAGCTGCACTTGGTTCAGGTTGAAATAATTGCGCTTGTACATCCAGAAGGTCGAGTTCTGGTAGTTATTCGTACCGTCGCCTGTGGTCAGACGCGGATAAGTAGCCACATCTTTTGTTTCTTCGGTCCAACGTCCCCATACCACTTCCGAGAACTTGCTTGTTCCGCGGTTCCAATAGTAAGAGCTGCTTTTCATGTCTACCGACCCGGTCTGTCCCGAACCCATGGCAAAGAGTGTGAGGTTCTTGTATTTCAGTGTCAGGTTCAGTCCGAACGAGAAGGGAGCGGCTGCCCAACCGTTTTTGCCCAGTTCCACTTGGTCTTTGCTGTCGATGACATTATCGCCGTTGATGTCTTTGTATTTCAAGTCACCGGGACGTACAGTACCGAATGTCTGGTCTGCATGGTTATCGATGTCTGCTTGGTCGTTGAAGAAGCCTTCGCAGATGTAGCCGTAGTACACGTCCAAAGGTCTGCCTGCACGGTACTGGTAGCTTTCGTCATACACTTCGTCTCGAACCATGGCGGTAGAGGTAAATACCATGCCGTTGAATCCCAATCCCACTTCGAAGTCGCCGAACTTCTTATTGGCTTGTACCGAAAAGTCAAAGCCGCTGCGCCGGTCTTCGTTATAGTTAATCCATGGCAGGAAGTTGTTGCCTGTCCCTACGTTGTACCACGACGGATAGATGGTGGATGTACCTTGCGTCAGCAATCCTTTGGTATCGTTGCGGAAATAGTTGGCATTGATGCGCAACAGCTTGTTGAATAAGGTGGCATCCAGTCCAACACGGAATTCCTGACGGGTAATGAAGTCCAGGTCCGGATTGCTACCACGTATGGAAGTCGGAACCCAACCGCCTGCTGCTCCATCGTGCCATTGTACCCAGTGTCCTCCTCCGGTATCGGAACTTTTGGTGAAGGTGCCTTGATACATGTAGTAGCTTTCGATGTCCAGGTCCTGGTGCAGGTTGGCATACGAAGCGGTAATCATCAAATCGTCAATCCAGTCCGCATGGTCGGCTATGAAGTTCTCTTTGCTTAATCTCCAGCCCAAAGTGACGGATGGTGAAAAAGCGTTGCGGTTGCCTTCCGGCAGTTTGGCTGAATGGACAACCGAGCCGCTGAAGTCTACGTAATATTTGTGGTCGTAGTTGTAGGCGGCACGCAAGCCTAAATTGACGTTGCTGGTACGGTGATAGTCGCTGCTTTCGTGGTTTTCGTCGGCAGAACTTTGTGTCTGGTATCCCCAGCCCAGCAGGGTAGCCGATACGTTGTGATACTTGGCAAAGGTATTGTTGTAGTCAAACTGTGCACTAAATTGCATGGTTTGGTCATACGTTGACTTGCCTACGTATTCGGTCGGATCTTTTTTGTCGATGTTGTGCTGTTGCAGCGCGATAATCATGTCCTTGCCGTTTACATTTGCCCAAGTCGGTTCATATACGGCATAGGTCGCTTTGTAAGCTTCCGAATAATAAGAAGTATAGTCCACGCTGTAGGCCGTTTTGAATGACAAACCTTTCAGGATAGAGCTTAAATCGGCTTGCAGGGCTACATCGAACATAAACATACGGGCTTTTTCTTTCACATAACCGGCTGCCAGCAAGTCGGCAAAGGGATTGGTCTGGTCGGTAGATGTACCGCCCAACAGGTATTTGCCGTCAATCAAGTGGTCACTGTTGTTGATATAGCTTTGGATACTTTCCGAGTTGGGGTCCATCATATCGATAGGAAGCAGCGGAGAGAACCAGTTGGGGCGCAAGGTGCCGGCTGTGCTCCAGAAACTGTCGGCATCCGTTCCTCGTCCTCTGTACTGATTGGTATAGACAACCGCCGCGTTGGTAGTGGCTTTCAGCCATGAAGCCAGTTGCATATCCACGTTACCACGGACATTGAAGCGCAGGTCGTTGTTATTCTTTGCTTCGCCGTATTTCACCAGGTCGTTGTTATAGTCGATGCCGAAGTTCAGGTAATACTGCGTACGTTCGTTACCGCCCGACACTTCTCCTGTCACGTCTACATTATTATATACTTTCCGGATATAGTCCGAGCTGTAGAAGTCGATATCCGGATACCGGTAGGGATTGGTGCCCATGGCGGTATGATAGATGGTAGAGGCATCGTAGCGTTCGGCGATACCGTCGTTGCGGCAGGCTTCGTTATAAAGCGTCATGTAGCAGTCTGCATCCAGGTATTTAGGTAATGACTTGGGCACATAGATGTCGGTATTGGCACGCACGTCAATGCGCATCGGTCCTTCTTTTCCGCGTTTGGTTGTAATCAGAATTACGCCTTTCGAGGCACGGCTTCCGTAAAGCACTACGGCTGCGGCATCTTTCATGACCGAAATGCTTTCTATTTCCGAGGCACGGACATTAGAGGCGTCGCGAGGTACACCGTCTACCAGAACCAAGGCTCCCTGTCCCCAGATGTTGCCGGTGTAACCGCCAATGTAGCTGTCCAGTCCAATCAGACTGTTCGAACTGTTCGCTTTTTTCAGCAATTCGGATGTATTGAACGTGGAGACAGCCTGTATCAGGTCTTCCCGTTCTCTGGTTCCGAAAGCTACGTTTACCAGGCTGTCCGTTGTTTCTTCTTGTGCCTGCAGTCCCGTCCAAGGGAAAAGGGCAAGTGCTGAAACCGCATAGCCTATATATAGATACTTTCTTTTCATTGTCTGTTTCTTTTAGTTTATTAGTTTATCAGTTTTTAAGTTTGTCAGTTTATTGGTTTTTAAGTTTGTTGGTTTGTGAGTTCTTGAACACAGAGACACAAAGACACAGAGAGAATTAATAATTAAAAATTAATAGTTAATAACGAGTGATTCTTCATTTATCTAATCTGTGTAATCTGTGGTGAGAATAATAATCCGCGTTTCAAAAAGCGAACTCAAAAACTTAAAGCCTTAAAAACTCAAGAACTTAAAAACTTAAATTTTACCATCCCGGATTCTGGCTGAATCCTTCATACATCTGCACGTCATCGCGGAGAATCGGATACCAATAATGGCGGTCGGTGTAGTTGCGTTCCAGCAAAGTGACTTCACGCAGGTTGATAATCGGGTTCTCTTCCGGTGCATCATAGTTGTAGTTGTCAGGGTCGGCACGGTCGAACTCTATTTTAGTCTTCAATGTGTACGGACGTTGGGTCAGTAGCATCCAGCGGCGCAGGTCCATGAAGCGGAAGCCTTCGAATGCCAATTCTACGGCACGTTCGCGGCGCACTTCGCTTAAGAAGCTTTCTGTGTTGCCTGTAAATTGTGGCAATACATGCTCTACGCCAGCGCGGTCACGGATGACGTTGATAGCTTGTTCGGCGGTCAATGAATAAGAGCTGGCTTTGCCCTGCGGGCTTCCGTAGCCTACGGCGGCTGCTTCGGCATACATCAAGTAGACATCGGCAAGACGCATCAGATTCAATATCATGATGTTATTGTCTTTGTAACCATCGGTGGTATTCATCAGTTGCGGACAGAGTTTCATGTTCATATAGCCGGTAAAGCAACCTTTGTTGGGATTGGCTTCCTCGCTTTCAGCTCCTCCGGTGTACAGTTGGACCGAGCCGCCTGCACCGCCGCTGCTGCGGTATTGTACGCCGTCGAACATGATGACCTTATAGAAGCGTGGGTCACGTCCTTTCCAGGGGTGGGTAGGATCATAGCCCGATGCGGCATCTGCTTGTGTAATGTCTTCGGGGAGCGGATAACCATTCTGCATGCCGAAGTAATTGACATAATTGGCAGTAGGAAATACCTTGATACCGGAAGTCTCGATGCTTTGCGGGCGGAAGTCGTTAATCATGTTCCAGCGCCAGCGCGAGTCATAATCCAGCAAGTTCTCTTGGAAGATGGCTTCGTTCACGCCATTCAGTCTGCCGCCCGAATTGTGTACCAGGAAGATGTCGTTGTACTGGTCCATAGGAGCCAATGCATATCTGCCGGTTGATTCAGTCAGCGCCAAGGCTTCACCCAAAGCTTCCGCGCCGCGTTGGCAAAATTCCTGATTGTATTCACGGCTGCCGCCCGATGACCAGTTCATCAGCGGACTGCCTGCCCACAGCAGGGTCTTGCCTTTGTAGGCGAGGCACATGATTTTATTGATACGCATGTTGTTTCTGCCCAAGGTCACTTTGCCGGCGGTTGTTTCGTCCCAGTCTATGGGAAGCAAGTCTTCGGCATGTTCGAAGTCGGCTACGCATTTCTCGGCACATTCTTGCCACGTAAGGCGGGGCAAAGTCGGGTTCACATCGGGAGGCAACACGGTGTCGATGTAAGGCATGCCGCCCCACCATTCCATAACCATGAAATGGAACCAGGCACGGAAGAAGTAGAGCTGGCCTTCGATGAGGTCACGTTCCTCTTGGGTCGCGCCTGTTAACAGTTCCAGGTTGGCAATGCCTTCGTTGCATTTGCGGATGCCGTACCAGGCATTGGTCCATAAGTCTCCTTTGTCACGTCGTGTAGTAGTGCCTGCCGAGCCTCCACTGCGCGGGTAACCGTAGTAGGCTGTGGTCCATCCCCAGAAATCACCGTTGTCTACATTCAAGGTTTGCAGGCGAGTCTCTTGCGGTTCCCAGTATTCGTCTTCCCCGTAATTGAAACAGGTATGGTATTCGCTGTTCGACACGATGGGGATGCAGTTGTAAAGTTCTTCCACGAAGCCTTGGAAGTTCATAAAGTTCTTATAAGGGTCGCTTGCTTCATAGTCTGTTTCCGGCGCTTTGTCCAGGTAGTCGGTACACGAGCCGAGCCCCAGTGTGCCGGCAAGGGCAATGGCTGACATCAAAAAGCATTTACTGATATATTTCTTCATAGTTGTTACTCCTTATTTATATTATAAGTTAATCTCGATGCCGAGGTTGAAACGGCGTACGGTAGGATAAGCACCGTCTCCAGAACTGTATCCGGTATTCGACTCGCGGTCATCGGGCATTTTGGTCCACATGTAGAGGTTGTCGCCGTTCACATACAGGCGGGCGGAATTGATGCCGGCTTTCTTCAGCCAGTCGCCTTGGAAGGTGTACGAGATTTCCACGTTCTTCAGACGGACGTAGGAACCGTCATACCAGTAACGGGTACCGTTGGCTGCCGAGTTGATAGTAGTTCCCCAACGTGGGGTGGGCAGAGTGGCAGTGCCGCCTGGTGTCCAGTAATCGCCTTCCACGTAGGCTACGTGAGCCGTGCTGCGGAATGTCGGGAAGTTCACTTCACGGGTCACATTGTTTACACCGTAGAACTGTGCATAGACACTGAAGCCTTTCCATTCCCATCCGACCGCTGCACTGTATGTGTTTTGCGGGATGGTAGAGTATTGATAAGGCGCGCTGTCGTCGGTATCGATTACACCATCACCGTTGAAGTCTACGATGTTGTAGTCGCCTGGCAGTTTATTCCCGTTGTCTGTTGTCCAGGCTGTACTACCGATAACATCATCCCATGTAGCCAAGTTTCCATGGTCAATGTAGGCATATACCTGATCCAAAGCGTGACCTGCTGCTTTTTGGTAAGCCGGTTTGAGAGCAGGGTCGTCACGGAATTTCACTTCGTTGACAGCGTGGGTCATGTTCGCGTTTATATAAGCACGCATTCCATTGGGGAAAGTTTTGTTCAGACGAAGTTCCAGTTCGTAACCGTGACTGTTCACCTTACCCAGGTTGGCTGCCGGTGGTGTGATGCCGAAGTAAGAAGGGATGGAACGGCTGCTGCCCGAAATCAGAATGTCGGTACGGCTGTCGTTGAATACATCGACCGAACCGGCAATCAGTCCGCCGAATAAAGCATAGTCTAAACCGATGTTACGTTTTTCTACGGTTTCCCAGGAAATGTCGGGGTTACCCAATGTGGTGGTTTTCCAGAACGTATAAGGCGATGCAGCCGGGCTTACCGAGCCCATGATGGCATTGCCGGAATTGCTCAACTGGTCACGGTACAGGAAGCGGTTGCTCATATTGAAGCGTTGCCATGGTTGTACATACGAGTCGTCACCTACGCGTCCCCAAGAAGCACGTATCTTCAGCATGTCGAAGATTTTCAGTTTCTTCATGAACTTTTCTTCGCTCAACATCCAGCCTACGGATAATGAGGGGAAGAAGTCGAAACGGTAGTTGGGACCGAACTTTTCCGAACCGTTGTAGGCGCCGTTGGCTTCGAAGAAGTAGCGCAAGGCATAATTATAAGTAAGACGGAATACCCAGTCTTCCCGGTAAATGGGGTATACGCTGCCTTGCGATTCTTTCAGGCGGCTGAACAGACCTAAGGCGGTCACCTCATGTTTGCCGAAGGTGCGTGCATAATCCAATTGCAGGGCATAATACAGTTTGCGGTAAGTGCTTCCGACGTCAGCGCTACCCGACTGTGTAGTCCAGTAAATCGGGTTTTCTACTTTGTCCAGACCTGTTCCTGAATCGGGGTCGAACTTGTAGCTGATTTCACCCGTATCGGGGTCTACCCACATTTGCTGGGCATCGTTATACATATCGTTCACGCCTCGCTTGTTTTCCACGAAGCTGTAGTCCATAGAGAAGGTCGCCTTGAATTTCAGTCCAGATGTGACGAATTTCAAGTCTTGGTCCAAAATAAAGTCTGTATTGATTTTGGTTGTAGTGCGCTTTTCATTTCCGCTGGTTGCCAGGATACGTGCCGAGTTGGGTACATCGGCATCACGTAAGGCATACCATCCCCACATACCATTGGAATAAACCGGACGCATGGCATCGGGAGCCGACTTATAGGCAGAAGCCCAATAGCTGGCATCACTGTCTGACATTTCCCACGGCAACGTACGTTGTGCATTCGAGCCGAAGAGGTTAGTCGAGAATTTGGTCGTCTTAGTCAGAGTAAAGTCCAGATTGCTTCGTACATTAATACGGTTGTATCCGAAACCGGAGTTATACCCGCGTCCGTTCTGGAAGTCTTTGAACAAGTCACCTTCGTTGGTGAAATCGGCTGCTGCGAAGTATTTCACTACGCTGGTACCGCCCGATACGTTGACGCTGGCGTTATAAGACATGGCTGCCTTGCGGAACAGGTAGTCTTCCCAGTCGGTGTTCGGATAACGGTCCCATTCTTCGGCGTTTGCCGGATGGCGGTATTTGTCAATGATAACCGGATTCGAATAATTTGCCCATCCGTTCGGATTGATGGCAGCTTCCCGTTCGATGGAGTTGTTCAGCAGATAGAAGGTATCATAGGCATCGTATTTTTCCGGCAGTTTTGATACGACTTTAGCTGTCATATTTGCCTTAACCTGTACGTTTGCCTTTCCTTCCTGACCACGTTTGGTCGTAATCAAAATAACGCCATTCGCACCTTTCACACCATAAACCGCTGTAGCAGAAGCATCTTTTAGTACAGAAATGCTGGCTACGGAGGAAATATCAACCGAGTTCATCTCACGTTCTACACCATCTACCAATACGAGTGGAGCACTGTTGTTCCATGAACTTTTAGTACGGATAATGATTTCAGGGTCTTCGTCGCCCGGCATACCGGTAGATGCGGAAGTGATGACACCCGGTAAGTTACCTGTCAAAGCAGCTCCCAGGCTGGTCACACCTGTACGTTCCAATACTTTTCCGGTGGTCTGGGTGATAGAACCTACCACACTGGCTTTCTTTTGCTGTCCGTAACCTACCACAACTACTTCGTCCAACACCTCTGTGTCATCTTCCAGCGTAATGCTCATGGTGCCGTGAGGTTTTACTTTTACTTCTTTGGTCTTCATACCGATGAACGATATGACCAATACCGATTTCTCGCTGGGAACTGTCAGCTGGAATCGTCCGTCGAGGTCGGAAATCGTGCCGATGTTTTTCTCACCTTTCACCGTTACCGATGCACCGATTACCGTTTCGCCATTCCCGTCCATTATCACACCTTCCACAGGTACGCCTTGTTGCGCCCATGCTGGAAGGAAACTGACTAACATCAGTAAGAATAAGAGGGGAATCCTTCGAATGTTTCTTTTGTTTTCCATTAATCTTTTTGTTAGTTTAAAGTTACACATAATAATGCATGTATTTAGTACAACCCGTCAGGTTTGTCTCAAAGTTGTTGCGCCTGCGTTATTGCGTAGCAATTTCATCCGTCATCATAGTAGTGCATGTTCATGGTATGTATTCGTTTTTAGGTTAAGTGTTATTCTTTGCGAGCGCGCACACTTCGGGCGTTCTTTGCAAAGTTATTAAGGTGGGTTCTATCAATTCCATTTTTTATTTCTTGCATAAGGCAGCAGAACC
>UQVZ01000022.1 GCA_900544675.1 uncultured Bacteroides sp.
TTAAACCACATGTTCCTCCGCTTGTGCGGGCCCCCGTCAATTCCTTTGAGTTTCACCGTTGCCGGCGTACTCCCCAGGTGGGACACTTAACGCTTTCGCTAAGCCGCCGACCGTATATCGCCGACAGCGGGTGTCCATCGTTTACCGTGCGGACTACCAGGGTATCTAATCCTGTTTGATACCCGCACCTTCGAGCCTCAACGTCAGTCACGGGCTGGCATGCTGCCTTCGCAATCGGGGTTCTTCGTGATATCTATGCATTTCACCGCTACACCACGAATTCCGCATGCCGCGACCGTACTCAAGCCCCCCAGTATCAACTGCAATTTTACGGTTGAGCCGCAAACTTTCACAGCTGACTTAAAAGGCCGTCTGCGCTCCCTTTAAACCCAATAAATCCGGATAACGCTCGCATCCTCCGTATTACCGCGGCTGCTGGCACGGAGTTAGCCGATGCTTATTCATAAGGTACATGCAAACGTCCACACGTGGACGCCTTTATTCCCTTATAAAAGGAGTTTACAACCCGTAGGGCAGTCATCCTCCACGCTACTTGGCTGGTTCAGGCTCGCGCCCATTGACCAATATTCCTCACTGCTGCCTCCCGTAGGAGTTTGGGCCGTGTCTCAGTCCCAATGTGGGGGGCCTTCCTCTCAGAACCCCTATCCATCGTTGCCTTGGTGGGCCGTTACCCCGCCAACTAGCTAATGGAACGCATCCCCATCACGGACCGTTAAAACTTTAGTCTTATTTATATGCATAACTAAGACACCATCGGGCATTAATCTTTCTTTCGAAAGGCTGTTCCCGGGTCCGGGGCAGGTTGGATACGCGTTACTCACCCGTGCGCCGGTCGCCATCAGGCTTAGCAAGCTAAGCCCATGCTGCCCCTCGACTTGCATGTGTTAGGCCTGTAGCTAGCGTTCATCCTGAGCCAGGATCAAACTCTTCATTGTAAAATATCTTTTTTCAAAAAATCTAATCTCTGTCCAGGTTTCCGTCTTCTTCAAATGAAAATTGACGTCGCTTTTTCCTTCCTTTTCGTACTACGTTGTCTATCCAAAATCTTTCAAAGAACTTGCTGTCTTCCAGTGACTTCCGGACCTCATCGGGCGGCGTCCCTTTCGGAAAGCGAGTGCAAAGGTACAGCTTTTCGCCGAACCTGCAAGCAACTCGCAGGATTTTTTTGAAACTTTTTTCTAAATGTTTTATAAATCAACTGATATACAAACTGTTATCGGCATAAAAAATTATCAATAAGAAGAATCCTCTCTCTTTAATATACACCTTATACATTATTACGCGCGCGAGACGGCACGCTCAAAAAAACGAAAATATATCGGATACTAGATGAACATAGATGCATTGGGCAACGAAGATACGTGCATTGGGCAACGAAGATACGTGCATATGCCAACGCAGCTATATGCATACGCCAACGCAGCTATATGCATTTTCCAGTGAATATCAATCAATATTTTCAAATTCCGTCAATTTTCCGGTTACAGAATCGATAATAAAGCCTCGCACTATCAAATCTTTCGGAACCAACGGATGGTGTTTCACCAGGTGTACACTCCCACGTACCGACTGCTCCACATTATCGAAGCCGCTCAGCCATGTATTCAAGTCAACGTTGCAATACTCCATCATCTCGATATCACGCTCGGAAACACCGTGCTCTCTGATATGACGAAGCATCACCTCACTATCCATGTGCTGGGCACCGCAATCGGTATGCCCAATAATCATCACTTCTTCTACGCCAAGTTCGTAGATACCCACCAGCAAACTGCGCATGACGCTTCCAAAAGGATGTGTCACCGTTCCTCCGGCATTCTTAATCATCTTCACATCTCCGTTCCGCAAGCCTAAAGCTGCCGGAATCAACTCGACCAACCGTGTATCCATACAAGTCACAATAGCAATCTTCTTATCGGGATATTTGGTCGTTACATACTTCTCATAACTTTTCTTTTCTACAAAAGAACGGTTATATTCCAACAATTCGTCTATCATACATTCACGGTTTCATAGTTTTGACACAACGCAAAGATAAAGAAAAAGGCTCACTTAACCGAATACCACTTCCGATTAAGCGAGCCGATAACTTTATTTATCACTTACGAATTAATTCTCTTGCAACGTCACACCATCCAGACAGAAATAAGAAGGCGTATTCATACCATAATCGCCGACATCGGTAGACGAAAGTTCGAAAGTAATATAAGCGGCATCCGCCAGCTCGCTCCAATCGAACCACTCCCACGTATTGACAATCGTGCTTTCCCCATCACGGAAATCCGCCAAATAAAAGTCGGCACTTCCTATCTCACTTCCATCGCTGGCGTGACCGATTGCTTTCAGGAGAAACCAATCACCTGCTTCAAACTTAGAGACCAAACCCGAACCGTCGTTGCCATCCTTGATAGCCAAGTAATCATAAGTCGTATTGGTCACCCATGCCCCTTTGAAGCGGTATTTCCCTGTCTGCAAATTGGTTATCTGAGCTACCGTAAAGCTGCTTGCGTTTGCCGTCAGATAGACATTGCCATCCTTTCCCTTACCGGTAATGGCACTTAAATTCGTGTATCCCGGAGTAGAAGTATCGGTACCGTTGGTATAAGTGAATCCCCCTCCGAATCCCCAATCACTGAAATAATGGGTGAAAGACACCAGCGACTGAGGGTCTGAAAACGAGGTTTTCTTATAATATCCGTCCTCTTCCCCTTCGGTAGCGATATAAGAGGTGTTAGGTTCGCTCAATTCACTTTCAAAACTGACAACCACTTCCGCTTTCGGCGTTTCGCCTGCCGGATTCTCATCATCGCTACAATTCCAAAGCGACACACACAACAATGCCGCCCAAAACCACGTTAACTTTTTCATTTGTTCTAATTGTTTTAATTGATACATAAATATGATTGTTTTTAATTGTTCGTATCGAAATGCAGGTTCTCTATTCCGGCTATTTCCGTAGAAAGCTCGCCTACCCTCCCGGCATATTGGTTGACCGCCGTATACACTTTCACAAAATCAATTTCATCCAAGTGCACCGGATTCCCTTCGGCATCTACCGCCCACTCAATCTTGAATTGCGACAACGTACCTTCACCGTTGGGATGATTGTCGACATAGCCCCAATCGTAAGCATAGCCCACCCAAACGCCGTTCTCTTCCACGGCATTGTCTTTCAACCTCTTGCCGCTGAACACCATACAATCGGTTTCCACCCAAGCCGGATAGTAAGAAGCCTGCGTATGATACTCGTTGCGGTACACGTATCCTTCGTTTCCCTGATTGTCCGTCCAGCGGACATCGGCGTCTTCCGGCTGAGGACGATAATAAGTTATCTCATAGTCCCGCATCTCCGTGTCTTTCCCATATTCGCTGCCCGCCAGTTCATACCACGGGTCATCGGGCAATCCATTCCCATTCACATCCTTTGCCACCAGCACGATGCCCGGTTCTGCACTGCCTCCGGGACGGTCTTGCCAAGCATTCGGATTGTAATTGGCATTGCCGTAAATCTTCAGGTCGTAATCTCCTTCCACATTGGGTACCGGCTGAGAGAACCCGACTACGATATAACCTCCGTATGCCCCAAGCGACAGGAGCGAACGGTTACGGAGGCGTTCGGATGCCAGATTCAGCACATCCTCTTGCGTAAACCCGTCCCGATAAGCCACCGTTATCGTATTCATATATTGCGAAGGCGCAGGCACGTACTCCCATACACGATTGGCAAAAGCCGAAGGCGCGTCAGGGTCGTCCGGCATATCCGTCCCTCCGGTATCTGCCGACACATCACGAAACAACACCGTATTCGGATTCAGTCCTATCCCATTCACGCGGAATTTCAATTTGCCGTCGGGAGTAAAGCAAAGCACATCACCCTCCACCTGATAATTGTATGCTTCGGTGATATACACATTGCTGCTATACGGATTGACCGCAATGGCATACGGACGCTCAACAGGTGTTCCGTCGGTAATGAACTGCTCGCGCACGACGGTTCCCGATGCCAAATCAAAGACCTTAAACGAAGAAGCATCCGACCGGTAATCGTAATTATACAAGTAAGCGATATCATAGTCTATTGCAAAATCCATCACCGGCTCATCGAATACAGCCTCTACGGCATCGCTTTGCGCATTGATTTTCACCAGATGATAGTCGCCTTCTTCAATCGCTTCGCCATAGGTCGCCACCCATACCGTGTGATTACGCCCGGCGGCAATCTTTCCCGGATTAGGACCTACCTCGATGCGTTTCGTCTCTTTGAAAGTCTGAAGGTCGATGACCGATACCGTGCGGTCTACTCCGATACCTTCCCAGTCCAGTCCGCCGGAGTTGGACACATACAGTTTGCCGTCCTGCACACAAATGTCTTCGGGGTTCCGCCCCACCTGCGTCAATGCCTCTACCTGAAGCGATGCCGTATCCATCCGTGCCACCGTTCCATCGTATGAGCAGACGTATGCCTTGCTTCCGTCAAAGGCAATGGCACGCGGCTGGCGCGAACTTCCGTCCTCTGCCAGAAGTGACACCTGTCCTACCGACAAGCCGGTCTGCAAGTCGACCACCTCCACCGTACTCGATACATTCACCACGATATACAATCGGCCTCCATAGATATCCATATCGTTTGCCGTATCGCCCAGTCCGCGGCGGTTCAACGCCCGGAAATAATCAGCCGTGCAGGTATTCGTCTCAAACGAATAGCGTGCCAGCGTGCTGTTGTTCAAGTTGAACAGGCCTTCGCTCAAGACGTACATCTCCGCCGTACCGTCATCTGTTATCCAAGTCGTCTCGCCGGCAGGCAAAGCCGGTTTGTCTTCCAGGTCATCACACGCCACAACCGGCACCAACAGCATTCCGATGAAAGGTAAAATCTTTATTCTCATCTTGTCTTAATAATTTATGCCGACCGTCACCCGGAATGAACGCCCGGGCATCGGGAAGTTTTTCACAATCTCATAATTCTTGTCAGCAAGGTTCAAGACCTCTACCGCCAACGATGCCGACACCTTGCGCCAACGGAACTTCCTGCGTGCCGAAAGGCTATGGTCGGTATATCCCGGCAGACGATTGGCGGCAATGTTCTGCCCCAGCATATACCGCTTGCCGGAAAACAGCATCGCATACGACAATTCCACCCACGGTGTCTCCAGCACCGCCTGACCCGACCCGGCTATGCGGGGCGTATAGGCAATCTGATGCTTGTATGTCTTTCCTTCGGCCGTGGAAGGGTCTGGATTGGTCACATCCAGCGCACGTTGATACGTATAATTGCCCGATACGTTCAACGCATACCCCTCCCACGGACGGATGCTGAAACTACCTGTCACATCCACGCCCTTGATGTCGACTTTACCCAAATTGACCATACTCCACACGAAAAGGTTTTTGGTAGGGATGGCGACAATCTTGTCGGTCACCCGGTTGGCATACGCGTCAACGGTAAGCGACACATAAGGAAGCAAGCTACAAATCTGTTTCGTATAGGTAAGCCCGACATTCAGTTGGCGAGCATTTTCCGGTTTCAGGTTGATGTTACCCGTCTGTCCATAATACAAGTCATTGAAACCGGGCAGACGGAAAATGTCTTTATAAAAAAAGCGCACGTGAAAGTCTTCACCGGCAAAAGGCTTGAACGATACACCGGCATACGGACTCAACCGGCGGTGTGCTCCCGCACTGCCTCCACGCTTTACATCCTCCTGAATCACCGTAGCCAATACCGATGCCGAAAGCGTCATCCAATCGGTGACATACTTCCCTGCCAGGGCTGTCAGCCATGTATAACGGGTCGGTTTGGCAAAGTCGCGCAGGTCGGCATTCATCCGGTTCACGCTTCCATCCGTAGCCAACGAAAACGAAAGATTGTCCATAGCCCGGTAAAGCGCCGAAGCCGAAAGGTAATATTCCTGCTGGTAATAATTATTCTCCGTCTGCCCTGTACTTCCCTTATAATCGGGATCCAGGTAACGCTGGTAAATCCAGTTCCATTTACCTGCCACTTGCAAGGCAAACCGGCGGCTGAATTCCTTTTTATAATTGCTCTGCACAAAGACGTTCTTATCCCACAGATGTTGCGATGAATGATTGTAATAATAAGTGGTGGCAGCCGGAAGCCCGCGCGACGACTGATAATAATACGCCTTCAGCCGCCATTGCTCGCTCTCGGAGAAATTGCCGAACAGCCCGGCTTCGGCACGCAGCGACCGCACCTCGGTGTTCTGCCGCTTCTCGTGTGAAACAGCATCCCCCTCTCCACCGTAATGCAACGTGAACGGATAGCGTCCGTCTGACGACATCCATTCGGCATCGGCGGTCAGTGCCCACTTCCGTCCCAGCTTCTGTTCCAAACGAAACACAGGATTCGCCAGCCCCCACGAACCAGTCTTCATCCGGGCACGCAGGTGCGTAGTCTGCCTTCCAGCGAACTCAGGCGTCAAGGTCTCGATATGCAGAATACTTGCCGAAGCGAAAAAACGTGCCGGCTGGAAGATACGGTCGCCCTGCCCGTTGGCAAGCACTACACGGTCGACGTTCTCCAAAGAGAAACGCCCCAGGTCTACTTGCCCTGTCTGACAGTCGGTTACTGCCACTCCGTCATATCCGATAGCCGTATGCTGCGCTCCCAGACTGCGGACAGATACGGTTTTCAGTCCGCCGATACCGCCATAGTCCTTTACCGTCACACCTGAAAAATGTTTCACGGCATCCGAGAGTTGGACAGCATTCAGGCTCTCCAATTCCTCGTGCGAAAGTGACTGTACAGGCGGCACCGCACGCACCTCGCGGATGCGATAGCGGTCGGTCACCGTCACTTCGGGCAAGGCGTATGCCGCCGTGTCCGTCAGCACCTGCCCTGCCAGCGGCAGATGCAGGCAAAAGCCCAAGAATATGCACATTGCGTGTTTCATTGCAGTGTCTGATTTTTATCGTTCAAACTTTCCCGCCAAGGGGATGCACTGCACCAAAGAGAAAGATAAGGGAATAATAAGACGCGCCGTCGCAGGCTGCGCTCCGCCATCCCACGCTTTTTCCTCGAAAGCAGTGAAGATACAAAGGCAAACGGCAGGTCTTCTGACTTGTTCCCGTCGGCAGCCGCCTTCCCAGGACAACGCCCAGTGGCAAAAGAATGGTCTGCGACACGTATGCGGAACTTACAGCAGCGGGACTGTTCAGGACTTGCACCTGATTCCCTTTTCATCGGACGTTGCTGCGCCCGAACCGTTGGCGAGGCAAAGATAGGGAAAAAACCGGAAAAAGAAAAGCCGGGGGGACGAAAACGCGGCGGCACGGAAGCCCGGAGCGTCTCCCCCGCCCTCCGGCGAGAGATAAGGCTCCGCGGCTCCGTGCCGCCGCGCGCAGGTTACGGGCGGGTCACGCCTCTTCTTCCTCTTCCTCGGGCGACGCCTTGCTGATGGTCTTGCGGAAGCGCACCACGACGGCGTTCACGTCGTCTATCACCTGCTTCAGCGCCGTGCTCTTCTCGGGGTCCTTCGCCACCATCTCGTTGACGACGTACAGGGCGTTTACCGCCTTCGCCAGCCCGTCGAAAGCCTCGTCCGAGGCGGGGCGGAGCGCTTTCATCCGGCTGCCCATCGAGCGGTCGCGCTCCTGCGCGTTGCGCTCAAGGTAGAGGGTGTTGAAGATGCCGTTCGCCTCTTCGAGCACAGCGACCATATCCTCCAGCCCCAGGGTGGCGAGCGCCCCGGCGTAAGGCTCTTCCGCCAGCCGCTCCACCAGGTCGGTCAGAACGGCGGTCTCGCCGGCGTAGTCCAGGCGCGCCACGTCGCCCGCCTCGCGGAAAGCGAACGCCAGCGTGGCGCCCGCCTGCCTTTTATCCTCGTTGGGGCAATAGTTGGCGTACACTCCCACCAGCTGCTTGTAGAACAGGTACACGTCGTCGCGCCGCTGGTCGGCGGCGGCGATTTCGGGTGTCGCAAGGTAACCCTTGTCCATTTGGAAACAGTCCAGCTCGGCAACGGCTGCGGCGGCGAACGCCTCCCGTTGGGCGGCAAACCCCTGCGCCGTGGCGGTGTCCTCGGGCACGGCTGCCAATACATCGGTTACAAACTGCGCGTGTTGTGCGTTTTTCGCTTTGCGTTTCGAGAAGTTGTAGATAATCTCTTCCATTTCGTTGTATTTTATAAGGTTAATAAATTTTCTGCCGGAAATTCCGTCCTGCAGCGTGCAGCGGCGAATCCCACCCCTGCGAAAGCGTCCTGCAGCGTGCAGCGGCGAATCCCACCCCTGCGAAAGCGTCCTGCAGCGTGCAGCGGCGAATTTCCGGCATTCTCCGGTTACAATATTCGGGAAAAACCGCGAATTACGCAAGCGGCGGGGCGGAAATCATTCCGTTTTCCGGCTTCCGCCACGGGAAATCGCCGTTCCGGCGGGGGCGGCAGGTCGGAAGCTAAAGGCAGAAAAGGATGTAAAATCGTTTCATAGGCATAAACTTTTACACAAGCCTTGTTGGCTGTCGGAGCAACGTGGGCAGCTGTAACAAATCCCGTATCAGACCCTCGTTTTACACGAAAACCCGTAGAACCATTATAGGGAGAAACTGAAATTTTTGCTCCCATATGCACGTTTATCGATGCCGCCCTACTATTTGCACAAATTGAATCAGTTGGAAGATTCAACGGTTCTATAATCATTTGACCAAAAGCTATCATTTCAGAATCAGAAACAGTGGCTTTGAATTTTGCGATAACGCTATCCGAACAATCTTTAAAATAAACGTGTACCCGATTTTCCATCACAGCAATAGATATATAGTCCACCCAAGTTCTTCACACAACCCCTCGTTTTCGAACTGTTCATTCAATTCGTCAACCAAATCATAGAGCGACCGCAGAGAATAAGCACATTGCCTGAACTTCAAGTTCGGCGCAGTTCCTATCCGTCTATAAATGTCTTTCTTAGCTGTTTCCATATCGCCTTTCACGAGAAACGCCAGATTGCCTACCGAGTCTGTATAAGTTCCTCCCAAGTAATCAGGATAATTCAGCTCGGTCTCAGAGCGTGTCCCGTCCTCGAATGTCGAATAATATTTCTGACTTAGCGTTATGGAAGAATAAGGACCTTCTATTTCAGTAATATCCTTTTTTGTTTGAACTGCATTATTCTCCGTTTGAGCAGGAGTTTCATCTTTCACGTTATAGTCTATGCACGAAGCAAGACCGAACAGGCATATAGTCGCATACAAAAATACTTTTTTCATAAAGATTCTAATTTTGTTGTTTGACTTTGTTTTCAAGACTTTCCAAAAGACCGGACTCACATTTTTCTTTACTTGTTTCCATTGGAATATCATTTTAATGTTAGACATTCCCCAATATAGTCTTTTTTATGAAAGATTGCCACGCTTTCGGACGCTATAACTTCTTGTTTTAACATTGTGAACGCCGGAATCGGCGGGGACGGGGCGAAACCTATCCGAATTTTTACTATCTTTGCGCCACAACGAACCATTTAAACAACAAACGCTTATGGCTAAAGAACTCGAACTGAAATACGGCTGCAACCCTAACCAGAAGCCTGCCCGTATCTTTATGAAAGAAGGAGAACTGCCGCTGAAAGTGCTGAACGGACGTCCGGGATACATCAACTTCCTCGACGCGCTGAACGGCTGGCAGTTAGTGAAAGAACTGAAAGAGGCGACCGGTATGCCTGCCGCCACTTCATTTAAGCACGTCAGCCCCGCCGGTGCCGCCATTGGTCTGGAGCTGAACGATACGATGAAACAGATTTACTTCGTAGGCGACCTGCCGTTGTCTCCCCTCGCCAATGCTTACGTGCGTGCCCGTGGTGCCGACCGTATGTCATCGTACGGCGACTTCATCGCACTGAGTGATACGTGTGATGCAGAAACCGCCCGCTTCATCAACCGTGAGGTATCCGACGGTGTCATCGCTCCGGGTTATACAGACGAAGCACTTGAAATCTTGAAAAACAAGCGCAAGGGAACGTATAACGTTATCCAAATCGACCCGGACTACCGTCCTGCCCCCATCGAGCACAAGGATGTGTTCGGCATCACCTTCGAACAAGGACGTAACGAAATCAAATTGAACGGACCGGAACTCTTTGCCAACATCCCGACGCAGAACAAACACCTGCCCGACGAGGCAAAACGCGACCTGATGATTGCCCTCATCACCTTGAAATATACGCAGTCAAATTCGGTCTGCTACGTAAAAGACGGACAAGCCATCGGTATCGGAGCAGGCCAGCAGAGCCGCATCCACTGTACGCGCCTGGCCGGCAACAAAGCCGACATCTGGTATCTGCGCCAGCATCCGAAGGTGCTGAACCTGCCTTGGGTAGAGAAAATCCGCCGTGCCGACCGCGACAATACCATCGACGTGTATATCAGCGATGACCACGATGACGTATTGGCAGACGGAACATGGGAACAGTTCTTTACCGAAAAGCCGGAAGTGCTGACACGTGAAGAGAAACGTGCCTGGCTGGACACGCTGAAAGGCGTATCGCTGGGTTCAGATGCATTCTTCCCCTTCGGCGACAACATCGAACGTGCCCACAAGAGTGGCGTGGAATACATTGCCCAAGCCGGAGGCTCGGTGCGTGACGACCATGTTATCGCCACTTGCGACAAATACGGCATCACAATGGCATTTACAGGCATCCGTCTGTTCCACCATTGATAACGTCATAAACTAAAAACACAGAGACACGAAGGCACAGCGCTTTTATTCTTCACTAATCGAATAATTTGCTCTGTGCCTTTGTATCTCTGTGTTCAAAAGATTCTCAGCCGCTTGTCAGAACTTGAAACCAGCACTGAAGAAAAGGTCGAAATTACGCGGACCGTTCTCATATAACTTGCACAATCCGAAGTCAGCATCCACGCCTACAATCCAATGCGGGAAATCAAGTGCGGCGCCAATTCCGATACCAGCATCAAAACGGCGGTAGCCATTCCATATCTGCTCTCCTCCTACAGTAGCGTCTTTAAAGGTTTTCCACGATACGGACATATCGTCTACATCCACTTCTGTCTTGCCATTCACACCCACGGCTACATAAGGACCTGCCGTAAACACCAAGTCAAAATTGTCAGTAGCACGCATGTGGAAAGCCGCCATCAACGGAACCTGGAAATAATTCTGATTGACCGCCACATTGCTGTCGATATTATTAGACATAGGGATATCTATTTTCGCTCCTTTCGACACCCAACTCAATCCCGGCTGGAAAGAGAACCATTCATTCAACGGAATATCTACATTCACACCGACACGCGGATTGAAGATAGCATTCGAACCATCGGCAGCATCGCCCATCCAGCCACTCATACCGATGCCCACTTCGAACATCATCGTCGGTCTCATCTGCGCCGACGCCGTGAGCATCGACAGCACGCACACTGCTAACAAAAATAATCTTTTCATAGTCTTTCGTGTTTTAGATTGTTATTGCATAGAACAAATATAAGCGATATTATGCAAAACTCACAACAAATCCACGAAAAAAGGAGGCAAACCTCCTACGATTTCCTCCTTTATGACCATTAAAGACGAAATTTTATCTGCCTTTGCAGATTTATTTCTTGTGGCGGTTGGCACGTCGACGGCGATATTCCGCTTTCATCTTGGCAGAATCTGAGCCGTGCGAACCGGTAACGAACGCTTTCTTCTTCGCCTTCGTCTTCACCTTGTCGTCTTTCTTTTTCGCTCCCGAACCGGAACCTTTGAACACAATTCCTTCGGCAATAATCTTTTCTATATCCATATCCTTGATTTATTCAAAATATACAATTTCAATCTCGCGGGCATCAGCAAATTCCTTCATCAACCCTACCATATAATCTACCGACTCCGCCAGTCCTTCGCTTCCGCCGTAAGCGTTCATAATTGCCAGCACATGTGTAGTGTCTATTCCCATCTTGGTCCGCTCGTTGTCGCTGGTAGGTGTGCCGATGCCTCCCACCGCATCCCTATATACAGGCATTCCTTCAATATTCAACACACCCCGTCCGATACCCTCGTAAGGTTCGCCTGCCTTGCCGATACCCAACACCAGGCGGTCACCCTGAATCTTGTCACGGTCGAAACCGCCTATCGAGTTTCCGCTATAAATGGAAGCCAGGTTAATCAGGTCGACCAACGTATCAATCTGATACAAGGGAATGCCCCGCAAGATACGCCGGCACAAGGCTTCCGACGAGGGACGATAACGGCTGGGGTCTTTCCCGCATTTCTTATAAGCCTGACGGGTAGCCTGAATGGCCGGCATTTCCTTGATGGAATCCACCGTATATTTCTCCCGATAAAGGGCAATGAACTCGTCAATCCGTTTCCACAACCCGGCATCGTAAGCCGAATTCTTTACTGTGGCAAACACAGCCGCTCCCCTGAACTGTGGCCAGGCACGATGCAATTCGTCTGATACTTCTATTTTCATGAGTTTGTAAGTTTATGAGTTTTTATTTTCAAACACAGAGACGCAGAGACACAGAGAAATAAATTATTTAATCTGTGTAATCTGTGGTGAAAAACTAAAAAAGCATTATCCCCGACAGAATCCTTCCCGAAGCAATGCCTTGCCTTCGCGCCGAGAAGAAATCTTCGTTGTGCATATAGGTACAGATATCGCTTGTCTCAATCTTCGATGGTTTTACACCAAAGTCCAAAAGCTGTATCCGGTTGGCTTCCCAAAGATCGATGTGCCATTTTTCTTTTCGAACGGCAATGCGCCGCATATCGAAACCAGCACGGCAAAATGCGTCATAGACTTCATCACCCACCTCGAACGCCGCTTGCGAAATGCCCGGGCCGATGCAGGCATACACATCTTTTCCTTCGGTGCCATACACCTGCCTCATCACTTCCAATGTCTTGCTGACAATCTGCGCCGCCGTGCCTCGCCATCCGGCATGAATAGCCGCTATAGCGCGATGGCGCACATCGTAGCATAATACCGGAATGCAATCGGCAGTCGATATGCAAAGGCATTCCCCCGGCACATCACTTACCAAGGCATCCACTCCTTCCAGCAAGGCGACTTTCTCCTCCTCGCTCCGCTGCAGAAAAGCCTTGTCAATCACCCGCACCGTCGTCTGATGTACCTGATGCGGAATAATCAGTTCGCCGCGTACAGGCAACAAGCTGCCAAGCAATTCCCGATTACGGGCGACGTCCTCCGCTTCATCCCCGCAATAGCCATTGCAATTGAACGATGCATAATTCCCGTGGCTATATCCTCCGTGGCGGGTCGTGGAAAAACAAAAAATGTTGGAATACAGTTCCGTCAAACCGTATTTCAACATCCTTTTATCTTCAGTCAGTCTACCGTTCATCACTTTTCAGGTTCGTCGTCCCAGTCTTCTTCATATTCGTATTCGAAGTCGTCCTCATCGTCCATCTCTTCGTATTCATAACTGAAATCTTCGTCTTCGCCCATATCCTTCAGTTCTTCCTGCAGCAAGCGGATATCTTTTGCCCGATGCACAATCGAAGCCTGACGCAATCCCTCCAACTGGTTGCTTTCTTTATTTAATTCAGCCCAAAGGATGTCTTTCAGCTCCTGGATACCCATCCCTGTCACCGACGAGATAAATACGTGGGGGACATTCTCGGGCAATGTGGGCTTCAACATTTCAATCAGCTCCTCATCCAGGATATCACATTTCGTAATAGCCAAGACCCGCTGTTTGTCGAGCATCTCCGGATTGAATTTCGCCAGCTCGTTCAGCAAGACTTCATATTCATGACGGATATCGTCCGCATCGCCGGGCACCATAAACAACAAGAGCGAGTTACGCTCGATGTGGCGCAGGAAACGTAAGCCCAAGCCTTTGCCTTCGCTTGCTCCTTCAATAATTCCCGGAATATCCGCCATCACAAACGACTTCCCGTCGCGATAAGACACGATACCCAAGTTCGGCTCCAGCGTAGTAAAAGGATAATCGGCTATCTTGGGACGTGCAGCTGACACTCTCGACAATAAAGTGGACTTGCCGGCATTGGGGAAACCCACCAGACCGACATCTGCCAGCAATTTCAATTCCAGAATGACCGTCATCTCCTGCATCGGTTCGCCCGGCTGGGCAAAACGGGGAGCTTGACGGGTAGCCGTACGGAAATGCCAGTTACCCAATCCTCCTCTACCACCTTTCAGCAAGATGACTTCCTGTCCGTGCTCGGTGATGTCGCACACATATTCGCCCGTTTCGGCATTATAAGCCACAGTACCGCAGGGCACCTCAATCACCTTATCAGCACCATCTTTCCCGAAGCTCCGGCTTTTTGAACCGTTTCCGCCACTCTCTGCAAATACGTGACGTTCGTATTTCAAATGCAGCAACGTCCAATAATTGCGGTTTCCCCGCAAAATAACGTGACCTCCTCTACCACCGTCGCCTCCGTCAGGACCGCCATTAGGCATGTATTTCTCCCTGCGCAGATGCGCCGAACCTCGTCCACCCTTGCCGGAGCGGCAATATATCTTTACGTAATCAACAAAATTCGATTCAGCCATAAATTTGAAATAGGTGACAAGTTAACAAGGTGACAAGTTAACAAGGTGACAAGATCTTCTATTTCAACCTTGTCAACTCGTCATCTTGTCAACTCGTCAACTGAATAAATTAATTAAAGTGAGTCTATCGCCTTGCAGATATCTCCAAAGATACCATCCATCGAGCCTAAGCCGTTGATGTGATGATATTTTCCATCAGCTTTATACCAGTCAATCAGCGGAGAAGTCTGCGAATGGTAAACCACCAGACGTTTCTTGATTGTTTCTTCGTTATCATCCGCACGGCCCGATTCCTGACCGCGTTTGATAAGACGGGTCATCAGTTCGTCTTCGGGAACTTCCAAGTCCAACATAACCGACACTTCCTGTCCACGTTCATCCAGCATCTTCTTCAGTGCTTCAGCCTGGGCGATGGTACGGGGAAAGCCGTCGAAAATAACACCCTTGCTGTCTTTGAAGCTATCGAATACACTTGCAAGTATATCAATCATCAAAGCATCGGGTATTAATTGACCATTGTCGATATATGACTTGGCAGTCTTACCTAGTTCCGTTCCGTTCTTGATTTCGGCACGCAACACATCACCCGTAGAGATATGGTTCAAGCCGTATTTCTCCACAATACGTGCGCTCTGAGTTCCTTTACCCGAACCCGGAGCACCAAAAATTACAATATTCAACATCTTATTTACCTTAACTTTTTATATTAAATGATTATTCGATTACAGAATAAATATCGCGGTAATTGCGTCCCAACCCCTCATAATCCAGACCATAGCCGACAATAAAATCGTTGGGAATACGCATCGCCACATAGCGGATATCCAAATCCACCTTCAACTTGTCGGGCTTCAGCAGCAGTGTGGCAATCCGAATTTCCTTCGGACGCTGTGCCTGAAGGGTTTCAATCAGCCGCTTCATCGTCAAGCCCGTGTCTACAATGTCTTCTACAATGACCACCGTACGTCCGGCAATGTCCTCGTTCAGCCCGACCAGTTCCTTTACCTTCCCGGTAGAGGACGTGCCTGCATAAGAAGCCAGCTTGACAAAAGAGATTTCGCAAGGAATCGTGAGACACTTCATCAGATCGGCTGTAAACATAAAAGAGCCATTCAACACACTGACAAAAAGAGGATTAGCATCTACCAAATCCGCATTGATTTCACCGGCTACCCGTGCCACTTCCTTCAAAATGTCTGCCTCGGGAATGAAAGTTTTAAACTGTTTATCTTTGATCTGAATGGTATTCATCATGCACTACTTTATAAAATTGGGACAAAAATACGAATTTTCCCTCAAACTTCTGTACTTTTTTTGTACTTTTACCCGCAAATAGCTATTAAGACACAAAGATGAAAATACTTACTTGCACTCAACAAAAAGAAGCCGATGCCTATACCATCGCCAACGACCATATACTCTCCATCAACCTGATGGAAAAAGCAGCCTCCCTGATTGCCGATGAAATCAGCAAGCGATGGGACAAGTCACACCGCATTATGGTATTTGCCGGAGCAGGCAACAACGGCGGAGACGCCGTAGCGGTAGCCCGTATGCTGTTCATGAAAAGCTACACGGTGGAAATCTATCTGTTCAATATCAAAGGAACCATTTCGGAAGATTGCATGACCAACATCCAGCGGCTCCAGCAATGCGGTTTCACCGATTACCACGAAATCAGCAGCGCTTTCGAACCACCCAAGCTGACAAGCGAAGATGTGGTAGTAGACGGACTGTTTGGCTCGGGACTGAACAAACCTTTGAGCGGCGGATTTGCCTCAGTCGTAAGATACATCAATGCATCCAGCGCACAAGTGGTTTCCATCGACCTGCCTTCGGGATTGATGGGGGAAGATAATTCGAACAACATTCGCCAGAACATCATCCACGCCGACCTGACCCTGAGCATCCAGTTGCCGAAGCTTTCTTTCCTTTTCCCCGAAAATGAAGATATCGTAGGTGAATGGAAAACACTCGACATCGGCATCAACCAGGACTTCATCAGCCAGGCTCCTACACCTTATATTATAACAGAAGCCAGCGAAATGGCGAGCCTCATCAAGCCGCGCAAGCGTTTTGCATTCAAGAACAACTTCGGACATGCCTTGCTCATTGCCGGTTCACAAGGTATGGCAGGAGCTTCCATCCTTGCCGCACGTGCCTGCCTGCGTTCTGGCGTAGGGCTGCTTACGGTACATGCTCCTGTCTGCAACCATGATATTCTGCAGACTGCTGTGCCCGAAGCCATGGTGCAGAACGATGTGCACGAACTGTACTTTGCCGAACCTGTAGACTTGGACAACTACCAGGCAGTAGCCATCGGTCCGGGTATCGGGCAGGAAGAAGAGACAGCGCTTGCCACGTTCGACCAACTGGCAGACTGCTACATCCCCACCGTGCTCGACGCTGACGCTATCAACATCCTGAGTTCGCACCGGAACTACCTGAACCGCTTGCCCCGCCGGAGCATCCTTACACCGCATATCGGCGAACTGGAACGCATCATCGGACGTTGCAACGACAGTTTCGACCGGCTGACCAAAGCCAAAGAACTGGCTGCCTACCTGCAATGTTACATCGTGCTGAAAGGGGCATACACCGTTGTCATTACACCGGAAGGGAACTTCTACTTCAATCCTACCGGCAATCCGGGCATGGCTACAGGCGGAAGCGGCGATGTGCTGACAGGTATCATCCTTGCCTTACTGGCACAAGGTTATTCGCAAGAAAACGCTGCCCGGCTGGGTGTATATATCCACGGACTGGCCGGTGACATCGCTTGCAAACGAGTGGGAGAAATCAGCCTGACTGCCAGCGACCTTATCGATGCCCTGCCCGAAGCATGGAAAACCCTTTCTGGAACCAATTAAAAACAAGAGCAACCATGAAAAGAATCGTTTTTGCTTTAAGTCTGCTTGCCTGTACGGCCCACCTTGCCGCACAAGACATCAGCTATTATACGCCTCAAAGCGATGAAGGAATTGTCTATTTCCTCCCGAAAACCGCATTGGAAGTAAATGTCATCGCCACGCGTGTCACTTACCAGCCCGGTGAACTGTATCAATACGCCAATCAATACCTGCGGATAAACAATGTCAGTCCGCAACCGGAAACACATTGGGAAATCAAACAGATAGAAGTCCGCTCGGCAGGCGTGCCCGATTCTGCCAAAGCTTATATCATCAAGCTGAAAGACAAAAGCGCGATGGGAAACATCGAACTGACCGATAACGGCCTCATCAAAGCCATCAACACGTCAGCACCGGAACAAAAGGCACCGGAATACATACTGGAAAAGCCGCAAAAGCACGAAAACCCGCGCAAATACATGACCGAAGATATCTTGCTTGCCGGCTCATCGGCAAAGATGGCTGACCTTACGGCAAAAGAAATCTACAACATCCGCGAAAGTAAAAACCTGATTTTACGTGGACAGGCTGATGCCATGCCGAAAGATGGGGCTTCGCTCCAATTGGTCATTGACAACCTCGACAAACAAGAAAAAGCATTAACCCAGCTCTTTACCGGAACAACCGACCGCGAGGATAAGGTGTTTACAGCACGTATAGCAGCCGCAGAACCTTTCACCGACCGAGTAGCTTTACGATTTTCACACTTGTTGGGAATTTTGCCCGTCGAAGACCTGGCAGGAGAACCCATTTATGTTAGCCTGAGAAACAAAGCTCCGCTGCCTGTCATACCGGAAGAAGCAAAGAAAAAGAAAAAGCCGGAAGGTGCCATCTATAACATTCCGGGCAAAGGCATCGTAACTGTCACCTACAACGGAAAGACGTATTTCGAAGAAGAATTGCCTATCACCCAGTTCGGCACCACCGAAGTATTGGTAGAAGATTTGTTCAAAAAAGCAAATACACGGGTTATCTTCAATCCGGAAACCGGAAGTATCCTGAAAATAGATAAAGATTAAGTGCCATAAACAATTAAACACAGAGACACAGAGTCACAGAGAATATATATTATAATAAAGAAATAACTCTGTGTCTTTGTGTCTCTGTGTTTTTTAATTTAATCACTTAGTCACCTTTTCCCCGTTCCAATCTTTATACGTAATGGTTCCGTCCTCGTTCATGGTCATCAGCTCGTAAGTCTGTCCTTCGGCTGCAACGTTCCATGTACGGTTTTCTTCGTTATACACCAAATCCAGCGGACGGTTTTCCTCGCCTTTTTTAGTAATGGTATAACCATCCTCGTTCGTGCGTACCAGGTATTCACCGTTTTCTCCACGGATAATCTGTTCTGTACCCACTTCTGCCAACGGATTAGAGCCCGACCAGAATTCGATGGAATTCAGCACGAGCACATCCGCCAAATAAGCCACTTCATACACCGGAATAATATGGAAAGCGATAAACACAATCTCATTGACCGCCTTATGACCGATTCCCATATTCCAATCCTTCAATCCATTCCATGCACTAAAAGAGCCGATACAGGAAGAGCACAACAGGCTTCCTCCCAATACGGCACAAAGTGCCATTACCTTCATCTTTCTCATAGAGTTCAGTTTTAATAGTTAATATGCGGACAAAGTTAGAACTTATTTTGAGAAATGAAACAAAAACCCATCGAAAAGGTGTATCTTTGTCGCACATTTTAGCATTTTTGTAAAAACTGTATAAAAACAAATAACAAATGAAAGAACAAATCCAGAAACGCCTGAGCGACTCGAAAGCCGCTCGATGGACGGCACTGTTCATCGTGTCGTTCACCATGATGTGCGGCTATTTCCTGACCGATGTCATGGCTCCTCTTGAGAACTTGCTTACCACCAAAGGCAAGGTGGTTTATTTCACCGACAACACCTCCATGCCAGCCGACACTTTGATAGCCAAGGTAGAACTGTTTGCTGCTGCCAATGCGATGTCTTCTCCCGACCTGACAGTACAAAAACTGGAAAAAGGAGCGCAATACCAATACTTCGAGAACATCGACGGCAAACAGGAAGCGCAGACCAAGACCATCAGCACCGTATCGACGGGCAAGGGATGGAGCAGCACCGAATACGGATTCTTCTCGGGAGCCTACGGATACATCAACGTGTTTCTGCTGATGTTGTTCTTCGGCGGACTTATCCTCGACAAGATGGGCGTGCGGTTCACCGGTATGATGTCGTCGGGACTGATGTTTGCCGGCGCCTTGATAAAATGGTATGCCTTGAAGACTGACTTCGGCGATGCCATGTTGTGGGGAATGAACCTGCAAGTGGTTATCGCTGCATTAGGATTCTCTATCTTCGGTATGGGAGCCGAGATTACAGGCATCACCGTGTCGAAAGTCATCGTCAAATGGTTTGCTGGCAAAGAACTGGCGCTTGCTATGGGACTTCAAGTTGCCATGGCACGTATCGGAACCGCCCTTGCCTTGGCAGTCAGCTTGCCTATTGCCCGCATGATGGGTGACGTTTCCGGTCCGGTACTGTTAGGAAGCATTACGTTGTGCATTGGCTTCCTGTCCTACCTGGTTTATTGTGTCATGGACCGCAAGGAAGATGCCTCAGTATCTGCCGCACGTGCCGAAGCCGGCGAAAAGCCTGAAGAAGGTTTCAAGATGTCCGACCTGAAACAGATATTCTGCAACAAAGGCTTCTGGCTCATCACCCTGCTTTGCCTGATGTTCTATGCCGGGGTATTCCCCTTCCTGAAGTTCGCCACCAAGCTGATGATTTATAAATACGAAGTGCCCGAATCGTTTGCCGGACTTATCCCTGCCCTGCTTCCGTTCGGCACCATCCTGCTTACTCCGGTCTTCGGTACTTTGTATGACCGCATCGGACGGGGCGCTACCCTGATGATTATCGGTTCCGTCATGCTGACTGTCGTACATGTGCTGTTCGCTTTGCCGGTCATGAACTATTGGTGGTTTGCCGTCGTGGTCATGATAGTGCTTGGCATCGCCTTCTCGCTGGTACCCAGTGCGATGTGGCCCTCCGTCCCCAAGATTATCCCGATGAAGCAATTAGGCTCGGCATACGCCATCATCTTCTACATCCAGAATATCGGTCTGGCAATGGTGCCCACGCTGATTGGCTATATCATCGACCGCTTCGCCACGCAATACAACGAGGCAGGCGTCATCACCGGATACGACTATACCATGCCGATGGTTATCTTCTCGCTGTTCGGATTTTGCGCCATCCTCATCGCCTGCATGCTGAAAGGTGAAGACAGCCGCAAGCATTACGGACTGGAAGAATCGAACATCAAGAAAGGATAAGAACAAACACAGAGACACAAAGGCACAGAGAAAATAATTTTGTTATCAAGCGGACGAAACACTGTGTCTTTGTGTCTCTGCATTTTAATATTCTATTTCCCGAACCTATATTTCCTTCCCCTTCTATTAAAACTTTTATCGATAAGCAGCTTAAATAAAAGCATTTATATCACCAGATTCCGATAATTTCGTATTTTTGTAGAAACTTATAACGACAAGCAACATGAGGAACAATCTTATCCGTTCCGACCGGGCAATGAAATTATAATCAAACACCACCAAAGCGCACGAGGAAATGGCTAAAGGAAAAGCAAAACAAAACAAGAAAGCGGCATCTAAAGTGTCTTATCACTACAAGCCGGACAATATGACGCTGGAGCAATGGCAAATCGCCTTGCGCCGCCAGGCTTTGGAGAAAAAGGAATGGAGAAAGACTAAATACCGGCACGATATACGTAAATATTCTAATCTTAATTCTAACAAGGAACATATCATAGACAAAAAACACACTTTTTTGAATAAATAATTTCTCTAAACAGAACGCCATATTGAACAAAAACGTATCTTTGTAGCGTTTTCCCACAAAAGGGAGAACAGACATAAAAGGAAGCGTTTTTGCTTTATCCTAAAATCGAAAAATACTAACTTTGCCTACACTATAAAGTTCAAGGAAACAGAAATCCTTCGCATCTCAATCTACAGTCCCGATAAATCCACTTTATAAAAAGTCGGGGCTGTGTTGTCCTTTTCAAGAAATATCACCATGTAGATAGGGGCATAGACAATCTTACCTGCGACACGTAGATTGTCGTTATTGAATACAACAGCTTCCGACAGACCGTATTCTTCGCAATCCATGATATTTGACAAAGCACGGTGCGTTTCGTAATCTTTACCTGACTTCACTTCAATAGGCAAGACCTTGCCACCAAGCTCAATCACGAAATCCAACTCACCACGTTTCTTGTTGTTATAATAATAAGGAGCGATTCCATGAGCCACCAGTTCCTGCGCCACAGCGTTCTCGTAGACCGAACCGAAGTTGATGTCTTTGTCTCCTTTGATAATCCGCATTTGGATACCTTCGGCATATTGGCTTGCCAGCAGACCGATGTCACTTTGGAAGAGTTTGAACAGATTACGCGAACGGGCAAGCAGAAGCGGCATTTTCGGTTCTTCCACATTATAAACCGGCAACGCCACACCGGCGTTCGTCAACCATAAAAAACTGTTTTCCACCCGATCGAACTTTGCGTGTTCGTTCAGCCGTTTCAGTATAAAACGTTTGTTCTTGGCGTTCAGTTCGGGGGGAATAAGGTTAAAAATCTCCTCTATATAAAGTTTGTTATCAGGGTCATATTGGGCAATGTCGCGTTTATACAAGCGAATAATATCCTGCTGCACGGTCATCACTTCTTGCAGGTTGTAACTCTCGACATATTTGCTCACAGCCGCAGGCATACCTCCTACAACCAGATAGAGCCGAAACAGCTCCATGATTTTATTGTGGATAAACTCATCTACAGCAGTGCGGTTTCGCCATGCCTCATGCAATGATTCGATAACGGTGTCATTTATGCCTACACACGAAATAAACTCCTCGAAATCGAGAGGATACATATCCTTAACTCCCATATAGCCGACCGGTTCCGAACGCAAATCTTTCAATTCAACGCCCAGCAACGAACCGCTCAATATATAGCGATAGGAACCGTCATCTACCAGAAACTTGATTGCCGTAACGATATCGGGGCATCGTTGCACTTCGTCGAAAAAGATCAGTGTTTCCCCTTTGATAAGCGGCACGGAGGTGACGGTTGACAAACGGAGCAAAATATCGTTGACGCTCCTCGCTCCCTTAAACAATTCCACCGCTTCGGGCATCTCGATGAAATTTATTTCAACGAAACTTTTGAACGTCTTACCGAACTGACGGATAGAGTATGTCTTGCCTGTTTGCCGTGCTCCGGTAACGAGCAAGGCATTACGGGTTGTTTCGTAATAATTGCGGATGTAATCGTCTATCTTTCTTTTGAGCATAACCTATCATATTTAGGCACACCAATTATAGTGATGCCGTTTTTCCAAGACAAATATAGGGTAATTATGCCGCTTTTCCAAGATAAATATACGTGATTTTGCCGTTTTTACATCATATTCCTTATGACAACCATCGGCGACAAAATGCATTTACCGACCAAACGCCTCATTTCGATACGCAAAAAAGATAGTAAGGAGTATACTATGAACCGAAAACAAATGCTAACTTTGCCTACACTATAAAATTCAGGAAAAGATGAACAGCAGAATCTTATCGGTCGGCGTATTCGTTACCTTAATGCTTTCCGCCTTGCTGGCAGGACATCACGGATATTGCGGTGCTAAGGAGGAATTGCGAGCCGACTTAAACCAAGCCTTGTTGCGCACACTGGAAGAGAGACAAGGCAATATCGTCACACAAGACTCTATCCGGGCATACAAACAGCTTCGGAAAGCATCCGGCGGTCCTGTGTTGCTCGCCATTGCCGATAAACAATTATGCCGGAACCTGAAAAACGAAAAGCTCAGACAACGAACTTTTCTTTCGTTTGCCGTCGTCGACACGGAACATCCGGACAAACCGCAAGGGAACGACATCCTCAGCAGCGACACACTGATAATTAACCATAAAGCGACCGGCACAACACTTGCCATCCGGAGTTATGCCCGCTTTTCAACGGCTGCCGTATTCAGCATGTCCGACCAACGCTTGTCGCTTCTTCTGGCTTTTGCCGCACTGCTTTGGGCAATAGCCTCCTGCCTTCTTCACCGCAAGCGACAAACCGGCAAGGAGGAAACACAAAGTTTCGGAGGAATTTCCTACTCGGCAGAAGAACATTGTTTCTACGATGCAGACCATATTCCGATACGGCTCACCCCCATGCAATACCAACTGCTGCTGATGCTCTGGCAGGCTCCTTCACATTCCCTGTCCAAAGAAGCCATCTGCGCATCCCTTTGGCCCAAGAAAGACGATGCCACAGATACGCTTTATACCCTTATCCGACGGTTGAAACCCGTCATCGAACGTTCGTCAGGACTTAGAATCGTAGCCTACCGAGGACAAAACTATGCACTGGAAGCCAAAGAGACAGGCGATTGTCAGGATAATGTCAGGAAGATGTCAGCCCCATTTTCCACATACCCATAAACCGGAACGTATCTTTGCGCCGAACTTAAAAGTAAAAGCGCAATGAAACGAATCAACCTCCTTTTTATTTTAGTAACATTCGCCGTAGCCGTCTCGGCACAAAGCGAAACGAAAGAAGTGCAACTGCAGGAAGTGGAAGTAAAGGCAGCCAAGGTAATCCACAAGCCCGACGGACAAATCCTTTATCCCACACCGATACAAAAGGAAACATCAAGTTCGGGATACAGCCTGCTTCAGAAACTGGCATTGCCCAACATCCGAGTGGACGAAATCACACACAGCCTGTCGGCTATCGACGGAAGAGGGAGTGTGCAGATACGTATCGACGGCATCATTGCCGGCCGTGAGGAAATGCTGTCCATCGATCCTCAACGCATCACCCGGATAGACTTCATCGACAATCCCGGGGTAAGGTATGGCGAAGGCATCGCTTACGTCATCAACATCCAGACCCGGCGCAATGACAACGGCTATACGATAGGAGCAGACCTGACACACGCCCTGACTACCCGGACGGGCAACGACCTGGTGTACGGAAAATGGAACGCGGGCAAAAGCGAGCTGTCGCTCAGCTACAACTTCGGGTACAGGCATTTCAAGCAGAACCGCACCAACGAAAGCGCTCATTACCTACTCACAGACGGCTCCGTATACACCGTCAACCGAAACGACATCGCCTCTCGAAGTCGAAGTTTCGGCAACGACATACAACTGAAATACAACCTGGCTGACTCTGCCTACTATGTGTTTCAAGCTGCATTGAGCGCAGGATTCTCCCATACGCCGGGCGATTATAACCTCAAGCAGATTACCGACGGGCAGAACCGATACACGGCTACCCAAAAGAAACAAAACCGGAGCAGTAACCCGGTCCTCGACCTTTATTTCTTCAAACAACTGACTCCGCGCCAATCGCTGACCCTGAATGCGGTAGGGACTTACATCCGGACTTCCCTTCAAAGCAGTTACGATGAAGGCACTCCCTATGCCTACGAAGTGGCAGGCAAAACTTATTCGCTGATGAGCGAAGCCATTTACGAAAACCGACTCAAACCTTTTACCCTGACCGCCGGAGTAAACTATATGCAGAAGTACACCGGCAACACCTATACGGGAGATGTCAATTCTCACAACCCGATGCACAACCGTCAGGCTTATGCGTTCGGTGAAATAAAAGGAGCCGTCGGAGTGTTCCGCTACACGGCAGGAATAGGCGGAACCTACATCGACTACCGCCAAGGGGAACACACCTATCAGTATGGACTGTTCCGCCCGAAAGTCTCCATAGCCTACAATCCGGCACCCGATATCCAGTTGAAATACGACTTCCAAATCAGCGAGCACGTCTCACAAGTGGCTATGATCAGTAATACCGCCATCCGCAACAACAGCATGGAATGGACGCAAGGGAATCCGGACATCAAGCCCAACCGCCAGCAAGAACATACGTTTCAGGTGTCCTACACCCGTCCGCGGTTTCAGTCTTTTCTAATGGCATACGGCAAACTTTGCCACCAACCCAATATGGCCACCTACCTGCGTACCGACGACAACCGCTTTATCTATACCCAACTTAATCAAAAGGAAATCGACCTGCTCCACCTCATGCTCTACGCCAACTGTTGGATTATCCCCGACAAGCTTTCCATGGCGGTTTCGGGCACCTTGTTCCGCTGTTTCAACTTCGGTGAAGACTACACCCATTGCAAAACCTTCTATTCGGGGACTGCCAACCTCCAGGCTTATCTGGGACAATTTACTCTTTCGGCATCCGTTGACAGCGGTTTCCGTTTCCTTGAAGGTGAGACCGAGGGCTTCAACGGCTCGTTTGCCCAACTGCGTGCTGCATACCGGTACAAAAACCTGAACCTGTCGCTCGGCTGGCAACAACCGCTGATCCCGAACTACAAGCAATTCCAGTCGGACGTGTACAACCGTTATGTACGGAAAACCACTACCCTCCATTGCCCGGACTTCGGCAATCTGGTCAGCCTCAACATAGCCTGGAAATTCTCGCAAGGACGTGCCTACAAGGATATCAAGCGGAACATCCGGCAGAAAGCGGACAAAGATACCGGCATTTTACGGTAACCACCCGCTTCGCTATTTAAAGAAAACTTGTATCTTTGCGCGCACAAAAGACATTGCGTTTTATTAAATACTCGTCAGAATGTTAGAAAAAGATTACATCATGCGACTGATTCGCCAGTTTTTCGAAGCACTCGAGAAACTGAAAGAGAAACGGGAAAAACATCCGGAAGCAAATATCCAGGTGGAAGTAAGCGACCTGTACACGACCTACTTCCGCCAACCCGCCCCTTTCTTCTACGAGGCAAAGCCCGAAATCATTGTCGGTTATATGCAGGCACGGTTCTCGCAAGAAGAATATCTGCAACGCGTCGAGCTGCTGACCGAACTGCTCTATTTCGATGCAACTATCAAAACGTCAGAAGAAGAAAGGAAAACGCTGTTGGGAAAAGTGCTCGGATTACTGACTTTTCTAGATACACATAGCGACACTTTTTCGTTCGACAGAAGACGAAAGATGGAGAAAATAGAAACTTTACTAAATCAAGGAGAGTGAAAAACATCTTTTTTCATCTAAAGATATGTTTTTTTCAGGCAGACATTGCAATCTCCTAAAAAAGTTTTTCTATATTTGCTTACAATATGATAAAAACAAGACCAATTTATTCTTATGGAAAAGATTGATAATCTCGACAAACAGATTCTGGAAATCATTTCACAGAACGCGCGCATCCCGTTCAAAGATGTAGCAGCAGAATGCGGTGTATCACGCGCCGCTATCCACCAACGTGTGCAACGCTTGATTGACCTCGGTGTTATTATCGGGTCTGGCTATCACGTTAATCCCAAAAGCTTGGGCTACAGCACATGCACCTACGTAGGTATCAAACTGGAAAAAGGCTCCATGTATAAAAGCGTAGTCGCCGAGCTGGAGAAAATACCCGAAATCGTGGAATGCCACTTCACAACCGGTCCCTACACGATGTTGACCAAACTTTATTCTACCGACAACGAGCATCTGATGGAGCTGCTGAACTCGAAGATTCAGGAAATACCGGGCGTTACGGCTACTGAAACATTGATATCACTGGAACAAAGCATCAAAAAAGAAATACCTATCCGCAAAGATACAAAATAATGGATTGGATAACAACCTGTCATTTTGAAGGTATCGTCATCGGTATCTGCACGTTTCTGATAATCGGACTGTTCCACCCCATCGTTATCAAGGCTGAATATTATTTCGGCACGCGGTGCTGGTGGTGGTTCCTGCTCTTAGGCATAGCCGGAATCATCGGTTCTGTATGGATAAGCCATATTCTCGTTTCAAGCCTGCTGGGGGTATTTGCCTTCTCGTCGTTCTGGAGCATTAAAGAGATATTCGAACAGCGCGAACGGGTATTGAAAGGATGGTTTCCGATGAATCCGAAACGGAAGCACGAATACGAGTCATAACAAATGTGTAAATCAAAAAATCCCATATTCTTACTCTTGTGAGGGTAGGAATATGGGATTTTTATTGGCATCAGCCGAATCCCCGTCTCCGGCATAAGCCAAGTGTTTCACCCTGTTTAATTATAGTGAAACACTTGTTTCACCTATATGAAACAGTTGTTTCACCTACATGAAACAGTTGTTTCACCTATAAGAAACTGCCTGAAACTACTGATTACATCAGAAAAGACACATAATGTCAACTCTTACAGAAGCTTATCCGTACACCTGCAAAGGCAGTTCGCCTTTCAAGGCTCCCAGGGCATTCATCGCCAAGGCACCCATCTCGTCCTCGCCCGGAATCACGACAATGCGCGCCAGCCCTTCTATCCATTCGCGCAACAAGGAAATGACATACGCGTTGTGGGCTATTCCTCCCGTCAGGATAATGGCATCGGTATGCCCGTGAAGCGCCACGTGCATCGCCCCTATCTGCTTGGCAACGGTATAGACCATCGCTTCCAACACCCGCTTGTGATGTTCGTTGCCCGCATGCACCCAGCGCACGACGGTCTGCACATCGGTGGTTCCCAGATGGGCAAGCAAGCCTCCCCGCCCGTTCAACAGTTTGTAGATTTCCTTTTGGGTATATTTTCCGCTGAAACACAAATCCACCAACTGGCGGGCAGGAACGGTTCCAGCACGTTCGGGACTGAAAGGTCCCTCGCCGTCCAACGCATTGTTGACATCGACCACCCTGCCATGGCGGTGCGCACTGACCGAAATGCCGCCTCCCAAATGAGCGACAACCAAATCGAGCTCTTCGTAACGCTTCCGCACCGAAGCCGCATAACGGCGCGAAACGGCACGGCTGTTCAAGGCATGGAAAACAGAAAGGCGTGGAATCTCGGGTATGCCCGAAAGGCGTGCCACATCGCGCAACTCGTCGGTCACTACCGGGTCGGCGATAAAGGAAGGACATCCCACCTGACGTGCGAACTCGTCTGCCATCAGCCCGGCAAGATTGGAAGCATGCTCTACAGACGCATGCCACAAGTCGTGCTTGATTTTCTCGTCAATCTTGTACACGCCGCCCGGCGTAGGACGCAATAACCCTCCCCTGCCGACAATGGCATCGAAAGCCATCGGAATGCCTGCCCGCTCCAGCGCTTCGAGCACATGCGCGCGCCGGTAAGCGTATTGCTCGTTGATGTGATGAAACTGCGCCAACTCCTTGGCAGAATGAAAAACACTCGTGCGCCACACCTGTTCCAGGTCTTCGTAAACCGCCAGTTTGGTCGATGTAGAACCGGGATTGATTACCAATATCTTCTTCATACACTTTCTTGCTTTAAGTTTCCTGCCAGGCAAGCCAATACCAGACTATAGAATTTAGAGTTGCCCGAATCGCTGCGCGAAGGCACTACCACCGGTGCTATCGTTCCGGTAAGCATCCCCGCCATATTGGCGTCGCCGAACAAGGAAAGGGTTTTATAAAAGGTGTTTCCGGCTTCGATGTTGGGGAATATCAGCATGTCGGCGTTCCCCACAACGGGCGAAGACAAGCCTTTGATTTCGCCGCTATGTCGGTCGCAAGCCGTCTTGGCATCCATCGGACCGTCCATAAAGACCTTGCCGAAGCGTCCCTGCGCCGCCTCTTCCTTCAGTTGCACGTAACTTAACGTATGCGGAAATTTCTCGTTCACCTTTTCCGAACAATGAATCAAGGCTATGCGGGGCTGCTCGTTACCCAACTCCCGGCACAACGCCACATCGTAGGCAATCATCGAGCGGAACTGTTCGAGCGTGGGACGAGGTATCACCGCCGCATCCGAAAAGAGCAGCAATTTATGGTAAAGCGGCACTTGCGCCACCGCCACATGGCTTAACACGCCTCCCGGAGGCAGAAGCCCCACGTCTTTTTTCAAGACAGCCCGAAGCAGGTTATCGGTATTGATAAGCCCTTTCATCAGAATGTCCGCCTCGCCCATACGCACCAACTCGACCGCCAAAGCAGCAGCCTCATCGGGGGTAGCCGCCTCGTAGACGCGGATAAAATCGGGAGAAGCGCCATACAATTGATAAGCCATCTCCTTATGGGCAGCATCGACTACCAGGAGATACTCGGCGATTTCTTCGCGCAAACTACGGATAATGACATATTCTGTATGCGGATCGTTAGGACAAACCACCGCTACCCGTCGCCGGATGCACGACGACCGCAAGCGGTTGACCATCTGTGAAAGGGTTCGAATCAATTCCATACTATCAGATTTTTAGCAAATATGAGAAATAAATCTGAATTAATCCCTATCTTTGCCTGTATTCCATCAAAGATTTAACTTATGAAAACGTTTCAAACATTTGACATCGAAGCCACATACAATGCACTTCATAACCGGTTTCCCAATCACAAGGACGCGCCGGTAATCGGCATCACCGGAAATTTCAGTGATGGAAATTTAAGTCTCGCACCGGGATATTACGCTTCCATTCTGAAAGCAGGTGGCATCCCATTTATCATTCCTCCATTTGATGACGATAACATTTTGATAAACACCCTTGACAACATCGACGGACTGCTGCTGACAGGAGGAGGCGACATCAATCCGTTGTTTCTAAAAGAAGAACCGATAAAAGAATTACACAGCATCAATCCCTACCGCGACCGTCAGGAACTGTTGCTTGCCCGACTGGCAGCCAACCGGCAGATTCCTGTCCTCGGCATTTGCCGGGGCATTCAAGTGATGAACGCGGCATTGGGAGGAAGCCTGTACCAGGATATCTATTCACAGGCGGAAGGCAAACTTATCAAACACAGCCAGGACCTTGACCGCGCGTATGCCTCACATACCGTCCGGATAGAGGAAGACAGCCTGCTTGCCAAAATCATGGGACAAACCACCCTGCCGGTCAACTCGTTCCATCACCAGGCGGTAAAAGAGCCGGCACCAGGCTTCCGCGTATCGGCACGGGCAACCGACGGCATCATCGAAGCCATCGAAAGCAAGGAATACAAATCGATGCTCGGCGTGCAATGGCATCCCGAATGCTTCATCCTGAACGGAGACGAGTGCATGATGCCGCTCTTCGACTGGCTTTTGCACGAAGCCGCCTCTTTCCGCCAAGCCAAAGCCTTGCATCAACGAATATTGACACTGGACTCGCATTGCGACACGCCAATGTTCTTCGAACAAAACATCAACTTCGCCACACGCGACCCGAAAATAAAAGTAGACCTGCACAAAATGACCGAAGGCAGACAGGATGCCACCATCATGGTAGCTTACCTTCCGCAGAAAGAGCGTACCGAAGAAGCCTTATTGGCAGCTACAGCCAAAGCCGACCAGCTATTGAACGAAATAGAACGCATGGTAGCAATGAACTGTACCGCCGTTGACATTGCCTATACACCCGATGACCTCTACCGCCTGAAGCGTGACGGGAAGAAAGCCATCATGCTGGGCATCGAAAACGGATATGCCATCGGCAAGGACCTGAGCAACGTAGAGCGTTTCCGCCAGCGGGGTGTCGTGTACATGACTTTATGCCACAACGGGAACAATGACATCTGCGGTTCGGCACGCTACAACGAGGAAAACTTAGGGGTCAGTGCTTTCGGTGAACAAGTCATCCGCGAAATGAACCGGGTAGGCATGATGGTAGACCTCTCGCATGCCGGCGAACAAAGTTTCTACGATGCACTGGACATCAGCACCCGGCCTGTAGTCTGCTCGCACTCTTCCAGCCGGGCTTTGTGCGACCATCCCCGCAACCTGACCGACGAGCAACTGAAAGCCCTTGCACGCAAAGATGGCGTCGTACAACTTTGCCTCTACGGCGGCTTCCTGCGCTCGGACAGCCCGGCTACCATCTGTGATGCCATCGAACACCTGCATCACATCGTCAACCTGATAGGGGTAGAACACGTAGGCATCGGCACCGATTTCGATGGCGACGGAGGCATCATCGGTTGCAACGATTCTTCGGAACTGATTAATTTTACCCGCAAACTTCTGTATGAGCGATACAGTGAGGCAGACATCCGCCTGATATGGGGAGGCAACTTCCTGCGGGTGATGAAGCAGGTTACCAGGTGACTAGGTAACTAGGTACTAGGTGACTAGGTGACTAGTTACCTGTCTAAAAACCTAGTACCTATCTAAAAAATTCCTCTGAACCATATACACGAATCAGGCATCCTTGCGTTTATAGGTAAAACACATATATTAATATATAGTACTTATGAATTACCTCAAACATTCCTACCTGATTATTCTCTTGGGATTACTGGTCGGTGCCTGTGGAGAATACAAACTTGAAGAAGAAACGGACGAAACCGATGAAAACGTACCGCACACCGTTCAGGTAGTCACCCGAAGTGACAACAACGCTCCTATCCATTATCCGCTCACGGTCTATTTGTTCAACGAACAAGGGAAATGCATCCGGCAAGACCTCATCGCCGATGAATCTGTATCGTACACCAATTCCATAGCAGAAGGGAAATATACCATTGTCCTCCTGTCCGGCATCACGGAAGACGAATACTTCATGCCACTCGACATAACCCCCGAAAGCTACATCACCCTCAAAGAATCCAACTACGCGAAAGCACCCATCCAAATCGCGCAAAGCCGGCTCAACCTGACCAAATCCACGACTGTAGAAATGACACTATCGTATGCTGTGGCATCCATCAATTTTGTCATCAACGATGTACCCAAAGAAGCCACACGTGTCAGCATAGACATTTCTCCTGTCAGCTCAGGCATTGCTTTCGACGGAGAATGCAAGAACGACAAGCAATCCTGCTCCATTCCTTGCACCGAAGAAAACGGACAATGGATGAGCGAAACCGTTTATATCCTGCCCAACGAAAGTACTTCCACTCACCTGTCGGTACAGATAGAGTTACCCTCCGGCAATAAAACCTATGGATATACCTATCAATCTCCACTTTTAGCCGGCTATCCGTATCAATTTACCGGCAATTATGAAGGCGGTATCACACTGAACGGTCAATTTCAGGCCGAAGGATGGAAACCCATTATCGATGTAGAGTTCGGAATAACTGAAACCCTGCCAGACAACCCGGAAGAAGAAACATCCGATTCTGATGACGAAAACGAATCAGGAAGCGAAATTGAGACAGACGGGACGAACACCTGTTATGTATCAGATCTCCCCAAAGCTGAAAGTATTTGGGAAGATTTCTTTGTATGGAAAGTTACGGAGATTTCATCTACCGAATGTGAAGCTGTCCTCATTGCTCCAGACCAATGGAAAACATTAGCCGGAGACGGTATGGGAGAAATCAATGCGTATGAAAAAGACGGCATAACCGGCTGGCGGACATTCAGCGAAGAAGAAGGCAGGGAAATCTACCAGCAATACAGCCAGTCCTTGGACGACTTGAATACTCTTTTCAAGGAAAACGGACTTGATGAATTTTCACAAAAAGACGGCGAACGTTATCTCTGCGAAGATTGCACAAGAACCTTTTCTTTCAATAACAATAAAGTTATCGATGCAGGGAAAACAGTAAAATACCATCTTCGACCTGTCAAGACCGTCCGGTTCAAACTTAAATAAGGTGTTGCTTCTGCAACTCTTCCGCCACCAGTTCCAGTTCGGCATACCAATCTTCGCCGAACTTCCTGATTAAAGGTTCTTTCAAGAACCGGTAAACAGGCATATTTTTACTCTGTCCCAATGCGACTGCGGCTTTACATACATCCCAGCGATGATAATTCACCGCCTTGTAAGGTCCGTAGTCGCTAATGCGGATGGGATACAAGTGACAAGAAATCGGTTTATAGAAATTGCAACGCCCTTCCCGATAAGCCTTCTCGATAGCGCAATAGCAATATCCTTTTTCGTCATGGCAAGTAAACACACAGTCTTTACCGTTTACGATGGAAGTCACCAAGTCACCTTCCTGGTCTGTATATACCACTCCTTGCCGGTCAATCACCGCTTGTGCTTCGGATGACAAGTCTTTCCATATCACGCGCAACACCTCTTCCAGTTTTTCCACTTCTTCCAGCTCGACAGGTGCTCCGGCATCTCCTTCGATACAGCAAATGCCCTTACAGGCATCCAAGTCGCACAAGAACTTTTCCCGAAACACATCGAAACTTACAATAGCATCTCCTACCTGAACCATACTCTTTAAATTAAAAAACACAGAGACACAAAGACACAGCGTCTTATTTTCCTCATCAAGAAGAAACTCTGTGTCTCCGCGTCTCTGTGTTCAATTATAATAAAATCAATCTTTAATTAAATCATGTCCGGTCATATCTGCCGGTTGCGGCATACCCATGATGTGCAAGATAGACGGAGCTACATCGGCAAGCACACCGTTTTCTACGTTAGCATGCTTGTTGGTAGTCACGTAAACAAACGGAACCGGATTCAGTGAGTGAGCCGTATTCGGTGTACCGTCATCGTTCAATGCATGGTCGGCATTGCCGTGGTCGGCAATGATGATGACTTCGTAATCGTTTGCCTTGGCAGCCTCTACGGTATCACGCACGCAATTGTCGATAGCTACAACGGCCTTTTCGATGGCTTCGTAAACACCGGTATGACCTACCATATCACCGTTGGCATAGTTCACTACAATGAAATCGTATTTCCGGGTGTTGATAGCTTCCACCAGTTTGTCTTTCACTTCATAAGCGCTCATTTCCGGCTTCAAGTCGTAAGTGGCAACCTTCGGAGAGGGAACCAGGATACGGTCTTCGCCATCGAACGGAGCTTCACGTCCACCGTTGAAGAAGAAAGTGACATGCGCATATTTCTCTGTTTCGGCAATATGCAACTGCTTCTTGCCGTTCTTCGACAAATATTCGCCCAACGTGTCAGGCACATTTTCTTTCGGGAAGAGGATGTGGACGCCTTTGAAAGAAGCATCATACGGCGTCATGCAATAATATTGCAGGCCCGGAATAGTCTTCATGCCTTCTTCGGGCATATCCTGCTGGGTCAGCACGATGGTCAACTCTTTCGCACGGTCGTTGCGGTAATTGAAGAAAATCACGACATCGCCTTCCTTGATTGTACCGTCAATGTTCGCGTTGTTAATCGGTTTGATAAATTCGTCGGTCACGCCTTCATCGTAAGATTCCTGCATGGCTTGTACCATATCGGTAGCCTGCTTGCCCTTGCCTTCAACCAGCAAATCGTATGCTTCCTTGATACGGTTCCAACGTTTGTCGCGGTCCATGGCATAGAAACGTCCTACAATCGAAGCAATCTTGCCGGCAGACTGGGCACAATGTGCAGTCAGTTGTTCGATGAATCCTTTTCCACTCTTCGGGTCTGTATCACGACCGTCCATGAAACAATGAATGAATGTATTTTCCAATCCATATTCCTTCGCGATGTCACACAATTTGAACAAATGCTCCAAAGAAGAATGAACGCCACCGTTGGAAGTCAGTCCCATGAAGTGGATGTTCTTGCCGTGCTCTTTCGCGTAAGTGAATGCAGAAACGATTTCCTTATTCTTCAAAATGCTGCCATCGGCACATGCACGGTTAATTTTCACCAAGTCCTGGTAAACGATACGACCGGCACCGATATTCAGGTGACCTACCTCGGAATTACCCATCTGACCGTCGGGCAAACCTACATTTTCACCACTTGCCTGAAGTTGAGAATGCGGATATGCAGCCAACAGGCTGTCCCAATACGGAGTAGGAGTATTGAAAATCACATCGTCTTTCTTGTGGTCTCCACAACCCCAACCGTCCAAAATCATTAAAAGAGCTTTCTTAGCCATAATCTTATGTTGTTTAAAGTTGATGTTTCTGTTTTACAGCATGCAAAAATACAAAATATCTGCCTCATCACATACATTTTGAGGAAATTTAAATGAATAGTCTCCATACACAAATACAGCCCGCTGCATTGCCGCATGATGATAGCTGCGCCGGGTTGTGCATATAGTTACACGAAAAGACTTACCTATAAGCAAATCCGGAGGCTTTCGGCTTGGCAGCACAAAAGAAATTTTCTAACTTTGCAGAATATGATGAAATGTTGCTTCACACTTTTCCTGCTCTTGTCCGTTTTCATTTGCCGTGCCTTTGCCAAGACACCGGTTACGGATCAAACTGATTCCCTCTTGGATAAAGCGGAGCAAGACCTGTACACCTATCCGCAACAAAGCGTCTACTATGCTTTGCAAGCCAAAGACAAGGCTTCCTCTCCCACGGAAGAAGCGCAAGCTCTTTACGTCTATGCTTTGGCGGAACGCCTGCAAGGAAATTTCGACAACAGCATCCAGGCCTTGTACGAAGCCGATGAAATACTGCCTAAAAACAATGCCGTCTTGCGGGGGAACATTTACAGCCTGATGAGTTTAGACTATTGCAACTTAGGAGACTACAACCGTGCCATCACCCTGAGCAATAATGCCATCTCGCTTTTCAAGACCGAAAACGATTCTGTCCACCTTGCCCAGTGTTACAACAACCGGGGTATTATCCACACCTACATCAACGAATTCGAACAGGCCGACTACTTTCTAAAAAAAGCATTGGCCATCAACCGTTCAACCAAAGACCTGAAACGCATCGCCGCCAACCTGAACAACCTTTGCTTATACCAAGGAGACACCGACGAGCAACTGAAGTGGATAAACGAAGCCATTGTCATCAACAAACATTTGAACGCCATCTGGTCACTCAGCGAAAACTATAACAATTTAGGGAAAATATACATCTATGCCCAACGCTACACCGAAGCAATTTCTACACTGGGAAAGGCCTATCAACTGGCCAACGAAGTGGGAGCGAAAGGCATTATCTGCGATAACTACGAATATGCCGCCCTCGCGTACAAAGGCATCGGCGACTATCGCACCGCCTATCAAAAGCTAAACGCACTGTATGCATTAAGCAAAGAAATCCAAAGCGTCAACAAGCTGCGATCGGTAGAGCAACGCATCGCACAAGAAAAACTGGCAGCATACCGGCAAAAGGAAGAACTGCAAAAACAGACTTACAAAATCGAATTGTTACGCCGTAACATCATCACCCTCCTTACCGCCGCCATCCTGCTTGCCATCATCGGCACCCTGCTGTTTCAACGCTACAAGCGCAAAAAGAAAATCCAGCTGCTCAACGCCCAATACCGCATCGAGCAATCGGAACACGAAATAGCCAAGCTGAAGATGCAACAACAAAAGACCGAACTGGAAAATGTACAGCAAGCCTTGGCTACCAACAAGGAAGAGACGATGAATTTTGCCGTGTTCCTGCAAAGCCGCAACGAACTGCTCGACAAGATACAAGAGCAAGTGAAGAAAGGCTACCGCATGGAACACACCGAACTGATAGCCCACCTGAAAACCATCAATGCTTTCATACGCCAGTACCAGACTACGAACAAAAGCAACAGCGCCACCCTTCAGACCATCGATGAAAAGACCAACGAGTTTCTTGCCCGCCTGACGGAGCGCCATCCCAATCTGACACAAGGAGAAAAACACCTGGCAAGCCTGCTGCGCGTCAACCTTTCGACCAAAGAAATAGCCATGCTGACCGGCAATACGCCCAAGACCATCAACATGAACCGCTACCGCCTGCGCAAATCGCTGGGGCTTTCGGGCGAAGCGGACCTTATCGCATACATACAAAGTATCTGATTACAGTTGACACGAAGATAGCTTCATTGCCTGGAAGATTAATAACCTTACACGTGGAAGATTATTAATCCTACAGCCGGAAGATTATTAATCCTACAGCCGGAAGATTATTAATCTTCCAGGAAGGGCAGTTATATTGGAAATAGCGAATAAAGCTATCCGTGTCTTTTGCAGACGGATTTCTGCGCCGCATCATCCCGTATCTTCCTCATTTGATTGAAATCTAAATGAAATACGGTTTTGTAGATATAGAATAATTCTTTTATTATCTTATTATCAATCTGTTATAAAATAGAATGTAGATATAAATCTCAGTCAGAATCCACTTTTGTAGACACTTTATTGCCAGTAAAAGCATTCCTTCGTGTACACGAACCAATATATTTGCCAATATCAAAAGGCGAGAAAACAAACCTTACTATAAACAAAAACACAATGGAAAACAGGATTCGATTGAAAGCATGGCAATGGACATTCTTGCTGGCTTTACTGCTTCCGGCTTTGGGATTCGCACAGACAATCCAGGTAAAAGGAACAGTATCAGACCCCTCCGGCATGACAGTCATCGGGGCAAGTGTATTGGAAAAAGGTACTACCAACGGTGCCATTACAGATATGGATGGTAATTTCACCCTGAAAATATCACCCACCGGTACGTTGGTCATCTCTTACGTAGGCTTCGAGACGCAGGAAATTCCGGTCAACAACAAGACATCCTTTAAGATTACATTAAAGGAAGACACCGAAATGCTGGACGAAGTCGTCGTTATCGGATACGGTACGATGAAGAAAAGCGACATGACCGGTGCGATTTCATCGGTAGATACCGATGAATTAATCAAACGAACGACAACCAACCCCGCCGAAGCCTTGCAGGGAAAAGTAGCGGGCGTGAACATCATGCGTTCGGGTGGTAATGCCGGTGCAGGTATCTCGGTGAAAATCCGTGGCGTAAAGTCATTCGGCGATAACGAACCCCTCTATATTATTGACGGTTTCCCCGGTGACATCAACAGCGTAAACCCGGTTGATATTCAATCCATGGAAATCCTGAAAGACGGTGCAGCCGCAGCCATCTACGGTTCGGTAGCGGCAAACGGCGTTATCATCGTTACGACCAAAAACGGTAAGAAAGGCGAAACGCACATCGACTTCAATACTTATCTGAGCTTTACCAATGTAGCCAAGAAACAAGAATTTGTCAACGCGGAACAATACAAGTCTATGATTAAGACCATGTACGTAAACGCAGGGCAGGAGGCAGATATTCCGGCTTATTGCAACAGCGATACAGGAGTAGACACCAACTGGCAAGATGTCATGATGCGAAGCGGTTTCGCGCAAAACTACATGTTCAGCGTGCGTGGCGGAGGCGAAACAGCCCAATACTCGGTTTCTTACAACCATGCGGACGAAAGAGGTATCTTCTTGGGCAACGATTTCCGTCAGGACAATGCCCGCATGAAGATGCACATGAGCAAATACATCTTCGATTTGGATGCCAACTTGGGATTCCGTTACACCAAGAGCCATCAACCCACTTACTCCTTGCGGGAAATGTACAACATCTCTCCGTTGGTACCTGTTTATGACGAAAACGAAGAATATGGTTTCGGCCTGACCTCTTCACAAGGACTTCCGGTGAACAACAACCCGATGGCAGACTATTATTACCACAAAGAAACCGAACGTTATTATTACATCACGGCGAATGTGGCGCTGGGCATACGCATCACCCCGTGGCTGAACTTCAAGACCAGTTATGCCTACCGTGGCACACACTACCGCCAGAATGAACATTATCCCGATTATACATCCAATGGCAACCAGCCCAACCTGTATCCGTACAGTTCGGAATCTACTTATTACTGGGAAGAGCAAACCATCGACAATGTATTGAACTTCAACAAAGACTTCGGGAAAAACAGCCTGAATGTCATGGTCGGTTCCTCCATCATTTCTACCAAGCAACGCCAAAACGGGGTAGCTGTAGAAGGGTTCGCGACTCAATACACGGTGGACAAGAACGGAAACCTTGTTTCGACCAACGTGCCTTCAGGTTTCCTCGACCCGAACTTCAGCACTATCAACGCCGGCGCGGGAGGAACTTACTCCGGCAGCGGAACAGAATGGAAATACAACCGTGCTTCTTTCTTCGGCCGTATCAACTATAATTACGATGACCGTTACCTGGTTCAGGCAACCATCCGTTACGACGGTTCTTCCAAGTTCGGCAAGAACAACCGCTGGGGATGCTTCCCTTCCGTAGCCTTTGGCTGGCGCATCAGCCAGGAAGAGTTCTTCCCGAAAGATACATTCGTAGACAACTTGAAATTCCGCGTCAGCTGGGGACGGCTGGGTAACGAAAACGCCTTGGGATACTACGATTTCCAAGCCTTGATTTCTACCTATAACACCTATTACGGCGGCTACGTACAAGGCAGCGGCAGCAATCCGTGGGCAGGCTCCGTAGCATGGAATATGCCTCGCAATGACTTGAAATGGGAAACGACCGACACCAAGAATATCGGTTTCGACTATGCCATGTTCAACAACCGATTGACCGGCAGCCTCAACTATTACATCAACCAGACAGAAGACTTGCTGATTACGAAACGCCTTTCTCCTTCGGCAGGATACGAGAATCCGATTCTGAACGTGGGAAAAATCCGCAACCGTGGTTTTGAATGGGAAATCAATTGGGCTGACAAGGTGAAAGACTTCGAATACAGCATCGGCTTCAACCTGAGCACTACGCACAACGAAGTAGTAAGCCTTGCCGACGAAGGTCAGGCACTGTATTGCACAGGTTTGGTTTACGGCACCGACTATACACCGGCATACGCCATGGAAGGCAAACCCATCAGTGCGTTCTATCTGTACCGCACCGACGGCATCTTCCAAAGCGATGCGGAAGTTGAAGCCTATAATAAAGAACACGGCACTTGGGTTACACAGCCCAATGGAGAAAAAGCATGGGTAGGTGCTCAACCCAATGCCAAAGCCGGAGATATTCGCTTCAAAGACCTTAACAATGACGGTGTATTGGACGAAAACGACCGTGAATATTGCGGTACCGGTATTCCGAAAGTAGAAGCCAACCTGAACTTCTCTGCAGGCTACAAAGGCTTCGACCTGACCCTGAACTTTGGCAGCGCATGGGGACACAAGCTGTTCAACGGTAACCGCTATTATTACGAAAGCATGCAGACTCCGGGCAACATGCTGACCAGCGTACTGGATGCCTGGACACCGACCAATACCGACACCGATATTCCACGTGCCGTATTGAACGACCCGAACCGCAACGCACGTGAATCGGACCGTTTCTTGGAAAACGGAAACTTCGTCCGTCTGCGTCAGGCACAATTAGGGTATAGCTTGCCGACCTCGTTGTTGCAGAAAGCACATATCGAACGGCTGCGCTTCTACATCAGCGGTGAAAACCTGTTTACCATCACCGGCTATTCCGGCACCGACCCCGAATTTTCACGCAGCAGCCCGCTGGATACCGGCATCGACAGCTATATCTATCCATTCACCCGTTCGTTCACCGTGGGTGCACAACTGACTTTCTAACCTTTATAAAAACAAACGACACGTATGAAAAAGTTTTTATCATTAGCAAGTATATGCCTCGCTTTATCGTTTACTTCCTGCGAGGACTTTCTGTCGGTCAGCTCACCTGACGAACTGACTACCGGCAATTATTGGAGAGACGAATCGGATGCCGAAGCTGGTCTGGCTGCCGCTTATTCGCAATTGTATCACGGCGATACTTACGCCACCAGCGAAGTGCGTTGGCCGACCGAAGAATACCGTGCAGACATCGTAAACTTAGGTAGAGATGCGGGCAACTACGACCAATGGGTAGCGCTCTATAACTTTACCTATACAAACGGTAACACGCAATTCTCTTACTATTACCAAGACTTGTACCGCGGCATCAACTTCGCCAATCAGGTAATCGCCAACGTTCCGAACATTCCGGCAGAGAAAATCGATGAAACGGTTCGGAATACCATTTTAGAAGAAGCCCATTTCCTGCGCGGATATTATCACATGATGTTGTTACTGAACTGGGAGAAAATCATTATCCGCGACGAATACATCACTGAAAGTGACCAACTGAACCAACCGTTGTCTGAACGGACTGACTGCTGGGATTTCGTTATCAGCGAACTGGAACAGGCTACCGGACTTCCGGCAGAACGTAATGTAAACGAACTGGGACGCGCTACCAATGGAACCGCATACGCCTATTTAGGATTTGCTTACCTGACCCGTGCCTACGAGGAAACCGCTCAAAAAGATACCTACTTAACCGAAGCCGCCAATGCGTTCCGCCAGGTTATCAACAGCGGAGAATATACCTTGGTAAGTGGAGACAACCTGATTGGTATGTTCAACGGGAAAAATAAGAACTGCCCCGAATCTATCTTCGAAGTGCAATATTCAGCCAGCGAAGCCAATGGTTCGGTACACTATTCGCACATCAACCAATGGATGGGAACAACCGAATTAGGAGGCTGGGACGAAATCCTGCCCAGCGATATGCTTGTACAAGAATATATGAAAGAAGGAGTAAAAGCGGACGGATTATATGACAACCGTTTGTATAATACCATTTATTACCGTTGCGATTACTTTAACGATGGAACAGGCAAAGTACTCAACCAATATGATTATGATGACTTATTTTGGTCAATTGACCGTGATACGGGTGACACTATCCGATACAATCGCCCCGCATTCCGCAAATTTACCAGCCCGACAGAAGCAGAAATGCAAGAGACATGCGATTTCAACATTCCGTTGATGCGTTATGCAAACGTATTGCTGATGATGGCAGAGACCCTGAACGAACAAGGACAGACCAGCGAAGCCATTCCTTATATCAATGAGGTCCGCACGGTTCACGGAGGCATGGATGGCATTGCCGCCAACAGCAGCTACGATGCAGTGAAAGCTCAAATCGAACACGAACGCATCTTGGAATTCCCGTTGGAAAGTTACCGCTGGTACGACATGCGCCGTTGGGGCGTAACCGCCGAACGCCTGCAAGCTGCAGGACGCACGGGATTTGACAACAGCAAGCTGTTCTATCCGATACCGAAATGGGAATTGGACGCTAATCCATCAGTTCAACAATAGCAATAATTCTCTCTTCCCGTCCGGAAGATGCAAAGAATCCGGACGGGATTATTTATTTTTGCCATAAAAAGACAAAAAAGAATATGTTTACAGTTATCGGACTCATGCTAGGAGGTATGTGCATCGGCTTTCTGCTGCAGAAACGACAATTGGCAGGCATACACCGGATAATTACGATACTTATCTGGATATTGCTGTTCTTGTTGGGTGTAGAAGTAGGAGGAAACCGTCAAATCATCGAAGGGCTTGCCACATTAGGGCTGGAAGCTTTGGCTATTACCTTAGCCGCCGTTATCGGAAGTTGCTTGGCAGCGTGGGCTTTGTGGAAAGTATTATACAGACGGAAAGGAGGCGAAGCATGAAAGGTAGCTTGATTATCGTAGGTTTCTTTGCCTTAGGTTGCATCTGTGGCTTGTTTCAAGTCATACCTTTCGACTTGGCAAAGACTGACATCAGTTTTTATGCTTTATGTGCCTTAATGTTCAGTGTAGGATTAAGCATCGGCAATGACCCGCAAACGCTGAAAAACTTCCGGTCGCTGAATCCACGGCTTGTATTCCTTCCGCTGATGACGATACTGGGTACACTTACAGCTGCCGCCTTGGTCAGTTTCCTGCTTCCACACCGCAGTGCGCCCGAGTGTATGGCTGTAGGAGCCGGATTTGGCTACTATTCACTGTCAAGTATCTTTATTACTGAATACAAAGGTCCGGAACTGGGTACCATCGCTTTATTGTCGAATATCATGCGTGAAATCATCACCTTGCTATGCGCACCGTTATTGGTACGCTGGTTTGGCAATCTGGCACCTATATCATCCGGAGGAGCAACCACAATGGACACGACCCTGCCTATCATTACCCGATGTGCCGGACAACAGTTTGTTGTAGTTTCTATCTTCCATGGATTCGTAGTAGACTTCAGCGTACCGTTTTTAGTGACATTCTTTTGCTCTATCTAAAGATATCAATTGACAAGCAATCAGTTTGACAAGCCTTACCCCTAAAATTTTAAAAACTCAAATAACCATGAAAAAGACACTTTGCATAAGTTTGTTTATTTCCTTCATTGGCAGTGCAACTGTCGGGGCTGACAACAGCCAGCCTTGGCAGGATGCACGCGTCAATGAAATTAACCGCGAACCTATGACGGCACATTTCCTGCCGTTCGTCAACGAAGAGGCAGCACTTGCCCAACAAGCCTTGCCCGATGTGGAACGCTTTCGGGTAAATCCTGCCACAGAACGCCGCGTTTCCTTGAACGGAACATGGAAGTTTCTTTATTCGAAAAACAATGACGCATGTCCCGACGATTTCCAAAAGCCGGGTTATAATACCCGGAAATGGAAAGATATCGAAGTACCCGGCAGTTGGGAACTACAAGGCTTCGATGCTCCGATTTATACCGATACTCGTTACCCATTCCCAGCCAACCCGCCTTTTGTCCCCACTGACTATAACCCGGTAGGTGCTTATGTACACGAATTCAGTGTGCCCAAAGAATGGAACGGTATGGATATTTACCTTGATTTCGAAGGGGTAGAATCAGCTTTCTACTGCTGGGTGAACGGTGAACTGGCTGGTTATAGTGAGGACAGCCGTCTGCCGGCACACTTCAATGTTACCCGTCTACTGAAGAAAGGGAAGAACAAACTGGCAGTCAAAGTATTCCGTTATAGCGATGGTTCATACTTGGAAGGACAGGACTACTGGAAATACAGCGGCATCGAACGGGACGTTTATCTTTATGCACGTCCTGCCAGCCGTGTAAAAGACTTTAAGTTGACAGCTGAACTAGTCAACGATTATCAAGATGGTGATTTCGACCTGTCGTTAGTCTTGAACCAACCACAGCAAGGGCAACGCGTAGAAGTGAAAGTGCTGGACCAAGCAGGTCAACCGATTTTGAAGCAAGAGAAACAACTGAACTCTCCGGCTGATACCTTGGTAGCCATCGAAAAGTTATTTGAAAAAGCACTTCCTTGGAATGCTGAAACGCCGAATCTGTACACGTTGGTCGTCAATACATTCGATAAGCAGGGACGTCCGATGGAATCGTTTGCCCATCCTTTCGGTTTTCGCACCGTGGAAATGAAGAACGGGCAACAGCTCATCAACGGTGTGCCCGTCTTGTTCAAAGGTGTCAACCGACACGAGCATAACCGCTTCACGGGTCGTACGATTGATGTAGCCAGCATGGTACAAGATATCCAGTTGATGAAACAATTCAATATCAACGCTGTACGTAACAGCCATTATCCTAACCGATACGAATGGTACAGCCTGTGCGACAAATATGGATTGTACATGATAGACGAAGCGAACCTGGAGAGCCACGGCATGATGTTCCACAAAGATGAAACTCTTGCCAATTACCCAGATTGGGAAGGAGCTTTTATGCAACGCATGAGCCGGATGGTGAAACGCGACCGTAACTACACAGCTATCGTTACCTGGTCGTTAGGTAATGAATCAGGATACGGAAAACATTTTGAAACCATTTACCATTGGACCAAACAGACCGACCCGACACGTCCGGTACAATACGAAGGAGGAGGTTATGAAAGCGTATCGGATATCTATTGCCCGATGTATGCCCGTATCTGGCGTCTGCGGCAACATGTCAATCAGCGCGATGCCCGTCCGCTTATTCTCTGTGAATATGCTCACTCAATGGGTAACAGTACAGGCAATCTGCAAGATTACTGGGACTTGATTTACAAATACGACCAACTGCAAGGCGGATTTATTTGGGACTGGGTAGACCAGACTTTTGCCAAGAAAGACGAAAAAGGACATGATATCTGGGCATACGGTGGAGATATGGGCTTTGTCGGCGTGCCTAATGACTCGAACTTCTGCTCGAACGGACTGATTGCTTCCGACCGTAGCTTGCATCCACATATTTGGGAAGTAAAGAAAGTATATCAGTATGTACATTTCCAGCCGGCTCCCTTTACTGCCAACCGCATTCTGGTCACAAACTGGCACGATTTCATTGACTTATCAGATTTCCAGTTGAAATGGACTGTAGAAGCTGACGGCAAAACGGTACAGGAAGGAATTATGGACTTTCCTCTTATCCCTGCCCGTCAAACAGGCGAAGTAACTTTGCCGCTTAATGCACTTCCTGCAGGAGATAAAGAATATTTCCTGAAAGTGGAAGCCGTTACCCGAAAAGCCACTCCGCTAATACCTGCCGGACATATTGCGGCAATGGAACAATGGCAATTGCCAGCTGAGCAGATTATTCCTGCTACAGAAAAGATAGACGGAACGCTGCAAAGCCAACGCACACCCGAAGCCCTTACCTTGACAGGAGAAAACGGATTCCGTATCAGCTTCAGCACCCGGGACGGTGAAATGAAAGCACTGGAATACGAAGGAAAGAACTTGGTAAAAGAAGGATTACAAGCCAACTTCTGGCGTGGTTTGACCGATAATGATGTGGCAAATGGCACAGAAGGACGTTGTCAGACATGGAAACATGCAGGCGAAAATGCTGTACTGAAAGATATCCGTCTGGAAGAAAGCACGGACAAAAAGCTGGCAACCGTAACCGCAACCTATGATATGCAGGAACAGGAATCAACCTTGCAGGTAACCTATCGTATCCGTCCGAATGGAGCCGTGAAAGTAACCATGCAATTCCTCGCAGGCAAGAAACAATTGCCGGAAATGCCACGTCTGGGCATGCGCATGGTATTACCCGGCGAGTACGAACAAATGACCTGGCTGGGAAGAGGACCGCAAGAGAATTATGCAGACCGTAAGACAGGCGCCGCCATCGGTATGTACAGTGCAAGCGTATGGGAACAATATCATCCGTACGTACGTGCCCAGGAAACCGGCAACAAATGTGATGTACGTTGGGTGGCATTGCGCAACGCCGAAGGAAAAGGCCTGCTGGTAACCGGTGAAGAGCCTTTAAGCGTAAGTGCATGGAACTTCCCGATGGAAGACATCTTGTACCGTCCGTTCAATATCGAACGCCGTCACGGCGGAAGCATCGAGAAAAAAGACATGGTATGGCTGAATATCGACCACCGGCAAATGGGAGTAGGAGGAGACAATACATGGGGTGCCCAGGTACATCCGGAATATACCATCACACCGCATGACTGGACATACAGCTTCACTTTGCAACCGCTCGACGCCCAAACCGATGCTGCAGAACTGGCTCACAAAGTCTGGTTCTGACCTTAAACGGGTCACAAAACGGTGACAAACCGTTTTTGATGAAGGACAAAGCAAACATACTAACCCTAAACCCAAGAACTTGTGTCCCTCTTTCGGGGGACACAAGTACATACAAGTAACCTATTACATTATATAATAAAGAAAGAGTATGTTCGCTATTGGTCAGTATAACTATAGCCTCAGACGAAGATATCCTTTATCGGCTATTGCAATATATATGAAATAGCCAATGAAGTATATCTTCTGTCGGGGAAGCATACGTAATGTCAATCTGCCGAATTGCATTACATCATTTAGAATAATAGATAATCTATAACCATCGTGAACTTATAATATATTTGTCATGAAAAGAACAATACTCAAAACCTGGCTCTTCTCCAGCCTGATAGCCGGCTTATCAGCCTGTACCCAGACAACGCAAGAACCGCATACCGATGACCTCCGGTACAATTTCGGGAATATACTGAACATTTCCCTTACTCCCGATTCTACCGTCCGTCGTGCCGGATGTTTCACCGATGCCGGCTCGTGGATGGGATTCACTCTTCCGCAAACCTACAAATGGGTAAACGGTTTTTGCGGACCGTTCAGCATTGACAACCGCATCTGGTTTGCCCAATCTGCTACAACGGTCAATTTCGCAGACAAAACTGAAAGTTTTTCGCCCGATTCGGTTTCCTACTTTCCGGGTGAAGTCTATATGAAGTCTTCTTCTGCTTCGGGAAGCATCGAACAACGGATGAACTTCGTCAACAGTTCCACTGCCCTGTTACAGGTTACCACTGATGCCGATTGCGAGTTGTATTTCAGCGGCAAAGAATGGAACAGTCAAGTGACCCTGAAACAAGAAGAGCAAACCATCACTGCCTATCATCCGAATGGAGAAATTGTGCAATTGACATTCATGCCAGACATCACATTGACATGCGATGGAAAAAACTATACCGCACGTACACAACCAGGATGCAAGCAGACCCAGATTGCCCTTTCTTTCTATTTCACCGATGAAGAACTGAACTCGGGCACACAGAGAAGCATCGCCTTGTTGCAAAATCCTCAACCGGCACTGGATGCTAACGCAGAGCGTTGGCAGGGATATTTGCAAAAGGTATTGCGCAACGACTTGAAACAGGAATACGACCGCATTGCAGCAAAAGCGGTAGTAACCTTAATCTCCAACTGGCGTACACACCGCGAAGGATTATTGCATGAAGGAGTAATCCCCAGCCATGCCGTACCTTACTTTATTGGCTTTTGGGCATGGGATAGCTGGCGTTTCTCCGCCGCTTTGGCACGCTTCGCCCCCGAACTGGCAAAAAACAATATCCGTGCCATGTTCGACTATCAACAACCTGATGGCATGATTATTGATTGTATCTATACTAATCCGGCAGAGAATAATGCCCGCGACAGTAAACCTCCTTTGGTATGTTGGGCTGTTGATGAAATCTTTACCCACAACCAAGACACAGCCTTTGTAAAAGAAATGTATCCCCAGCTGCTGGCATATTATAAATGGTGGTATCAGAAACGGGACCACAACCATAACGGCATGTGTGAATTCGGTGCGACAGATGGTACGTTAGAAGCAGCCGGTTGGGAAAGCGGCATGGACAATGCCATCCGTTTTGACAATGCAAAGATGCTGCAAAACGGACCAGACGCATGGAGCTTGGACCAGGAAAGTGTAGACCTGAATGCTTACCTGGCATTCGAATGTCGACTGCTGAAAAAGTTTGCCAAACTGACCGGAAATACATTCGACGGACCAGATTACAGTGAGAAAGTAGCCGATTATTTCTTTAACGACAAAATCGGATGGTTCTGCGACCGCCGGATTGCTGACGGAAGTTTCATCGAAGAACCTGCTTGCGAAGGTTATACTCCATTTTGGGTACAAATAGCCAGCAAGGAACAAATGGATAAAGCCCTGTCTTTGTTCACCGATACAACCAAGTTCTCGACTTATATCCCCTTCCCCACAGCTGCTGCCGACAATCCGAAATGTGACCCGAACGGTTATTGGCGAGGACCTATCTGGCTAGACCAGACTTACCAAGCTATTAAAGGTTTACGCAACTATGGTTATAAAGACTTAGCAGACAAATATACGATGCAGGTTTTCGACCGTTGTCAAGGATTGACCGGCGATGCTCCCATCCACGAAAACTACGGCACTCATAACGGGGAACGGCTGCAAGCTTCGCATTTCAGTTGGAGTGCCTCACACCTGCTGATGATGTACGAGGAAGTCAATAGGTAACAAGTTGACGAGGTATCAGGTAACGAGGTAACAAGTTGACGAGTTGACAAGGTATCAGAAAATTCTGCCAATAAGGACTTTAAAAAACCTTGTCAACTTGTCAACTGATACCTTGTCAACTCGTTAAAACATCTTCGCTACACGCTCGATGCCTGCTACCAACTGGTCTATTTCTTCTTTTGTATTATAAAGCGCAAACGATGCACGGACTGTACCTTCTATTCCCATTCGGTGCATCAACGGTTCGGCACAGTGATGACCTGTACGGACTGCAATCCCCAAACGGTCAAGCAAGGTTCCCATATCAAAATGATGAATGTTTCCGACTAAAAACGATATGACCGAACTTTTCTGCTCCGCTTCACCAAAGATACGCATTCCCGGAATTTCTTTCATTTGCTTCATGGCATATTGGGTCAAATCATGTTCGTAAGCTTCGATATGCTCCATGCCGATGACCGATACATAATCGAGCGCTTTCGCCAATGCCGTGCTGCCTATGTAATCGGGTGTGCCGGCTTCGAACTTAAACGGCAGATCATTGAAGGTAGTTTTCTCGAAACTTACATTCTTAATCATCTCACCTCCTCCTTGATAGGGAGGCAACTTGTCCAGCCAGTTTTCTTTGCCATAAAGGACACCAATGCCGGTAGGACCATATACTTTATGCCCACTGAACACATAGAAATCCGCATCCAATGCCTGTACGTCGACCGGGATATGAGGAATGCTTTGCGCTCCGTCTATCAATACCGGAACATTATGCGCATGAGCTATCCGGATAAGTTCCGATACCGGATTGATGGTTCCCAACACATTCGATACATGGGCTACTGAAACGATACGTGTACGCGGTGAAAACAGCTTTTCGTATTCATCAAGCAACAGTTCTCCACGGTCGTTCATCGGGATTACTTTCAGCACAATGCCTTTACGGGCTGCTTGCAGTTGCCAGGAAACGATGTTGCTGTGATGTTCCATGACCGATACGATAACCTCATCGCCCGGCTGCATCTGGCTATCAGCAAAGGTAGAAGCCACCAGATTGATGCTTTCCGTGGTTCCCCGTGTAAAAACAATCTCACTCGTGCTCCGCGCATTGATGAATTTCCGTACGGTTTCGCGGGAAGCCTCATGCAAGTTGGTAGCCTGTTGCGACAGGAAATGTACACCCCGGTGCACATTGGCATTCACTGAATAATATTCATCAGTTATTGATTCTACTACACACCGCGGCTTTTGTGTAGTCGCTCCATTATCTAAATAGACAAGCGGTTTGCCATACACAGTCCGCGAAAGTATCGGAAAATCGGCTCTGATTTTGGAAATATCGTACATATTCAGTTTGTGAGTTTTTAAGTTTAAAAAACTTATTTACATATCGCACAACCCTGGCACTTGTTCAACTCGCCACGGAAGCGTTTTTCTACCAGACGGTGCAAACGGTCTTTCAAAACATCCATCCGAATGCAATCGATTACTTCACCTACAAAAGCAAACATCAGCAACAAACGGGCTTCTTTCAATGGAATACCCCGCTGCTGCATATAGAACAACGCATTCTCATCCAACTGACCGACCGTAGCACCGTGCGAACATTTCACATCGTCGGCATAGATTTCCAATTGGGGCTGTGTGTACATTCTTGCCTCACGGGTAGCACACAGGTTACGGTTGGTCTGCTGTGAAGAAGTATGCTGAGCGCCTTCACGTACCAAGACTTTACCGGCAAAAGCACCTACAGCCTGGTCGTCAAGCACGTACTTGAAAAGTTCATTGCTGGTACAATCAGGCACTTTATGGTCGATGAAAGTATGATTGTCTATCTGTTCGTTCTTGTCAGCAATCGCCATACCGCAAAGAGTAACCTCCGCACCACGTCCCGAAAGCGAAACCTCGGTCGTATTACGGGTCGTTCCGTTATGCAAGGTAATGCCGTTCAGCAATACGTTGCTGCCTGCTTGCTGGTCGACAAACAATTGGTTGAAGCGTACGGTACTGTTGTGGGTCTCTTCCAATTCATATAAATCGAATACGGCATTCTCTCCCACAAACACTTCCGTTACCTGCGTCGACAGGAAGTTCATATTGTCCATTGCATGATCGCAGACTAGTAACTTCGCCTGAGCACCTGCCTCCACAATAATCAGCAACCGACGGTTCACCATGAAGTCCACATCGGCACGCAGAATGTTCACCAACTGAATCGGGCGCTCTACCACTACATTCTTCGGGATATACATCAGTACACCGTCTTGGGCAAACATTGTATTAAAGGCTGTCAACCCGTCTTTCGAAGTATCGGCAAGCTTGCCATAATAAGCTTTCACCAAATCGGGGTGTTGTTCTGCCATCTCTTTCAAGCTGCCGAACAATACGCCTTCGGGCAACTGTGCCGAAGGATGCACATGCTTGTCGAAAGAATCGTTGACAACAAAATAGAGTGAAGTACTCATATTAGGCACATCACACTTGAACACCTCATACGGATTGACCGGAAACTCCAGTCGGTTCAGGTTCAGCCCAAAGTCGGGAGCAAAGTATTTCCCTACCTCCGTATATTTGTACTTCTCCTGTTTCCGGGTCGGAAAGCCCAACCGCTCGAAGTCGGCAAAAGCTTTTGCCCGTGGAGCATTCAACGCCTCTGCACTTCCCCGGCAGACAAGCGCCTCATACTGGGTAAAAAGGTCAATATATTGTTGTTCCGCTTTCATACTCATTCTCCCAATTCTTTCTTAATCCAGTCGTAACCTTTCTCTTCCAGTTCCAATGCCAGTTCCGGTCCGGCTGTCTTCACAATTCTACCTTTATATAATACATGTACAATGTCCGGTTTGATATAGTCCAGCAAACGTTGGTAGTGTGTGATGACAATGCAACTGGTCTCCGGGGTTTTCAGTTTGTTCACACCGTCAGCCACGATACGCAAAGCATCGATATCCAGTCCCGAATCCGTTTCATCCAGAATACTCAGCTTGGGTTCCAGCATAGCCATCTGGAAGATTTCGTTACGTTTCTTCTCGCCACCCGAAAAACCTTCGTTCACCGAGCGGTTTGCCAGCTTGCTGTCCAGCTCTACCACGGCACGTTTCTCACGCATCAGCTTCAAGAATTCACTGGCTGTCAAAGCGGGAAGTCCTCTGTATTTACGTTGCTCGTTGACTGCCGTACGCATAAAGTTCACCATGCTTACGCCCGGGATTTCCACCGGATATTGGAAAGAAAGGAACAATCCTTCATGGCTACGCTGTTCCGGACTCATTGCCAACAGGTCTTTACCGTCAAAGCTGACCGAGCCTTTCGTTACCTCATAAGCCGGATGTCCTACCAGGACATTGCTCAACGTACTCTTTCCGGAACCGTTCGGTCCCATGATGGCGTGCACCTCGCCTGTCTTCACACTCAGGTTGATACCTTTCAATATCTCTTTGCCATTGATAGAGGCATGTAAATCTTTAATCTCCAACATAATTCTCAATTTTTAATTCTTAGTTATCCCACGCTTCCTTCCAGTGATACAGAAAGCAGTTTCTGAGCTTCTACCGCAAACTCCATCGGAAGTTTGTTCAATACTTCCTTTGCATATCCGTTCACAATCAAGCCTACCGCATCTTCGGTCGGTATGCCACGCTGGTTGCAATAAAACAGTTGGTCTTCCGAAATCTTCGATGTAGTCGCTTCGTGTTCTACAACTGCCGTCTCGTTATGAATATCCATGTAAGGGAAAGTATGTGCCCCACACTGACTGCCCAATAACAAAGAATCGCACTGGCTGTAATTGCGGGCATTGTCCGCCTTTTCGGATACCCGCACCAGCCCACGATAAGAGTTCTGGCTGCGTCCGGCACTGATACCTTTACTTACAATGGTAGAGCGTGTATTCTTTCCCAAATGAATCATCTTTGTACCCGTATCTGCCTGCTGGTAATTGTTCGTCACCGCTACCGAATAAAATTCGGCAGTCGAATTGTCACCGCTCAAGATGCAGCTGGGATATTTCCACGTAATGGCAGAACCGGTTTCTACCTGAGTCCACGACAGCTTGCTGCTTTCTCCCTTACAGATACCTCGTTTGGTTACAAAATTATAGACACCGCCTTTCCCTTCCGCATCTCCCGGATACCAGTTCTGTACCGTCGAATATTTTACTTCAGCCCGGTCGAGCACCACAATCTCTACGATAGCGGCATGCAACTGGTTCTCGTCACGCATCGGAGCCGTACAGCCTTCCAGATATGATACATAACTGTCATCATCTGCGATAATCAGTGTCCGCTCAAACTGTCCGGTGTTGGCTGCATTGATACGGAAATACGTAGACAACTCCATCGGACAGCGTACACCTTTCGGAATATAAACAAACGAACCGTCGCTGAAGACTGCCGAATTGAGTGCGGCAAAGAAGTTGTCACGATAGCCTACCACCGAGCCCAGATATTTCTTTACCAGGTCGGGATGTTCGCGCACGGCCTCGCTGATGGAGCAGAAGATAATGCCTTTTTCCATCAGGGTTTCCTTAAAAGTCGTTTTTACCGAAACCGAGTCCATAACGGCATCTACCGCCATGCCGCTCAAAGCGAGCTGTTCTTCCAAGGGAATGCCCAACTTATTGAAGGTTTTCAACAACTCAGGGTCTACCTCATCCAGGCTTTTCGGTCCTTCTTTCTTGCGTGTAGGGTCGGCATAATAAGAGATTGCCTGATAATCGATTTCAGGAATCGTCAAATGAGCCCACGTAGGCATATCCATGGTCAGCCAATGGCGATAGGCTTTCAAGCGGAAGTCAAGCAGCCACTCAGGTTCTCCCTTCTTGGAAGAAATAAGCCGCACGACATCTTCGTTCAGCCCACGCTCGATGATGTCTGTATGAATATCCGTGGTAAAGCCGTACTTGTACTTCTCACGGGTCAGTTCTTTTACATATTTATTGGGTTCTAACTGCATAGTCCAGTTTATTTAGTTGATTAGTCATATCCTTCACTGCCGGATAAAAATAGCCCGACAAGTCTTTTATCGGAATATACAACAAAGATTGTTCCATAGTGGTTTTACCGATTAAAGAATCTTCACTATCGGTAAATACAAGAAGATGAATGGCAATGCTTAGCAAGAGCATATATTTCAAGGCTCCCAGACCTGCACCCAGGCACCGGTTCATAAATCCCAGCCGAAGCCCTTCTGCCAAACGTGTCAGCAAAGAGCCTATAGCCAGGAAGCCCAAAGGGACACCTATGCCTATCAGCAGGAATGCCAACACACGCGCCAGTGTCAACGAAGTGTCTAATGCTTCGCACAGCCTGTCGCCTACTGTCACAAAAAATGCCCGCGCCAGCAGCAAGCCTGCCAGCAACCCCACAATAGAAGCCAACTGGCGGATGGCACCTTTAAAGAAGCCGACCGCTGCTCCTACCGCTATAATTGCTGCTATCAACCAATCCAGCGAAGACACTCTCTTTTAAATTAAGAATTAAGAATGAAGAATGAAATAAATGAAGAACTAAAAATAAAGAATGGGCATCCTTGTCTCGCCATTAAATTCTTTATTCTTAATTCTTCATTCTTAATTTTTATAAGGTTTGTTTTACTTCTACTTCTTCGTAAGTTTCTATCACGTCGCCTACCTTTATATCGTTGCAGTTCGTCAGGCTGATACCGCACTCGAAGTTAGTGCCTACCTCCTTCACATCGTCTTTGAAACGTTTCAGTGCATTGATGCTTCCGGTGTAGATGACAATACCGTCGCGAATCAGACGTGCCTTATCGGTACGTTTTACCTTACCGGTCTTCACCATAGCACCGGCTACCATACCCACCTTGCTGATATTGAATACCTCACGCACTTCGATGGTAGCAGTGACTTGTTCTTTTACCGTCGGGGCAAGCATACCTTCCATCGCTGCCTTCACTTCTTCGATGGCATCGTAAATGATGGAATACTTGCGGATATCCACACCTTCCTGTTCGGCAAGTTTTGCCGCGCTGCCCGAAGGACGTACCTGGAAACCTACGATAATGGCATCCGAAGCTGCTGCCAGCGAAACATCCGATTCCGAGATTTGTCCTACTCCCTTGTGAATCACGTTCACCTGTATCTGCGGAGTAGACAGCTTGATAAGTGAATCGCTCAACGCTTCTACCGAACCGTCCACGTCACCTTTCACGATGATATTCAGCTCGTGGAAGTCACCCAATGCCAAGCGGCGTCCTACTTCGTCCAACGTCAACATCTTCTGCGTACGCAGACCTTGCTCGCGTTGCAACTGTTCGCGCTTGTTGGCTATCTCACGTGCTTCCTGTTCATTATCGAACACATGGAACGTATCGCCTGCCGCAGGCGCACCGTTCAGACCTAAAATCAAAACCGGTTCCGAAGGGCCTGCCTCTTTCATGCGCTGGTTGCGTTCATTGAACATTGCCTTCACCTTACCATAATATTTACCAGCCAGCACGATATCGCCTACATGCAGCGTACCGTTTGACACCAGTACCGTAGCTACATAACCACGTCCTTTATCCAGTGAAGACTCGATGATAGAACCGGTTGCCTTGCGATGGGGATTTGCCTTCAGGTCAAGCATTTCAGCTTCCAGCAATACCTTTTCCAGCAATTCCTTCACGCCTGTTCCTTTCTTGGCAGATATGTCTTGCGACTGGTATTTGCCGCCCCATTCTTCTACCAGGAAATTCATTTGTGCCAGTTCTTCCTTTATCTTGTCGGGATTAGCTCCCGGTTTATCTATTTTATTGATGGCAAACACAATAGGCACACCTGCTGCCATGGCATGGTTGATAGCCTCTTTAGTCTGCGGCATCACATTGTCGTCGGCTGCTACAATGACGATAACCACATCGGTGACTTTCGCACCACGGGCACGCATAGCGGTAAACGCTTCGTGTCCCGGCGTATCGAGGAACGTAATGTGGCGTCCGTCTTCCAGCTTCACGTTATAAGCACCGATGTGCTGGGTGATACCACCTGCCTCACCGGCAATCACGTTGGCTTTACGTATGTAGTCGAGCAGTGAAGTCTTACCGTGGTCGACATGTCCCATGACCGTTACAATCGGAGCGCGCGGCAACAAGTCTTCTTCCTTATCGGCTTCTTCTTCTACTGCCTGCGATACTTCAGCACTTACGTATTCGGTCTTGAAGCCGAACTCTTCTGCCACCAGGTTGATGGTCTCAGCATCCAGGCGCTGGTTGATAGATACCATGATACCTACACTCATACAGGTAGAGATGACTTGTGTCACCGGTACGTTCATCATGTTGGCAAGTTCGTTGGCTGTAACGAACTCGGTCAGCTTCAACACCTTACTTTCTTCTTGTTCCAGCTCTTCCTGCTCCAGCTGACGGTTCTGCAGGTTCTCCCGCTTTTCTTTACGGTATTTGGCAGCCTTGTTCTTGCCTTTGTTAGTCAGACGCGCCAGCGTTTCCTTTACTTGCTTTGCTACATCTTCATCGCTTACTTCGGGTTTCACTGCAGCTTTCTTGAAACGGTCTTTTCCATGTTTGCCGCTGCCTTGCGGAGCATTCTTGCCCGCTTTGGCTTCGCTGCGCGGAGCCGACTGATTTCCAGCTGCATTGATGTCTACCCGCTCTTTGCCGATACGGTTACGCTTTTTCTTTCCGGCATTGTCTTGCGAGTTACCCTTTTCTGCTTTCTCGTCGGTCTTCCGGATTTCCTTGATGATGGCATCCTTCATCTGCCGGCGTTGTTCCTGACGCTGCCTGTCTTTTTCCTCGCGTTCTTTTCGTTTTTCTTCTTTCGACTTCTTTTTCGGGCGAGTCGACTGGTTCAGCGTAGCCAAGTCAATCTGTCCTACTACGTTGATTTTCGATTTAAACTCGGTAGGACGTATTTTAAACACCTCATCTTCCGTACTACCCTGTACTTTCTGCGGTTCTGTAGTTTCTTTTTTCTCTTCCATCGGCTCCGGTTTCAAGTCCTCAGCATTTTTGTCTTCAGGCTGTATCGGCTTTTCATCTGTTTGTGCCTGCGCCTGCATCTTATTATCATTATCGGCAGAAGTTGATTCCGCTACCGGCTGTTCAGATTCCGTTGCAGATACAGGCTGTTGTCCCGCTTCAGTCACGGAAGCTTCCGCCTTTGTCTCTTCCTCTTTCGCTCCAGCCTGTTCAGTTACTGCCGGTTTGGTTTTCTTCTTCGTATATAAACTGTCCAAATCAATTTTCCCAACAGGTTTAAACCGTGGACGAGTCTCTTCGGGTACTACTGTCTCAATCAGGTCAGGCTTAGCTTTACTTTCTTGCAGATCTTCAATCGAAACAGAAGCCTTATTACGTTCTTTATTCTGACGTTCTTGGAAAATTTTCTCCGACTCTATCTTCAAATCCTTGTCTTTGCTAAACTCTTTCACAAGTGCAGCATATTGTTCGTCAGTTATCTTCGCATTCGGATTCGCTTCAATGGCATAACCTTGCTTTTGCAAAAAATCTACCACCGTAGCTATTCCTACATTCAAATCTCTTGTTACTTTATTCAGTCTTATCATCATAAACAATTAATAATTAACAATTAATTTAACGACGGCCACCAACCAATGATTAACAATTAATAATCAACAACGATGTTATCAATTAGTAATTGATAATGAATAGCGGCATTTCCTTCCTTTATGGGACAACAACACCCACCGTCTTTAATTGTCAATTATTAATTGTTAATTACTAACTCATTCATTGTCAGTTGTGTTTTCGTCAGCTGTGTTTTCCTCAAACTCAGCTTTCAATATTCTCAATACATCATCAACCGTATTTTCTTCAAGGTCGGCTTTTTCAATCAGCATTTCACGAGGAGCATTCAATACCCCTTTAGCCGTATCGATGCCGATACCCTTGATGGCATTAATCACCCACTCGTCTATTTCGTCCTTGAATTCATCCAAATAGATATCCTCATCTACTGCATTCTCGTCTACTTCACGATATACATCAATTGTATATTCGGTCAGCATACTTGCCAGCTTGATATTCATACCACCTTTACCGATAGCAAGCGACACTTCTTCCGGCTTCAAATAGACTTCTGCCTTCTTTTCGTCCTCATGCATCACAATCGATGATACCTTAGCCGGGCTCAACGCACGCTGGATAAACAGCTGCATATTCGATGTATAATTGATAACATCGATATTTTCATTACGCAATTCACGTACAATACCATGAATACGCGAACCTTTGACACCGACACATGCACCTACCGGATCAATACGGTCGTCATACGATTCTACGGCAATCTTGGCACGCTCTCCCGGAATACGTGCTATACGTTTGATGGTAATAAGCCCATCATTGATTTCCGGCACTTCTTGTTCGAACAGACGTTGCAGGAATACAGGAGATGTACGGCTCAAGATAATCTTCGGATTATTGTTCTTATTATCCACACGGGCTACCACAGCACGCACCGTTTCTCCTTTCCGGTAAAAGTCACTGGGAATCTGCTCTGTTTTCGGGAGCAGCAGTTCATTGCCTTCGTCATCCAGCAACAGGATTTCTTTTTTCCATATCTGGTACACCTCGGCAGCAATGATGGTGCCTACCTTATCTATATATTTATTATACAAGCTGTCCTTTTCCAGCTCCAGTATCTTCGAAGCCAAAGTCTGACGAAGATTCAAGATGGCACGCCGTCCGAATTTCTCAAATATCACTTCATCGGTCACCTCCTCGCCCACTTCATACGAAGCGTCTATCTTCCGTGCTTCGGTCAGCGAAATCTGCCTGTTCGGATTGGTCAGCTCGTCATCAGCCACCACCTCACGGTTGCGCCATATTTCGAAATCGCCCTTATCCGGATTTACGATTACATCATAATTCTCGTCGGTACCGAACATCTTGGCTATCACGCTGCGGAACGACTCTTCCAATACGCTCACCATGGTGGTGCGGTCTATATTCTTCAACTCTTTAAATTCCGAAAACGTGTCAATCAAACTGACAGCAGGTTCTTTCTTCGCCATAATCTATTTAAAGCTAATTAAGTATTTGGTGTATTTTATTTCGTTATATGCAAAAGTCAGGTCCTGGTCTACCAGTTTCGGCCGTTTTGCCCCTTCGGGCTTCATTTTAACTTTTACCGTAATCGTAAAATGTTCTTCATCAGCAGCAGCCAGAACACCTGTCCATTTCTTGCCGGTGCCATCCATTACTTCCACCTCTTTACCGATGTGTATCAAGTATTGTTTCAGCACCTTAAAAGGTTGCCCGATACCAGCCGAACCTACTTCCAGTTCATAATCTTCTTCTTCCCGGTTCAGCTTCGATTCGATGTAACGACTCAAGTCCACACAATCGTCAATCCATACGCCATCCGCATGGTCTATTTCCACTACGATTTTGTCGTCTGGACTTACAGAAACAGCTACCAGAAAATAATCTTTCCCGTCCAGCCATTCTTCGACTATCCGGGTCACAACTTGTTTGTCTATCATGCAATCTTAATAGTGAATAAAAAAAGGAGCTTTACCGCCCCTCCACCTTCTTTTTCATCTCGCCTGCAAAGATATAAAACATTTAATTGACTACAAAATATTATTTTAAATTATTTCATTTGATTTTTAACGCCTGTCTTCTTTCCCGATGCCGTCTGCCATACTGGCGTCCAGCGGAAGATTCCACAAGAGCGGGATTACAACACTGTCTCAAGTGCATCATTTCGTCTTTTTCCCTGTCTTTATTCTATGTCCTCCAATTGGAAAACGTACGTCCTCCGTATGGGAAACGTATATCCCCCGATTGGAGGACGTACGTTTCTGGTACGGAGGACATAAAATCAACCAGGATAACCCCATCTTGAACATTTGATTCATAACTTAAATCTGCCATCTTTTTCGTTGACAAAAGGATGGCAGATTTTTTTCATGTTACATAAATGAACGATTTTATTACATGGACGAATGTCAACATACGAATAAGAATAATTAGGATACATCTGTACACGAAAAATCAAGTAACTTTCTTTATTTTTGCATAGACATAAAAGACGGAATTGTCAAAACTTATAAAATAGCTCTTTGCCATTTGCCAGTACAATTACAATCACAGGAAAAGATATATTTCACTGGCGATTGCAATAGATATCCGTTGCCTATTGCATATAATTAAGGTGGGTTCTATCAATTCCATTTTTTATTTCTTGCATAAGGCAGCAGAAC
>UQVZ01000023.1 GCA_900544675.1 uncultured Bacteroides sp.
GCGGATTAACCGCTGTCAATGTTGGCAAACATAGTAACTTACAGCTGGAAGATTATTAATCTTATCGCTTGAAGATTATTAATCTTGTCAGAAACGAAGCTATCTGCTCCGTTACAGGCAGTAGGATGTGCAGACGTTTTTTAAAGCTTTGTCATGATACCGTGCGCATATAATTTAGATGAAATTTGAAAAAAATAGCGGAAACCGTTAAGTGTTTTTCTTTCTGAGCTTGTTATATAAATGATTTTTGTTTATTACAAAATCCGAATAATGAAGTAAAACTAACCTCTAAGAAAAAATGTGTAACCTTAAGAAAATACGTGTAAGAAGCATCAAGATGTCTGCGTGTTCGGAAAAATTACTGCGCACGTGTATATTGCTTGTTCTCGTTATGGTGCCTTTGCACTTCATCCATTCCATGACTTTAGCGGAAAAGAACGCTGGAGAAATCACTGTTTCCCAAGCTGAAAAGAACTTGTCGGGAGTTGTCCGCTCGGGAGCTAATGCCTGTATGGGTACGACCTTGACTATCCGTGACGGCAAGGAGGCTACGGGTTATGTCTGTTTCGAACTGGACGAGCCGGCTGCGGCTGATGTGCAGGTCAGCTTTTCGGTGGATGAGGCGGCTCTGGCTGCCTATAATCAGGCGAATGGTACACTTTATACCCTGTATAGCGGAGTGACATTGGCAAACGGTGGAAAGGTGACGATTCCGGCAGGAGAGCGTAAGTCGGATTATATAGCTGTCCGTGTTCCGGCAGGAGGTAGCGGTGATGCCATTGCTATTGCAGCTACGGCAAGCAGCGGAGAAACACTTGTCGCTGATAATAAGTCGTTTGTCTATCGGGTAGCTTCCCTTACGGCACCCCGTTATGAAAAAGAAATCAAGAATCTGTGTTACATCGAGGTGAATAATGAAAATCCCTTGAATGCGGGTGAATACACTTTGTCAGACGGCAAACCGTTCTTCGATATCGTAAGCGTGTTTGCCGCAAACATTAACTTGAATGCGGAAGGCATGCCGTATGTTCACTGCAATGAGCAGGTGACTTTCGTTTTGCAACATGCCGATGAAATCATCCGTCCGTTGCAGAAGAAAGGCATTAAGGTGCATTTGTCTATCTTGGGCAATCACGATGATGCCGGCATGCGCAGCCTGAGCGAAGAAGGGGCGAAGGCATTTGCCAAGGAACTGAAGATGTATGCCGATATTTACGGATTCGATGGCTTTGATTTCGATGACGAATATTCCTCTTATGCGGAAAACAATTTCAAAGGAAGCGCTCAATCGGGACGGGGCGTAGTAGCATCGGTTGCTGAGTGTACAAGCGCTAATTATACCAAACTGATGGAAGCCTGCCGGAAAGAATTGCCGAAAGGCGAAAGTACATTCGGCATTTACTGGTACACGGACGACGACCAGCCTGTAGGCTCGAATGTGGAAGCATTGATAGACTATACGGTATATGGCGCGTATGGCAAATTCGATGAATACAGGCAGCAGGAGCTTAGCAATGCCATCGAAGCTCCATACGCCATTACGCTGAGCGGTCTGGATAATAAAGGGGATATGATTCCGGTTTCTGTAAACGAGGAATACCTGAATGATGTGAAAGAAGGGGGATACGGTTATTTCGCATTCTATGACTTGAAGTCGAGCCGTGTCTATACCAAAGAATTCAATCAAGTGGCGCATGTGTTGTGGAATGGCTTGACTGTAGAGTGGACGGGGTATGTGTATGCACGTACCGATATGACTCCGGTCAAGTTTTCCGCTCCATCTGATAAATGAAAAGCTTCATGACCTAAATTGAAGATATGCTGAAACATTGAAATACTCTCTACCTGTTGTTTAATAATAGATAAATAAAAAGTGAAAACCCGGAATCTGTGTGTGAACACGGATTCCGGTTCATCATTATTTTATTTTTCCGGTTGGATGAAGATGAATAAGGTGAGTATGCAGAGGTAAAGGAAGAGGTATTTTCACCATGAATTTAAAATTTTTTATTTTCAGAGTAAGTGTTTTATAAAACATAATTGTTTTTGTGGTATATTCAACTAAATAAATAAAAAGAAAAGAGAGAAGCAATTTAATAGTATGTTTAACCTTAGAAACGTAAGTATGAGAAGCAAACACTCGTGCATGAGCTCGAAGAAACTCGTTCGGGCATTATTGGTTTCGGCGCTGTTTACTGTACCTACACAGTTGGTGTCGGCGCAATTAAACATTGCATTGACCAATACTCAGTTGGGGACTATGATTCAGCAGATTCAGTCTCAGTCCCAGTATCAATTCTTTTACGATGATGAGCTGGCAGATACCCCTATCGGTTCGGTGAATGCCAACGGCTCTACTGTAGAAGAAGTCCTCGATCAGGCATTAGCAGGTAAGGGTATCAGTTATGTGGTAGACGACAATGTCATTTACTTGTCGAAAGCATCTACTTCTACTACCGCTGCCACTACTAATGCGGCGCAAGAAGAGCAGCAACAGCAAATCACCGGACGTGTCATCGATTCAACAGGCGAGGCATTGATTGGTGTATCTGTCGTTCAGAAAGGAACTACTAACGGAAACATTACCGATTGGGATGGTAACTTTACGGTAAATGTGCCGGTAGGTTCTGTCCTGCAGTTCTCTTACATTGGCTATAAAACCGTGGAAATGACGGTAGAAGCTGGTAAGAATGTGATTAACCTCACGATGGAGGAAGACTCCGAGATGCTGGACGAAGTGGTAGTAACCGCGTTGGGTATCAAACGTGAGAAGAAAATGTTGGGTTATGCCGTTCAGGAAGTGAAAGGCGATGACCTGAACAAGACGGGAGACCCCTCGGTGACCAGTGCATTGCAAGGTAAAGTAGCCGGTCTGTCGATGAATACTTCATCTACCGGTTTGGGCGGTTCTACCAAGATTACCATCCGTGGTAACTCTTCATTGAGCGATAACAACCAACCGTTGTGGATTGTGGACGGTGTTCCGTTCAGCGACAACAGCAATTCAAGCGCTTCATTTTATGGAGGCGTTGACCGTGGTGGTGCTTCGCTGGATATCAATCCGGACGATATCGAAAGCATTTCGGTATTGAAAGGTCCGAATGCGGCGGCTCTTTACGGTAGCCGTGCCGGTAACGGTGTTATCTTGGTAACAACGAAGAAAGGCTCGAAGAAAGACGGCTTCGGTGTCCGTTATAGCGGTAACTTCACCTGGACAAAAGTGGCCGAGACCTTGGATATGCAGGAACGTTACGGACAAGGTCATATCGACTCTAATACAGGTGCTGTTTACTCGACCGATGATTCGGGTAGCTGGGGACCGGTATTGGATGGCAGCATGAAAGAAGCCTGGAATGGAGAAACCTATGCTTTCTCTAAATATGGCAACAAGCTGAAAGATTATTTCGAAACCGGATTCTCGCAGACACATAATGTATCTATTCAGAACGGTACGGAGACTTCGCATTACCGTGCATCGTTTGGCGCATCAAATAATGACGGTGTGTTCCCGAACGAAAAACTGCAACGTATCAACGTAGACTTGAATGCAGGTACGGAACTCAACAAGTACTTGTCGATGGACGGAAAGATTTCTTTGTCGCGCACCAAAGCTGAAGACCGTCCGCAATATGGTACTTACGGTGCCATCAACCAGTTGATGGGTATTCCGCATAACGTACGTTTGGATGACTTGAAGCAATATTCGGATGAAGACCACGTACATGTGAACTGGTTTGGTCCTTCTGCCGGTATCCGTAATCCGTATTATGTATTGAACCAGCGTCACAACTCTGATGAACGTTGGCGTGCATTCGGTTACTACAATGCAAAAATCAATTTCACCGACTGGTTGCATTTCTCGGCTAAATATGCGTTCGATTACTATCGTACCCGTATTGAAGATACGAATGCCGGTGACGGTATCAACGGTGAAAGCTCTTTGGCTTTGATTACAAATGATGAAATGAACCGTAGCGAAGAGAACTTCTTCGAGTCAAATGCCGAATTCATGTTGATGAGCGACAAGCAGATTACCGATAATTTCCGTTTGGGAGTGAACGTAGGTGCTAACTTCATGTACCAGAAGTACGAGACGCTGAATGCCGGTGTGGGTAATATGTTGATTAAAGGCAACTGGATGTTCAATGCTGCCAACTTGCTCCGTACAGCGGGAGAAAATGGTTACGAACGTGCCATGAACTCTGTATTCGGTTCGGCTCAGCTGGCATGGAAAGAATATTTGGCATTGGACGTGACTGCCCGTAACGACTGGTCGTCTACCTTGCCGAAGCAGAACAATTCGTTCTTCTATCCGTCTGCCAACTTGAGTTTCGTTATCTCTGACTTTGTACGTTCGTTGGACAAAGAATTGCCCAGCTGGTTGACATTTGCCAAGTTGCGTTTGTCTGCTGCCCAGGTAGGTAAGGATACCGAACCGTATCAGTTGTATAATACGTATTCCTATAGTTTCGATAACGGCATCCTGACTCCGAGCCGTGACAATGTGAAGCTGAATGACCAGTTGAAGCCGGAAATCGCGACTTCCTACGAAGTAGGTTTGGATATGCGATTCTTCGATAACCGTTTGGGCTTTGACTTTACCTATTATTATAGCAAGACCAAGAACCAGATTATGAAAGTGCCTGCTGCTGCTCCGTGGTCGGGCGGACAATGGGTGAATGCCGGTTTGATTTCGAACCAAGGTGTTGAATTGATGATTTATTCAACCATCGTAGATACGAAAGACTTTACTTTCGACTTGAATGTGAATATGGCTCACAACGTTTCTATGGTGAAAGAACTGGCTCCTGATCAAGGCGTGAAATACATGTTCTTCAATGGTGATACCAACTTCCCGATTAGTGTAGGTGCCCGTGAAGGGGAAAAATTGGGTGAAATCTATGCCAATACACTTTACCAGCGTGATGAAAACGGTAATATCGTCGTAGGTGCCAACGGTATGCCTTTGACCATTACCGATGAAGCAGAACGTGTAGCTAATCCGATTGGTAATATCCAGCCGAAGCTGACCATGTCTGTATCTCCGACCTTTACTTACAAAGGCATTACCTTGTCGGCAATGTTCGACATGAAGTTTGGCGGTGATATCCTTTCTTATTCAGAAATGGTGGCTACTGGTAATGGTTTGGCTGCCCGTACGGCTGACCGTGGAGAAGATAATAATTATAAGATGGTATTCCCGGGTGTAACCGAAAGCGGTGCGGTCAATACAACAGAAATCACGGCTTCTCAGTATTATGGCGCGTTGCTGCCGGAAGACTTCCTGTATGACGCTTCGTTCATCAAGCTGAAAGAATTGTCATTGGGCTACTCGTTCCCGTCGAAACTGTTGAAGAAGACTCCGTTGACCTCGTTGAATGTTTCCTTCGTAGCACGTAACTTGTGCTATCTGTTGAAGCATACTCCGGGTACAAGTCCTGAAGGAGGTTATGATACAACGATGTTCTCTCAGGCTATCGACTATGCGGCTCTGCCTTACACCCGCACATTCGGTTTGTCAGTTAGTTTAGGTTTTTAATCTTAAATAAAATAGTAACGTATGAAATTCAATATGTATAAGTCTGTGGCTATGTGCTCTCTGTTGGCACTATTGGCAGGATGTCATGACTTTGAAGAAATGAATACCAATCCTTACCAGCCGGTTTATGACCCGACTATCATAGGCGGTACGGGTGAAGGCATTGATATAGACTATACCGTGTCGGACAATGCGCTGGAAAGCTTGCGCGCTACAGAAGGTTCGGCAGGTGCGACTTTTTATAACTTTGTTTACGAAGGTCTGTATAATGATTATCAGATTGCGACCAATCTGACTCATGATATATATGCCGGCTATTGGGGAAACAATGTAAGTGGATTTGTGCAAAACTCTCCTACTTATTCGTATAACGACGGCTGGTCGGCAGCACGTTGGAGACACTTCTACGATGACCGTACGGTGAGTGAGTATAGCCAGTTGATTAAAACGTTCTGGTTCTGCGACAAAGAATACTATCATACGGCGTTTTACATTACCCGTATCTATTATGCGTTCTTGATGTCCGCACAAACCGATACGTATGGTGATATTCCTATTAAGTATTATGTGAAAGGTGCGCTTCCGCCGGAAGAAAATGTAGAATACTCTTCGCAGGAAGAAGTGTACGGCATGATTTTCGATATATTGGATCAGGCGATTACCAACTTGCATAACATTCCTTCCGGGCAGCAATTTAGTTTTGGAGAAGATGAGGATGTGTGCTACGGCGGTGATGTGGAGCAGTGGATACGTTTTGCTAATACATTGCGTCTGCGCCTGGCATTGCGTATTTCCAATGTAAATCCGAGTCTGGCTAAACAGCAGGGTGAAGCTGCGCTCAATGACCCGTCGGGCTTGATGCAGAGCCAGGAAGACAATATGACCCTGAGACCGAAACGTCAGTATATTACAGGCGGTAACGAAAACATCTATGCACTGTTGTTCTCTTGGACTGCCAATGTGGTGCTTCCGAAAGAAATGGAATGGGCTTACAAGAACCAGGCTTTGAGACCGGGCGTAACAACTTCTGCACAGGGATTTGAACAGAAAGCGCCTTCAAACTTGTACACGGCAGGCGGCGCAGACGAAACACTGTTCAATGCAAGTGAGGATAACTGTTACCTTGACCCGCGTTGTAACATCCTTTGGTTCCGTCCGACAGAGTTTGCTAAATTGAATCAGGCTGTTCCCGAAGAGGATTTGACGAAGGATTTCTGCGGTGTACGTAATGGTGAAACCAATATCGGCGGTTCTTATACCACCACTTATTCGCCTAACCGTTGCAACTTGCAGTCGGATGTGATGAATCCGAAGATTTGGTGGAACTTGGCTCGTGAAATCGTTTGGTTCGGCTATTCGGAAAGCTTGTTCCTGAAAGCGGAAGCTGCATTGCGTGGCTGGACGGGTGCCGCTCTTACTGAATCGGCAAGAGATTATTACTTGGACGGTATCCGTGCTTCGATGGACTATTACGGCATTGCCGAAGCCGATTATAGCGATTACATCAATAACCTGCAAGGACTGGCTGCTTTTGACGGAGGTTCACGTGAAGAGCAATTGGAACAGATTATCACTCAGAAGTGGATTGCTGTATTCCCGAATGGAAACGAAGGTTGGGCAGAACTGCGCCGTACCGATTATCCGCGTTATGCATTGCTTCCGCAAGGCGGTAACAACTCGAATGGTGAAATACCGAATACGAAGTTGATTAAACGCGTACAATATCCGGACAGTGAATCACGTAACCCGTTGAAGCCGACTTATACACAAGGTGATAAAGTTTGGTGGGACGTAGCTGACACGATGGATGATAATGGCAGATGGCATCAGCCAAACAACTTTAGATAAATGATAAGGTAAAAAGGACTTGATGAGTCTATAAGTTTTCAAACCCGGACATGGTTGCATGCTCCGGGTTTTTTTAGTATGTCCTTTTTAGATAGAGCGGTTTGATTGGGATAGAAGTTGATAAAAACAAAAAAGCGATATTCATCTGTTTATGAACACCGCCGGCTTCCTAAAGAACCCCCATAATAGGGTTCTTGTTTCATCATCATTCAGTTGTTGTGTTTTTGTTATCCTTCTCTTTTCTTTTTACCTCATGCACTTACTAATTCCTATTGAACGGTAATTCCTGAAAACTTACCTTATTTCTAATACCTAAAAAACAAAAAACATCTAATACCTTAATCTAATACCTTTTCGTTTTAAATCGTTTACCTTAAATCTAATACCTTTAGTTTTGCTATATTGTCTAATACCTATTAGTTAAGTGCTTATTGGTTTCACAACCACGATGCAAAGGTATAGCTTTTTTAGTTATCTGCAATAGAGACATGGGAATTATTATAAAAAATGCTATATTTCTTGACCTATATCATTTCGTATCTTTTGCAATCGTCCGTGAAAAGGGGCTTTGTGTGCGGAAATAGCTCTCGTGTGCGCGATAACGGATGCTTTTTAACCTGATTGGGGGATTTATAGCCAAGAGAACGAAGTTGCTTAAATCGTAACTCTATTTTTGCTTTTAACGCTGAATTGTTAAAACAACTGCTTCTGCTATGGGTTGTCAGGTAAGTTCAAGATGCGTTGGTTGCTGCTTCCCCGGAACTCCAGGTAAGGAGAATAGAGGGATTGTTCGAATTTACCGTCTACCAGTACATCGATATAAGTAAGAATGGGGCTGCGCCGAGGGTCGGCAAGCAATTCTTCGTAAGTATATCCGGTGTAGCACCAGATGTTCAGTCCTGTACGTTGGCGGAATTTCCGGATAACGGGTAAAAACTCTTCCGGATTGTAAAAAGGGTCTCCGCCCGAAAATGTAATTCCGTCCAGCAACGGATTGGCATTGATATGCTCAATGAACGTATCGATTTCTTTATCTGTCAAAGGCTTGCCGGCTTGAGGGTTCCACGATTCGGGATTATGGCAACCTTTGCAGTGGTGGCTGCATCCTGCCAGGTAGAGGGAAAAGCGTATGCCTTCCCCGTCTACAATGGTTTCTGGGTATGTATATAAATAATGAAGCATCTTTTAATGGTGTTTCACGCGGTCGTGCTCTTCGGCACGTTTGGCAGAGTTCCAACTGTTCAGGTCTCCGGTAAGATAGCCGGTGATGCGGCGCATACGGAGAATATTCTCACTGTTGCAGATAGGACATTTGTCGTAAATTACGCCTCGATAGCCGCAATGGTGGCAGGTGTCTACCGGATGGTTTATCGAACCGTAGCCGATGCCTTCATCGTGCATCACTTTCACTATCTTGGCGATGGCACGTACATTCTTTTGCGCCTCGCCGTCCAGTTCTACATACGTGATGTGTCCGCCCCGTGTCAAGGCATGGAAAGGAGCTTCGCATTTGATTTTCTCGACGATGCTGATAGGTTCCTTTACATCTACGTGGAATGAGTTGACATAATAGTCGCGGTCGGTTACACCCGGGATAACGCCGTATTTCTTGCGGTCGATGCGGGTGAATCGTCCTGACAGACCTTCGGCAGGAGTAGCCAGTATCGAATAGTTTAAGCCGTATTTCTGCTTGAAGCTGTCTGCCACACGGTTCATTTCCTCTACCGCTTCGTAGAGTGTTTCCCAAGCTTTGCGGTTATGGCCATGTCCTTCTCCGTAAAGTGCGACCATGGCATTGTGCCCTCCGATAAATCCGATACCTAAAGTACCTTGTTTCAATACATCGCCCACTTCTTCGTTCGGATTCAGCTTGCCTCCGCCTTTCCATACATCATTACTCATCATGAACGGGAATTGGCGGGCAAGTGCAGTGCGCTGGTATTGGTAACGCACGTAGAGTTGTTCGCCGATGAATTCCGCCATGCGGTGTACCGATTGGATAAACAATTCTTTGGCACGTTGTTCGATGACTTCCCGGTTTGCATTTCCTAATGAACTGTCCGCTTCTTTCCGCGCTTCGATGGCGAGGCGGGGCAAGTTCATGGTCGTGAATGACAGATTGCCGCGTCCCAAGCTGGTTTTTTCTCCGTTCAGGTTTTCGAATACACGGGTGCGGCATCCCATGGTTGCCAGTTCATACCGGTAACGTTTCGGGTCGTTCGGGTCCCACTTTTCATGTTTGTTGAAAGGAGTATCCAGGAACATGAAGTTCGGGAACAGGGCTTTTGCCGTGGTGCGGCAGGCTTTCAGAAACAAATCGAAGTTGGGCGCTTCGAAAGTCATATCCCCGTTCAGGGCTGCTTCGAAGTCGGTCATTGCTTTTTGGTAGTCGGCTTCCGAATAGGATACGCCGTCTTTCACCTTGAATATTTGGATGGGGAAGACAGGCACTTCACCGCGTGTGCCCAGTCCTTCGATGGTGGCTTGAAGCAGTTCTTCGATGACCATCCGTCCTTCGGCAGAAGTATCCGTTCCATAATTGATGGAGCTGAATACGACCTGGTTTCCTCCGCGCGAATGCATGGTGTTCAGGTTATGGATAAATCCTTCCATCGCTTGGTGTGTATCTTTGCGCACCTGTTTGCGGGCATTCTGAAGGATGTGTTCCAGTTCGTCTGTGGTCAGCACAATGCCGATGGCAGGCAGGGCAGCCAGCAGCTGGTGGCAGTCGTCTTTGGAGGGTTTGATGGAAGTCAGGTGTTTGTGCACCAGTTCCGACAATCCTTTCCCGTCCGCTTCCATGCCTTTCATTTCCGCATAGAAGGAGAGGGTGGAGAGGATGGCTTTCTGGAAACTTTTCAACACTCCTTTTGCCATGAAGAAGTCGAAGGCAGGGATAGCCTGACCGCCGTGCTGTTCGTTCTGGTTCGTCTGGAAGATAATGGTCGCCAGGGTGGCATAGCTTTGGATGGATTGAGGGGTGCGTATGCTTCCGTTTTTCGTGTGGAAACCGCGTTCGAACAAGTCTTCCAAGTCGTATTGAATGCATGTCGTGGTTTTGGTCGGGTAATAATCCAGGTCGTGGATGTGGATATCCCCCATGCGGTGTGCCTCTGCGTAGGGTTTGGGCAGCAGATATTTGTACGTATAGTCTTTGGTGACTTCCGAGGCGAAAGTCATCATCTGTCCGGCAGGCGTATGGCTCGACATGTTGGCGTTGCTCAGGTTGACGTCGTTCTTGTCGATTGCCACGATGCCGTCCATGATGTGTTTCATTTGCGTTTTCCGCTCGCGTTCGGTGTTTCGCCACTGGCGGTAGATGATGTATTTCTTTGCCACCTCGGGCTGTACCTTCATCAGTTCGGTCTCCACGAGGTCCTGTATTTCCTCCACACCCAGTGTCGGATGGGCGAAGTGAGCAATGACCCGTCGGGTGATATCCTCTATCAGGGCTTCCTGACGTTCCAAGCCGGTTGCCTGAAAAGCTTTCCCGATGGCATTCGAGATTTTAGACGCTGAAAAGTTTTCCCGTTTCCCGTCTCGTTTGATAATGCAAATGTCTGCTACGTTCATGTTTTTTTGCTTTTAAGGGGGTTGAACAAACATTTGCAAAGGTAGTAATTTGTTTCATTATTCAAAATCGAAGTTTTGCATAGTTGTCTAAATTGAACAACTTTAAAAAGTAAAATCACCGTTACAACGTATTGTAACGGTGATTTTTGGTAAACTTAATTTATAATAGATGTTCACTGTTTGATAATTCGAATATTCCAATACAAATAAGAAATGTATTTCTATAGTCTAATTCTTTACGGTTTCTTTCCCCGGCAGGTTGACCGGTTCCAGTCCCATCTGATTGGCTTTTTCCAGCATAAATCGGAAGGCGGCGTCGTGCTCGTTGGGAATGACACCGTCGAGGATGGCATCCTTGATGGCGCTCTTCAGGTCACCGATTTCGCGGCAAGGGTGCAGGTTGAACACGTGCATGATTTCCTCTCCGTCTACCGGAGGCTGGAAATTGCGGATGCGGTCTTTTTCCTCCAGGTCTTTCAGCTTTTGGCGTACCAGCTTGAAGTTGTCGAGGAAACGTTGCTTGCGGGCTTCGTTCTTCGAAGTGATGTCTGCCTCGCACAGTGCCATCAGGTCGTCGATGTCGTTGCCGGCTTCGAACAACAGGCGGCGGACAGCCGAGTCGGTCACTACGTCATCGGCGATGACAATAGGGCGCATGTGCAGTCCTACCAGCTTCTGTACGTACTTCATCTTCTCGTTCATCGGCAATTTCAGGCGGCGGAAGATTTCGGGCACCATCTTTTCTCCTACATAATTATGGTTATGAAACGTCCAGCCGAGGCGGGGGTCCCAGCGTTTGGTGCGCGGTTTGCCTATGTCGTGCAGCAGGGTCGCCCAGCGTAGCCAGAGGTTGTCCGATACCTTGGCGATGTTGTCCACTACTTCCAAGGTGTGGTAGAAGTTGTCCTTGTGTCCGCGTCCGTTGCGCACCTCTACGCCTTGCAGGGCGGTCAGTTCGGGGAATATCAGTTCCAGCAGACCGCAGCGGTCCAGGTCGACAAAGCCTTTCGACGGAATCGGGGAGAGCAGGATTTTGTTCAGTTCGTCCTTGATGCGCTCGTAGGAGATGATTTTGATGCGCTCGCGGTTGCGCTCCAACGCACTGAATGTCTCTTCATCGATATAGAAGTTCAGTTGGGTGGCGAAACGGATGCAGCGCATCATGCGCAAGGGGTCATCGCTGAAGGTGATGTCGGGGTCAAGCGGCGTGCGGATAACGCGTTCTTTCAGGTCTTCCAGTCCGTTGAACGGGTCGACCAGTTCGCCATACCGTGCCTGGTTCAGGCAGACCGCCATGGCATTGATGGTGAAGTCGCGGCGGTTCTGGTCGTCCTCCAGCGTGCCGTCTTCCACTACGGGCTTGCGGCTGTCGTGGCTGTACGATTCTTTTCTTGCTCCTACAAATTCCACTTCGGTGTCGAAGTATTTTACTTGTGCGGTGCCGAAATTGCGGAACACTGATACATGAGCCTTGCGTCCCAGTTTCTTGCCTAAAGCTTCTGCGGCATCGATACCGCTTCCCACTACCACCACATCGATGTCTTTCGAAGGACGGTGAAGGAAAATATCGCGCACATAGCCCCCTACGGCATAGCATTCCAGACCCAGCTCATCGGCAGTTTCAGAAATCAATTTGAATATATTGTCGGTAAAATGTTCCTTTAGATTCATTCCTTATTGGTTTTCGTTTCGTCTTTTTTGTGTTCAAAACTTGTAAATAGCGTGCAAAATTACAAAAAATAGGGGAGCTTTACGGGATATAAACCGATTAAATTGTATTTTTGTTTGGTGAAAGCCGCAGGTTGATAACGGAGAACCACGCAAAAGGTCGGTGAAATGCAACCGATTACGTTGAAAATCAACCGGATAATCTTTCTTGCGCTTTCGTGCCTGATTTTGTTTTTGTAAAAAATTGCTTTGTATGAAAAAGATAATGGTAGCAGCCGTATGCTTATTGGCATTCCTTTCGGGATGTAATAGCGATTCGAAGCAAGCGGGAGCTTTGTTCCAGCGGGCGGAAATGTCCTTTGCTTCGGGAAATTATAGTTTGGCAAAGTTGCAGATAGACAGCATCCGCAACCTTTATCCCAAGGCGGTGGAGGTGAGGAAAGCGGGAATCCGCCTGATGCAGGAGGTCGACTTGCACGAACAGCGCAAGACCTTGGCTTATCTGGATAGCATGATGCAGGTGAAGCAAGCCGCGCTCGACTCGATAAAAGACCGTTTTGTGTTCGAGAAAGACACCGCCTATCAGGAGACGGGCAATTATTTCTATCCCACCCAGGTAGTGGAGAAGAATATCGGACGTTCTTTCTTGCGGGCGCAAGTGAACGAGCAAGGCGAGATGCTGCTTACTTCGATTTATTGTGCCGGCGGGAATATCCATCATACAGCGGTGAAAGTCAGTGTCGCGGGCGACTTGTTTGCCCAGACCAACCCTTCGCCCGACAGCTATGAGACGACTGACCTGGGACGTCCTATCGAAAAAGCCGATTATCGGGTAGGGAAGGACGACGGTGGTGTAGCCGCTTTCATCGTGGCGAATCAGGACAAACGCCGTTTCTCATTGGAGTTCATCGGCGACCGCCAGTATAAGACCACCATGCGTGCCGATGATGTCAAGGCGGTGGTAGCTGTCAGCGATTTGGCGCGTATCCTTTCGGCGATGGAACAAATCCGTAAAGAACAGAACGAAGCAAACCTGAAGCTGAAGTTCGTTACCCGTAAGATGGAAGAAGCGGAGAAGGCTGACAAGGAGGCATCCTGAGCTTTGGGGCAGGATGTTTCGGAGGATAAACGGCTGGAGAAGGAAGACAAGATTCCGTCTCCAGCCGTTTGTTTTTCATTGCGAGGATACGTTTAACACGTCATCCCTCAGTCCGGCTGAAATATCAGCCAAGACTGTATGAAGGCTTGTTGATAAAGGTGTGAGTTCTTCACATACAATATCGAAAATCAAATCCGGGTCAATAGATAAATATTCATGTGAAATAATATTACGCATGCCTATGATTTGTTTCCAGGGAGTCTGTGGATAAAGGGCAAATAGTTTTCCTTCTGTTTTATTGTCCACTTGCCGAATGGCTTCTCCTATACTTTGTAGGCACATACATGTGGAATTGAACAAGACCATTCCATTTAACGACGTGAGAAAGTCTTGTACGTTACTGATTGTATGGGTCGTCTGAATAATAAAAATGGTTTGTTGTTCAGCAAATTGCAGTAAGTCTATCAGCTTGTCTTTAGACGTAAATCGCATCGTGCTCTAAATTTTGTCGGAATAACTGGCGCATGTGTTCATGCAAGGTAATCAAGTCTACTTTTACATTGAAACGTCGTTCCAATTCTTCTTTGATTGCCATATAAATGCGGAAGGAAGTTTTACGTAATTTGATGCAAACATCAATGTCGCTATCCGGTTGTTGCTCACCACGAGCTGTAGAACCGACTAATGCAAGCATTTCGATTCCGTATTTATCTCCTTCTGATTGTTTGAACTCACGGAGTATTTTTATCACTTCATCTGTTTTTTTGGAAACAGTTGTATAAACAGGTGTTGTCATAATGCCCTCCTTGTTTAGGAAAATTCTTTTTAACAAAGATACGAATAATCATTGAGAATAGAATATAAATATTGCATTTTTCTTTTGTCTTTCCGTTATGTGCTTGTCCGGCATTACTTGTTTGTCCGCTTTACGATGAAGATGCTGGCTTCGTAGAGGAGGAACATCGGCGCGGCTACCAGTATCAGGGTGATGGCGTCGGACGTGGGGGTGATGATGGCTGATATGACCAGGGCAATGACAATGGCATGTTTGCGGTAGGTGCGCATAAAGGCAGAGGTGAGAAAGCCCAGTTTGGCAAAGAGCCATGCCAGGATGGGTATCTCGAACGTAATGCCCAACATCAGACTCAGCATGGTGAGCGTGTCGATGTAGGAACTGAGCAGGATGGCATTCTCTACTTCGGCGCTTACCTGATAGAGGGCAAGGAAGCGGAAGGTGAAGGGGAAGACGAGGAAATAGCTGAACAATACACCCAACAGGAAGAGGAGGTAGCCCCAGAAGACAACACGCAGGGAATAACGCCGTTCGTTGGCATAAAGGGCAGGTGAGACAAAGCGGAACAATTGATAGAGGATATAAGGCGAAGCCAGTACGATGCCCGCATAAAGCGATACGCTCATGTGGGTGAGGAACTGGCCCGAAAGCTTGGTGTTGATAAGCTGTACGTGGAAATCAGGAAGGGACAGTCCCGGAATGTGTAAGGCGTTTCCGATGCGGTCGAACCATTGATAGACGATGAAATCGTTTTCTTTGGGTGCCAGGATGATACCGAACAGTTCGTCCTTGAACAGGAAAGCGGCAATCATAAGCACGATTACCACGCCGATGATACGGAACAACACTTTCCGCAATTCATCCACGTGGTCCCAAAAGGTCATATTCGATGCATCGGATTCCACGGTGTCCGTCTCCTCCTTCGTCATTTGTCTTTATCCGTCTTCGGTTGGTTGCTTTCGTCTTTCTTGGGGTCGGCTTTCAGGTCTTCTTCCAGTCCGTTTACGCCGTCTTTGAAGTTTTTCACTCCCTTGCCCAATCCCTTCATCAGTTCGGGAATCTTTTTCCCGCCGAAGAGCAGCAAGATAATCAGCACGATGACAATCAGTTCCTGCATGCCAAGGCCAAAAAATAAAAGTGTAGTAGTCATATTGATGGAGTCTCCGTTTTTGTTTTTGGGCAAAAGTATGGAATTTATTTGAACACCAAGGCACAAAAGGCGCGTTTTTTTATCCGGTTTTGGATAAATTATATTCTTCGTGCCTTTTGTGCCTGGATGATACCGTTTCCTTTACGCCATGCGTAAGGTCACTTTCTCCCAATCTACCAGGTTCCAGAAAGCTTCGATATAAGCTGCCCGGCGGTTGCGGTAATCAATGTAATAGGCGTGTTCCCATACGTCGATGACCAGCATAGGCTTCAATCCTTGTGTCAAAGGGTTGCCGGCATTGGAGGTAGTGACAATGGAAAGTTTGCCTTGCGGGTCTGCCACAAGCCATGTCCAGCCGGAACCGAACAGGGTAGTGGCTTTTTGGGTAAATTCTTGACGGAAAGCTTCAGGCGACCCGAAGTCTTCGGTCAGTTTTTCTACAAGCTTGTCGGGCATGGCTGCCTGGTTGGGCGTAAGCGTTTCGAAGAAGAAGGTATGGTTCCATGTCTGTGCGGCATTGTTGAAGATACCTCCGTCGGCTTTGCCGATGATTTCTTCCAGCGGCAGGTTTTCGAAAGGCGTTCCGCTTATCAGTTTGTTCAGGTTGTCCACATAGGTTTGCAAGTGTTTGCCGTAGTGGTATTCCAGTGTTTCTTGGCTCATGTGCGGAGCCAGCGCTTCCATAGCGTAAGGAAGCTGGGGCATTGCATGTTTCATAGTCTTTGCTTTTAAAGGGTTTATAGATAATCAACACTGAAAGATACGGAAAAGTTTTGAGAAACAGCGTGTTTTTTCAAATTATAACATCTTCAATGCCAGTTTGATGACCCGTTCTACGGTTGCGTCTGGCTCGGCTTTCAGGATACTGGTGACGGCTTTTTGCGAAGGAGCCTGCGCAAAGCCCAGCATGACGAGGGCGGCTACGGCTTCTTCGTAGATTTCGGTGTTGAGGCTGGCGGTCATGGAAGGCAGGCTGCCCGTTTCCGTGATGCCTATGGCGGCAATCTTGTCTTTCAGGTCTACAATGATGCGCTGTGCCGTTTTCAGCCCGATGCCTTTTACGGTTTTCAGTAATTTATCGTTGCCGCTGCTGATGACGTTACACAATTCGTTGGGCGAAAGTGCGGAAAGAATCATCCGTGCGGTATTTCCTCCGATGCCCGACACGGTGATGAGCAAAAGGAAAAGCTCGCGTTCCTGCTTGGTGGCAAAACCGTAAAGCGTGTAAGCGTCTTCGCGGATGGCTTCGTAGATGAAGAGCTTGATTTCCTTTTTCCCCTGAATGGCTGAAAAGGTATTGAGCGATACGTTGATGCCGTATCCTACGCCGTTGCATTCTACTACCGCCATAGCCGGTGTGAGTTCTGTAAGTTCTCCTTTGATATATTCAATCATCTTTTCCCGATAAATTAAAGTTCAGGTGCAAAATTAGGCATAAGAAAGTTATAAATCATAAGTTTTGTGATAATAATTTCAAAATCGCCTTCTTCCGGTTTGCGGCGTATCGTTTCGTTTTTCTATCTTTGTGGCATGGAAATGAGGTGAGGCGCGATGCCGCCCTTTTATAATTAAAGATTATTATTCATCTAAAAACCATCAAACATAATGAAGAAAATTAGAGCAGCCGTAGTGGGTTACGGTAATATCGGAAAGTTTACACTGGAAGCGTTGGAAGCGGCTCCCGATTTTGAAGTGGCTGGTGTCGTACGCCGTCACGGTGCGGAAAACAAGCCTGCCGAACTGGCAAACTATGAAGTAGTGAAAGATATCAAGGAACTGAAAGACGTTGATGTAGCTATCCTTGCCACTCCGACCCGCAGTGTAGAGCAGTATGCCAAGGAAATCCTGGCTCTCGGCATCAATACCGTGGACAGCTTCGATATCCATACACAAATCAGCGACTTGCGCCGTACACTGGGCGAAGTGGCTAAGGCTCATAATACGGTATCTGTTATCTCGGCTGGTTGGGATCCGGGAAGCGACTCGGTTGTACGTACCTTGCTGGAAGCGATTGCTCCGAAAGGCATTACCTATACGAACTTCGGTCCGGGACGCAGCATGGGACACTCGGTAGCCGTACGTGCCATTGAAGGTGTAAAGGATGCATTGTCAATGACTATTCCGGTAGGTACAGGCATCCATCGCCGTATGGTGTATGTGGAACTGGAAGAAGGTGCCGACTTCAAACAAGTGGAGGCTGCCATCAAAGCTGACCCGTATTTCGTGAATGATGAAACGCATGTGAAACAAGTGGCTTGCGTGGACAACCTGAATGATGTAGGTCACGGCGTGAACTTGGTTCGTAAAGGTGTATCGGGAAAGACACACAATCAGTTGTTCGAGTTTGACATGAAAATCAACAATCCGGCTTTGACCGCTCAGGTACTGGTATGTGTAGCCCGTGCGTCGATGCGTCAGCAACCGGGATGCTATACGATGATTGAAATCCCTGTAGTCGATTTGCTTCCGGGCGACCGTGATGAATGGATTGCCCACCTGGTATAATCAGACCGGTAAAAAAACGTATTGGAAAGATGCGGAAGTGCAAAAGACATGATTTGTACTTCTGCATCTTTTGTTTTATATCTTTCGTCTTGCATTTTCCGCTCTCTATATCTATATAATATATATAGGTAGAGACATACAACCGATTGGTGACGTTTAGGGAGGGAATCCGGTTGGAATAAACCGGGCGAGTGAGAAATTTTAACAGTACTTCTGCTTTAGGTATAACTGCTTTTTTGTTCCTTTGTAACCGTAAATCATAAAAAACGGAAAAGACAATGACTTTGGCAAGCATAGTATGGGATGTGGATCCCGTTTTGGTGCACTTAGGGCCGATTGAACTCCGCTGGTACGGACTGATGTGGGGATTAGGCTTTATCTTGGCGTACGAATTGGTGTCACGCCTGTTTAAGAAGGAAGGTTATCCCGACGGCTGGGCCGACAAGCTCTTTGTATATTGCATCGTGAGCAGTGTGGTAGGATCGCGTTTGGGGCACTGCCTGTTTTACGAATGGGATTATTACGGCGCGCACCCGATAGAGATATTGAAAATATGGAAAGGCGGATTGGCAAGTCATGGAGGCGTGTTCTTGCTGATATTGGCATTGGTCTGGTATTCTAAGAAAGTGACGAAGAAAAGCGTATGGTGGCTTTTCGATCGGATGATGCCGGCTGTAGCTGCCGTTTGTTTCTGTATCCGTTTCGGTAACTTGATGAATTCGGAAATCTTCGGTTATCCGACTACCTTGCCTTGGGGATTCGAATTTGTTCGTTCGCGCGAATGGCAAGAGCTGTACAATCAGAATGGCGTGGCACAGGCGTGCCATCCTACCCAGATATACGAGATGCTGTATTGCCTGGCGGCTTTCATTGTCTCGTGGGTAATGTATCATAAATATCATTTGCAGAAGTACGTAGGATTGATAACCGGTGTATCGTTATTGATATTCTTCGGTTCTCGTTTCGGACTGGAGTTTATGAAGAATCCGCAGGTGGCTGAAGAAGTAGGAATGACGCTGAATATCGGTCAGCTTCTCAGTATTCCGTTGATATTATTAGGCATTTTCCTGATTGCTACGTGCAAACAGCGGAAAGAAGACTGGAAATAAGGGCGAAAGAATGCGTCCGATTTGGTTACCAATAAAAAAAGTCGTATCTTTGTGGCGGAAGATTAATCAGTAAGCGACAGGAAGGAGACGAGTATGATAGTAATTAGTACCAGAGATTTCAGAGCCAACCAGACGAAGTTCTTGGATATGGCAAAAAAAGGTGAAGATGTTATCTTGAAGTCCAGATCGTCCGGCAGTTTTAAGTTGACTCCTGTTCAGGAAGAAGATGCCGTTGTAAAGAAGCGTGATCTGACGGAAGAATTGGTCTCGGCTTTGCGCCAAGTAAGAGACCACATGGATGGGAAGATTAAACTTAAAACAGCTGATACATTAATTGATGAGCTTAGAGATAATACGTTCTGATTATTTTACGGTAGCGTTTAAAAAATTGGCAAAACGTTACAGAGGGATTGTGGATGATTATGAAACTTTTTTGAATAGTTTGCAGGCCAATCCTTTTCAAGGTGTTGAGATAGCTCCTCATATCCGCAAGATACGGATGAGCATTACGGCAAAGGGAAAAGGAAAGTCAGGCGGAGCGCGGGTTATTACGTTTAATGCCTTGGTATCAAATCAGGAAGGAAAAGTTTATTTGCTACTTATTTATGATAAGGCTGAGGCTTCGAATGTCAAGCTGAATGTCATTAAAGAAATCGTTAAAGATTTAGGGTTATAAATCCCGTGCGGTAGGTTTACCGTATTTATATATTATACATAAACAACAAATTAGTTATGCAAAGACGCAACACAATCGATTTATCACGTGCCGTTACCTCGTAGGGGATAGCGGTAAAGGGGTGTGCATTGTTTCATGGGGCAGGAATTGTCAGGATGGAACTGCATGTTTTGTATGTGATAAAATCGTGTCGTCTGAAAGGACGATAAGGATTGTTGCGCTCTTTGACTTCGTGTAAGTGGCGTAAGCACTCAATTTAGGGCTATAAATTAGAATCTCTACCTTTGCCGCGAACCAAAACACATTCAGATTATGTATAGCAGTGAAGATTTAGAAAGATTCTACTTTCAGTACCAGACGGAGGCTCTGCCCCGTGGTGAGTCAATACAGTCCTTCTGCCTGAAGAACAATGTCCCCTATAACATATTTGAAAAATGGTACAGGGACACGCGCAACAAGATAGTCGAAGTCAAGGTTGACGGCATGCCGTCTGCGGCGGATCATGTTTCCAGCCCGCCCTCCCGGCGCCTTCCTGATTCCTCTAACGATTCCGCAGTAAAGATATGGGTTGAGTTCCGCATGAGCAACGGCCTCCGATTGTCCAAAAAGAACCTAAGCTACCGTGAACTTGTCCGCATGGTAGAGAAACTGGAGGGGTTATGCTGAGCGTCACCGGCCTGAACCGTTTCTACTACATCCGCGGTTTCACCGACATGCGGTGCAAGCACAGCCGCGTGCTTTCCATCATTCGCGAGCGGCTTCATCGCGAGCCTTGTGCGGGCGATGTGTTCATAGTCATGTCCCGTGACCGCAGGATAGTCCATCTGTTTTCCTTTGACCGGCGCTCCCTCAGCCTTTTCGAGAAGAAGTTTGTGGCCGGCCATCAGTTCATGAAAGTGGAATACAGCGGAGGCGATGAAGTGTTCAGAATAGACTGGAAAGATATCGTCCTGCTGCTGGAGAATCCGATAGTTAAAAGATTACGAATCAGATAATTAAGCAGATAATTAAACAGTGAATTAGTTGCAGATTCAGTGCTTTTTTCGTATCTTTACAGTATAAATCAAGGTACAAGAAAATGGAAGATCTGCAACATATCATCAACTCCAAACGGGAACTCCTGGAGAGGGAAACCTTCTCCAGGAACCCTATAAACTACAGTGAAGGTATGCCTGAAGATCAGAAAGACCGTTACATCCGGTACCTTGCAGAACAGCTCAGGGAAAACCGGTTGACAATGGAAGCCATGAAGCTCGTGCTGAAGGATTTCAAGGACGAATTGTCCGAGACTAAGGAACAGCGGAAAGCATCGGAAGAAGCGCTTCATCGTGAGCGTTCCGAGTACCGGCATGAACTGTCCGAATTGCGGCGCGAGCTGTCCGGGAAGGACGCCAGGCTCCTTGCAGCCGAGCGTAAGGTGCGGGAACTCCAGGAACAGCTGGATTATGCCCGGCAGGGGCTTTTCGGCGGCAAGCGTCAGCGAATCCGCAAGAAAGGCTCCAAGGGTAAGCCCGAGAAACCCGAACCGGACCGCAGGGACGAGCAGGATGGCTTCGACGGGACTGAGGAGTCGCTGAGGACTGACTCCGTCGGTGAAGGCCGGCAGGAATCCCAGCCTGCCCCTGCCAAGGAGCGTGACCTGTCCAACCGCCCTGACAGTTACAAGACGATGAGCCTTGGCGGCAATCCCGTATTCCATCCTTCCGACCCGTCGAAAGTGCCCGGGCGCATCCTCGAGCGCAAGACCGTGAAGGTGTTCAGCCTGAAGACCTGCCTTGTGGAGGAACACTTTGAGCTTGTACACTATGTCGAACCGGGCAAGAAGCCGAAGTGGGGCTACTTCCCGAGCGCAGGCCATCCCGAGACGGTGACCAGGTTCGAGGGCACTTCAGCCACCCCCGAATTCCTGCAGGCCATCGCCTACGAGGTCTATGTCAAGAACGTCACGTTCGGCCTCCTGCACCAGTGGCTCAGGGACATGGGGATGACCATCTCTGCCAACACGCTGCACAACTGGCTGAAGAAAGGCAAGAAATACCTTGACCGGCTCGTCCTCGTGCTCAAGGAAATGGCCCTGGAGAAGGACTCCATTGTGAACTGTGACGAGACCTGGTGCAAGGTCCGCAAGTACGACCATTACAAGAAGTGCTACATCTGGGTGCTGGTCAACAAGGGACAGCGCGTGGCCGTCTTCTTCTACGAGGACGGTTCCCGCGGGCGCGACGTGCTCACCGACTTCCTCGGTGACGCGGAACTGAAGAGTATCATGACGGACGGTTACAATGCCTACGTGTTCATCGGCGACGGGATGAAGTCGGCCAAGTTCAAGAACACCATCCACCAGGTCTGCATGGCCCACGGCAAGAACAAGTTTGTCAAGGCCCACAACCAGGGACATGAGCCGATGGCCGCCGAGTTCGATGCCGACTTCAGTGAGATCTATTCAATAGAAGCCGGGTGTGACAAGGCCGGCCTGTCTCCTGAAGAGAGGCTGCATGTAAGGCAGAGCCTGAGGATGAAGGAAATCGTGATAAGGATGCGCAGCCGTTTGGATAGTGAGCTGGCAAAGGCCGACCCGTTCCGGAGCAAGTACTACCAGCAGGCTCTCAACTATCTTAAAAAGTTCTGGAATGAGATATTCGCCTTCCTGCAAGACGGAAATCTCCCCATAGACAACAACCTGGCGGAACGTACCATCAGGAAACTCACCACCCAACGGAACAATGCCCTCCATTATGGCAGTGATGCGGGAGTGGAAATGGCGGGCACCTACCACAGTGTGATAAGTACGGTGAAAATGCATGGGTGTTCAGCCTGGGATTACATCGTGGCTTTTTTCAAAAAAATCTTTAACGGGGACAGGGATTATGGGGATTTAGTCCCGGGCAAGATCGCCTTGACCTCCTGAAAATGTTAATGACAACACTATTTTTTTAACTTTATCCGGTTTAGGGCACTGAAAAGTGCCTTAACTGATAGGTGTGCCCTAAATTGAGTGCTTACTAAGTGGCAGGTGTGCCGGGATTGTTTTTTCTTCAGATTCTATTTTTATTCATCATTTAAATTTGTTGTTTATGAAAAATCATCTGATACATGCTACACGTGTAGCGAATGGAGCTGTTTCTGCTCCCGAATATGCAATTTATCATTTGCAAGTTAATGTTACGTTCGCAAAAGGTCTGACAGAGGTGCGCGAGCTTTCTGTCCGCTTTTACTCTTTCAATTATTTGTTTAAAGGCACCGATACCCGCCGGGTTGTTTCAGGTAGGGCTGTACGCAATTGGCATTTCAATGTCGCTTCGTCCGAGTATTGGAAAGCAGGTCATTATTGGGTGTTTGTCTATGCCGATGGCGTTCCCCGATGGTTTTCGGGTGTCTATTTGTTCGAAAACGAAGAGTTCACGGCTTGCGACCGCCTGATGTGTCTGGAGCCTGATTCGGTAGAAATGTTCTTTGCCGGTCAGGTGGCTTTCCGGCCTTGGTGGCAAGCGATGGAGCAGTTCCGCTTCGGCGAGCCCTTTGTAGTTCGTTTCCTGGAACAGCTGTCTCATCTTAAGCAATGTTTGAAGCAAAAATCAAGTGCCGGTTGTCTGCCTTCTGTTCGGGTGGAAGGGGATGTTAACGAAGCGGAAAGGTTTGCTTCGGAAGTCTTGGACCCTCTCATCGAGGAAGACTTGAAGTTGTCTTGCATACTGACCGAGGTGAACGGTACGGATGGGGATATGCTTTCCCTTCATTTGCTGGAACGGGTCTGTTACCTGGTGAAGAATCAGGCGGCTTCGGATACGCTGTTTGTCTTTTACGGGGATAATGACACGATGAATTGGCTGAATCAGAATTGTACAGCCTTTTCTTCCCTTTTCGATTCGGATTCTGTTTGCATTTCATTGCCGATGGGAGGTAACCAATCAAACGATGTCGTGCCTTTCTTGCCGGAAACGGAAGAACCTTCAGTGTCCGATGAAGAGGAAGAAGCGGAGGCAAACGAAAAGACAGCTTTGCAACGGCTGGATGACCTGACAGGGCTTGCAGGTGTGAAACATGCGGTACACGAAGCCCGTCTGATGGCTCTTTTTACTCAACGGCGTAAGGAACTGGGGCTGGATGTATCGGGTGAGAACCGCAATCACATCCTTTTCTTCGGCAATCCGGGCACGGGAAAGACTACCGTAGCCCGTCTGATAGGAGAAATCTATCACGAGATGGGTTTATTGTCGCGTGGGCATACCGTTGAAACCGAGCGTGCGAAGCTGGTAGGCGAATATATCGGGCAGACGGAGCAACGGACGAATGCCGCTATCGAAGCGGCACGTGGCGGAGTGCTCTTTATCGATGAGGCTTACACCTTGGTTCATAAGGATGACTCAAGGGATTTCGGCAAAGAGGCGATAAATGCGTTACTTACCGTACTTGCCGAACCGAATCCCGATATGATTGTCATACTGGCAGGATACGAAAACAAGATGCAGGATTTGTTTCAGTTTAATCCGGGATTGAAAGACCGTTTTCCTTTGCAATTTCGTTTCGAAGACTATACGGCAGACGAGCTGTTGGAGATGGCGCACCGTCTGTTGACGGAACGTAATTTCGAGTTGACCGAAGCGGCTGCATATCGTTTGGAAGCTTTGGTGCAGGAAGCCGTGGCGCATAAAGACGAGCATTTCGGAAACGGACGTTGGATACACAATCTGGTAGAGCACGGCATTCTGAAGCGGATGGCAAGGCGCGTGATGTCTCAGCCTTTCCGTGACGATGATGCCGGTTTGTTCTGTCGGATAGAAGAGGCGGACATCTTGGGCGTAGAACAGGATTTCTTGCAAAAGGTTCTCCCTAAAGCAAATGTTCCGCGCCGCATCGGTTTCATCGCTTGAGGCAAAAGATTGCTTTTTCTGTGTTGGGTTGTGAGGCTAGTCAATTATGATTAAGTTTGTGAAAGGGTTAAGAAAAACTGGATAGGTGGGTGTTTTATCGTTTTTTCTTGACAGATTAAAAAGCAGGGATTGTTTTGGAATTCCATAAGTTTGCTTATCTTTGTCATGGTAATAAATTAACCTAATCTTTTAGTTCTATGTATCCATTAAAATTTAGACCGATTTTGAAATCGACCATTTGGGGAGGAGAGAAAATCATTCCGTTTAAACACCTTGATTGCCAGCAAGAGCAGGTTGGTGAAAGCTGGGAAATCTCGGATGTGCCGGGTGATGAGTCTGTCGTTGCCAATGGCGCTGATGCAGGGAAAAATCTGACACAGATGGTGGATGAATATAAGGCTGCATTGGTAGGAGAAAGTAATTACAAGCGTTTCAATGGGAAATTCCCGTTGCTGATTAAGTTTATTGATGCGCAGCAGGATTTGTCTATCCAAGTACATCCTGATGATGAGTTGGCAAAGAAGCGTCATAATTCCTTGGGTAAGACTGAAATGTGGTATGTCATCGGGAATGATGGCGGTAAGGCTCATTTGCGTTCAGGTTTATGCAAGCAAATTACCCCCGAAGAATATGCACAGATGATTGCCGATAACACGATTTGTGATGCACTTGCCGATTATGCCGTTAATCCGGGTGATGTGTTCTTCTTGCCTGCCGGTCGTATTCATAGCATCGGGGCAGGCTGTTTCATCGCTGAAATTCAAGAAACTTCGAATATCACTTATCGTATTTATGATTTTAATCGTAAAGATAAGAACGGCAATACACGTGAATTGCATACAGAACTTTCGAAGGATGCTATTGATTATACGGTGAGCGAAGATTACCGTACACATTATACTCCGAAACAAAACGAACCGGTAGAACTGGTAGCTTGTCCGTATTTTACCACTACGGTCTATGATTTGACCGAACCGATGGAGATGGATTACAGTGAACTTGATTCGTTTGTAATTTATATCTGTATGGAAGGTGCTTGCCGGGTAACCGATAATGAAGGCAATGAAATAGCGTTGCAGGCAGGTGAGTCTGTCTTGTTCCCGGCTGTGACACAAAAGCTTTCTGTAAAGCCTGAAGGAAAAGTGAAATTCCTTGAAACTTATGTATAAGTCATGCAGGAGTTGAAAGTGTGTTTTGACGCTTTTATTTGATTGAACATAAAAACATCCATTATATTTTGGTTAAACACAGGAAAGCGCAGAAACGCAGGGTGGAATAAGCCTTTGCGCTTTTGCGCTTTTTGTTTGATACACTTTTGCATGGAATTGATGTGACTATAAGCCGAATTTGAGCAGGCTAAATCAGGGGTGTATAAGTGATAAGAACAGACTCTTAATGGTAAAAAAGAAGAAGGACTAATGAACAAAAATCAAATATTGAATTATGTGTGGATGTGTCTGATATTGTGGATGACACTTCCGTTGGCTGCAGAAAATTATCCATACCGGAGTGATGTGCTTTGGGTAACCGTACCGGATCATGCTGACTGGCTGTATCAGACAGGTGAGGAGGCTAAGGTAGAAGTGCAGCTTTATAAATATGGTATTCCGCAGGATGGAGTGGAAGTTGTCTATGAGCTGGCTGCGGACATGATGCCTGCAAACAAAAAAGGTACGGTTACATTAAAAGATGGTCGTGCTGTTATCCAAATAGGAACGATGGAAAATCCAGGTTTTTTGGATTGCAGGCTTATGGCTAAATTGGATGGACAGACGTATAAGCATCACATCAAGGTAGGTTTTTCGCCTGAACAGTTGCAGCCTTATACGAAGCAGCCTGCCGATTTTGGCGAATTTTGGAAGCGGAGTCTGGCAGAAGCAGCCAAATGTCCAATGAAATATGTTCTTGAGCCAGCGCCTGAGTATGCTTCAGAAACGACAGCATGTTACTTGCTTAAATTGCAATGCTTCCACCCGGGATCCTATATTTATGGATATCTTACTCGTCCGAAAGCACCTGGAAAGTATCCTGTTGTGCTTTGTCCTCCAGGAGCCGGAATCAAAACAATCAAGGAACCGAAGCGTCATATTTACTATGCTGAAGAAGGTTGTATTCGCTTAGAAATGGAAATACACGGATTGAATCCGAGGATGAGTCCTGAAGAGTTTAAGGAGATTTCGGCTGCTTTCGGCGATTATTTGGTGTATGGCATTGATAACCGCGATAATTATTATTTAAAGAAAGTGTATTTATCATGCATCCGTGCCCTTGATTACCTGACTTCCTTGCCCGACTGGGATGGGAAGAATGTAATTGTTCAAGGAGGAAGTCAAGGCGGAGCATTGGCTTTGGTGACAGCTGGACTCGATAAGCGTGTGACGGCTTGTGTGGCAAATCATCCGGCTTTGAGTGATATGGCAGGCTATAAGGCAGGACGTGCCGGTGGTTATCCACATCTGTTTACAAAGTATCAAGGTATGGATACGCCTGAAAAGCTTCATACATTAGCTTATTATGATGTTGTAAACTTTGCGCGTCAGATTACGGTACCGGTTTACATGACGTGGGGATATAATGACAATACCTGTCCTCCCACGACCAGTTACATTGTATATAATGTGTTGACTTGTCCCAAAGAAGCTTTAATAACTCCAATTAATGAGCACTGGACTTCAGAAGCGACTGAGTACGGACACCTGAAATGGATTCAGAAACATTTGAAATAAACTTTTCTATTTTTGTCTCGGTGGAACGACATACAAGACGAGCCTGCACTCCGCAGCGGAATGCAGGCTCGTGAAATAAAAGTTACAGGTCTCGAATAAGGTTTGCTGCCTTATACTTCTACCAGTTTGTATTTCGGTACCATAATCTTCATCATAATCCAACTGAATAAGTATGCCAGTGATGCGACGATGAATACAATCATGTAACCGGCGTCGATTCCTTCGAAGCCTAAGAATGACATGTTGGTTTCTTTGGAATAGGTGAACAATAGTCCTGAACATTGGTTGAAAATCAAGCAGCCTACCCCACCTGCCATACCTCCAATGCCGGTAACGGTAGCTACAGCCGATTTGGGGAACATATCACTCACTACCGAATATACATTGGCACTCCAGCTCTGGTGTGCAGCTCCAATAATACCGATGATGATAATCGGATACCAGCAGGAAGCTGCGCCAGCCGATTGTGCGAACAGACCAATCAGTGGGAAGAAAGAGAAAATCAGCATCGCTTTCATTCTGCCTTTATACGGGTCCATCTTTTGTTTTTCAACAAAATAAGTGGGCAGGTAGCTGCCGTAGAGTGATAACATTGAAATCAGATATAATGTAAATATCAGCATCATACCCATTGTGGAGTCGGAGCTGTAACCGTATACATCACGGATATATGCCGGAGCCCAGAAGAGGAAGAACCACCACACACCGTCGGGCAAGAAACGTCCGAAGATAACTGCCCAGGTCTGACGGAAAGTAAAGCATTTCCACAAGCCGATTTTCGGTCCATCGTTGTTGTCGCTGGTAACTGTCTTTTCGTTTACAGCATCCTGTTCGATGTAGTCCAGTTCGGCTTTGTTGACGTGTTTGCTGTCACGTGGACGGTCATAAACTTTATAGAACAGAATCATCCAGATAAGTCCGAAACCACTCATGACCATAAATGCCATTTCCCATCCGAAAGCACGGGCAATACCTGGGATGATGAACGGAGCAATCAGAGCGCCTACTTGTGCACCGGCATTGAACAGCCCTGTAGCGAAACCCCGGTCTTTTTTCGGAAAGTATTCGGCTGTGATTTTAATAGCTGAAGGGAAGTTTCCCGATTCACCGATAGCTACAATGCAGCGCATAAATACGAAGAGCCATACACTGACGGTAGAAACAGCTAAGGCTACATTGCCTACGGTTTTGATTGCTGCCAGGTTTTCGCGGGCAGCTTCGAAAGTAAACATCCATTCTCCACTTACGATGCCATTGGTTAATATGCCGGTAAAGGCATGCAGGAATGCACCTACTACCCAGGTGCCGAAAGCAATAAGATAACCGCGCCGGGTACCTACTTTATCAATAAATTTCCCGATAAACAACATGCTGATAGCGTAAACCAGCGAAAATACTCCCGTGATGGTTCCGTAGTTCGCATCTGTCCAGTTCAGTTCGGGCGCGATAAAATCTTTGTAAGTAAGCGACAGAACCTGACGGTCCATATAAGTTGCTGCGGTAGCTAAGAATAACATGCTACAGATTACCCAACGGTAGTTGCTCATCTTAGCTCCAGTTTCGTTTGAATTACTCATGGTATTAAAAATATGGTTTAATGATTGATTCGTTGGTATGTTTTTTATCTCATTTCAGTGTAAGAAATCTTGTCCATGTCTCCATAGTCCAGATTTTCACCTGCCATTCCCCAAATAAACATATAGTTGCTGGTTCCGGCTGCTGCATGGATAGACCATTCGGGCGACATGATAGCTTGTTCGTTTGCCATCCATACCAGACGTTCTTCCTGGGGCTCTCCCATCAGGTGACAAATCATGTTACCTTCGGGTACATTGAAATAGAAATAAGCTTCGATACGGCGGCTATGCGTGTGGGCAGGCATGGTGTTCCATACGCTTCCCGGTTTCAGTTCGGTCAATCCCATTTGCAGTTGGCACGGACCTTCTTCCAGCACGTTGTTTACAATCAGCTGGTTGATGACACGGTCATTGCTCTCTTCCATCTTGCCGGCAGGGAATGAATTGGCTTTCAGCGAGCCTTTGCGTCCGTCGATGGTAATCAGCTGTGTCTTGTATTCTTTGTGTGCCAATGCCGAATTGATGTAGAATTTGGCGGGCTTGTTGGCATCTTTACTCTTGAAAGTCACTTTCTGGTTGCCACGGCCTACATACAATGCTTCTTTAAATCCCAGCTCGTATTCTTTTCCGTCGACGGTTACAATACCTTCACCTCCGATATTGATGACACCCAGTTCGCGGTTGAACAGGAAATAGGGAGCTTTCAGGGCATCAAAGGTGTCCAAAGTCAGTTCTTTTGTCGCGGGCACTGCACCGCCGAAGATAAAGCGGTCGTACATGGAGTAAGTCAGGTTAATTTGGTCGGCTACCATTACTTTCTCCATCAGGAAACTGCTGCGAAGACGTTGTGTGTCGTAAGTCTTTACATCCTGTGGGTTGCATGCTGTTTGCATACGGACATTTACTTGGGCGCTTGCCGATAAAGCGGCTGCGCTAAGCATCATTGCAATTGCTAATTTTTTCATTTGTATATCTGTTTAATTCGTTTTTTGGTTATTATGTTTGTTGTTAGAAATTTCATCCTTAATAGCCTTTATGTTTGTCACTGTTTGTTTTCATGCTGCTTTACGGCTTTCCTTGATAATCCGGCGGCGGTTGAATATAGCCAGTGCCAGTGTAAAGGCAACTAAGAGGATAGCTCCTATTATTTTCATATTATATATAAGGTGGAAAATCGCCCACGAGAATATGCTTGAAGCAAAGTCGAGCGCACCTCCTTGGAAGCCTTCGGGAATCTTTACGGCAGAATCTTGTGTCTTGACATACACATCCTGGGCTGCCTGTGTAAAGAACGGGGCCAAGTCGGTGACGAAGTAGAGCCCTACAATCAAGGCTACCAAGCCGATGATGAACGTTTTCAGTACGTTGCCTCTTGTAATGGGAAGTACGGCAGGAAACAGGTAGAACATGCCTGCCAGCGAAGCTAGGGGCAGGAATTGGTTGCCGGGTAGGATGACCGACAAGAACAGAGTGACCGGAATGAGTAACAGGGAAACCACTAAGGTTGTGGGGTGTCCGATAACTAATGCCGGACTCATGCCGATGTTCAGTCCGCTTGCATTCTTGAATTTGCGTGCAATCAGTTCGCGTGTGGCGTCGGAAATGGGACGCAAGCCTTCGATAAACAGCGAGGTGATACGGGGAATCAGTTCCATGACGGCACCCATCTTGATACCCAGTCCTAAGATAGCCGGAATGCTGTCTACCAGTTGTTTGCTGTTTTCGCATGCTAAGGCGCCAATAGCACATCCGACGATGACTCCTAGGAACAAAGGCTCGCCCATGATGCCGAATTTCTTTTTCATTCCTTCTGCGTCGATGTTCAGCTTCTCGAATCCGGGAATCTTGTCCAAAGCCTTGTTGATGACAAGGGCAAACGGAACGAATCCTTGGCAGAAGGGTTGGGGAATGGAAATGCCGTCCATTTTGTCATAGTAAGTCTGGAATTGTTTGCAGGTCAGGTCTGCCATGACCAGTGTGATGATGTAGCAAATGATAGCGGCAAAGAATCCCCACCAGATATTGTCGGATGCAAAGTAGACTACAGCACCGATAAAAGCGAAATGCCAGTAGTTCCAAAGGTCGATATTGACGGTTTTGGTGGTTTTGGTCAGCAACATCACAATGTTGACCGCCAGGCATACCGGAATAATAAATGCACCTACCGAAGTATTATAGGCAACCGAGGCGGCGGCTGGCCATCCCATGTCGAAGATGCCTAAGCTCAATCCATAGATTTCGGTAACTCGTTTCAACGGGTCGCCCAAGCTGCTGGTCAGCAATGCCGTTACTACAGACAATCCTACGAAACCGACTCCAACGAGCAATCCGCTCTTTAACGCTTTACCGAATTTGATACCGATACATATTCCTAAAATTGTAAAAATAATAGGCATCATCACCGCTGCGCCCAAGCCGATGATATAGCTGAATACTTGTTCCATGTGTTACTTTTTCTTTTTGTTAAATGTGTCTATAAGGTTAATAAATGAATGTAATTGCACCAAATGTACGGTCTTTTCTTCTAATTTGCAATTGATTTGCAAAGAAATTGCGACCTTTGTATAAATTATGACGAATTTTTCCGTTATCGTACACGATAATTATAGTTTGTTGAATAAATAATCTACTTTTAAGCCCAGAAAATCCACATGGGGATGAGGCTTTTTTCTTACATTTGTAAAAATTAAATTTTTGAGAAAGCATGAGATACAGGAACTTTTTATTGATGGGGCTGGGGGTTGTGCTGACAGCTTTTGGCAAAGTACAGGCTGAAACTGATTTTCCCGGACAACAGAAGCCTTGGTCTGTCCGTATGGCAGAATCAGAAATGGTACGGAATCCCGAGTCGTGGCAACTCGATTTCCAGCCGGCATTGAAATGGGATTATTGTCATGGATTGGAGTTGGGTGCCATGTTGGATGTGTACGACCGTTATGGAGATGATAAGTTTTTCGATTATGCTTTGGCGTACGCCGACACGATGGTCAATGCAGACGGTACTATCAAGAAGTATAAAGTAGAGGAGTACAGTTTGGACCGCATCAATTCCGGCAAGTTCTTGTTCCGGATTTACGAGCAGACTAAAGACCCGAAATACAAGAAGGCACTTGACCTGATACGTACGCAGTTCGACGGTCAGCCGCGCAATGACGACGGCGGGTTCTGGCATAAGAAAATTTATCCTCACCAGATGTGGCTGGACGGTATCTATATGGGTGTGCCTTATCTCGCCGAATATGCTTTCCGTAGCAATGAGCCGCAAGCTTATCAGGAGGTTATCCGGCAAATCAAACTGGCTGCCAAACATACGTATGACCCGGCAAACGGTTTGTTCCGCCATGCATGCGACGTGAGCAAGACACAGAAATGGGCAGACCCGCTCACCGGACAATCGCAGCATTGTTGGGGACGTGCGTTGGGCTGGTACACGATGGCGATAGTCGATGTACTCGACTATATCCCGTTGCATGAGCCGGGACGCGACTCGGTGTTGGTGATTCTGAACCATATCGCCAAGACACTGAAAAAATACCAAAGTCCGGAAGGTTTGTGGTATCAGGTGATGGACCGTAGCGGGGATGAAGGAAATTACCTGGAGTCTTCGTGTTCCGCCATGTTTGTTTATTCGCTCTTCAAGGCAGTGCGCAAGGGATACATTGATGCCTCTTATTTCAGTGTGGCGCGCAAAGGATACGAAGGCATCCTGAACAATTTCATCGAAGTGGACGAAAACGGATTGGTCTCGATAACCCGTGCCTGTGCCGTAGCCGGACTGGGAGGTAAGAATTACCGTTCAGGCGATTACGACTATTATATCAATGAAAAGATTCGGGATAACGACGCGAAAGCAGTAGGACCGTTTATTCTGGCAAGTCTGGAATGGGAAGGGCTGCCGAAGGAGCAACGCCGTTTTGCCGAGCCGAGAACATTGGTAGTGGCTCAAGACGGTTCGGGCGATTTTACTACGTTGGGCGATGCATTGGAGTCGGCGCGCGCCTTTATGGATTATGAGGTGAAGGTTTATGTGAAGAAAGGCGTTTACCATGAAAAGCTGGTGGTGCCTTCGTGGCTTCAGCATATCGAATTTATTGGTGAGAATGCCGAACAGACGGTCATAACAAATGCGGATCATGCTAATATCAACAAGATGGGCACATTCCGTACGTATACGGTGAAGGTAGAAGGCAATTACATTACGTTCCGCAACCTGACCATCGAAAACAACGCTCCCCGCCTGGGGCAGGCAGTAGCCCTGCATACCGAAGGCGATTGCCTGCGCTTTATCCATTGCCGTCTGCTGGGCAATCAGGATACAGTCTATACAGGTACCGAGGGTACGCGCTTGTATTTTGAGAATTGCTACATCGAAGGTACTACCGATTTCATCTTCGGTCCTTCTACTGCTTGGTTCGAGGATTGTACCATTCATAGCAAGGCAAACTCGTATGTGACGGCGGCTTCTACACCTGCTTACATTCCTTACGGTTATGTGTTCAACCAGTGTAAGCTGACGGCTGATCCGGAAGTAGATAAGGTGTATTTGGGTCGTCCATGGCGTCCGTATGCCGCTACGGTATTCATGCATTGCGAGTTAGGGAAGCATATTGTTGCCGCTGGCTGGGATAACTGGCGTAACAAAGCCAACGAAAAGACAGCCCGTTATGCCGAATACGGTAATACCGGTGAAGGTGCCGTTGCAAAGGAACGTGTAGATTGGGTACGTCAGTTGACCGAAAAAGAGGCAGAGGGAATTACGATGAGCCGTGTCTATTCGCTTTCGAGCGACTGGAACCCGTGTGAATAAAAATAGGTTTTTACGTAGGACTGGATTTGTTAACCGGCATGCTTGCCAAACAAAGATATATCCGTCGATAGTTTCAATATAACTGAAACTGCCGACGGATATATTTTGCATGTGCCGGCAAAGTATATTTTTCTCAGTGGCTGTAATGATAATTGGCAGGTTGCAGCCGTTTATATTACTTTTCAGCTTTTGGGGGGGGTGCACTTATCGCTTCAGGTTTGTCAGGAGGGCATTGCCGTTTTTTATAGGGTTCCAGCTGTCATTGCCTGCCAATACTTGTTCGGGCTGATATTTTGCGATGTCGGTCAGCTGGTGGCTGTAAGAGACACGTGCCGACGGATTGGCTCCTTCGCCTGTGCTTTGGTATTCGGCGAAGAAAGCAGTCTTTTCATTCGATTCCTTGCCCCAGTTGTTCCAGCCTTCGGGCGTAATGTGGTTACCCAGTTCGCATTCGATGTAGACTGCCTGCGCATACGGACGCCACGGACGGCCCAAATAAACCTTCTTAGCCTCATCGGCAGCAGTCAGACGGCAGTTCCAGAATACATAGCCGTAAGCTTTACCTTGGTCAGTAGAGGGCGCGGTTACATAGCCGTTGGCAAGGCTGCGTATCTCGCAATCCTTAAACAGGGCAGTGCTCCAGCCGAAAATGAAATCGACGGTTCCCTCGATATAACATGCTTCGTAATACTGGCGGCTGTCTTTGCCGTATGTGTAGAGTGTATCTTGATTACCGAGGAAGCGGCAACGCTTGAAATAAGCACGATCACCGTCGACAAAGCAGGCTACTGCCTGACCTACCCGTCCTGCCGTGTTGGCAAAGGTAATGTTTTCGGCATAGAAATCAGGTGCGTAGATGTAGACGGTAGACGAGCCGGAAGTGGACATCTCTTCGCCGAAGATGTTCTTTTTCGATGCGTAATTGTCGTCGGTGATGACGGCTCCTTCCTCGCCGATAAGCGATAGGTTGATTTTCGAAGCCGGAATGATTACCCGTTCCTTGTATTCGCCTTTACGCACGAGGATGGTCGTACGGTGGTTCTTGCGGAAGTCGGGGACAGCGTTGATAGCTTCCTGTACGGTAAAGAAATCGCCGCTGCCATCTTTTGCCACTACGAAATCGTAATAGCGCACGTACTTGCCCAGTTCAGGAAGCTGTTTCTCGATGGCTTGCACGGCAAGTTTGGCGACTTGGCGTGCTCCATACACATTGAAGTGGGTATTGTCTTGGCGTCCTTTGGGACAAGCGGGTGATACGCCTGCAGGAATCCACATGAAGAGTTTTTTCGAGCCCTCTACGCCCATGGATTCCACCAGCTTCTTGGTCGCTAGGTTAAGGTCGATAAAGGTAACATCCATTTCTTTTGCTACATTGCGGGGAGAGTCGAGGTATTTCCCGTGTGTATCTATCAGGGTGTCACCTTCTTCGATGGCATCTGCTTTTTCCGGACGGAAATCATCGGCTGCTATAGCGTTGGGATTTTTGCCGAAATTGCGGCGCACTACCGAATTGAACAAGACGGGGATGCCTCCTTTTTCACGGGTTTCGCGTACAAACTTCCGAAGGTTTTCGTCGAATGTCGTGCCAGGGTCGGTATGGCGGTCGGGCTGAGGCTTTTCATCGTTATGTCCGAACTGGATAAATACGTAGTCGCCAGGACGGATGTTGTTGACTACTTTCTCCCAATGTCCTTGGTCGATAAAGGACTTCGAGCTTCTGCCGTTTAGGGCATGGTTGTCGATACGTACGTCTTCGGTGAAGAAACCTCCCAATACATGTCCCCAGCCTCGTTCTTGGTTCCCGGCTGTCAATGACTTGTTTGCCATGGTCGAATCGCCAATCATGAAGATAGTGATGACTCGGTCGGACTTGAATGCCGATAGGAACAGAATCGCCAGCAGCGTGCAAAACAAATAGAATTTTTTCATAAACAATGGTTTAATTAATAGGGTTAGTTAGCATGTTGAATCATTTATGGTTCATTGGGCTCTTTGATGCGGAACGCTTGATTGAAAAACTCCAGTACTGCCTGTTGGATTTCCTTGCTGCAGAAGTGAGGCAGATCGTACAGCTGGGTCCGGAATTGTGTTCCGGCACCTTGGCTTTCCCATACCTGTCGCATGGTCTCGTATGCCGACTTGACACCTTCTACGGGAAATAGTTTGTCTTTCAGCCCGTTGGTGAACAGCATCGGTTTCGGGCAAGCGATGCTCGCCACGTGCGGGTAGTCCATATACTGCCGGATATTCGGGATAATCATGGCGTATGCTGATCCGCCTTTGTTTTGGTTGTTGGTCAGTGTCATCAGGCTGTCGGTGGTGTTCATCCAGCAGACCGCCGCACCGGCCTTTACGACATCGGTAGCGGCAGCGGTCATCCATGCCCGGTGCGCTCCCATCGAGAATCCCATGGCACCCACCTTTTCTTTATTTACATCGGGCAGCGAGCTTAAGAATTCCGCGCTGCGGATATCATCCCATGCGATAAGCGCTCCCCACGACATTCCCATCTGCAGCAGGTTGGCAGACAAGGCTTGCTGCGAATCGTAGCGAGCATATTCTTTTCTTCCCCGTTCACCCCAGAATAAAGCGTCGACTGCCAATACAACATAACCGTGCTTTGCCAGGTAATCGCCTATGTATTGACCATCGTAGCAACGTACCACCCAGTCATCGGCATCTTCCCGGATGACTTCCGATACATTGAACGGACGTACCATCTTTTCTTTTCCGATGGTGAAGTGCGCGCCGTGGTCGTGCAATAACAGGATGGCAGGGAAAGGTCCTTCGCCGTCGGGAACCAGCAGGTATGCCGGCACACGCGACCAGGCAGAGACATTAAAGACGATTTTCCGTGCCGTGTATCCGTCCCGTTGTTCGCTTTCGAGCAGCTCCATGTCGAATGCCGCCTTGGGTGGAGCAGGTTGCATACACTCTAACAGTTTACCGCGTGCCTGTTCCCGCCAGCGTTTGAAGTCGGCCTCAGGAGAGTTTCCCCATGCCATCGGATAGGTAAGCGTTTGCTTTAATATTTGGTAGAAAGCGGGCATGTCGTTCAGGGTTTCATATCCGGCGTATGCTTGTTCGGCTTCTGTCTTTTTCAGCCATGCCGGATAAGCTTGCAGGACAGATTCGGGCGCATACGTATACCAGGCATATCCCACCCGTCTTTCGGGAGCGACATCTGCCAGCCGGTAGACTTTCTTTCCGTCACGGTTTGCCATAAAAGGACGGTTGGTATCCAATTCGTAGAAACGTGCCCAGATGCGGGGTGCCTGCGGGTCTTCCACCACAATTCGGTCGTAAGGATATTCGGGGTTGGTTATTTGCTCTTTGGATACGGGCACTTTTTCAATCCGGATGCCTTCGATTGCGTTTTTCTCCAGCCAGGCAACGCCGGCTTTTACCGCTTCTATCACTGCCGGCTCAGGGTGGGGAATCTCCATCAGCAGGCTCAGGATGCCGCAGCTTTCGCCCGAAACCAGTGAAGGAAGCTCGAAACTGCGTGCCTGCACAGGAAGGAATGTCGTGTTGTCATGTTGTTGTCCCCATACGGTCTTGATGCCTTGTTGCGTATATTGGGTGCGCAGGATGACGTCGATGCCTTTCCAGAATGCCTGGTTGATTTTCTTTTTCATCGTGTCGTCCAGCCATGTATAATGGATGTCGCCTTCGTTGATACGCAGAAACAGTTCCAGTACACCCGTTGTCACGCCGTCGTTGTAGGTGATGGCATCTACGTCCCAGCCTCGCCAGCCGCCGTTTTTCTTTTGGGTTTTCAGCAGGTAGTCCAGCCCCTTGACAGCCGCGTTTTTATAGCGCGACTGTTTGGTCAGTGTATATACACGGGCAAGGTAGTCAATTTGCGAGTAAGTGTTACGGTTGTCTAGCGTGCTGAGCTTATACCGTTCCTTCAATGCACCATAAACCGAATCGGTAGGGAGGATAGCCAGCCAGTCGATGTTCTTGGGCCAGCCGCCGTCGGGATTCTGGTAAGCGATGAAGTTGTCGGCTATCTCTTTGTATTGTTCGGGCGCATAACGGGCATAGTCCCGGATCGGATGTTCCAGGTTCCAGTGGTGTATGCCGTCCGACATGGCTTCCAGCGAAGGGATTTGTTGGGCATTGGCAAAGCCTGCCAGTGTGAATGCCCCGACCAGCAAGCTCCATAATCTTGTTTTCATCGTACTATCGTTTGTTGGTAAACTACGTTGCCTGGTGGCAGGCAGGGTGTAGCTTGAATTATTGTTGCGGATACAGGTGGTTGACCAGACTGTTGAGATAGACTTCCAGATTGGTATATTCCGGACTCAGCTTGTAGGCGGCTCCGTCGGAAGATTCGTTAGGGTTCAGTCCGTTTTGCTTTTCCCATTCATCGGGCATTCCGTCGGCATCTGTGTCTATCGGGGCTGTTTCCGAACGGTATTCGGGCCATCCTCCAACATCGTTGGGCTGGTCTATCATGCCATTGGTGCTGCCGTGGCTTCCTTCGTAATGATAGATGCCTTGGCGGGTTTCGTCAGCGATGCGTTGGTCGTAAGCGTCCCGGCGGTAAGAAGCTCCGGCAAGCCGCAGGACGGATTCGTATGCCTCTTGTGCCGGTTGCAGGCTGGTATGCTCGGCAATGTCGAAAGCTTGGCTGGCAAGGTAATCTTTTTTGTCTGCCGTCTTGTCTTTCAGAATCAGTCCCTTGGTGTTGTCCTGGTTGACTTTCTGCATTTCTGCCCGTTGTTTGTCGGTCAGGTTTGGGCAAGTGTCATCCATGTAGTTTCCATTCAGGTAGAAGATGCCGTGTGTGCCTTTGGCGTTGTTGTTCTTCCCGTCATCGGGATAAGCGGTGAAAAGTCTTTTATAAGAAGCTACCGTGGCGGTATAAGGTCCCGGCTTGTAATAATTGTTCAGGAAGTTGTACGAACCTCCTTCGCCGGCGTAGGCTCCGGCACTTCCGTAGTTATAAATGACATTGTTGAACAATTCTACCCGTTCCTCTTCCGGCTTGCCAGTGTAGCGGCTTCCGCATAAGCGGGGAGTGCGGTTGGAGTGATGTGCCAGCAGGTTATGATGAAATGAAGCGGTCTGTCCTCCCCAAATGCCTCCGTAGCCGTGTTTGCCTTTCTCGTGTATGGAACGGAGCAGGCTTTCGCTGGCTATGCACCATTGCATGGTGAAGTTGCGGTTGTCGTAGAAGGTGGCGCATTCGTCGGTCGACCAACTGAACGAGCAATGGTCGATGATGATGTTGGTATGGTTGCTGAACCCGTTTATGGCGTCATCTCCCTTGTGCTTGACGTCTGCCCCCATACGCGAGCGGATAAACCGGATGATGACATTGTCTGCCTTTACTCCCAAAGAATAGTTTTTCAGGCAGATACCGTCGCCCGGCGCTGTCTGTCCGGCTATCGTGAGGTCGCCGTTATTGATATAAAGCGGTTCCTGTAGTTCGATGATGCCGCTTATGGCAAAGACTATCGTGCGTGGCCCTTTCTTGCGGATAGCCCAACGCAGAGTACCTTCCGAACCGTCGTCTTTCAATGAGTTGACAATATATACTTTGCCTCCTGCACCGCCGGTCGTATATTTCCCGGCTCCGTCTGCACCTGGGAACGCCGGAATCTTCGATCGGTCGGGGGCAGGATAGTTCTCTATGGAGGCTGTGGATGCATTTATGTATAAGGCTGGGAAGACAAGCAGACAGATTGCCAGCCATTTGTTTTTTCTCAGATTCATATAGGTCATTGTTTTTTCGTTTGTATTAGGGTTCGTTCTCAGGATACAGTTGATGGACAAGTTCGTTGAGATACACTTCAAGATTGGTGTATGACGGATTTAGATTGTATTTGCTTCCATCGGTTTCGTCATCCGGATTCAGGTGATGGCTTTCTTCCCATTCGTCGGGCATGCCGTCGCCGTCCGAGTCTGTCGGAGTGGTCTCCTGAGGATATTCGGGCCAGCCTCCCACGTCTTCGGCACGGTCTATCAAGCCGTTCGAACTGCCGTTGCTTCCTTCGGCGGTATAGTCGCCATTGCGTACATTCTCAGCAATGCGTTTGTCTGTTTCGTCTCTGACGAGTGAGGCTCCCGCATAGTCCAGCACCCATTGGTAAGCTTCCTGTGCCGATTGGGTATAAGCGTCTGCGTCGGCAGTGATATTGAAAGCCTGTTCCGACCGTATCGCTGTTTCTCCGCCTTCAGGCAGCGGGACGTTTTTTTCATTAGGCTGTAACCCTACCCAATTATCTGCATTAACTGCGGCAATCAGTGGACGGTAATCTTCAGGCATGTCCGGACAAGTGTCGTCGAAGTAATTGCCTGCTAGGTGAAAGATTCCCCATGTGCCTTTGGGATTATTCTGTGTTCCGTCATCACCGTTGGGTTGGAAAATGCGGTTGATGATACCTTTCTTGGTGCAGGTGGAAGGACCGGGTTTATAGTAATTGTTGACAAAGTTGAAATGCCCTCCCTCTCCGGCGTAGCCTCCGTTGGTAGGTCCCCAGTTGTAGAATACATTGTTACGCAGGTCTGTTTCCTCTTTTTCCGGAATGCCTGTGTAGCGGCTTCCGCACAGACGTGGGGTACGGCTGCTGTGGTGTGCCATCAGGTTGTGATGGAATGTGGCAGGAGTTCCGCCCCAGATTCCTCCGTATCCGTGTGTGCCTTTGTTGTGTATGGAACGGGTCAGGCTTTCGCTGATGATGCACCATTGCATCGTAAAGTTGGTGTTATCGTAGAAAGAGGCGCACTCGTCTGTACTCCAACTCATCGAGCAGTGGTCAATCAGAATGTTTTGATTGTTCTTGCCCCAAAAAGCGTCTGCTCCGTCCGCTTCATCCTCTGTCAGGTTGTCCGACCCCATACGGAAACGGAGAAAGCGCACGATGACATTGTCGCTCTTGATAGCTACTGGATGCCCTTTCAGGCAGATACCCTTGCCGGGTGCTGTCTGTCCCGCTATGGTTACATCCCCGTTGCGGATGTCAAGTTCTTCTTGTAATTCAATCAGACCGCTTACAGCAAAGACAATGGTACGTTTGCCGCTTTGGTTTAAAGCCCAACGTAGGGTTCCTTCCGAACCGTCATCGGCAAGTGAGGTAACAGTATAGACTTTTCCGCCTGCTCCTCCGGTGGTATATTTCCCTGCCCCATAAGCTTGTGGAAAGGCAGGTATGACACTCCGGTCGGGAGTCGGGTAATCGGGCAGCGCTTCCGGCTGTTCCGGTTCAGGGGATTCATCTGGCTCTTGTTCTTGAGGGATATCTTCTTTCAGCTTGGTTTCAGTGTCCGAGCAAGCGGACAAGAAGGCTAAACAGAAGATTGTGATTATCCAATGTTTGGGTAGATGTAGCTGTTTCATTATGCTTTAATTTTTCCCAAAGATAGGTTTTTACCTCCTCCAAGAGGTGTAATTTTTGTTTTTTCCCTCCTATATTTTATTTGTTTCTACAGTTGGCTGTTCCGGCTCCTTATCTTTTATTCCGAACAACCAGCGGAAGAACCGTACGAAAATATTGCGCTTTTTGGGCTTTTGTTCGGTAGCTTGCTGGTCAATGGTTGTCTGTACCAACGAGTCTTTGCGTGCTATCGAGTCGGCTGGCAACAGTAGGCTGTCTTTCTTCAACAGCAATGAATCGCGGCTGATGATTGACGAATCAGGTAATAAAGACAGCGAATCTGTTTGTAGTTTGAGTGAATCCGTCCGAAGCTGGAGATTGTCTGCTTGTAATGAATCTGCTTGTATCTTCCGGAAAGGAATCAGCGAATCAATACGCAGCGAATCTGTCCGGAGTGAGTCGGAGAGCAGGCTGTCGCGACGGGCGATGCTGTCGGTTTGCGCCAAGAGTGGTTTAGGTTGTACGGGTTTCGGGCGTTCTATCTTGAACTGTACAGGTACAGAATACTTGCAACGTACTGTAATGCCGTGGTCTTTAGCTGGAATCCAGCGGGGCATCTCTTTGATAACGGTCAAGGCAGCAGTGTCCATAGTGGGTTCCAGACTACGGACAATGGTGGGGGAGGTAATCAGTCCGTTACGTTCTACGACAAACTGGATGGCTACCACTCCTTCGATGCTGTCACGTTTGGCTTTTGGGGGATATTTCAGGTTTCGTTTCAAGTAGTTCATGAAAGCTTTCATGCCGCCGGGATATTCGGGCATCTGTTCTGCCGAAGCATAGATGCGGCTGGAGCTTTTACGGCTCATGGTAATAGGAAGCGGCTCGTTCGGGCTTTGCAGGAACGACTGGATGGGTATGGACTGATTGTCCATCCCTTCGGCACGCACGGTTACCGGATGGTTATAGTCGGCATCGATGTGGAACAGACCAATTTCATCCGTACTTGTCCGCCGTCCTGTTCCCTGGATGCTCACAATAGCTCCTGTGATAGGCTCACCTGTACCGGTGGTGACGATGCCTTCTACCGGAAATGTTTGTTGAGTTTGTTTGTATGCGACGATATCTTGTGGGCTGTCCAGATAAAATGTCTTTGTGGCGTTTTCCACTTCAAGCATGAAAGAAGCTACCGAGCGGTCGCGATCTGTAGGGAAATATAGATTTGCCCGGCGGGTATAGTTCTCGTCAATGGCATATTGAAAAGTAATGACACCTTGGTCATTGCCGGTATATTCTTGGCTTCTGCCAGATATTTTCAGAATCATACCTGGCTGAGGCTGTCCGTTCGATTTCAATACGGTGATGCGGAAAGAAGTTTCCGTATCGGCTCCTTGTATCCGTTGGGGAAGGATGAACATCAGACAGACAAAAACTATATATAATAAGGTATAGGTTTTTTCGGTTTGCTTCATAATTATTTGGGAAAATAGCGGTGCAAAGCTACGAGTATTCTGTTTTATTTCAAAGTTTATTGCGTTATTTCTATTTCCTTTCTTCGATTTTGTTACCTTTGTGCATAGAAGCTGAATAAAATGTGACAAGATGAAAAAGACTTTGAACGAATTCAAGAAGTTTGCGATGCGAGGAAATGTCATCGATATGGCAGTAGGTATCATTATCGGTGGTGCTTTCGGCAAGATTGTATCGTCGTTGGTGGGTGATTTGATTATGCCTGCGGTAGGCGTGCTGGTAGGAGGAGTGAATTTTTCCGACTTGAAGTGGGTTATCAAGAAGGCGGTGATGGAAGGCGACCAAGTGGTTTCGCCCGAGGTGGCTATCAAGTATGGCAATTTCATTCAGGTGACATTCGATTTCCTGATTATTGCCGTAGCTGTATTTTTCTTGGTGAAAGGCATCAATGCATTGGCAAAGAGGAAAAAAGAAGCCGAAGTGAAGACACCTCCTGCTCCTCCGGCAGATATCCAACTTTTGACTGAAATCCGTGATTTGTTGAAAGAAAAGAAGGATTGACGGTACAAGAAACAAAAGCACACAAGCTATAAAAAGAGCACAAAGATACAGCATGGATGTAGATGTATCCTGTATCTTTGTGCTCTTCAGTGAGACTGAATTTTATGCTTCCCCCTTCTTGTTTTGTATCAGTTCGACAAGAAAAGCGGCTATCAGACCGATGCCTCCGCCTATCGATATGCTGGCAGCATAGATGATGGCACTCTCTTCCGAATTGGTATGGGGGGCAAAGCAGTATCCTGCTATGATTCCCAATCCGATGCCTAGCATCAGGCAACCGGTGCGCAGGGTGGTATAGAAGGTGGAAAACTTCAGATGCCCTGCACGTCCGTTGCTCAGTTGTTCCGGACGGAGTTTTTCTATCAGCATCAGTCTTTCTTTGCGTCCTACTATCAGTTCGAATAACTTGTAGATGCAACCGAAAAAGATGGCACATACGCCGATAGGTACTAAAATATCTTCCATAATTTTTTGTTTTAATTTGTTCCTTTGCTCGTTTAGACGCAAAGAAATACAAAAGGTTACAACAGGGAGTGAAAATTCTTTTCGGATTTTTGTGTAACCTTTCGGAAAGGCCGGCGTCTAATGATATGAAATGAAAAAGACGAGATGCATATTATCGGACAGGTATTGTCGGGGAAGACCGAAGCCTTTGCTTACTTTCTCGACACGTACGGACAGCAGGTCTTTGCGCTGATTGTCCGGATGGTATCGTCTCCCGAATATGCCGAAGAGCTGACGCAAGACACGTTTATGAAGGCTTTCCGCCACCTTGATTCCTTTGCCGGAGAGAGCAGTTTCTCCACGTGGATTTACCGTATTGCTTACAACACCGCCCTCTCGGCCGTGCGCAAGAAACACGACGAGGTGCTGATGATAGACGACAGGCAGTGGGAAAGGGTATCGGAAACAGAAATAGATGAGGCTCTTGATGAGGATTCGGAAGAACGGATTGCGTGTCTTCAGGCGGCTTTGTTGAAACTGACTCCCGAGGAACGTGCCCTCGTCACCCTCTTTTATGAAGAAGACAAAAGCATTGACGAGATAGCCGGCATCTTGAAACAAACGGTTGCCAACGTCAAGGTGAAGCTGTATCGTGTGCGGAAAAAATTGTATGTATTAATGAAATCAGGCGAGTGATTGCCTGAAAAACACCGGACTTTATGGATAAAGGATTGAAAAAAGCAGTGGGCAAGCAGCCCACATACCGTCTGCCGAGTAATTTCACTTACCGGATGATGCAGCAGGTAAGGGAAGAAGCTTTTGCGCGCGAGCGGCGTGAGGAACGCCGGCTGTGTCTTGTATTGACGGTTGTCGTGTTGTGCGCGTTGGCTGGTGTGGCATATCTTCTGGTCCGTTTCTGCGGAAAAGAACTGGCTGCGGTTTGGTCAGGTTGGGCGGAAGTGATGCCCGATGCCGCGACTCTCCGTCTTTTCTTGCCTACGTTTGTCTCTTTGTTATGTCTGGCAGGACTGTACCGCTGGCTGGAAAAGAAAATGTTTTCCCGCAAGTAGCGGTCTGCCGATGTCCGTATACAAAACAGATTCACCACAGATGTCCCGAAGGAAGCGTTTCCTTTATCGGTGTCATCTGTGGTGAATTTTTTATCAGTCTGTCCGGTTTACGCTTTCCGGTAGTTTGCCAGTGAATCGGCTTGGAAACCTTGGATGAAGCTGTTGTGCTTTTCTATTTCAGCTTCGGCGTAGTTAACATATACATCGAGCGACTGAGCGAACAGCTCGGGAGCTTTGGTCGCATCTTGTAAGAGCAGGTGACTCATTACGCAGACGGCTGCCATTTCATAAAGACGGCGTGCGGTAAAGTCGAGCAATTCCTGGTTTTGTGCCTCTTTCACCTTGGCTGTACATGCTTCGAGCTTCGCGGTCATGGCTTTCAGACGGTCCATATAGCCTTGGTATTCGGGTGCGCAAGGAACGGCTTCGAACTCGTGAAGCGTAGCGGCATATGAGCCGTTGGTGACGTAGCGGATAGCGGCAACGGTCTGCAGCTGGGTAGTTCCCTCGTAGATGCTGGTGATACGTGCGTCGCGGTAGATGCGTTGGCAGGCATATTCCATCATAAAGCCCGACCCGCCGTGTATCTGGATACAGTCGTAAGCGTTCTGGTTGGCATATTCCGAGTTCATACCCTTGGCAAGCGGCGTGAAGCTGTCAGCCAGTTTCGCGTATTTCTTCTGTTCCTGACGTTCTTCGGGAGTCAGCTTGCGCTCGCGGGCAATATCGTCGAGAGCCTTGTAGATGTCGACGTAGCGTGAAGTCTGGTAGAGCAAGGCACGTCCGGCATCGAGTTTGGCTTTCATTGTAGCCAGCATATCGTAGACAGCCGGGAATTCGATAATGGCTTTACCGAACTGGCGGCGTTCGCGGGCGTATGCCAGTCCTTCGTCATAAGCGGCCTGGCTCAGTCCCACCGACTGTGCGGCGATGCCGAGGCGTGCGCCGTTCATCAGTGCCATCACATACTTGATAAGTCCCAGCTTGCGGTCGCCGCAGAGCTCGGCTTTTGCATTCTTGTAAACCAGTTCGCAAGTAGGCGAGCCGTGGATGCCCAGTTTGTTCTCGATGCGGCGCACATCCACACCGCCGTCACGCTTGTCGTAGATGAACATCGAAAGTCCGCGTCCGTCGTGTGTGCCTTCTTCCGAGCGTGCCAGAACGAGGTGCAGGTTGGCGTCACCGTTGGTAATGAAGCGCTTTACGCCGTTCAGCCGCCAGCATTGGTTGGCTTCGTCGTAGGTAGCTTTCAGCATCACGCTTTGGAGGTCACTTCCTGCATCGGGTTCGGTCAGGTCCATCGACATGGTCTCGCCTGCGCAGATGCGCGGGATGAACCGGCTGTGCTGGTCTTCGTTTCCGAATTCGTAAAGAGTTTCGATACAGTCTTGCAGCGACCAGATGTTACCGAATCCGGCATCAGCCTGTGCCACGATTTCGGCGCACATCGTGTAGGGCGTAATCGGGAAGTTAAGTCCACCGAAGCGGCGGGGCATTGTCATGCCGTTGAGCCCGGCTTTCACCATGGCGTCAAGGTTCTGTTTCGTTCCCGAAGCATATTCCACGCGTCCGCCTTCGTGGTGCGGACCTTCCTGGTCTACGCCTTCCGCGTTGGCTGCAATTACTTCGCCGGTGATTTCGCCGGTAATTTCCAGTACTTTGTCGTATGAGTCGATAGCGTCTTCGTAGTTCTGCGGCGCATAGTCATACTGGTCTTTTTCTCTGTATCCGCGTTCTTTCAGCTCGCAGATGCGTTCCATCATCGCATTGTTAAGATGGAACTTGAGTTCAGGGTGTTCGGTATAAAAGTTTGGCATTTCGTTTTTGTTTTAAGGAGTTAAGGAGTTAAGAAGTTAAGGAGTTAAGCCAATTGTCCGGCTTGCCTTAATCTTCAAAATAGCGTGTCGCAATGCTTTTGCAATAGGCATTCAGCGTCTTGCTAGTTTCCTCTATGCTCCTGGTTAATGCATCATAATCGTTTTCGTTGATGTAGTTTAAGTCTTTGGATAGCAGAATATAGTATCTGCATTCTTCCAGACTTCCTTGAGCTATGTTCATTAAGCGGAGTTTGTCAGCTTTGCCCAGTCTTTTGTAACCTTCTGCGATATTGGCTGCGATAGATACGGCTGCCCGTTGGAATTGCGAACATAGTCCGAAACGTTCGTAGGCAGGGTATCGGGCGGTTATTGTGTATACAGCGACTACAAACTGATGGGCTTTTTGCCAAGCGATGATGTCTTTAAAACTTTGCGTCATCTTTCGTTGGTTATAAGTATTGACTTAACTCCTTAACTACTTTAACTCCTTAACTACTACTGAATTTATTTACTATTCTTCTTATAATACTTAATCATCTTCGGAATGACCTCCTCTACGGTACCGTTGATTACATAGTCGGCAATGGAGTTGATGGGGGCATTCGGGTCGCTGTTTACCGAAATGATGATGCCTGCGTCCTGCATGCCGGCTATGTGCTGGATTTGTCCGCTGATACCGCAAGCGATATAGAGTTTCGGATGAACCGTTACGCCTGTCTGGCCTATCTGGCGGTCATGGTCACAGAAGCCGGCGTCGACGGCTGCACGGCTGGCTCCCACTTCGGCATGAAGTTCTTTTGCCAGTTCGAAAAGCATGTCGAAGCCTTCTTTGCTGCCCATACCGTAACCTCCGGCTACGACGATGGGGGCGCCTTTCAGGTTATGTTTGGCTTTCTCTACATGACGGTCGATGACTTTTACCACATAGTCGGTTTCGGGAACAAACTTGGCTACGTTGTGGAGAATGACTTCGCCCTGATAGTTTTCGTCGAGGATTTCTTTCTTCATCACACCTTCGCGTACGGTTGCCATCTGCGGACGGTGTTCAGGGTTGACGATGGTGGCAACAATGTTTCCTCCGAATGCCGGACGGATTTGATACAGCAGGTTATGATAGGTGATGCCGTTTTTCTTGTCTTCGTGGTCGCCTATCTCCAGCTGGGTACAGTCGGCTGTAAGTCCGCTGGTCAGTGCGGAAGATACACGCGGGCCTAAGTCACGTCCGATGACGGTAGCGCCCATCAGGCAGATTTGCGGCTTCTCTTCTTTAAACAGATTGACCAGAATGGAAGTGTGGGGAAGGGAAGTATAAGGGTATAAACCCGGAGCGTCGAACACGTGTACGCGGTCTACTCCGTAAGGGAGCACTTGCTTTTCTACGCCGTCAAGCTCGTTTCCTGCACAGATGGCTTCCAACTGGCATCCTAATTCATTGGCCAACTTACGGCCTTTCGTTAACAGTTCGAGACTGACATCGGCAACGAGTGTGCCGTCCATCTCACAATATACAAATACGTTGTTCATAGTTTTATCCGATAGTATGGTTAGCCAATAGTTCGACAATCAAGTTTTCTACATCCGCATCGCTGCCCGTCAGGGTTTTGCTTTCCTTTGCCTGGAAGATGATGTTCTCTATCTTCTTCACCTTCGTGGGAGAACCCGACAGACCGCATTGTTTGGTGTCGCCGTTTACGTCGGCTACGCTCCATTCGGTAATGTTCAGGTAGGGACGGCTTTCATACAGTTCGGCGTAGGGCAGGGCAGAACCGTCTTTGGTGATGGCTGCTTTCTCTTGTCCGCCCAAGGCACGTTTGTACTTCATGACCAGCTTGGCGTTGCGCGGACGGCAGGGCGCTGCGCTTCCGTTTACGGTCAGCACGATGGGAAGCGGAGCTTCTACGATTTCCACACCTCCGTCGATATGACGTTTCACACGGATGGACTTTTCACCTACTTCTTCGATTTCTTCCACGTAAGTCACCTGCGGCAAGCCCAGCTTTTCGGCTACCTGCGGTCCTACTTGTGCCGTATCGCCGTCGATAGCCTGGCGTCCGCCGATGATGAGGTCATATTCGCCGATTTTGCGGATGGCTGTAGCCAGCGCATACGAAGTAGCCAGTGTGTCGGCACCGGCAAAAGCACGGTCGGTCAGCAAATAGCCGTTGTCGGCTCCTCTGTATAGTCCTTCACGAATGATTTCGGCTGCACGTCCGGGACCCATAGTCAAGATAGTGACGGTAGAACCGGGATGTGTGTCTTTCAGTCGGAGTGCCTGTTCCAAGGCATTCAAGTCTTCCGGATTGAAGATTGCCGGAAGGGCCGCACGGTTGATGGTGCCGTCGGCGTTCATAGCATCTTTCCCTACACAGCGTGTGTCAGGTACTTGTTTTGCCAAAACTACAATTTTCAAACTCATTTGATTAACTATTTTGGTATTAGTAAATTATTAGTTGTCGGCAAATTTAATGAAAGCATTTGTTTTGTGAAAAAGTTAAGGCTGAAAAATGCACTTTTAAGTTCTGTATCAGTGCGGATAATTCCCTGTTTCTTCCTTTTGTCACGGCAAAGTTAAAGGGCAATGTATCGGGACGAATATAGCTTCGTCCGAAATAAGATTAATAATCTTACAGCCGGAAGATTAATAATCTTACACGTGGAAGATTAATAATCTTGCAGGAAACGAAGCTATCTCTGTCGGAAGGAGCAGCTGATAGGAATCGCTATTATGTATTGAAAAAATAGTCTCGAAAGATTGTTGGCTACAGATAGGCTAACCGTCTTGTCGTACTTCTAAAGCGGGATAATATAACTTGATAAATTGCAGGCTCTGTTTATTCAGATGAAGAAAGTCACAACATATTGGAGTATTCTGAATAGTTCTTTTACTACCTTTGCGGTATTGAATATCATAGACATTTTCTTCCTTTATTCTATAATTTGCCAATATCCGTGCTTCCTACCTCCCATACGTTTCAGCAAACCAAGCTCTTGAAGCCGGGACAGATTGTATTTTACACCATCTTCTGTAATGTCAGAAAGGTTCTCGCTTATCTCCTTCCGGGTTGCCTCTGGATGTTCCTTTAAGAATAACAGTATCGCCTGCTGCTGTTCCGTTAGCTTTTGGGTAGTCTTTTGGGTAGTCTTTTGGGTAGTCTTTGGGTCACTTTGGCTTGTTACCCTTTCCGGGTATTCAAACTTGAATGTTGTCCAAATACCCGAAGCATCATAGCGAAACTCCGGTGTAGAGAAGCCGTCATTTTTGCAAGCCGTTATGATACGTTCGATGCCACGTCCCCATGCCTCAATCTCACCTGCACGGAAGAATGTGTTGGCAATATCAGGGTTGTAAGGCTGGCTCCCGTGTGAGGAGAGCAATGTATCAATAGTCCAGCCATCAGGTAATATGCCTGCATTGATAATCTCCAGTTTATTCTCATACACACGAATCTGTATAGGTGAATTGCTTGCATATTCTTTGTTAATGCAGGCATTCAATAACGCCTCACGCAGAGCTTCACGCGGTATGGGCAATGTCTCTATCCGTTGAATGCCCTCGTAGGAAATGATGGCTTTCATGTATTTGGTGCAAAGCAAATCCATCAGCTTTACAATTTGCTGGAACAGATTACCATGTACCTCGTCCTGATACACCAAATCCATACCTTCGCGAAAGAAACCAATTTTTACAAACGCACCGGTTACATACATTTCCGGGTCGGGATGAAACAGCAAAGCGGCAGCACGCTTCAGATAACTGCCCTCATAGAGCCGCAGCTTTTCCAATAGTCCGTGGTTATCGTCCATCAAGTCTGCTTCCTCCATACGCCCGCTTCGCTTGGCATACTTGCGGAACAAATCAAATGTGATGTTATCCAAATCCTCCGCTTTCAGATAGGGCACAGGCACACCATCCCACGTCTTTCCCTGCTTGCGTAGCATAAAGCGGTCGAGTGCCGCTCCTTTCAGTTCCTGATTAGTCGCACCGCTCCGCTGATAATACTTGCCACGGAAACTGATGGGGTAAGGATAAGCTTCGGTTACAATCTCCAAATAGGATTTCTCGTCTTTCTCTTTCAAGTTGACATCCACCAAGATGCCCATCATGTCGCGCACCTTGTTAGGAATATCCTCCATCAACTTCTTAGCGTTCTGCAGGCCGCACACCTCGCCATTATCCTTTATTCCTATATAAAGCGTACCGCCTTGTGCATTGGCAAAGCCACAAATCCATTTCTGGTATTCGTCGCGCCAGGATTCTTTGAACTCTATGTTTTGGGATTCGGTAGGCATATTCTTATTCATTATATTTCTTGAAATTCTCCGCTTGTTCCAAAATCTCCTTGAACACCTCATCGTTTGTTACCGGAGGATAGCCATATTCTGCCAAAACCAAAATCAAATCCATTTTTAGTTCCGCCTTTATGTCATCTCGGGTAGACCAGTCCGTATACTTGGACTTATCCGCCACAATCTTCTTGATTGCTGCCGCAAGTTTCAAGAGTTTGTCTTCCGGATATTCAAATCCGAATTGCTTGGCTATGGATTTAAGAATGTCATAAAAGGCTTTTTCTTCATAACTGATGCCCAGATCAAGGAAAGACTTCTTTTCCTTGTTCAATTCCTTCAACAAGTCTGCCATCTGGTTAGCTACTTCCGTCAATACTTCATCCGCAAAAATGGCACTATCCCGGCGGTCATTGTATTTGTCCACCAACGTATTCAGACGTTTGGAGAAATCCACACCTTTCACTTTGTTCACTTTCTTGAATTCCGTGATAACGGTTTTCAGCAAGCGTTCCATCAATTTCACCTTTGTATTGGGCAACTTCAATTTGCCGAGACGTTCCATATATTCCTCGCTCAGTACATCCAGATTTTCCTTGTTGCTGCCTATTTGAATAATTTCCTCTACACCTTCCGACTGTATTGCTTCTTCTATCATCTCGCTGACACGGCGGTTCATTTGCGAAATATCCGGCGTGTCGCCAACGGTCAGTTTATAAATGATGGAGCGTACACCGGTGAAATAATGGATTTCCTCCCGTTCCGCATCACTGATTTCTTCATTGTTGCTGCACAAGTTAAACGCTGATTTCAACTTTTTGGCATGTCCCATAAACAAGTTTTCCTGTTCTTTGGTGCGTTGCATAAATTCGGCTCCTCTATTCAAGCAATCCAGTTGCTCCAAGGGCGTACCGGTCGTAAACACAGAGTAGTCAAATCCACTGAACATCCGGCGGATAATATCTAATTCATCTTTCACCATCGTAACAGACTGCTCGACGCTTTCCACTGAATCCAAATTGGCATCCCCTTGTGCATAGCGCTTTAACGCCACATTCATATTGCTTTTAATGCCAATATAATCCACTACCAAACCTTTCTCTTTCCCCGGATAAACACGATTTACCCGCGAAATGGTCTGTACCAAAGTATGCTGCTGCAAAGGTTTGTCAATGTACATTGTATCCAGACATTCCACATCAAAGCCCGTTGTCCACATGTCCACTACGATGGCAATCTTAAAGTTCGATTTGGGCTTCTTGAATTCTTCGGCAAAAGTGCGGCGGTCATCATCTGTTCCCAGCAAGCTGTAAAGTTCCGGTTCATCGTCTTTACTTCGGGTCATTATCAGCTTTATTTTTTCGATAGGGAGTTCCTGGTTCCCATACAGAGGACGTGACTCTGCCGCCATCATATAATTACTTTCATGTGCTTCTTCGCCGGGTATCCTTGCCCACTCGGGACGCAAAGCGATAATTTTTTTATAAAGGTTGAAAGCGATTGTACGGTTGGAACAGACGAACATAGCCTTGCCTTCCACTGTGCTTCCTTCTTCCACACGTTTCTCATAATGCGCAATGAAATCTTCCGCCACCGCTTGCAGGCGGTCGGAATCGCCCAAGACGCTTTCCATCTTTGTGACAGCCTTCTTGCTTTCCTCTATCTGGTATTCATTGGCTCCTTCTTCGGCACATTGCTTGTAATATCGTTCTATTTCCTGTAGTTTCTTGTTGTCGAGCAATACTTTGGCGGCACGTCCTTCATACACGATACGCCGGGTGATACCATCCGCTACCGATTCGGTCATCGTATAAGCATCTACCACTTCACCAAACACATCTATCGTGGTGTCAATCGGTGTTCCCGTGAAACCTACGTACGTGGCATTAGGCAAGGAATCGTGTAGGTATCTGGCAAAGCCATAGTTGCGTTTCACGCCCTTATCCGTCTGCCTCACTTGCAAGGACAGGTTAGTCTGCGAGCGGTGCGCTTCATCCGAAATGCAGATGATGTTTGCCCTTTCAGACAAAAGCCGCGCATCTTCCGTAAATTTATGGATGGTGGTCAGGAATACGCCACCGCTGGTTCGCCCGGCCAAATGTTCGCGTAACTTGTCACGGCTTTCCACTTCCACCACACATTCATCGCCGATGAACTTCTTTGCTGTGCCGAACAACTTGGATAATTGGTCGTCCAAATCTGTGCGGTCGGTTATCAGGAGAATCGTAGGACTGGCAAATTTCCGGCTCCGCATCAGCATGCGGGTAAGAAACAGCATTGTGATGCTCTTGCCGCATCCGGTAGCACCGAAATAAGTGCCGCCCTTTCCATCGCCGCCTTTATGGAGCTTGGAGTGCATGTGTATATTCTCAAACAGTTTATGTGTGGCAAAGAATTGTGGATAGCGGCAAACTACTTTCTTCTCGTTCTTTGATGAATCGGGGAAGAATACGAAATCTTTTATCACGCTTAGTAATCTCTCTTTCCGGAACAGACCCTTTATCATTGTCAGCAACGAGTTGATGCCGTCTGTTACCTTATCATCCGCTTCCGCTTTCCGCCAGGCATAGAAGAAGTCGTAAGGAGCAAACAGGGAGCCATATTTATTGTTCACCCCGTCGCTGATGACCACAAAGGCATTGTATTTGAACAGATCGGGAATATCACGGCGGTAGCGTACGGTGAGTTGTGTATAGGCGTCCATGATGGTGGTTTCTTCTTTCACCGCACTTTTGAATTCCAATACCACCACGGGTAGCCCGTTTATATACACAATGCCATCGGGGATACGTTTCTCCGTTCCTTGTATTTCCAACTGATTGACAATGCGGAACAGGTTGTTCCCCTTTCCCTCCTTGCTAAAGTCTATCGGCTCGATAAACAAATCGGGCAGGGCCGTGTCTTCACGCTTCAACGAAAAACCCTCGGTCATCAACCAATAGGTATGGCAGTTCTGTTCATACAAGGAGAAGCCCACATTGGCGGTCAGCATGGCGAGCACACGCTCCACTTCCAAAGGTGTAATGTCTTCGGCTTTGTATCGGTCGCGTAGGTACAGTCGCATATCGTCCCGAAGCAAGACATCGCTCACTTCCTTATGGATTTCCTCTCCATTGGTGTATGTGTATCCCTCTTGCTGAAACAACTCCATGATGGAGAGTTCGAGGGCGTGTTCGTTGAAGTGTGGCATACTTATTATTTTTCTATATTGTCACATTACTGTCCACTAAAAATCGCAAATAGTTCTTTGAAATAATTGAATTACAGTT
>UQVZ01000024.1 GCA_900544675.1 uncultured Bacteroides sp.
GGCATATACGTCAGGCGATGCCTGTTTGAAATTGTTGCTTGTCCGCAAGTCATAAACAACACTGAAGAGATTCAGGTGGCTATAGCACGAAGGTTCCACCTCTTCCCATCCCGAACAGAGAAGTTAAGCTTCGTCACGCCGATGGTACTGCGTAACAGTGGGAGAGTAGGTAGCCGCCGTTTTAAGCGAGGTCCCCGCCGGTCGACAAGACTTGGCGGGGACTTTTTTGTATATATGCGAATGTTTTCTTATATTTGACACGACTAACTATTTAATCATTATGGACACGATTCTTCCTTTTGCATTGCTTTGCTTTACATCGTTTTTTACATTGACCAATCCATTGGGGACAATGCCGGTGTTTCTGACTATGACAAACGGTCTTGATGACAAAGAGCGGCGTCATATTGTGAAGCGGGCTACCATCATTTCCTTTATTATTCTGATGGCATTTACCTTTTTCGGGCAATTCTTATTTAAGTTTTTCGGCATATCCACCAATGGTTTCCGCATTGCGGCAGGCATTATTATTCTGAAAATCGGATACGACATGCTGCAAGCCCGTTATACGAATACCAAGCTGAAGGATGAAGAAATCAAGACGTATGCCGATGATATATCCATTACCCCGCTTTCTATCCCGATGTTGTGTGGTCCGGGAGCCATAGCCAATGGGATTATCATGATGAGCGATGCTACGACATGGGATTTGAAAATAACCCTGGTGGCGGTCATTGCTATCGTATATGTATTGACTTATATCATTCTTTGTTTGTCCACCAAGCTGGTGAAGATTATCGGAGAAACGGGAAATAATGTGATGATGCGCCTGATGGGATTGATTCTGATGGTGATTGCCGTCGAGTGTTTCGTAAGCGGTATGAAGCCGATACTGATAGATATCATTCACTCTTCTATCTAAAAATCTGAGCTTATGGATGCGGTTGTTTTGGGTGAAGTATGCTGGGCTGTTTTCCGGATTTTGTATCTGGCGGTGATTGTGACCACCATCTTTGTGGTCATTTTGGATAACCGTAATCCGGTAAAGACCATGGCATGGATATTGATATTATTCTTTTTGCCTTTGGTCGGGCTGGTACTGTATTTCTTTTTCGGGCGTAGCACCCGCAAGGAGCGGTTGATTAGCAAGAAAGGATATTCGCGCCTGAACAAGCGTCCGATGGCAGAGTACCAGGCGCAAGAATCCTGTTATGACTTGAGCAACAAGAATCCGTTAATCTCTTTTTTCCGGAAAATCAATAACGCTTTGCCTTTCGACGGGAACCGGGTGGATGTTTATACCGACGGGTATTCGATGTTGCAAGCCCTGATGCACGAAATCAGCTTGGCGAAGCATCACATTCATCTGCAATTCTATATCTTCGAGGATGACCCGGTAGGGCGTTTGTTGCGTGACTTGTTGATTGATAAGGCACGCGAAGGTGTAAAGGTGCGTTTGCTATACGATGACGTGGGATGCTGGAAAGTGAATCCTTTGTTTTATGATGAAATGATGTGCGAAGGCATCGAAGTGCAAAGTTTCCTCAAGGTACGTTTCCCGCGCTTTACGAGTAAGGTGAATTACCGCAATCATCGGAAAATCGTGGTGATTGACGGGAAAGTAGGATTCATCGGCGGAATGAACATAGCCGTGCGCTACCTTCGAGGGCTTCCGTGGGGTATCTGGAGAGATACACAAGTGCGTATCCGAGGAAAGGCGGTTTATGGCTTGCAGACCTCGTTTCTGGCAGATTGGTATGTCGTAGACCGCACGTTGCTCACTTCTTCCGAGTATTTCCCGAAAATGGAGCAGGAGGGGAATGTAGTGGCTCAGATTGTGACTTCGGAGCCGGTAGGAGAATGGCACGACATCATGCAGGGGCTTATCAAGGCATCGTGCTCTTCCAGGCGGTATTTTTACATCGAGACACCTTACCTGCTCCCGACGGAGGAGGTGGTAGTGGCTTTGCAGACCGCTGCCCTGGCGGGGGTGGATGTGCGGATTATGTTGCCCAAGCGGGCAGATACTTATCTGACGCATAAAGGGTCGTTATCATATCTCGACGAGCTGATGCGGGCAGGAGTCAAGGTCTATCTGTACCGGAAAGGATTCTTGCATTCCAAGTTATGGGTGTCCGATGACGAACTCTCTTCGGTTGGCTCTACCAATATGGATTTCCGCAGCTTTGAGCACAACTTTGAGGCGAATGCCTTTTTCTACGATGCGGGAATGGCATTATACCTGAAAGAGGTTTTCCTTGCCGACCAGAAGCATAGCCAGTTGCTCTCCCGTAAGTTATGGAGCCAACGCTCGTGGAAGAACAAGCTGACTGAGTCTGTCGTGCGCTTGCTGGCTCCTTTGCTTTAGCGGAAGAATGAGAAATTCACGCTTCCGTAGTGGCGGTGTTCGGTGAAGTGCGGATGGGCTTCGAAGCTCAGGTCCTTTCCGTGTTCCAGCACGAACATTCCTTCGGGCTTGAGCAATCCGTATTCGAATATCTTGTCGGGGATGCTTGCCAGTTCGGGCAGGGCGTATGGAGGGTCGGCAAAGATAAGGTCGAACTGTTCCTTGCATTTGCTGATGTATTTGAACACATCACCTCGAATCATCCAGCTTTTATCGGTTTTCAGTTCTTTCATCACTTTGCAGATGAAAGCATAGTGTTGCGGGTCTTTTTCCACCGACACCACTTTATCGCATCCTCTCGACAGGAGTTCGATGCTGATGCTTCCGGTTCCGGCAAACAGGTCGAGCGCCGTTACGCCGTCCTCAAAATCGAAATAATTGTTCAATACGTTGAAAAGGTTTTCTTTGGCAAAGTCGGTCGTAGGGCGTGCCTTGAAGCTTTGGGGCACATCGAACCGCCGGTGTTTGTAAATTCCACTGATTACTCGCATATAAATAAGGATTGAATGTCGAAAGGGACTTCCTTCATGGCGGGAAGCCCTGTCCGAGGATTGATGATAAAGATTTTCCGGATGAACTGGCGCAGGAAGCTCACCTGTTGGTGCTGCTCTTTTTTGGCGAGTCCTGTCAGGTGCAGTTCGTCCTGTTCCGCGTCGTATGCCAGTTGTTTCCAGAGATTCAACAGGTAATACGAGCGGTCTTCGTTGTTGTCTGCCACATACGTGTTTGCCAGTTGCAATTTCCCCTGCGCGAAACAAAACACTTCCAGCGTGCCGGGATGCAGGTTGGCATAGATTTTCCGTGTGTTTCCCTGGCGGCTTTGGGTGGTGAAATACTCCAGTTGGGGGCTGACCGTGGCAAAGAACCGTGCCTGGGGGAAATGCTCAGACAGGAAAACGTGGGTCAGCTTGTCGATGGAGAACAATACCACCACGTTGCTGTTCCCCAAGATGTTGCACAAGACGATTTCATTATTCTGCTTGGGCAGGTTCTGGTAGAAGAGCGTTTCCATCTGTTCGTCTTCGAATAGTTCGAGGGGAACGGTGGTATAGCGTGAGGTATGCATCAGGATGTTGGTCTGGCTATATTTGGCATCCAGTTCAGGTGTTTGTGCCAGGAAAGCCTTCACATTGGCTGCCATCGAGCGTTGTACGTTTACCGGAGTATGCCGGAAACAAACCAGGTGTTGTTGGGTCCGGTCGTACACGGCAAAAGAAAATCCATCCGTACTGAGGCGGATGGAAAGCGTATGGTCTTCCGGTCGGGTCAAGTCGGTGTTTTTTTCTGGCATATTCTTCCCTCTTTTGGCGTTTTTGTTTATATTCGTGTGCTGAAAAGCAATTTTCCGCTTTCACGGGCGGACAAAGTTAGTAAAAAATACAGGACACGTATGTTGAATATCGAATTAGTGGAGCAAATAAAGCAAAATTTCTTTAATAAACCAACTCCCGAACAAGAATTAACGATGAAAATGTTCGCCGATTTCCTCTTGTCGGCGGATACCGATGCGGTTTTTCTCCTGAAAGGATATGCCGGTACGGGAAAGACCAGCCTGGTGAGCGCCTTGGTCCGTACACTCGGCAAGTTGAAGCAAAAATGTGTCTTGCTGGCTCCTACGGGAAGGGCTGCCAAGGTGTTTTCGCACCATTCCGGGCATCCTGCCTACACCATTCACCGGCGTATCTACCGCCAGCGTTCTTTCTCGAACGAGATGGATAACTTCACGATGAATGCCAACCTTCACCAGCATACCTTGTTTATCGTCGACGAGGCTTCGATGATTTCCAACCTGGGCTTGTCGGGAAATGTTTTCGGGAGCGGACGCCTGCTCGATGACCTGGTGCAATACGTGTATGGCGGACAGGGATGCCGGCTGGTGCTGGTGGGCGATACCGCCCAGCTTCCTCCCGTGGGCGAGGAAGAAAGTCCCGCGCTTTCGGCAGATGCCTTGCGGGGATATGGCTTGAAGGTGACCGCTATGGAACTGACCCAGGTGGTGAGGCAAGAATCGGAGTCGGGCATCCTGTACAATGCCACCCGTCTGCGGAGGGAGATGGCGGAAGATGCTGCCTTGGGGACTCTTCCCCGTATCCGTGTAGCGGGATTTCCCGATGTGAAGGTGGTGCCGGGAGGCGAGCTGATAGAAACGCTCGGCACGTGTTACGACCGCGAGGGAATGGACGAGACCATCGTGATTTGCCGCTCGAACAAGCGTGCCAACTTGTATAATAATGGCATCCGGAATACCATTCTTTACCGCGAGGACGAGCTGAACGCGGGCGATATCCTGATGGTGGCGAAGAACAATTATTTCTGGGGTGCCGAAGTCAAGGAACTGGATTTCATTGCCAATGGAGACATAGCCGTGGTGCGCCGTGTGCGCCGCGTGCACGAGATGTACGGCTTCCGTTTTGCCGATGTGTTGCTCTCTTTCCCCGATTACGGCGATATCGAGCTGGACACGAAAATCCTGCTCGACACCCTCCATACCGATGCTCCGGCATTGTCCAAGGAGCAGAACGACCGCCTGTTTTATGCCGTGCTCGAAGATTATCAGGACATTCCGACCAAAGCCGCGCGGATGAAGAAGATGAAGGCAGACCCGTGGTACAACGCCTTGCAGGTGAAGTATGCCTACGCTGTGACGTGCCACAAGGCGCAGGGCGGACAATGGCAGAACGTGTTCATCGACCAAGGTTATGTCACCGAGGAGATGCTTACGCCCGACTATTACCGCTGGCTATACACCGCCTTTACCCGTGCTACTGGCACTTTGTACCTGGTGAACTGGCCCGAAGGGCAGATAGATTAGGTCTTATTGAATAAAACGCTTCAAAATCGTTTTTAGGGCAAAAAAATCGGGAGCAAGTTTTATTTGAATGATTTTTATTTTATATTTGCATTGCTTTTTGTAAAGCAGTAAAAAGGAATAAGCGTTTTAGGCATTATCCACGGTTCAGGAAATCCCCAATTTCAGTAACGATAACAATGGATAATACAGGGACGCTCCACGGACTCTATTGTAGAAGCTGCGTTATTCACATCACATACAGCTTATTTTTAATATGGGCGTGGGGCTTTATGTATTGCTTAGTTATCAAGTATGGGGATACTTCTGGACGGGCAAATACTAAAGTTCCCCACGCTTACCTCGTTTTTGTTGTACAATAAGCCATCGGGGGACAGGCTTGGCAAATCTGATAGCTTTATGAAAACAATAGGATTGAAAACGGAAGGCCGCCCTCGGGGATTTCATCATTTGCGTCATCACACCTACAAACTGTATGCCTGTTCTTCTTTTCCCCGAAACGGTGTGACAAAAAGTCGTTATCAGGCTTCCGAAGGTGACTATTTGTCTTCGGTTTCCCCTCGTGATTTTTCTTGGTGTATTTTATTTTCCGGTTTAGGAGGCAAGCGATGAATGTGCAGGTCGAGTCAGCCCTCAACGAGCTGTTGAATGCTGAGTTATGGTCTTCGGGCTTGCATTTGCAGGTGCAGGCTTATCTTGAAAAAGAAGGCATGCCCGTACTGGCATCGTGGATGAACCTGCAGGCACGTAAAAAGTCGGAACGTTTCCGGAAACTTGCCGAGCTGGTATTGCGCGGCGGGGGACGTGTGGCGGTCCGGGCTTCGGTGTGGGAGCATACGGGGTGGCAAAGCCCCTTGGAGGCGTTCGATGCCTTGTTGGGGCACGAGCGTTACATGAGGCGACTGGCAGGTTCGCTCCGCAAGCTGGCGTATTATTCGGGAGAAGACGTGTGCGGCGAGGCGCAGCTTCTGTACGAAGACGAAATGGACATCGGAAGGATGCTGCTTGAGTTCATCCGTATGCTTGCGCGCGAGGGAGGGCGGAGGCTGCCTTTCGACGTGCGGAATAACTGAACACAAAAACTTGATTATATATGAAAGATAGTTCCTGCGCAGGGCTATGTATGTTTAAATTTATTGTTTAGCTAATTAAAAGGAGGTTTATATGTCACTTATGAAAAGAAATCAGGAATGGTTTCCGGGCATTTTCAGTGATTTTTTCGATGCCGGCTGGATGCCGAAAGCCACTTGAAAAAGGGTGCGCCCGATAGGACTCGAACCTACACGTCTCACGACACCAGATCCTAAGTCTGGCGCGGCTACCAATTACGCCACGGGCGCGTACCTTATACCTTTATATCAATAGCGGGTGCAAAGATAGGGGATATTTCCGAAATAGCCAAATATTTGTCAGAGTTTATTCTTTCAATATCCGGCACGCCGTTTCTATCAGCGTGTCTTTGCCCCGGGCGATGTCTTCGCCGGTCATATCCACTTTCACGTCGGGGTCGATGCCGAACTCCAGGTGGTTCATCGCGGGGTCGAGCATCGGGCTGGCAGAGAAGCGGATAGACCATCCGCAGGGGATTTCCGACGAGAAGGGAAGTCCCGAGCCGCCGCCCGTCTTGTCGCCCACCAGTGTCACGTTGGGAAACTGGTTCATGCTGTTCACGAAGTCGTTCGTGGCGCTATAGGCACGGCGGTTGGTCAGCACTACCGTCTTCTTTTGCCACCGGATGCCCTCCGAAGGGTCGATGTAGACCGCCTTGGGCTCGGAGAAATCGTCGTGTCCCGGTCCGGTCTTGTGGTACATATAGCCCACCAGCACGCGCTCGTTGGTGAAGCGCGAAGCCAGTTTTTGGGCGGTGGTCAGATTGCCTCCCCCGTTGTCGCGCACGTCGATAATCAGCCCGTCGCACACCGCCAGGCGGTTCAGCGTCTGGTCCAGGTTTCCGTCGCCTATCCCCGACGAGAAGCTCCCGCAATAGATGTAGCCGATGTTGTTCTCCAGTATCGACCAGGTGATGCCCGACGAGTTCACGTAGTCCTTTCCCAGGTAGATGCTCTGGATGCTGTCGCTGAAATTGTGCGGAAAGGCGTCGAACCACGTGCGGTATTGCGAGGTGCCGATGGAGCTGGACAGGTTGACGTGTCCGTCCCTCAGTTCGTTCACCATGTCCGAGAGCACTTCGTAAAGGTTTTCCCAGGTCATGTCGGGCGTGATGCGCCGGGCGTAGCGGGTGTGCACCTCGTCCCAGTCCAGCCCGTATTCCTCGTGCTTGTACTCGAGGAAGCAATATTGCTCGTCGATGATTTTCCAGAGGGATTCGAAGTTGGCTTCAGGCGTATTGCCGGCAATGTCCTCGCGGATGCACGAGGCGGAAAGAAGGGCAGCCAGGCAAAGGGTCAATATATATATCAGTCGTTTCATAAGCAAAAAACGAAAAAACTTAAAAACTCAAGAACTCACAAACTCAAGAACTTAAAAACTAAAAAACTTAAAAACTTAAAAACTCAAAAACTCACAAACTCAAAACCTAAAATGTCGCACCACGCCTATCAGAAAATCGTGCGAGTAAGTATGGCTCTTCAGGTGGTTCACCCGTGCCTGTTGCAGGTCGCACACATAGCCGATGCGCATCACCGTGTTCCGCACGGGAAAGTCGAGGGTGAGCAGTTGGCGCAGCGAGGGATTGTTGTGCAGCGAGGTGAACACGACGTTCCGTCCTCCGTTGCCCAGCGAGAAGATTTCGTAGTACGATTCGCCGAACTCGGGCGAGAACATCACGCCCAGCAGGGGCAGGTTGGCTTGCCAGCGCACCGTGAGCGGATACTTCCCGATGCGGAAGCGGTAGATGAGCATCCCCGACGCGCCCAGTCCGCCGTAGGCTTTCGCCTGGGCAGGGTTGTTCGAGTTGCGCCGGTTGTACACCACCCCGACGTTCAGGTCGAGCATCGGGCCGAAAAGCAGCTTCAGCCCCGGGGCAGGGCGGAACTGGTAGTGCAGGGCATAGCTCCAGTTCACCAGCCCTCCGTACGTATGGTTGGTTTGCGAGATGTTGCGGGTGTACGAGGCGTGCAGCTGGAGCAGGTTTTGTGCCGACACGTTGCCGCCCATCAGGCGGGTCATCCGCAGGGTCTCGTAGGCGAAGCGCGCCTCGGGCCCCTCGTATTCCAGCGGCGAGAGGTAGGTCTCGAACGTGTTGTTGTGTCCCGCTCCTATCATGGTCGAGCGCATCACGAAGCGTGCCGCCCGTAGGGTGTCCTCCTGTGCGTGCGCCGTCAGGCAGATGCCCGCCAGGCAAAGAGTCAGTCCGAGTTTCCCGATTGCTTTCATCACTCTTCCGTTTGTCCGTTGAACAATTCCATTTGCCCGTTCTCGTCTTCGGGCGGCGTGGGCTCTTCCGTTTCGGTGTCGGGCAGGTTTTCCGCCGCTTCGGGCTTGCGTGTCGGTTCCAGTTCGGTCACCTCGCCCACGGTGTAGGTGGTGAGGCGTTTGCCCTTCGCCTTGAAGCTTTTCACGCCCACGAAGTCGGCGGCTTCCACCACCAGCGGCTCGCGGAACGCGTCGTGTCCGCCGAAGGTCACCCGGATGCGCGGATAGGCTTCGTCGCTCAGCAGGATGGGGCGGCTTGCCTTGTTCTCGCCCAGGTAGTTCAGGCGCTTGGCGCCGGCTTCGAAGCAGAAGCGTTTCAGGTACGGGTAGTTCTGCTGGTCGGCGTCGTAGAGGACGGCGGTCCACACCTTGTCGGCGTCGAATTTCTCGATGCGCCCGATGCCCCGCTCGTAGTGGTTGTTCAGGTCGAAGTCGGTGGTATGGAAATCGCCGTTCGTGTCGATGACGAGGATGCGGTCTTCGCTCTGGAACTCGCCCAGGTATTCGCCCCGCCCGTCGTAGTTCAGGCGCAGCACGTCGTGGTCGAACCACACCTTGCGTCCGCCCAGGGTGGAGCCTCCGCGCTGTTTCAGCCCGATTTTATGCACTTCGTATTTGGTCAGCAGGTTGCCCATCGACTGGCGTCCCTTGATGTGGATGTCGCTGAAGTCTTTCTCGAACACCAGTTTCTTGATGCGCGGGTTGGGGCGCAGGGTCACCTTCACGGTTTCCGCCTCGCCGTTGGGGTTGGCGGTGAAGTAGACGATGCGCGAGCCCGGTGTGCCTTGTGTCACGTCGTATTCGCGGTCGCGTATCATCGAGGTCACGTTGAACCGCTTGATGTAGTGGAACCCTTCTTTCCCGTCGCGGTAGATGACGTTGTAGATGGTGCGCTTGTCGTTTTTCTTGAACACGTTGACATAGAGGATGTTCTTGCCCACGAAGAGCTTGTCCTGCACGCGCACGATTTTATATTTCCCGTCGCGGTAGAAGATGATTACGTCGTCGATGTCCGAGCAGTTGCACACGAACTCGTCTTTCTTCAGCCCCGTGCCGATGAAGCCCTCTTCGCGGTTGATGTAGAGTTTCTCGTTGGCTTCTGCCACCTTGGTGGCTACGATGGTGTCGAAGTTGCGTATCTCGGTGCGGCGGGGGAAGTGTGCGCCGTATTTCTCTTTCAGGCGGCGGAACCAGTCGATGGTATAGTCGGTGATGTGCGCCAGGCGGTTTTCGGTCTCTTCGATGTCCGCTTTCAGCCGCGCGATGTTCTCGTCCGCCTTGTCCTTGTTGAATTTCAGGATGCGCGCCATCTTGATTTCCATCAGGCGCAGGATGTCTTCCTTGGTCACCTCGCGCACCATCTGCGGGTAGAACGGGGTGAGGCGTTCGTCGATGTGGGCGCAGGCGGCGTCCATGTTTTCCGCCTGCTCGAAGGCGCGGTCTTTGTAGATGCGTTCTTCGATGAAGATTCTTTCCAGCGAGGCGAAGTGGAGGGTTTCCAGGGTTTCCTCGCGCTGGATTTCCAGCTCGCGGCGCAGCAGGCCGAGGGTATGGTCGACCGACTTGCGCAACACCGTCCCTACCGACAGGAAATGGGGCTTCTTGTCCTCGATGACGCAGCAGTTGGGCGAGATGTTCACTTCGCAGTCGGTGAAGGCATACAGGGCGTCCAGCGTCTTGTCCGACGAGGCTCCGGGGGCGAGGTGTACCAGTATCTCCACCTTGTCGGCGGTGTTGTCGTCCACCTTGCGCACCTTGATTTTGCCTTTCTCTACGGCTTTCAGTATCGAGTCGATGAGCGACGATGTGGTTTTCCCGTAGGGTATTTCGTTGATGCATAGCGTCTTGCTGTCCAGCTTCGTGATGCGGGCGCGCACGCGCACCACTCCGCCCCGTTCGCCGTCGTTGTAGCGCGACACGTCTACCGCCCCTCCCGTCTGGAAGTCGGGGTAAAGGTGGAACTCCTCGCCGTGCAGGTAGGCGATGGCGGCGTCGCACAGCTCGTTGAAGTTGTGCGGCAGGATTTTCGACGACAGTCCTACGGCAATGCCTTCCACGCCCTGTGCCAGCAGCAAGGGGAACTTGACGGGCAGGGTCACGGGCTCGCGGTTGCGTCCGTCGTACGAGGCTTGCCATTCGGTGGTCTTGGGGTTGAATACCACGTCGAGGGCGAACTTCGAGAGCCTTGCCTCGATGTATCGGGGTGCGGCGGCGTCGTCACCCGTCAGGATGTTTCCCCAGTTTCCCTGGCAGTCCACCAGCAGGTCTTTCTGTCCCAGTTGCACCAGCGCGTCGCCGATGGAAGCGTCGCCGTGAGGGTGGAATTGCATGGTGTGTCCCACGATGTTCGCCACCTTGTTGTAACGTCCGTCGTCCAGCCGTTTCATGGCGTGGAGGATGCGCCGCTGCACGGGTTTCAGCCCGTCGTTGATGTGGGGGACGGCACGCTCCAGGATGACGTACGAGGCATAGTCGAGGAACCAGTTCTGGTACATTCCGCTCAGTTGGTATTTGGCTGCGCCCGTCACGGGCGTAGGGGCTTGGGAGCCTGTTTCAGTCTGTTCGTCGGGGGTGTTTGTCTCTTCGTTCTTATCTAAAATATCGTCGCTCATAATCGTTTTCTACTTGATGCAAATATACATATAATATTCGGAAAATCCAAACGTTCGGGGCGTGCACGCGGGCAGAACATGCGTTTGCGCGGCGCGGCGCAGCTATATCCGACGGCTTATGCAGCTATCTGGAATGCGCGGTGCATATAGATGCGTTTTTCTTGCATGCGCGCTTCGTCTTTTTGCGCCGCAATTACAATTACAATTACAGTTAACCGGAAATGAAACGATGCCCGATAAGCTTGTTTTTATGTTTACGCATTTTAATATCTTAGAGCCTTACAATCTTACAACTGACAAATGACAATTAATTTTAGAGAAAATCAGGTGGCAGAGGTGGCAGAAAAGAGTTATTATAATATTATATATATATTATATATTATATAATATATATATAAAGTATATTTTACACTTTCTCTCTGAGGGCGGAAAACGAAAAAAAATAATTGTCATTTGTCAGTTGTAAGATTTTGTAAGTTAAAATGTGTGAATAAATAGGCGGTCGAATCGATATGTCTGGATAAGGCGTCTGGCAAGATTCGGTCTTACGAATGACAATTGTCATTGCTTTCTTCGCCGATGGTTCTTTTACTGTTATATCAGCATCGTTTTTTTATATGATTTAGGTAGCGAAAAATAGGCTTCTGCGTAGGGCGTAACCGCTTGTATCCCAGCTGTTAAAGACGGATGCCTGTAAATTGTCCGCTTCCCGTTAACAGATTTTTACGTTCGGCGCGCTTCTGTCCATTGCCGTCCCGAAGAAAAGCCGTACCTTTACCGTGTGGGGGAAACATAATCGGTATATAAGAGGGGCGGCTCAGCCTTGCGGCTTGAGGTCGGTGCGCAGCGAGCGGAGCACGGGGATGGTGACAGGCAGGGCGAAGAGGAACGCGCAGAGGTCGGCGGCGGCCTGGCTCATCTCTACGCCTTGCAGCCCCAGCAGGCAGGGGAGCATCAGGATGGCGGGGATGAAGAACAGCCCCTGGCGTGCGGAGGCGAGCAGCACGGCGCGTACAGGCTTGCGGATGGTCTGCAGCAGCATGTTGCAGAGGATGACCCAGGTGCCCAGCGGCAGGGTGATGAGCTGCCAGCGCAAGGCGCGCGCGCCTACGGCAATCACCTCGGCATCGTCTTTGCGGAACCACGACACGATTTCGGGCGCATAGATGTAGCCGATGACGGAGCACACGGTGAGGAACACCACGCCTACCTTGACGCAGAACCAGAAGCCCTGGCGCACGCGCGAGTAGATGCCCGCTCCGTAATTGTAGCCGCATACGGGCTGGAACCCTTGCCCGAAGCCTACGATGAACGAGTTGATGAACATGCAGATGCGGCCCACGATGGACATGCCCGCGATGGCCGCGTCGCCATACCTCCCCGCAGCCACGTTGAGCAGGATGGCGGCAAGGCTTGCCAGCCCCTGGCGGCAGAGCGAGGGGCTTCCGCCGTAGACGATTTCGCGCAGGTAGGCGGGAGTGGGCGTGAAGTTGCGCAGGCGGATGCGGATGTTCTCGCCGCGGCTGTCCATGTAGACCAGGATGCAGAAGCTGCACAACTGGCCGCAGAGCGTCGCCCAGGCAGCTCCCGCGATGCCCATGTCGTAGCCGAATATCAGGATGGGCGCCAGGATGACGTTGAGCACCGTGCCCGCGGTGATGCCCACCATGGCGTAGAGGGCATTGCCCTGGAAACGCATCTGGTTGTTCAGCACCAGCGACGATGCCATGAAGGGCGCGCCCAGCAGGATGATGCCCAGGTAGGTCTCGGTGTATGGCAGGATGGTAGGCGTGGAGCCCAGCTCGCGGCAGATGGGGGTGAGGTAGAGCAGGCCGAAGAGGGTGATGAAGCAGCCCATGATGAAGGCGCAGACGAAGCCCGTGGCCGCCATCTTCTCGGCACTGCGGTAGTCGCGCGCTCCCAGGCGGCGCGAGATGAAGTTGCCCGAGCCGTGTCCGAAGAAGAAGCCGAAGGCCTGTATGATGGCCATCACCGAGAAGGAGATGCCCACGGCGGCGGTCGCCTGCGTGTTGATTTTCCCGACGAAATAAGTGTCTATCATCACGTAGATGGAGGTGACCAGCATGCTGATGATGGTGGGCACCGCCAGCGAGCCTACCAGCCCGGGGATGGGGGCGGTGGTCATCAGGGTATATTTGTCGATATGTTCGTGTTTCATAAATGTTCGGGGAATTGCCGATGCAAATTTAGTGATTTTGGCGGACGGTTTCCCCCGATTCGCATAATTTAATAAAGTCGTGCTTCTTTTTTTCTGATAAATGCGTATCTTTGTGCGCATTTTATAAGCAGTAGTTAATAATTAAAGATAAAAAGCAAAATGGCACAAGAAGACGTTTTCAAGAAATTGGTTTCGCATTGTAAAGAATACGGGTTCGTGTTCCCGTCAAGTGAAATCTACGACGGTCTGGGAGCGGTGTACGACTACGGACAGAACGGTGTGGAACTGAAAAACAATATCAAGCAATATTGGTGGCAAAGCATGGTGCTCTTGCACGAGAACATCGTGGGCATCGACTCCGCCATCTTCATGCACCCCACCATCTGGAAGGCATCGGGACACGTGGACGCGTTCAACGACCCTCTTATCGACAACCGCGACTCGAAGAAACGCTACCGTGCCGACGTGTTGATTGAAGACCAGATTGCGAAATACGACGAAAAGATAAACAAGGAGGTGGCAAAGGCCGCCAAGAAATACGGCGACGCGTTCAACGAGCAGGAATTCCGCTCCACCAACGCCCGTGTGCTGGAGCACCAGGCAAAGCGTGACGCCCTGCACGAGCGTTACACCAAGGCGATGAACGCGGGTCCCGACCTGAACGAGCTGCGCCAGATTATCCTCGACGAGGAAATCGTATGCCCCATCTCGGGCACGAAAAACTGGACCGAGGTGCGCCAGTTCAACCTGATGTTCTCTACCGAAATGGGCTCTACCGCCGACGGCGCGATGAAGGTGTACCTCCGTCCCGAAACGGCGCAGGGCATTTTCGTCAACTACCTGAACGTGCAGAAGACGGGCCGCATGAAAATCCCCTTCGGCATCGCGCAGATAGGCAAGGCGTTCCGCAATGAAATCGTGGCACGCCAGTTCATCTTCCGCATGCGCGAGTTCGAGCAGATGGAAATGCAGTTCTTCGTAAAGCCCGGCACCGAGCTGGAATGGTTCAAGAAGTGGAAGGAGACGCGCCTGAAATGGCACAAGGCACTGGGCTTCGGCGATGACCATTACCGTTATCACGACCACGAGAAACTGGCCCACTATGCCAACGCCGCCACCGACATCGAGTTCCTGATGCCCTTCGGCTTCAAGGAGGTGGAAGGCATCCACTCGCGCACCAACTTCGACCTGAGCCAGCACGAGAAGTATTCGGGCAAGAGCATCAAGTATTTCGACCCCGAAATCAACGAATCGTACACTCCGTATGTCATCGAGACTTCCATCGGTGTAGACCGTATGTTCCTGAGCGTGATGAGCGCCTCTTATACCGAAGAGAAGCTGGAGAACGGCGAGACCCGCGTGGTATTGAAACTCCCCGCAGCCCTGGCTCCGGTGAAACTGGCCATCATGCCGCTGGTGAAGAAAGACGGCCTGCCCGAAAAGGCGCGCGAGATTATGGACGACCTGAAGTTCCACTTCCATTGCCAGTACGACGAGAAAGACTCCATCGGCAAGCGTTACCGCCGCCAGGATGCCATCGGTACGCCGTATTGCGTGACGGTGGACCATCAGACACTGGAAGACAATTGCGTCACCCTGCGTAACCGCGACACGATGGAACAGGTGCGTGTGCCTATCGCCGACCTGAACAACATCATCGCCGACAAGGTGAGCATCACAAGCCTCTTGAAAACATTACAATGATGAAGATAAAGACTGGTAACTATTACGGCTGGCTATGGATGGTAGGGCTGATGATGTGTGTCTTCGCCTCGTGTAGCGAGGACACGCCCGTCGCCGACCCCTACGCCAACTGGGAAGCGCGCAACGCGGCTTATCTCGACTCCATCGCCCGTGTGGCAGCCAATCCTCCCGCAGGGGAAACGTGGCACCGCTATGCGAACTATAAAATCCAGAACGAGGGGATGGGGACCGACCTGACGCTGACCACTTCGGATTATGTCTACGTGAAAGACCTCACCGAGGCGGATGCCGAACTGGGCATCACGCCGCTTGCTACCGATACGGTGCTGGTGCATTACCGGGGCGAACTGATAAACGGGGAGGTGTTCGACCAAAGCTATAGCGGAGACTGGAGCGCGGACATTCACGAACCCGCTTCGTTTGCGGCAAGCGGGGTAATAACGGGGTGGACCACCGCTTTACTGCACATGCAGGAGGGCGAGCATTGGGAAGTGTACCTTCCTTACCAACTGGCATACCTCGAGTCGGGGAGCGGTAGCATTCCCGGTTATTCCACCTTGGCGTTTGACATCCGTCTGGAAAAGGTGGTTCATCCGAAAGGACCGGACGACCGGAGCCGGAAAATGAAAGTGATAGAAGAATAACGATTGATAAAAGTGAAAGACGGAAGAGGCACAGTGCTTGCGATGAGTAAAGCGCTGTGCCTCTTTGGTTTTATCCGAACAGCGGAGAAGGATATTCGCCGCTATCTGCCAGTGCCTTGAATTTGTCTACCACGCCCTGACGGTCGGCGGCATACGTTACGCCGAACCAGCGTGAAGTGGTGTCGAGCACTTTCACCTTGGCGGTATTTTCGTTGATGAGCTTGTTCACCATCAGCGGAATGTAATATTCGGCTTTCGGCTTGTCGATGTTTTCTTTCAGGAAATCCACGAAATAATCTTCCGAGTACTTGAAATAGTCGGGAGTGAATCCCCACATGTTCATCGATACGGGCGTGTTGTCTTCGATGCCTACCCACTTGCCTTCTTCGTCCTTATACGATACGGTGCCGTCGATACGCATGATTTCGGTACGTTCCACTACGGTGGTCAGCTGGCCTTCGGCGTCGGTCGAGCAGATGCCTCGTGCCACGGTTCCGCTTTCGCTCAGCGTGTTTCCTACACGGAATCCCACCATACAGTATTGGTTCTTCGAGCCTTCGGGCAGTTCGGAGAGGTATTTCCCGATAACGGCGAAGCTATCACGTCCGTAGAAGTCGTCGGCGTTGATTACGGCAAACGGCTCGTTGATGACTTCCTTGCCCATCAGCACGGCGTGGTTCGTTCCCCAGGGTTTCGTGCGCTCGGCAGGGCAGGTAAAGCCTTCGGGGAGCTTGTCGGTGGACTGGAACACCACTTCTACGGGGATATGGTTTTCGTATTTGCTGATGATTTTCTCGCGGAAATCCTTTTCGAAATCCTTGCGAATGACGAATACCAGTTTGCCGAATCCTGCGCGGATAGCGTCGTAAATGGAATAATCCATGATGGTTTCTCCGTTCGGACCCAGACCGTCCAGTTGCTTAAGGCCTCCGTAACGGCTTCCCATTCCGGCGGCAAGAACAAATAAAGTTGGTTTCATATAGTATTGTTTTAGTTAGTGATAGCACAAAGTTAAAGAAATTTTGCTCAGCGGACGACATCAAATCAATCAAAAAATGATGCTATTCGGTTATTTTTGTCTATATTCGCATAAATAAAAGCGAATGATTGGGCTTGTATGAAGAAATCTGTCCGCAGGCTGGGGATTATCGTGGCTTCCCCGCTGGTGTTGTTTGTCATCGTATGTGTGCTGGTTTATCTGCCTCCCATACAGAATTTTCTGGTGAATACCGCCACCCGGTATGCGTCGGAGGCTACGGGCATGCAGATTTCCATCGGGCGGATTTCGCTTTCGTTCCCGCTCGACCTCGTGGTGCGCCGCACGCTGGTGGTGGAAGGGAGCGATACCATCCTGAGCGCCGACCGTCTTACCGCCAAGGTCCGCTTGCTTCCTTTATTTAAGAAAAAGGTGGAGCTGGACGGGCTGGAGTTGCGCGGCGCCTCGGTCAATACCGCCGGGCTGATGGAAGGGATGGTGTTGAAAGGCACGCTGGGAAACCTCTTCATCGCCTCGCACGGGGTGGAGCTGAGTCCCGAGACCGCCGTGGTCAACGAGCTGACCCTGAAAGACACCCACCTCTCGATGTGCCTTGCCGATACCGCTTCGGCCGATACCGCCTCGTCGGCACCCGTCTACTGGAAATTCCAATTGCAGAAGATTGACCTGGAGAATGTGTCCTTCGCCCTGCAGATGCCGCTCGATACGCTCCGTATGGGCTTTGCCGTAGAGGGCCTTTCCCTGCGCGACGGGGAGGTGGACTTGCACCGCATGGCTTACGGGGCACGCACGCTGGCGATAAAAGGCGGAAGGGCGGGATTCGATTCGGGTACTTTGCCTCCCGCCGAAGCCGGGCTGGACCCTTCGCACATTGCCCTTACCGACTTGAACTTGCGTGTCGACTCGGCGCGTTATGCCGGAAACGATATTTATGCGCTTATCCGCGACTTTAACCTGAAAGAACGTTCGGGGCTGGAAATCACTTCCGGCGAGGGAAGGCTGGTGTCGGATGTCCATACCCTGCGTGTCCCTTCGCTCCGCGTCAAGACCCCCGATTCGGTGATTGAGCTGAACGCCTCGATGGATTGGGACGCGATGGACGCCGACAAGGAAGGAGCCATCCGCGCACGCCTGATGGCGGACATCGGGAAGAACGATTTGTTGAAGGTCGTTCCGGGTATGCCCGATGAGTTTGTGCGGCGTTATCCAGCCGCTCCCCTCCGGGTGCGTGCCGGGATAGACGGAAGCCTGAACGATTTGCGCCTCACCGCCCTGTCGCTTGACCTCGAAGGCGCCCTGCGTGCCGAAGCGGACGGGCGGATGGTCGCCCTGCTCGATAGCGTGCGGCGCAACGGTTCCCTCCGCCTGGCAATGCAGACCGGAGACCTGGGCTTTGTGGAAGCACTTGCCGGTGGGCTGGCTCTCCCTTCGGGCATGAAACTGGACGGGACGGTCTCGCTGGACGGGAATCGCCTGGATGCGGGTATGACCTTCCGTGACGGGGCACGGGGCAAAGTCTCGCTCGATGCGGGCTACGACCTGGCATCCGTGGACTATCGTGCCCGGATAGCCATCGATAGCTTGAACCTGCACCGCTTCCTGCCCCGGGATTCGCTTTATGGCTTGTCCGCTTCGTTGCATGCCGAAGGTTCGGGGCTGGATTTCTTTTCTCCTCATACCACGATGGAAGCCGGTGCGGAAGTGTCTCATCTCCGCTACGGGCACCGCTTGTTTTCGGGCTTGAAGCTGGAGGCAGGGTTGCGCCGCTCGCAGGGCAATGTCTCGCTTTCCGTATCCGACCATGCCATTGACGCCTCGGTAAATCTGGACGCCTCGCTCTCGCCGCGTCAAATCAAGGCCGACCTCGAAGCCCAAGTGAAACGCCTGGACCTGCAAGCCTTGTCGGTGACGCCCGATAAGCTCACGCCTTCGCTCCGCCTTCACGCCCGTGCCCAGACCGACCTGAAGAAAAACCACCGTGTGCAGGTGTCGTTGACCGATATCCATCTTGCCACGTCCGAAAATACATTCTCTACCAAAGACCTCCATGCCGGTGTGGAAATGGCTTCCGACTCTATCCGGAGCTATGTCAACGCGGGCGACCTGACTTTCCTTTTCCGTTCGCCCGACGGGTTGGAACGCCTGAGTGCGGGAGCTACGGCATTGATGGAAGCCTTCGACCGCCAGTGGAAGGCACGGCGGATAGACCAGCGGGCGCTGAAGAGCCTCCTGCCCCGGACCGAGCTGCGCGTCTTTTCCGGTTCGGATAACCCGATAGCCAACCTGATTGCCTCCAGCCACATACGCTACGACCGTTTCCGGATGAAGATGACCACTTCGCCCGATGAGGGGCTGAGTGCCGACATGCGTCTCTATGGCTTGCGCACCGATAGCCTGCGGCTGGATACCATCTTCTTCGATGCCCGCCAGGACACGGCCCGTTTCCTTTTTCATAGCGGAGTCAAGGCGTTGGCAAGCAAACGCCAGGAAGCCTTCGATATCGGTATGGCGGGGAGCATCGACTCTACCCGTGCCGGGCTTCGGGCGGTTTACCTGAACGACAAGCGCGAGAAAGGGGTCGACCTCGGACTGGAAGCCCGCCTTCATCCCGACGGTATCAGCCTGCACGTGTCGCCCGAAAATCCGATACTGGTGTACCGGCCCTTCCGGGCAAATCGGGACAATTACATCTACCTGAGCGATGCCGGACGCATCCACGCCGACCTCAGTCTTACGGATAGCCTGCGTACGGGCTTGTCACTCTATTCCACCCCCGATAGCCTTTCGCGACAAGACCTGACCCTTGCCCTCAACCGGATAGACATCGCCGAGTTCAGGCGCGTGGTGCCCTATATGCCCGACATCGCCGGTCTGGTGAGTGCCGAGGCACATTATGTGCAGACCGAAACGGACATGCAGGTAGCTGCCGACGTGCAGGTGGAACGCCTGGCATACAACCGCCAGCCCTTGGGCGACTGGGGAGTATCGGCGGTATATCTGCCCCAGGAGGACGGCACACACGGCATCAACGGATGGGTTTCCATCGACGGGGAGGAAGTGCTCAGCCTGGACGGAGCATACGCCTCCGCCCCCACCAAGCAGGAGGAAGACCGGATAGAGGCGGGTATCGCCCTTCAGCATTTCCCCTTGCACATCGCCAATGCCTTTATCCCCGGCGGTATGGCTACCTTGCGGGGAGATCTCGACGGGAAAATCACCGTGGGCGGCTCTACCGTGAAGCCTTCGCTCGACGGGGAACTTGCGCTGGATAGCGTGCAGGTGGGCATCCCGCAAGCGTCTCTCACCTTGCGCCCGGATAACCGCCCCGTCCGGATACAGGCGAACCGCCTGGTCTTCGACGGCTTCAATATCTTCACCGAAGGGCAGACCCCGTTCACCATCGACGGCTATGTGGACATGAACGATTTTGCGGCGATGGATGTCAACCTCCGGATGAACGCGCGCAATTTCGAACTGATCAATGCCAAGCGGACCAAAGAGTCGCTGGTGTACGGCAAGCTCTATGTCGATTTCAGTTCGGTGGTGAAAGGCTCGCCCGATGCCCTGACGATGCGGGGGAATATGAACATCTTGGGCAATAGCGACTTTACTTATATCTTGAAAGATTCTCCGCTCACGGTGGAAGACCGCCTGAGCGAGACGGTGACCTTTGTCGATTTCCGCGATACCGCCCGTGTCGACCTGAGCGCCATCGAACCGGTATCGCTGGGCGGGATGGATGTGCTGATGACCCTGCACATCGACGAGGCGGTGCAAGCCCGTGTCGACCTGAACGAGGACGGAAGCAACTACATGCTTCTGGAGGGCGGGGGCGACCTTTCTTTCCAGTACCAACCCGACGGGAACATGGTGCTGAACGGACGTTATTCGTTGATGAGCGGCGAGATGAAATACGAAATGCCCATCATTCCGCTCAAGACCTTCCATATCCAAAGCGGGAGCTACATCGAGTGGACGGGCGACCTGATGAACCCGAACATGAACATCAAGGCATCCGAGCGGGTGCGCGCTTCGGTCTCGTCGGAGGATAGCGGCTCGCGGATGGTGAACTTCGATGTAGGGGTAAGCCTGACCAACCGCCTGGAAAATCTGGGCTTTGCCTTCACGCTGGAGGCACCCGACGACGGAACGATGCAGAACGAGCTGGCGGGCAAGTCGGCGGAAGAAAAGAACAAGCTGGCGGTGACCATGCTGGTGACTGGCATGTACATAGGCGACGGCGGAAGCACGGGCAAAGGCCTCGACACGAACAGCATGCTGAACTCGTTCTTGCAGAGCGAAATCAATAAAGTGGCGGGAAGCGCCCTGAAGAGCATCGACATCAATTTCGGTATGGAGACCACCGAACAGGAAAGCGGCGCTTCGCGCACGGATTACAATTTCCAGTTCGCCAAACGCTTCTGGAACAACCGTTTCCAGGTAGTGATAGGCGGAAAGATATCGACGGGGAACGATGCCCAGCAACAAGAGGAGTCGTTCATCGACAATATCTCGCTGGAGTACAGGCTGGACAATAGCGGCACGCGCTACATCAAGATTTTCCACGACAAGAACTACGAGAGCGTACTCGACGGGGAAGTGATAGAGACGGGAGTCGGTATCGTGTTGCGGAAAAAGGTAAGCAAGCTGGGCGAGCTTTTCATCTTCCGTTCGCGCAAGAAAGACAAACCCGAAGGGGAAGCCGAAAGCAGTTCCCGATGAACATATATTAATAAGGTATAGAAGCTAATGAAAAGACCGTACGCATATAGATTCGTTTTGCTCGGGATACTGATGGTGCTGGCATCGTGCTCCACCACCAAGCATCTGCCCGAAGGAGAGACCTTGTACCTTGGCCTGAAGGAAATCACCATCCAAAATGAAGACAAGACCAAGGCAGGGCAGGCGGCGCTCGACGAGGTGAAGGGAGCCATCAGCATCGCGCCGAACAATGCCATCGTGACCTATCCCAATATCCGTTTCCCCATCCCCTTCGGCTTGTGGGTGTACAATCGGTTCGAGCGTTACGAGAAAGGCTTCGGCAGGTGGATATTCAAGCGTCTGGCGGCCGACCCCGTGCTGGTGTCGGAAGTGAATCCTGATACACGTGTCAAGGTGGCAAGCAATCTGCTCCACGATTACGGGTTCTTCGACGGGCACGTGACCTACCGGGTAGACAGCACGAAGAACGAGCGGGCGGTAAAGTTCAGCTACGACATCGATATGGGGCGTCCCTACAAGATAGACACCTTGCTGTACGAAGGCTTTGCGTCCCGCACCGATAGCCTGATTCACCTTCACTCCGCCGAGCGTCTGGTGCATACCGAAGATTATTTCAACGTGAATACCTTGAACCAGGAACGCCAGCGCCTGATAGACCTCTTGCGCGATAACGGGTATTATTATGCCCGTACCGATTTCCTCACCTTCCTGGCCGATACGCTGATGCGTCCCGGCTATGTGACCCTGAAGCTGGTGCCTGCCGCCAAGCTCCCGAAGGAAGCCTTGAAGACGTATCACATCGGGAACACCTCGGTCTACCTGACGGGATACAACGGAGAACGCCCTGTCGACTCGCTCCGGTTGCGCGACTTTACGGTGCATTATGCCGGCGACAAGCCCGGATTGCGTTTCGACGTGTTGCGCAAGCGTTTCCTGTACCGCAAGGGAGAGCTTTATTCCCAGACCCGCCAGAACTATACGCAGGAAGCCCTTTCGCGCCTGGGAGTGTTCAAGTATAACGAGATGCAATACCTTCCCCGCACGGATAACGATACGCTGGATGTACGGGTGAACGCGATGTTCGACTTGCCCTACGATAGCGAGCTGGAACTGAACGTGACCACCAAGAGCACGAAACAGACGGGACCGGGAGCCATCTTCAACCTCTCGAAGAAGAATTTCCGCCGGATGGGGGCTTCGTTGAACCTGGAGCTGAAAGGCTCGTACGAATGGCAGACCAGTTCGACCGTAGACGGAGACAAGTCGGTGATGAACTCTTACGAGCTGGGCGCGGCACTCTCGCTCGACTTCCCGCGCATCGTCATCCCCTGGGTGCGCAATCGGATAGACCCGTTCCGTTTCCCTTCGGAGACTCATTTCCGTATCTATGCCGAGCAGGTGAACCGCGCGCGTTATTTCAAGATGTTGTCGTTCGGTGGAAGTGTCTCGTACAGCTTTCAGAAGTCGCGGAGCATGAAGCATACCGTAACCCCGATTCATCTGGCATTCAATCACCTGCAACGCCGTACCGCCACGTTCGACTCGATAGCCCTGGCGAATCCGATGTTGTTCCGTAGCTTGGACGACCAGTTCATCCCTTCCATCTCCTATACCTTCACCTACGATAATTCGTGGCGTCAGCGACGTTGGAGATTATGGTGGGAGAACTCGTTTACTTCGGCGGGAAACATCACTTCCGCCATCTATGCCGCTTTCGGCAGGAGCTTTAAGGAAAGGGAAAAGAAATTTCTGGGCACGCCCTTTGCCCAGTTCCTGAAGTTCACGAGCGAGATACGCCCCTTGTTCTATATCAGCGAGAAGCAACAATTGGCGGGGCGTCTGATGGCAGGCGTTATCTGGTCGTATGGGAATAAGACCATTGCCCCGTATAGCGAGCAGTTCTATGTGGGAGGTGCCAATAGCATCCGTGCCTTCACGGTACGTTCGTTGGGTCCCGGACGTTTTCATCCCGCCGATAATGCCGCTTACTCGTATGTGGACGAGACGGGTGACATTAAGCTGGAAGCGAACCTGGAATATCGTTTCCGCCTCCTTTCGAATATGTTCGGCGGGAACCTCAACGGGGCGGTTTTCCTCGATGCCGGCAATGTATGGCTGATGCGGAATGACGAGGCTCGTCCCGGTTCGGAGTTCACCTTCAAGCGTTTCTTCGATAACATAGCCTTAGGTACAGGCATCGGCATCCGCTACGATTTGTCTTTCCTGGTGCTCCGTCTCGACTGGGGTATTGCCCTGCACGTGCCTTACGAGACAGGCCGTTCGGGCTACTACAACATCCCGCGCTTCAAGGACGGACAAGGATTGCATTTCGCCATCGGATATCCGTTTTAAGTTAAGGAGTTAAAGCCAATACTTCTGCTGATGTTTTTAATAATTTTATCGAACGCAGAGACGCGAAGACGCAAAGTTTTCCATTTTTGAGGAAGCAAAGCGCACGGAGTTTTTTCTTATTTGAATACAGAGAAATAAATTATTTAATCTGCGAAAATCCGCGCTAATCTGCGTTTCAAAAAACTAGTCAACTAGTCCCCTAAAAAACCTTGTCAACTTGTCAACTGATACCTTGTCCCCTGGTTCCTTTCCTTACCTTCTCCTTGTATTCCGTAGGCGTCATGTCGAAGCGTTGCTTGAAACACTTGCTGAAGTAGCGCGGGTCGTTGATGCCTACCATGTAGGCGATTTGCGTCATGTTGAACTCGCCGGTCTCTATCAGTTGGGCGGCACGCTTTACACGCATTTCCTTGATGAACTCGATGGGAGCGAAGCCGGTGAGCGATTTCAGCTTCTTGAAGAATACCGAGCGGCTTACCCCCATTTCTTTTACCAAATCGTCCACTATCAAATCGCCGTTGTCCAGGTTCTGTTCCATAAAGTCGGTCAGGTGGTCGAGGAAACGTTTGTCTTGGGGTGAGATGGAATTTTGGGCTTCTTCTTCCACTTTAGCCTCTTCTTCGCTCACCTGATTGTTGATGTCCATCAAGTGTTCGTAATAGAACTGGCGCATCCGTTGGCGTCTTGCCAACAGGTTTTCTACGCGCGCTTTCAGGTAGACGGCACTGAAAGGTTTCGTGATGTAGCTGTCCACACCCAGTTCCATGCCTTGCAGCTTGCTTTCCATATCGGTCTTGGCGGTCAGCAGTACGATAGGTATGTGGCTGGTGGCTACATCGCTCCGCAAGTCTTTCGTCAGGGCGATACCGTCTTTTTCGGGCATCATGATATCGCTGATGATGATGTCGGGGATGTATTCGCGGGCTTTATCTGTGCCTTCCGTTCCGTTGGATGCCTCGATGATTTGAAATTCTGCTTGGAAGATATTCCTCAGGAAGAACCGTAGTTCCAGGTTGTCTTCTACCAGCAACATCGTTTTCCGGTTGGCGGGAGATTCGGTTTCGGAAGCCTTTTCGGCTTGCGGAGTGTCTGTACCGGCATCGGAAACCGCTTTCTCGGGCAATACTTCCACGTTGTCCGACACGATAAATTCCACCTGCTCGCCGAAGTGTTCCTTGCCTTTTTTAAACTCTACGGTAAAGCAGCTTCCTTCTCCTTCCTTGCTGTCTACCCGGATGGTGGCATGATGAAGTTCGGCAAGTTCTTTTGCCAGCGAGAGCCCGATGCCCGTGCTGTTGCCCGTCAGGTGCTTGTCGAATAAGGTCTCGAAGCGTACGAAGAGCGATTTCTTCATGCTTTCGGGGATGCCGATGCCTTGGTCTTGTACGCCTATCGCCACGGTCTCCTCGTTTTCGTGGATGAATACCTTGATGGATTTCCCTTGGGGCGTGTACTTGAAGGCGTTCGAAAGCAGGTTGAAGATGATTTTCTCCACTTTATCCGTATCTATCCATAGCTTCAGCGAGGGTCGTTCGTTCTCGAAGATGAAATCGATTTTATTCGATTCGGCAATCGATTCGAAGTTTGCCATAATCTTGCGCACAAAGGGTACGACATCCACCTGCTCTACACAGAGCTTCATCTTGTTGTTCTGTATCTTGCGGAAATCCAGTATCTGGTTCACCAAACGGAGCATGCGGTGGGTGTTGCGTTCCACTACCTGCAATTGTTCCCTTACCTCGCGGGTCAGGTCATCGCGTTGCATGATGTAGCTCAGCGGTCCTTCTATCAGGGTGAGTGGGGTGCGTAGTTCGTGCGAGATATTGGTAAAGAAGCGTAGCTTGATGTCCGTCACCTGTTGTTCTATCGAGACCTCGTGTTTCAGGCGGTAGATGACGAACAGGGTATAGGCACCGCCCAGCACGATGGCGAGGAAGACGATGACATAAAGCGCGTAGGCGATGGGCGTTTCCCAGAATGCCGGTTGGATGGTGATGGACAAGCGTCGCTCGTTGTCTACCCATACGCCCGCTCCGTTGGTGGAACGGATGCGGAAGGTGTATTCGCCTTGGGGCAGGTTGGTATAAGTGGCGATACGTTGCTGGTCTACGTAGTTCCATTCCTTGTCGAACCCTTCCAGTATGTAGGCATACTTGATGTTTTCGGGGAAATTCATGTCGAGCGCGGCAAACGAGAGCGCCAGCGTGTTCTTCGTGTGAGGCAACACAAGTTCCTCCAGGCTGTTCAATGATTCGGGCAATACCGAATCGGGAGCAGGCATAATCGTCTCGTTGGCTATTTTCAGGCCGGCGAAGACGATGTCGGGCACATAATCGTTGATTTTCACCTCATCGGGTAGGCAGACCAACAATCCCCGGTTCGACCCGAAGAGCAGCCTTCCGTCGCTCAGGGCGATGGCCGTGTTCTCTTCGAACATCAGTTCTTCTCCCAGCTCGCGGCGCAGGAAGTTATCGAAATGGTGCCGTTCCGTGTCCATACGGCTCAACCCGCTTTCCGTACCTATCCATACATTCCCTTCCATGTCTTCGGCAAGCGAAACCAGCACGTCGGTAGGCAGTCCGTGGGTGGTGTTGTAAGAGGCGAAACGTGCGTTGCCCTTTTCGTCCATGCCTTTCAGTTCGTTCAGTCCTCCGCCGAAAGTGGCGAAGAACAGATGTCCTTGCCGTGTGAGCAGCATATCGTAGATGTCATTGTTGCTCAGACTTTCCGCGTCGCCCGGTGTACGTGCGTGCAGATGGAAGGTGATGGCTTCGGGGCGGGTGAAGTTTTCGTCGAACGAGAGCAGTCCGTTGGCCGTAGCTACCCACATCGTTCCCTTGGTGTCGCGTTGCAGGGAGCGCGCCTTGTAGCACCGTTCCATCGGGTAGGCTTTCAGGTTGTTGCGGGCATGGATAAAGCGGAAGCTTCCGTCGGGTTGAGGCTCGATGTAGTTGACTCCTCCGCCGAAGGTAGCCACCCACAGGCGTCCTTGCCCGTCTTCGCAGATATCGTAAGCGCTGTTATGGCTCAGGCTATAGATGTCGTTGGCGTCCGAAGTATATTGGGTCAACCGGTAAGCGTTCCCGTTATCGCGCGGTTCCAGATGGATTACGCCTCCTCCTTTCGAAGCTATCCAGATAGTGCCGTGCGAATCTTCCAGGATGCGGTAGGCAGGAGTTACCAGCGGAGTGCCCGATGAAGCGATGCGTCCATCGGTGGTAAGGTGTCCCAAGGGCTTCATGTCGGACGAGAAAATGGCTATCTTCCCGTCGCGTGTGCCTGCCCAGATACGTTTTTGCTTGTCCTCGCAGAGAGCACGTATCTGATTGGCATGGGTGTCGTAGTTGCAGGGAAGAGGCTTGTAGAGGTGGAATTCATTATCAAAGAAGGACACCTTTTCCAGTCCTTTCGAGTGGGTGCCCAGCCATAAGTTCCCTTGCCGGTCGGTCATCATGGCATGTAGTTTGTTCGAGAAACGCCAGGTGCTGCTTCCGGCTTCGTCGTAGAAAGGGACTAACCGGTTCTGGCTTCGGTCGAACCACGATAATCCTCCGCCTACAGGGTGCACCCACAAGTTCCCGTTACGGTTTTCGCAGATAGAAAATTCCGGCACCGAGCGGTCGGCTGGGTCTTTTTCTACATTCATCTGCTCCACTTTGAAAGATCCTGTCTCCGGATTCAGGTGGCATACACATCCGGCGCGGTCTACTCCCAGCCATATTTCATCGTGGCTGTCTATGTAAATCGATACGATGGGCCAGCGCGCAAAGTCGAATTCTTGTCCGGCGCCATATATGTGCAAAGGGTTCAATTGTTTGTCGGTCAGGATAATCCCTTGTTTTTTCGCTGCAAATACGAGATTATCGTTCTTCAGGCTACGGATAGCGATAAGGTCGTCTTGGCAGGGCAATTCGTCCAGAGTGAATACATCGTTGGCAATGTCGTACGTCCATACGCGCCCTTGTCGCGAGGTAAACCAAATAATCCCGTCCGCTTCCAGAGCATCGAAGAAAGCTTGTTTGGAATGCTCCCCTTGCGGGTGGGCATCGGTAAAATAAGTTGTTTCTTTCCCGTTCGGGTCTATGCGGAGCAAGCCGTTGCGGGTCAATAGCCATTCGTTTCCCTTGTTGTCCAGGTGTACGCCGTAGATATGAGTGCCCTTCTCTCCGCATGCGCTCGACAGGAACACTTGCTGTTCCTCTTTCTTTTCCTTGCCTTCCGGCAGGATGCGTATGCCTCCGTCGCTTCCAGCCAGCAGCCATACCGTGCCGTTATCTAGTGTCACGATAGAAGTGATGACCAGGTCTCTTCCCGGTCCTTGCGCCGGAATCTCGTCGAATGTCTCCCTCCGCTTGTCGAAGCGGAACACATGTCCGTCGTAGGCGATGCACCACACATTTCCGCGTGTATCTACACAGAGATAATCCACGCGGTTGGATGCCCATTCCATGTCGTTGCTCTTGCGTGCCTTGTATACATGGAAGTCGTATCCGTCGAAACGGTTGATGCCGTCCCAGGTGGCAAACCAAAGCATCCCGTCGTGGTCTTGCGTCATAGCCATTACGGTATTTTCGGAAAGCCCGTTCTCTTGCGAATAATGGGTGAATGTGCAGTTCAGTTGCGCCTGCACGGGGAGGTATGCCAGCAAAAATAGAAGTATGGAATAATAGAATCGTGTCCTCATAATATCTGTTATAACAATATAGAATGAGAACAAAAGTAGAGAAAAAAAAGATATGTGCCAAGCGGAAGGCGGAATAATCCCGAAGTTACGTATGTTAGGATTGCAGTTTGAGCAGGTCGGTATTCCAGTCCTTGCCCATGTAGGACTGCAGTCCTTGCTTGTTAGGATCGGGCAAGGACTGAACTGCATCGGGACTTTCAGTTAGTTGGCTTGGCGTTTTCAGTTAACTGAAAGGAAAAAAGAGTGCTTTTCCCGACGTTTACCGATATTGATTTGCTGAAAATTAATTTTATCGTGCATGATTTTTTCATCAATTTAGTTTCGCCAACGGATATTGTCTGATATTTCTGTGGTACGGAAAAAGGAATAAAGAGTACTTAAGAAAGTAGAGAAATGAGGAATTTTTTAGGAATCAGAAGAAAAAGTTTTGTGGAACACTGACTTTCATAAAAAATGGTTACCTTTGTATAAAGAGCAGGATGGATGGGACAATTGGCTTTTATAAAAATGTTTTTGTTGGTGAGTATTCCTACAGATATGAATGACAATCGCAGACATATTCATATTTTTCGTAAAGGAGGCAGGCATTTGCATTCCGTGGCAAAAATATGGATAGAGCGGAATGGAATAAAAGATATTGAAATAGCAGAGAGTTTGTTATCTGCTAAAGATAATGCTATGATAGTAGCAGCCATTGATCGGCATTGGGAATTCTTGAACGAGCAAATCACGCGAACATTCAATGGTGAAAAGACAAGAGTAAAAAACATAGAAAAATAAAATTGTATATGTGTAAGATGCAAGATGTAAATGTAGGTATTAAGAAACTGGATTTCACCGGATACCGGGGTAAGATGGCGGTTTATCTGACAGACGGACGTGAAATCATTGTGCCACTATCGTTCTTCCCGGATATCAAGCATCTCTCTGTAAAAGAGCGGGAAGAATGGATGATATTGGATGATCAGTTTTTCACTTTCGATCATTTGAGTAAGGTATATTCGGTGAAAGACCTGATGTCATTGTCGTTGGGTGAAAAGGCATAAAAATGGATTCAGCATCAGTAATTTAGCTACGATATACTTCATATTTCTAGCAAAGAAGTATATCGTAGAAGACTTGATAGCTTGTCTCTGCATTTCCTATGAATTATCTGCTCTTGAAAAGCTGTTCCACCTGCAGGCTGTCTCCATCGTTGGGAGCCGGGGTGATGCCCAGCAGGCGTGCGATAATCAGATACAGATTCACATTGGGCATGGCGGGCAATACGGTGTGGGTCTTGAATGACGGACCTGCCGCATAGAAGATACCTTCCATTTCTGGTGTGAAATTGTCGTAACCGTGTGCGCCTCCTGCCTTTGCTTTAGGTTGATTGCCGAAAACGACGTAAGTACCTATATCCGGTGCCACAATCAGTTCCGGTATGCGGGCGTTCTTTCCATAGACGAATCTTTCCGGCACTTCTCCTTTCTTCCATACTGTGATGTGCGGCACTTTCTTCAGAATTTCATACGCCGTCTCCGTATAGCCTTCGTTCGGATAGAGTAGGGTAGGGACACCGTCGAATACGTATCTGAAACTATCGCGCGGCAGATATTCGGCAAGGTTGACCGACTGTTCCGGAGTGAAGGTCGCCATGCCGTGGTCGGATACGACGATGAAATCAATTTTGTCGAAAATGTCCAGCGTGCGTGCCCGGTTGAAGAAATAACCTAAGGTACTGTCTACTCTTTCTACCGCCTTCATGGTTGCCGGAGAATCGGGTGTGCAGACATGTCCGCTGTAGTCCGGTTCTTCCAGGTACCACATCACCAGGTGCGGGCGTGTCTTTTCGGGTCTTTGTAGCCAGGCGATGATGGAGTCGGCACGGTTTCTGAAAGGTATCGATGAATCGAACTTCTTCCAGGTGGAAGGTTGCCGTCCGTTTACGGCTATTTCGCTTCCCACCCAATAGAATGTAGCTGTGCGGACACCTTGCCGTTCGGCTGTATTCCATATAGGTTCCCCGCCGAAGAAGCGTGCGTCGTTGCTGCGTTTGGTATAGACGCTGTCCAGTTCCGGAGCGTAGAACGAGTTGTGTATGATTCCGTGATGGTCGGGATGTAGTCCGGTAGCCATGCTGTAATGGTTGGGGAACGTGACACTCGGATAGCAGGGGCGGAACGCGGCTTTCACTCCTGCCTTGCCAAGCGAGTCGAGTACCGGCGTATGGGCGCGTGTAGGATAATCGGAGCGGAACCCGTCCATCGAAAGGACGACTACATAACGGTCGGAAGCAGGGACTGACGGGCGGCATCCTGCCATCAGCAGGCAGCATATTATCCATACCGCCTGGCGGATATTCATATTTTGCATAAATCGGTAAAAAATGTTTCGTGTGTAAAAGTAGAAACTAAAAAGCATATATCCCGCATGAAACGTATTAAAATTGTGTTTCAATTTCGAGCGTCGGTGTTGTAACGGAAATGTAATTGTATTGTAGATACTCCGTAACGTAAAGATTTGTTAAAACAGCATACCTTTGTTGCGAATTCTAATTCATAAAACATTTATTTTATGCAAAGACTACTAAAAAGTTCAGTGTTATGTACTTTGTTGGGTTTCTTGTGCACGCTTACCACATGGGCACAGGTCACTACAGCAAGTATGAGCGGTGGGGTCACCTCAGCAGGTGAGCCAGTCATCGGTGCTACCGTCATGGCGGTGCACAAACCTTCGGGCACCAATTATGGAGCCATTACCAACATCGACGGCCGTTTCGACCTTCAAGGTATGCGTACCGGCGGACCGTATGAGATTACCATCTCTTACATCGGTTATCAGACGGCTATCTACAAGGATGTCACCCTGCAGTTGGGTGAGACCTACAATCTGAATGTGGAGTTGAAAGAATCGTCCGAGCTGCTCGATGAAGTGGTTGTGACGGCAGCCCGCACCAAGTTCGTGACCGAAAAGACGGGTGCTGCCATGAACATCTCCAACAGCCAGATTCGTAATCTGCCTACCATTAACCGTAGCATCTCCGATATCGCCCGCCTGTCGCCTTACGCATCGGGCATGAGCTTTGCTGGAGGTGACGGACGTTCCACGAACTTCTCGGTCGATGGTGCGAACTTCAACAATAACTTCGGTCTTAGCTCCGACCTGCCTGGTGGCGGCAATCCGATTTCCATGGATGCTATCGAAGAAATTCAGGTGGTTGTAGCGCCTTTCGATGTGCGTCAGACCAACTTCATCGGCGGCGGTATCAATGCTATCACCAAGTCGGGTACGAACACGTTCAAGGGGTCGGCTTATACGTATCATTATAACCAGAACATGCGCGGTAACAACATCGACGGTGAAGACCTTGGCGCACGTCCGGAGGAGGCGAAACACATCTACGGTGCTACCTTCGGAGGTCCGATTATCAAGAACAAACTGTTCTTCTTCGCCAACGTGGAGTTCGAGAAGGTTCCTCAGCAGGTGGTTGACTGGCGTCCGAGCACAGACGGTGTGGCAGACCCTGACAACTATATCTCGCAGGCCAGTGTAGCCGATATGGAGAGAGTGGCAAACCACTTGAGAGAACGTTACGGTTATGATCCGGGTTCTTATAATGATTTCCCCGCTGACGAGACTAACCTGAAGCTGCTGGGGCGTATCGACTGGAATATCAACGACAACCACAAGCTGGCAGTGCGTTACAACTATACGAAGAACAAGGCATGGAATCCTACCAACGGTTCGTCCGGTAACTTCGGCTATCGTCTGAACCAGAACCGTATCTCGCAATATTCCATGGCTTTCTCTAACAGTCTGTATTCGCAGGACAACAAGGTGATGTCTGTATCAGCCGACCTGAACAGCCGTTTCACCGACCGTATGTCGAACCAATTGTTGTTCACCTATACCAAAATCCAGGATATCCGTGATACGAATTCTGACCTGTTCCCGTTCATCGACATCATGCAGGGACTGGATAGCGACGGCAACCAGATTCTGCTGCCGTATATCTCGGCCGGTTATGAGCTGTTCACTTACAACAACCAGGTGAACAACAAGGTATGGAATGTGACCGACAACATGACTTATTATCTGGGCGACCACAAGCTGACCGCCGGTATCAGTTATGAGCATCAGATGGCGAACAACGCCTATATGCGTAACGGTACAGGTTACTACCGTTACCGTAGTGTGGATGAGTTCTTGAGCGGTGCAGCTCCCGAATCATTCGCCTTGGCATACGGTTATGAGGGGAATCCTACTCCGAACGCGCAGGTGGCATTCAATCAGTTGGGTATCTACCTGCAGGATGAATGGAGCATCCGCGACAACTTCAAGCTGACTTACGGCTTGCGTCTCGATGAACTTTTCTTCAATAACGATGACCTGATAACCAATAAGGCCATCAACGCGTTGGATTTCGGAGGCCGTTCGGTAGATACCGGGTCATGGCCGGGCGCGAAGATGCAGGTATCTCCGCGTGTAGGTTTCGTTTGGGATGTGTTCAATGACAAGAGTCTGAAAATACGTGGAGGAACAGGTCTGTTCGCAGGACGTCTGCCCTTGGTGTTCTTCACCAACATGCCGACCAATACCGGTATGATTCAGAACCTGGTTTCCATCACCACCACTTACAACAGCGACGGAACGGTAGCCAGTCGTGACCCTCGTCTGGACCAACTGGCAGGCGGTATGATTACCGATGTCAACCAGATGGTTTCCACGCTGGGATTGCCTACCCAGCCGGGTGACGGTGTGGTGCCGAGCAGCATCGCGGCCATCGACCACGACTTCCGCATGCCTCAGGTATGGAAAACTTCTATCGCTGTCGACTATCAGCTGCCTGTCTCTTTCCCGTTCACAGTCACGGGTGAGTTCATGTATACCAAGAACATCAACGCCGTCATGCTGGAGAACTGGAACATCCGTTCTTCCGATGCCGCAAACTGGCAGCGTTTCAACGGTCCGGACAATCGTATGATTTATCCGTCGTCGGGCTATGAATATTACGATAACATCAGCGATGCCTGTGTGCTGACCAATACGCACAAAGGTTACGGATGGACCGCTAACGTCACCTTGAACGCTACTCCGGCGAAGAACCTCGACTTGATGATGGCCTATACACATACCGAATCGAAAGAAGTGTCCGGCATGCCGGGCTCGAATGCGACATCCGCATGGACCAACCTGCTGACGGTGAACGGTCCGAACTTTGCCGACGTACAGCGTTCACGTTATGTAGTGCCCGACAGGCTGATCGGTTCTCTTTCCTACTATGTTCCGTTCACGAACAATAAGGTGACCAACGGCCTGCACTTCAACCTGTTCTATACGGGTTATTCTCCTAACAGCACATCGTTCGCATACACCAATGACATGAACGGCGACAACAGCGCCAACGACCTGATCTACATCCCGAATTCTCCGGATGAAATCCAGTTCGTGAGCGAAGCCGACCGTAATGCTTTCTGGAATTTCGTGGAACAGGACAAGTATCTGAGCCGTCACAAAGGCCAGTATGCGGAAGCATACGGCGGCCGTGCTCCGTGGGTACACCGTTTCGACTTCCGTATCGCCCAGGATTTCTCCATCAAGGCAGGAAACACGACCAATACGCTTCAAATCAGTCTCGACTTCATGAACGTGGGTAATATGCTGAACCATGCATGGGGTGTGACTAAGACAAATACCGTTTCAAACGGCGGACGTATCCTGACGTATGAAGGTGTGGACAACAACAATACTCCGATTTATTCTATGTGGAAGAACTCGGCAGGTGAGTATCCTACAGAAACATATTCTCTGAACCGCAACTACAACGAATGCTGGAGCTTCCAGGTAGGTGTGAGATATATTTTCAATTAAGAGAAAGTTTGCTTTATAAGGATGAAGCCGTTCCTGAATTTTTCAGGGGCGGCTTTTTCGTACATATAAAAACAAAGACACAAAGTAGCAGGAGGAAAACTCTGCGTCTTTGTGCCTCTGTGCTTAATCCATTATATCAGAACCGGCGAGGTCCGTGCGGTCCGCGTCCGCCTCCGAATCCGGGACCTCCTCCCTGTCCTTGTTTGCCTCCGAAGAGGTTCAGACGGTAGATGAAGTGTACCATGCAGTAGCTGTAGATAGCGTTGTATTCCGTATCCTGACGCATGGCGGCGCTGATGGTACGGCTGATGTTGCTTTGGTTGCGCAGGATATCATAGAACTGGACGCTTACCGTAGCGGCGTTACCCTTCAGGAAATCCTGTGCGATTTGGGCATTCCATATCAGCTCGTCGCGGTTCATGCTGGCATCGGTGTAGCCCCGGCGTGAGTTCTGCGAGATATCGGTCGATATGGTCATGTTCCACGGAAGGCGCACATTGGTGCTGGCTCCGTATGCGAACTGGTAGGTATCCATGTTGTTTTGCGACTGGTAGCTGTTGCGCGAGTGCGTATAGTCTAACGAACCGTTGAGCGAAAGTTCCCACCAGTCGTTTCGGAACGTACCGCGCAGACGTTCGCCCAGCGAAAGCCGTTTGGTGGTATTCTTGTCGGCATCGGTTGTCACCTGGTTATCACTGATGTAGCTCACCATGTTCTGGTAGTTGGCGCGTGTAAAGGTGTTGATGGTGAAACGTTTGTCGCGCAAGGCTACATTGCTTCCCACAATGCCGAACAGGCTCCAGTTGCCGTTGATGTTTTCGGGCATGGTGGTATAACCACCGGTCTCGGAGTTATAGATACGGCGGTTGCTGATGTTGTTCATGACGTTCTGGAAATTGAAGAACGAGAACATGCCGCGCTGGGTCTCCGTCTTGAAGATGTTGTATTCCAACCGTAAGCTGTTGGTGAAAGTCGGTTTCAAGCCAGGATTACCCACCGTTACATTCAAGGGGTCGGTATTGTCTGAAATCGGGAGCAGGTCAATCATGTCAGGCTGTGAGGTACGTCCACGGTAACGGATACGCAACTGGCTGGTCTTCGAAAAGCGGTAACGGAAGTCAAGGGTCGGGGTAAAGTTGAACACATTCCTTACCGTATCTACCTGGTAGTCGCCTTGCGAGTAGGTCAGGGTAGAGCGTTGAGGCTGGAACGATACACCGATGTTGAAACGCATCTTTTCGCGTATCCACCGGAAAGAAAGCTCTGCCTGATGGTTGTAATAATTATAGACGGCGCTCTTGCTCAGGTCGGCATTGAGGGTTCCGTCGGCGGTGCTTCCATCGATGGTCCAGTCGGTAGGCATGTCATACGTGCTGTTGTCCGTCGTAGAACGGCTGTACTGGAAATTGTAGCTGAACTGCAGGAAACCGCCTTTGAAGATGGGTTCGCTATAGGTCAGGCGCACGTTGTACTCGTTGTTCTTGGTCGGGGTGTTGATATAACGGTTCAATATCTCCATCCGTTCTTCCGGTGTGCGTTGGAAATACTCGGTCTCGGAAGTGGAGAATTGTTCGCTGCTGCTGTTGGTGTAGTTGTATCTGCCTCGGAAAGTGATGTTCCGTCCTTGGTCGTTCAAGCGGCGGTTGAAAATCAACATGCCGTTCACTGTAAAGTCATCGCTCTTCTTCAGGCTGTTCTTCAGTACGGTGTTGACGATATTCTCTTCGGGCACCAGCGAGGTAAGGTCGTCGGTGTTAAACAGTTCGTCGGTGGAATATACCGGGTCTTGATTGAAGGTGTACGAGTTCTGTCCGTTGTTGTTGTCGGTTTTCCCATATTGGATGCGCGGACGGAAGATGAATGTGGTCATGGTATCGGGCCTCCATTCCATAAAAGCGTCTGCCCGCAGGTTGGTCGTCTTGTTCCGCGTGTTGTCCAATGCATTTTTAAAAGAGCTGCTTTCGGAAGACACGAAAGTTTCGGATGATTGCTTGCTCCGCTGGTCAGCATCCTTGTAATTGAAGTTCACGCTTCCTTCCGATTTGAATTTCTCGTTTTCGGTAGCGAAGTTTGCTCCCAGCATCTTGACGGCTGTTATTCCGTTCTCTTGCCGCCGGAAGCCTCCGCCGCCCGGAAAGCTGTTGTCGTTTACGTTGTTTGCCGAGCCGATGACGGTAAACTGTTTCTTGTCGCGGAAATAGTTGGCAAGCAGTTTCGCGCTGTACCGGTCTTCGGTGCCGTATGCTCCGTCTACGTTTCCGAAGAATCCGTGGTTCATGCCCGGCTTGACGCTCAGGTCGAGCACGGTTTCTTCCTCACCGTCTTCTATACCGGTCACACGTGCCATATCCGATTGCTTGTCGTAGGCACGTATCTTATCGATGATGTTTACGGGCAGGTTTTTCATGGCGATGTTTGGGTCATCGGCAAAAAACTCTTTCCCGTCTATCATGATTTTCGTGATTTCTTTTCCGTTGATGGTGATTTTACCGCTTTCGTCCACTTCGGCGCCTGGAAGCTTTTTCACCAGTTCTTCCAGTGCGGAACCTTCGGGCACACGGTAAGCCGAACTGTTATATACTAAGGTGTCGGCAACAGCAGTCACTTCGGGTGCCTGTCCGACTACGGTAGCCGCTTCCAGCATCACGGCATCCATCTGCATTTCTACTGTTCCGATGTTGACATTCGGTTTCGCTTTTGTAATCGAAATGCGTCTTACATCGGACAAATAGCCGATAAATGAAATTTTCAACGCATAGTTTCCCGGACGCACATTGATGGAGAAGCGTCCGTTGAGGTCGGTCGATTGCCCTGTGACCATCGTGCTGTCGGGCAAAGACAATACCTGTACCGTAGCTTCCATAACCGGCATCTTGTCGCCGGCATCTATGACACTTCCTGAAACTTTACCAAATCTACTGTTGCCTTGTGCAAAGGCGGTTGTTCCTGCGAACATCAGTAGTAACCCCATAACCCATGTTTTCATTGCTGTTCTTGTTTGTATCTAAAACTGATTTTTCGTTTGTTTGACAGGAAAGGTGCGGTAAGGTTTAATCCTTCATTCTGAATATATGTTAACGTCTTCGCTCTGCTGCTAACTTTTTTCTATTTTTGCCGAAAAATAAACGAACGACTATGAGTACGCAAGAGGTGGTGATTTGCAGTCAGTTGGAAAATGATTTGCAGAAAGCCGTAACGAAAAGTGAGCATGACAAGGTATTTATCTTGACAGATGAACATACACACGTGTTTTGTCTTCCGATTATCGGTAAGTTCCCTTATCTGAAAGAGGCAGTCGAGATAAGCATCGGAGTAGAGGATATTCATAAGAATCTGGAAACATTGGCATACGTATGGACGCAGCTGAGCACAAAAGGAGCCACACGCCGTTCTCTGATGATAAACTTAGGTGGAGGTATGGTCACCGATTTGGGAGGCTTTGCCGCCGCTACTTTCAAGCGGGGAATCACGATGATTAATATCCCGACTACCTTGTTGGGAATGGTTGACGCTTCGGTGGGAGGCAAGACCGGCATCAATTTCAACGGTCTGAAGAATGAAATCGGCGCCTTTGCACCGGCGCAGAGCGTATTGATAGATTGTGAGTTTCTGAAATCGCTCGACCGTGCGAACCTGTTGTCGGGATATGCCGAAATGCTGAAGCATGGGTTAATCAGCGATACCCGCCATTGGAGTGAATTGGTGGGTTTTGATTTAGACCATGTGGATTACAGCCGTTTGCAGCAACTGGTAGGGGAGTCTATTGCCGTGAAAGAACGTGTAGTGGAGCAAGACCCGTTTGAGAAAGGTATCCGCAAAGCGTTGAACTTCGGTCATACGGCAGGTCATGCCTTCGAAAGTCTGGCTATGGAGAAGGGACATCCCATCTTGCATGGATATGCGGTAGCGGCAGGAATGGTGTGCGAACTGTATTTTTCTCATTTGCGTATGGGATTCCCGAAAGACAAACTCCGGCAGACATTGCAGTTCATCAAGGAGAATTACGGGCGTGTGGATTTCACGTGTGAAGATTATGAACGCTTGTATGCCTTTATGTGTCACGACAAGAAGAACAGTGCCGAGGGGCAGGTTAACTTTACCTTAATCGGCGAGATAGGTGACATTCATATCAATCAAACTGCCGGTCGGGATGAAATATATGACATGCTCGACTTTTATTCGGAAACCATGGGATAAAAAAGAAAGACAGGCTGCTTCGGTTTTTGAATGAGAAAGCAGCTTGTCTTTTTGGGGAATATGCGTCCGAAAGTGATTTCACAAACTCAGACAGGTATATGCATGTTTGTATGCTTCTAATAGTTTCAGGAGTTTCAGATAAGTGAAACAACTGTTTTACATAGGTGAAACACTTGTTTTACCTACCTGAAACAAGTGTTTCATCTTTTTAAAACAGGGTGAAACTAATTTTTGAGTAGGAAAGCTATATATAATGATGATGTGTCTTGCATAGCTTTGACCGGCAAACAGGTTATAAGATATTGTACGGTTTATGGGGTGAATGTCTGTAATGCAAACCGAGGTAGTCTTTATATAATATGGACCTATGATGTCTTCTCATAAAATAGGTGAAGGCTTTAAAAAGGAAAGTGGGAATGAAGGGGCTTCCTTATAATCTTGTCATACAAGCGTTTATGTGTGGCTGGAATCAGGGAAAGATTTTTTCTTGAAAAAAAGTGCTCCAATATTTTGCTAATTCCACGTAAATACGTACTTTTGCACTCGCAAAACAGAAATCGGGGCGTAGCTCAGTCCGGTTAGAGTACACGTCTGGGGGGCGCGAGGTCGCTGGTTCGAATCCAGTCGCCCCGACCTGAAGAGAAAGGAGTTAAGTCGTTGGCTTGACTCCTTTTTTTGATTTTTTGTGTGATATTTTTGTAGTTATAAATTGGGGGCAATGTATTGAATTTTAAATAATAGTTGCTATCTTCGCCTTATTAAATTAAGGTCTAATATGAACAGCAATATCATTACTTATATTGAAGAACTTAACAAAGTTTATCAAACCCAGCAAGCAACTGAAGCTACTTATCGTGGAATACTTCAAAATCTGGTAAAGGCACTTTTGCCTAAGGTTACTATTATACACGAGCCCAAAAGGTCTGCTTATGGCGTTCCTGATTACAAAATACTAAAGAATGATATTGCCATTTCTTTTATAGAAACTAAAAATCTAAAAGATAAAGATTTAAAAGGTGAAAAAGAAAAACTCCATAAAGAGCAGTTTGACAGATATAAATCTGCATTAAATACAATTGTTTTCACAGATTATTTAACCTTTCATCTGTATGAAGATGGAGAATTGATTTCTTCTGCGAATATTGGAAATATAGTAAACCAGGCTGTAGTGCCCATAACGAATGAAAAAGAAGAATCCGTCTTTTTGAAAATTATACAAACTTTAGGTAATGCAAGTCCGCAAAAAATAACACAAGCAGGAAAACTGGCTGAAATTATGGCTTCTAAAGCCAAACTAATAGCTGCCATTATTGGTAATGCTATGAATGAAAACAAAACAGATGAAGATAGAAATCTTCATGATAAGTTGTCTGCCTTTCAAAAAATCTTGGTACATGATATGGACGAAAAACAATTTGCGGATTTTTATGCTCAAACAATTGTTTACGGAATGTTCATAGCAAGAATCAATGACAAAACACCTGAAACATTTAATCGGTTGGAAGCAGCAGAACTTATTCCAAGTTTTAATCCATTTTTAAAGAAAATATTCAAAAATATTGCATTGGCAGAGCTTCATAGCTGTATAGCTTGGATAGTTGATGACTTAGCAGAAATATTCAGAGTTACTGATATGCCCAAAGTCTTAAGGAATTATGGGAAAGAGACTGGTAGAAAAGATCCTATTATACATTTTTATGAAGAGTTTCTTGAAGAATACAATCCTAAAATAAGGGAAGAATTTGGTGTGTGGTACACTCCTGTACAAGTCGTTCATTTTATAGTAGACGCTATAAATGACATACTGACTAATGAACTCGATATTGAAAACGGATTGGCAAATAACTCTAAGATAGAAATAACAGACCATAATGGCAACAGCAAAGAGACGCATCGTGTTCAGGTTTTAGACCCTGCTACAGGAACGGGTACTTTCTTGGCTGAAGTCTGCCATGTTATTCATTCTTATTATAAAGGTCAGGAAGGTTTGTGGCCGGAAGATGTAATCAGGCATATAATACCTCGTATAAATGGCTTTGAATATCTGATGGCTCCATATACAATGGCACACCTTAAATTAGCTACGGCATTACAATTGGATCAAAATAAGGGTAAATTACCTGAAAGACTCAATATATACCTTACAAACTCTCTTGAAGAAGAACAGCCGGAAACAAAACTCGATTTTGGTACTTTTGTTTCTGATGAAGCGAATGCAGCCAATGCTTTAAAAAGAGAAACTCCCGTTATGGTCGTAATGGGTAATCCTCCATATAATGAAAAGTCTGCTAATAAAGGAAAATGGATTATGGATTTAATGGACGATTATAAACAAGAGCCTGGTGAAAGCAAGCAAATTATTCGAAAAAATAAAAGAACCAAACAAGCGATATTTAAAAACACGTTGAGAGAACGTAACCCAAAGGGCATTAATAATGACTATTGTAAATTTATTCGCTTAGGTCAATATTTTGTTAATCGAACACAAGAAGGTGTATTAGCATATATCACGGCAAATACTTTTCTCGATACCCGATTGTTTAGGGGAATGAGATATGACTTGCTCAGGACATTTGATAAGATATATATTATCAATTTGCATGGTTCGACCATGCGAAACGAAAGCACTCCTGAACTAAAAGACCAATGTATATTCGACATTATGCAGGGAGTGTCAATCAATATCTTTATCAAGAAAAAAGATAAAGAGCCGTCTTCGCTTGCCCAGGTATTCTATAAAGATATTTATGGCAGCAGGAAACTTAAATTGGATTTCCTTGCTGAAAACAGGTTAAACACTGTTGATTTTCAGGAGATAGTTCCTTCTGCACCATTGTATGTATTCAGACCATACGACAAACGCCTGCAAGAATTCTATGAAAATGGGTTCAAAATAGATAAACTAATGCCCAATTACGTGCAAGGATTTAAAACAGGTAAAGATGAAATTTCCATTCAATTTGACAAAGAACAATTAGAAAAGCTATGCGAAGACATATTGAATAGTAAAGGTCATGATGTCGCAATAAAATATTCTCTACCAGATAATGCCATTCAAAAGATACAGTTAATCAGAAAAGAAATTATTGCTTCTAATTATAATTGGAAAAACAATTTATGTAAAATAAATTATAGACCTTTCGATAATAGATGGACTATATATGGAAGAATTTTTATGGATCGACATCGTCCTGAGATACAAAAAAACATCATAAATAAAAATAATATAGTATTAGGTATAGGTAAATCGGGAAATGTAATGGGAGATTCCGAATGGAGTCTTGTCTCTATCTCTGACATGGCAATGGATATTAATGTTATACCTCGTGGAGGAATCTATTTATTTCCTCTGTACATTTATGAAGGGATGCTCCAGCATGCCAACTTTAGTCCTATTATACTGAAGGAAATAGAAACCAAGATACAACTCACTATGCAAGATTGTTGTGACACAGAACGCAATGAAAATGGATTTTTGCCTATCGACTTGATTGACTATATATATGCTATCCTATATTCACCATCTTATCGGGATACCTACAATGACTTCTTGCAGTCTGATTTCCCGATTATTCCATATCCGAATTCCGCTGATTACTTCTTCGGTATGGCAAAGAAAGGAAAAGAACTGCGCGGATTACACCTGATGAAAACAATCAGTCAACAGGATATAATCACACAATATCCGGTATGTGATACAAACAATGATAACATTGTGCTATCAAGAAAGTTTGTAGAAAATGATGATGACACAGGTAAAGTATATATCAACGATACTCAATATTTTGATAATGTCCCTAAAGATGTATGGGAAATGATTATTTCAGGCTATCAAGTTGCAGACAAATGGCTAAAAGACCGTCTTAACAAAAAGCTTACGAATGAAGAAATAATCTACTATCAGAAAATGATAGTGGCCATAAAAAGAACAATTGAGATTCAGGAAGAGATTGATAACTTAATCAGATTATAATGATGGAAAACCTGCTTGTCGGAAATATCGATTTTCTATTGACCATTAATACGACTGAGGGAGAGCACTCATTTAATGCTACTCTTAAAAACATAGAGGGAGAATTTAGAATTTATCTTCACTTTGATAATATTATTTCTTTTGCAGAATCATCCATACAATCTAAATTCTGGAATAATGAACTTTCTTACTTCTCTTTCGGAAAGAATATTCAAACAAAAAATGCTCGAATTAATGGAAAGGAAATAGAACTTGATTTATCCTATGCGAAATTGGTTACTATGCAAACCATTGTTTCTTCGAAGGGTAATGTGTTTTATTTTATCATAGATACCTATCAATACCGATACAAAGATACAGATGTGCAGGACAAAGCAATATTTTACCTAAGCGCATCAAGCAATAAATTAATACACAGTTTGCATTTGATTGAATATGGGCTGGAAAAGAAGGAAAATAAATCCATTCCTTTTAAAGGCAACATTGCTAATATAGGTTTTACAATCTTACCCGATTTAGCTGCAAATCCATATACAGCAGTCATCCAATATCATAGATTTGATTCAGTTGAGAATGTTATTGAAGATAATAATATATTACTGGATTTACTTTCTTTTTATTATGGAATTCCCATAGAAACCCTATTAATAATTGTACAAAAAAATGAATACACCTATGTAATATACAAACAACCATCATATAGGTTAATGAAAAATTCACCGAGGAATATGGATTTGGCTTATTTGAACTTATATACTTTTAATGATTTGGCAAAAGGTATTACCGCTGATTCCTCAAATATTAAGGCATTACATACTTTAATAAATGACTATATCAAAACAAAGTATTTGGATAACACATCTGCTTTCCTGATATTATATTCTATTTTAGAAACACTTGCTGATACAACATCTACATTCTTCAATGACAAGGATATTATGCAGGAAGTTTTTAAATTATTGCTTGATTCTTTTATTCAAGAAATGGGAAAAAAGAAAGAAAAAAGCGATGATTATTCCAAAAACTCTTCAATTTATGAAGATGTAAAACAGAAATGGGATAACTTATCAAATGAACTAATCAAAAAGCCTAAGAAAATAAATCCTATCAAAAAACTAATTGACGACAATAATATTGATTGGGAAAAACTAAATAGATCTTTTTCTGTAAAGAAAGAAGTAGCAGGGATAAAAAACATCAAAGACTTAAGAAATGCTATCGTACATGACCGTAGGAAAGACTATGCAGAATTGCTGGATATGAAAAGCATCAATAGTGATATGTCTTTTGCGGTTTGCATCATTCTATTGAAAAAACTGGGTATTAATAATGTTGGTTTTGACAAGAACTGGGAAAAATTATCAATTATGAAGTAAATAACGAACGCTTTAATTCCGTATCTGTTCAACGACATCCTTCCCTGAAGAGAGTGTTGCCCCATGAAGTTCCACATAGTCTACTTTCAGTGAGTTTCGGTCGTTCACTTTTACGTAAATATATTCCAAGATGGCAGGTTTGCCGTCGATAGTCGTTTGGCATACATAATGTGTCCCTTGCCGGCGAATTTTCAATTCACGTTTAGAATAAGCAGAAAGTATAACCGTGCTGGTATCATCGCCTTTCGTTACGACTTTGTAGCCATATACCATTTTCCGTTGAATGAAATTCAGGCCGTTTGTTTTTCCTTTCTGATCTTCCCGGTTTAGCCAATACACATTCAGCGGCTTGTCTATGTTCAGTTTCCCTTCTTCAATATTTGCATCATAGCAGACCACGTTCTTGTTCAGGCTTCTGGCGATGTGGAACACACGTTGTGGAGTAGGATATAAGTCTTCTTCAAGCGTCTTGCCTTGCACGGCAAAGCAGGTAAGGAATAAAAAAGACAATAAGCAGGCAATAGATTGTTTGATAGTCATATTATGCATTTGATAAATGTTTTTCTGTGCAAAGTTAATCTTTTTTGTTTTCGATAGAGTTGTGTGCTGTTATAAGGAGAAAAAAGATACAACATTGTAGACAAAAGGATAAATGTGGCTTGATGTTTAAATCAAGATATAAAAAAGAAAAGCTACTGAGAAAACTCAGCAGCTTTTAAAGTCATTCCGTGGACCTGGAGGGAATCGAACCCTCGTCCAAACAAGGAAGCCATACGCTTTCTACATGCTTATCTCTGCCTTCGGTTTTCGTGCGTAAGCAAGACCAGAGCCACCCACTTGCGCCTTAGCTTCTAAAATTTCATTTCAGCCGCGAAGCAAGACCAAAACTATTCCCGATTTTACTGCACCGCTTGACCAAACGCTTCGGAACAAGAGCTTTTGAGCGATGTCTCGTTTCCACCACTGTGGCGGAAATAAAGCTAATCTACTGTACTTCGATTAAGCAGCGAGAGCATAGTTTTCGTTGCCAGATAATTGTTCAGTAACTGAGATTATAGTGCAAATCACTGACGCACTGCATGCTTACATACCACATCTCTTGCTGTCAAATCCAGTCAAGCCCTTCGGTATTTTATAAGTGTTTGCAAAGGTAAGTATAATTTCTGAGATTATTCTTCTTTCTCAGATAAATAATTGGGGAAAAGGAAGTATTTCAATTAAAAATAAAAGTTTTTCACGAAAATGTTTGCTATATTAAAAACTTTACCTACCTTTGCAGCGCAATTAAGGAAAAAGATTGCAAAGATAAATTGGTGCCATAGCTCAGTTGGTAGAGCAAAGGACTGAAAATCCTTGTGTCCCCGGTTCGATTCCTGGTGGCACCACTGAAAATCAGAGAGTTACATTGGTGTAGCTCTCTTTTTTTGTGGTCTTTGATAGCCTTAAAACTACTCAAATTTAACGTATGGAGGCTTGCAGTTAAACCGGGAGTTAAACCAAGTAAACCGTATGAATGTTACAGCTAACATTGTGTGTTACAAGTCGAAAACTCTTTCCAACGGAGAACACCTTTTGATAATTCGTGCCTGCAAAGGCGGAAAGAAGAAGTACAAATGCTGATAATCTTCAGGTTGTCCAACAGTTAGAAATCCATGCTCTGTTTAGTGAAAATAGGTCTGCCTGTAGGAGCTGTTTCCCAACGGGAGAATGAAAAATTATATTTATCTTGATGTTGGTCTATCCAGTTATTTAAGGCTTCCGTTAAAGTGAGGCCTGTTTCCGTTACATTGAAATTAGAATCATAAGTATGATATGTTCCTATTTTTGCAGTATTAGGAACTGAAGAATTTTCTTCATAATAGCATGATTCGATTATCACGTTATCTCCAATGCTTTCTATATTAATAACAGCTTCAGCATTAGAGTATTCATTGAAATTAATGTTATATGTATAACAATTGATTAGTTTGCAGTTGGTTGATGTTGTATAACACATACCTCCGGATATAGATGAAGGGGGAAAGATGCATGATGCTATGTAACAATTTATAGCGCATTGGCGATTGTCATAACATAGACCTCCTACGGTTAAGTTGTTGCTTCCTTCAATGGTCACATGTTCTACGGAACTGTTCAGTATATTTCCTTCATTCATTCCTACTAATCCTCCAATATGCCCGGAATTATTATCTCGAATTTCCCCGGATTTTACATGGCAGTTGGTTATTGTACCTTTATTAAGCCCTGAGATTAGGCCAATCCAAAATTGTTTTGAATTGGTACTTGTGTTTGAGTAGGAACAATTATTTAGTGTCAGATTTTTTACTACACCATTCTCCCCAATGTAGCCAAATAAACCTTGATGATATGTATTTTTAGGGGTTATAATATTGAGTTGAGAAACAGTGTGTCCTTGGCCATCAAAATGATTGTTGAATGACATACTTTCTCTGCCGTAACCGATATCTTTCCTGTATCCTATCGGTTGTACTCGTGCGCTTTGTTCCTCGGTAAACGAGATGTCGGCACATAGATAATATGTCATTTTTCCATTCTCTTCGCGACCGAATTCATCCAGTGTGCGTCCTTCGTAGGGCATATTATTAATAAGGTAAGAGAATGCGATAAAATCTTCGGCGGTAAAGATGCCCACTTCTTCTTTCTTCGAAATGAGTTGGTAGGTATATTGCTGTCCGGATGCGAAAGTCTGGGCAGAGGTGGTAAGCGTCTGTTCGCCTTCTGTGGTTTGGATATGGATTTCAATGGATAGGTTGTCGACAGGGGGGACGAGAAACGTGTAAGTGCGGTTATCTTGCTTTTCGAAGGAGACGGTTGGGGCAGGGGATTCCGTCAAGCTGAGTGTTCCGTCGGATGGGTTTATGCTTTCCAGCCGGACGGAAGGCGTAAAGCTGATGCTTTTCATTTTTGCATGAAGGGTTTCATTGGCTTCGAAAGTGACTTTGGCAAACAGATGGGTAAAGCCGAGAATGATGGGCTGGCGGTATGCGGTTTGTTTTCGGGCATGCAATACATCTTTCAGGTGTCCGTCGGCATTATAATAGTCTTGACTTTCGGTAGTAAATGCCGGGTAATAGGCTCTGACGGAAGCCGGTTCTCCCGATGTGTTCCACTGCAGATCGGTTTCGGGTTCCCATTGGTTACCTTGACAGGTTAGGGAAATGTTGTCGGCTTCTACACCTCCTCGGCTGAAGAAAGATACGACGTCGCCTTCTTCCATAGCCGCTTTTTCTTCGTAAGAGCGGCTTACATTTTCCGTTTGGTTATCGAGAATGACGACAAGGGAAGAAAGAGAATTGTCATCAGCTTCCGATGTGCATCCGGCAAGCGCAAAGAGAAGGACGGATAAGATAACGGCTATTTGTTTCATCGGTGTTTTCTAACTGTATATTTTGTATATATAACGCCGTTATTTCGGTTCGTCTATCTTTAGGGATGCTTTTTTGAAGGGACAGGACATAAAAAAAACGCTGCTTACCTTCGCAGGCGAGCAGCGCGAGCTACAATACAAAATACAAATACAACTAAACGAGATATGTTATCAACTTTTTCAGTTTTATACTATGCCTTGTGCCATCATGGCGTGAGCCACTTTCATGAAGCCGGCTATGTTGGCTCCTTTCACATAATTGATGTATCCGTCAGGCTCGGTGCCGTATTTCACGCATTGTTCATGGATATTGTGCATAATCTGGTGCAACTTGTCGTCCACTTCCTGAGCGGTCCAACTGATATGCATGGCATTCTGGCTCATTTCAAGTCCCGAGGTGGCTACACCGCCTGCATTGACGGCTTTGCCCGGTGCATACATAATCTTGTTGGCGATGAATGCATCGATGGCTTCGGGTGTACATCCCATGTTGGAGATTTCACCGACGCAAAGTACGCAATTTTTTATTAATCTGCAAGCATCTTCGCCATTTAATTCATTTTGGGTGGCACATGGGAGGGCGATGTCTACCTTTACTTCCCACGGACGGCGTCCCGGATAGAAAGTCGCGTTGGGATACTTCTCGGCATACGGTGCCACTACATCGTTGCCCGAAGCGCGCAACTCAAGCATATAGTCGATTTTCTCACCGCTTACTCCGTCTGGGTCATAGATGTATCCATCAGGTCCGGAGAGTGTGACCACTTTAGCGCCCAACTGATTGGCTTTCGTTACGGCTCCCCATGCCACGTTGCCGAATCCGGATACCGCGATGGTCTTGCCTTTGATGTCGATGCCTTTCTTGTCGAGCATGTGTTTCACGAAATACAATCCGCCGAAGCCGGTCGCTTCAGGACGGATGAGCGAACCTCCGTACTCCAGTCCCTTGCCGGTAAAGGTTCCGGTAAACTCATGGGTCAGTTTCTTGTACATGCCGAACATGTATCCCACTTCGCGTCCGCCTACGCCGATATCGCCGGCAGGCACGTCCATATCAGGACCTAAGTGGTGGTAAAGTTCCAGCATGAAAGCCTGGCAGAAGCGCATGATTTCAGCTTCGCTCTTGCCGCGCGGCGAGAAGTCAGAACCGCCTTTGGCACCTCCCATAGGCAATGTGGTTAATGCATTCTTGAATGTCTGTTCGAATCCCAGGAATTTCAGGATAGACAGGTTGACCGAAGCATGGAAACGGATGCCGCCTTTATAGGGGCCGATGGCATTGTTGAACTGTACACGATAACCCAGATTGACCTGCACTTTTCCTTTGTCGTCTACCCAAGGCACACGGAACGTGATGATGCGGTCGGGTTCTACCAGCCGTTCGATAAGCGATACCTTTTCGAATTCAGGATGTTGGTTATAAATATCTTCGATAGAAATCAATACCTCTTTTACGGCTTGCAAATACTCTAATTCACCCGGATGCTTGGCTTCCAGCGATGACATAATCTGATTGATGTTCATACGTCTTTTATTTAAGGTCTGACAAAATGAAATGTTTCTGTATGCAAAGTTAGGATTTTCGGGAAATCAGCAAAATATTTTCGGGGTTATTTCAAGCCGGAAAGTGATAAAAAGTTAAACGCTGCTTTCGGCTTTACTGTCTTCGGATTGAAGATTATGGGCGGATAAGTTGCATAAATCAAGAGAAATGCCGTTCTTTGTTAGACAAATAAAGCTTAAATCCGACCGCTATGCTCAATAAGTTAAAATTAAAACAACTCTATTTCAAAGACACACAGTTCGTCAATCTGATGACGAAACGCATATTCAACGTGCTGCTGGTGGCGAATCCGTATGATGCTTTCATGCTGGAGGACGATGGACGCATTGACGAGAAAATCTTTATCGAGTACATGAACCTGAGCCTTCGGTATCCGCCTCGCTTTACACAGGTGTCTACCGAAGAGGATACCTGGAAACAACTGGATAACATGACTTTCGACCTGGTGATTTGTATGCCCGGAACGGACAATAGCGATACGTTCGATATCGGACGGCAAATCAAGGAGAAATATCCGCATATACCGTTGGTGGTGCTGACTCCGTTTTCGCATGGTATCCGTGAGCGGATGGAGCACGAAGACTTGAGCATCTTCGAATACGTATTCTGTTGGCTGGGAAACACCGATTTGCTGGTATCCATCATCAAGCTGATAGAGGACAAGATGAACCTGGAGCATGACATCAAGGAGGTGGGTGTACAGATGATTCTGTTGGTCGAAGATTCCGTACGGTTTTATTCGTCGGTGCTTCCCAATTTATATAAATTCGTGTTGAAACAAAGTCAGGAGTTCGCTACCGAAGCTTTGAATGAACATCAGCGTACCTTGCGTATGCGCGGGCGTCCTAAAATTGTATTGGCGCGTACCTACGAGGAAGCGCTTGACCTATATACCCGTTATCAGAACCATACGCTGGGCATTGTGTCGGATGCCCGTTTCCCTCGTGAGGGGAAAATCGACCCGCAGGCAGGCATCCGCTTTTTGACTGAGGTGCGTAGCCGTAGTCCGTTTATTCCATTGATATTGCAATCGGCGGAGATTTCCAATCGGGAGTTTGCCGAGCATATCCACGCTCAGTTCATCGACAAGAACTCGAAGAAAATGAATATTGATTTGCGTCAGGCTGTTTCCGAGCATTTCGGTTTCGGCGATTTTGTGTTCCGCAATCCGAAGACCAAGGAAGAAGTGGCGCGTGTGCACAACCTGAAGGATTTGCAGAATGCCATCTTTTCCATTCCCGCCGATTCGCTTTTGTATCACATCAGCCGCAATCACGTTTCCCGTTGGCTCTATTCGCGTGCCATATTCCCCGTTGCCGAGTTTCTGAAACAGATAACCTGGGAATCGTTGCAGGACATTGACGCGCATCGGCAAATTATTTTCGAAGCTATTGTCAAATACCGCAAGATGAAGAATCAGGGAGTCGTAGCTGTCTTCCAGCGCGACCGTTTCGACCGTTATTCCCATTTCGCGCGTATCGGTGACGGTTCGTTGGGAGGTAAGGGAAGAGGCTTGGCTTTTATTGACAACATGATTAAGCGTCATGTCGAATTTGAAGAATTCGAGAATGCCACGATTGCCATTCCCAAGACCGTAGTGCTCTGTACCGATGTGTTCGACGAGTTTATGGAGACCAATCAGCTTTATCAGATTGCTTTGAGCGATGCCGAGGATGAAGTGATACTGCGTGCTTTCCTGCGTGCCAAGCTGCCAGACAGTCTGGTGGATGATTTCTTTACTTTTTTCGATGTGGTGAAGGCTCCGATAGCCATCCGTTCGTCCAGCTTGCTGGAAGATTCGCATTACCAGCCCTTTGCCGGCATTTATTCTACGTATATGATTCCTTATCTCGATGACAAGTATGAACGCCTCCGGATGTTGAGCGATGCCATCAAGGGGGTTTATGCTTCGGTATTCTATAAGGACAGCAAGGCTTATATGCAGGCTACCAGCAATGTGATTGACGAAGAAAAGATGGCGGTCATCTTGCAGGAAGTGGTCGGAGCGCAATATGGCGACCGCTATTATCCGGCCATTTCCGGAGTGGCGCGCTCGGTCAACTATTATCCCATCAATGATGAACTGGCGGAAGAGGGTACGGTCAGCTTGGCATTGGGATTGGGTAAATACATTGTCGATGGCGGACTGACATTGCGGGTGTGTCCGTATCATCCCGACAAGGTGTTACAGACCAGTGAAATGGAAATGGCTTTACGCGAAACGCAGACTCGTTTCTATGCGCTCGACCTGAAGAATATGGGGCACAACTTTTCGCTTGATGATGGGTTCAACCTCTTGAAGCTCTCGGTGAAAGACGCTGAAGCAGACGGTTCGCTTACTTATATCGCTTCTACCTACGACCCGTATGACATGGTGATACGCGACGGAATCTATCCGGGCGGGCGCAAGGTCATTACCTTTGCCAATATCTTGCAGCATGATGTTTTCCCGTTGGCACGCATTCTTCAGTTGGTACAGAAATATGGGCAAGGTGAGATGCGCCGTCCGGTGGAAATCGAATTTGCGGTCAATCTGAATGCACAGGAGAAGACCGGCACGTTCTATTTGCTACAAATCCGTCCGATGGTAGATCTGAAAGCCGATTTGGATGAAGACTTGGAAGCAATTCCTGAAGACCGTCTGTTGCTCAAGAGCGGGAATGCGTTGGGACAGGGAGTGATGGATGACATGCAGGACGTGATTTATGTAAAGACCGAAGGCTATACGGCATCGAACAATCAGTTGATAGCTTACGACATCGAAAAACTGAACAAACGTTTCCTTGACGAAGGCAAGCACTATGTGCTGGTAGGTCCGGGCAGATGGGGAAGCAGTGATACGTGGTTGGGCATTCCGGTGAAATGGCCGAACATATCCGCTGCCCGTGTCATTGTAGAGGCCGGATTAACCAATTATCGGGTAGACCCCAGCCAAGGCACGCACTTTTTCCAGAACCTGACTTCGTTTGGAGTCGGTTATTTCACTATCAATGCTTATTGTGGCGACGGCATCTTCAACGAGGCTTTGCTCAATAGTATGCCTGCCGTAGAAGAAACGAAATTCATCCGCTGGGTGCATTTCGACAAACCTTTGGTGGCAAAGATGAACGGAAAGAAGAAACTCGGAGTGGTGGAATTGCCGGAACAGTCTTAAAAATTAAACACAGAAACACAAAGACACAGAGCTTCATGATTCTCTGTGACTCTGTGTCTCTGTGTTCAAAAAGAAAAAAACGATGAAAGAATTGCTTCTCTCATCGTTCTGTCGGAATGAGGCGACTCGAACGCCCGACCCCTACGTCCCGAACGTAGTGCGCTACCAACTGCGCTACATTCCGATTGTGTATCGTTGTCTTTCGATAACGGGTGCAAAGGTAGAGCTTTTTTTTATATCAGCAAAAGAATTGCCGACTTTTTTATGCTGAAAATGCAAATTTCTTCTTTCAGTCGGGAAAAACAATCCCTTTTTGCCAAAGAGAATTTGTTTTCAGAGAGGATTATCCTCTTTGCCAAAGAGGATAGTCTTCTTTTTAAAAGAGGACCATCTTCTTTTTAAAAGAGGATTATCTTCTTTTTTCAGATATGCTATCAAATGGTTGTCAGTGTTCTCAAAGAGAAAGGCTTCATGGCAGCCATAAGATTATTCTTGAGGCAAACTTAAACAGGCTCTTAGCTGGTTTTGTAAAAATCTGTTTTCTTCTGCTTCTCTTAAACTTTTATTTTAGGTGGGTTCTATCAATTCCATTTTTTATTTCTTGCATAAGGCAGCAGAACCCTT
>UQVZ01000025.1 GCA_900544675.1 uncultured Bacteroides sp.
TATAATTAGGAATGTATTAGTTTGATGCAAAGATAAAGAAAATCTTGAAAGGGGAAAGTATGAATGAAGATAAAATTATGCAGATTGGAAGTTTTTATAACAAAAGAAGCATACAGACACAGGGATGTTCCAAGCTGAATCAGGCTTTTGAACGTTGTGTCTGTATGCTTCTTGGTTTATGAGTATCTGTCTGTCAGAAGCTGATAAACTCCAGTGTAGCGTAATCCGATTGTAATACGAGGTGTTTGCCGTCGGCTTTCAGTATGTCAAATGTAGTTTCGGTAGCATTGATGCCATAAGGCAACAGCTTTTCTACAGGCACGTCTTCGCCGTTGTCTCCCGTAGACTGACGGTACTTGAAATCTTTCATGACAGCCTGGCTATGGTCTTCGTTGAGGTAAAAGTGTCCGACATAAGTGCCATATCCATGGGTGCATTGCTTTTCGGCAAGCTCTACGATTTGCAGTTGGATGCTATAGAAAATACGCGGACAATCGCGATGAACCGTACCGTCGGCATGTGTCGTGAACTGTTCCAGTTTCCACATGCCCTCTATGTTTCCGTCAATCGGTTTTTTCTCGCATGCTGTAATCAAAGCGAGCAAACCTATCATAAATAATAAGTGAATAGTCTTCATATTCATTAATGTATAAACTGAAAAACTCAAGAATTTACAAACTCAAAAACTTAAAAGATTCTTCCCGTCTTCTTGATGGTCAAAATGCCGCCCGTAGAGTTGCCTAAGTAATTTCCCCGGTCGAGCCCCATGCCTACCGAAGCGCTCCATCCCGTTGCCCATTTAGGACTGTAAGTCACTTCGTAAAGCGAACTGAACTGTTTGCGTTGCTTGTCCAACGGCGTTGCATAGGTACCCCAATGACGGGCAAACGAAATCAAGACACGCCAGTTCCATTCATCACTGGGATTGCCTTCGACGCCTATGTGCTGTGCACGCACGCGGTTGCTCTTGAACGTGATTTTTCCATCCTTATTATATATAGGACCCGGCAGGAACGGGTTGCCCATGCCTTGTCCCCAATGCTGCCAGGCCTGATAGCAATAATTGTTGTAATAATTGTCTCCTGCACTGACCTGATAACCCAGTGTGCCGGCAAACTCATCATACAGAAGCGGTCCGGTCTGCTGTTTGGTGGACATTCCTTCCCATACCACGGCACTTATCCAGCGGTTTTGGGGAAAATCGACTTCAATTCCCAGCTGACCGTCTTTCCAGCGTCCATATTGCCATACCATTTGTGAATGGTCGTCGAAATAATGGTCCAGGTAAGCACGGAAGCGCCAGTCGTTGACGTAATAGGTCAAGGCAAAGTTCCAGCTTCCCAAATGATTGCCTTCCACGTTTACCTGGTCGCCCCATGGTGTATCGCTTCCGCCGCTCATCGGGATAAAAGCCTTGAAGAAACTTTTCAGCCCACCGGGCATATCTACGTTGACCGAACTGGTTCCGTCGGCATTCTTTTTCATTTGAGCTCCGGCAAACTGGGCAGCCATCAATAAGCCGAGTTCGAATTCTACCGGGAATTTCTCGCGGTTCCCGATGCGGAACATCAGCGACTTGCTATGATACAAGACGTGTTTTCCCCAATAGTTTCCGGCAGATGCAAAGTCTTCCTGCCAGTTCCAGTCGGTAAACGCTCCGTAGGCAAGATGCCCTTTTAAAGAAAGCCATTTACCTGTACCGGGAACAGCGACGTATTCGGGAATATCGATTCTGACCTGAGGAACAGGGCGTGCGTTGGGACCTTCTACCATCATGCCGCTACTCAACCGTTCATTCTTGACAAGTGGAAAGCCGGGACGTTCTTTGCTGCCGATGCTGAGCCGCAAGAATTTCCAGGCAATGTCGGCGTATGCTTGCTGTACCACGAAGCTGGATACCTGGTCAGCAGCCCCGGCTAAATCAAGTCCTGCTTCGATGCGCCAGTCGTGTTTTAATGCTTTGTTGTAATGCAGCCCGGCACGGATATAGCCGCTGTTAGGCTTTTGGCTGGACAGCCCATATCGGTTAGCTGTAAACCAAAGCGGAGCGTAGGTACCGTTCGATATATTGCCACTTGCTTCAATACGGTAGGTAAGGGTAGTATCTGCCTGCCGGGCAATGGCTGGCAAGGATAGGCAACCTGCTGCCAACCATAAAGTCAGTTTCTTCCAATTCATGTCGATTAGGTGTTGAAAATACGGTGCAAAGGTAACAAATATTTGATATATTCCTGTTGTTTACCGGATATTCCTACGATTTAGTGCCTGCTGGTAACGGCGGGCATTGGCCAAATGCTGGTTCATGGTACGGGCAAAGTTATGGGTGCCCGAGAAATCTTCCTTGGCACACATATAAAGATAATCGTGATGCGTGTAGTTCAGCACGCTTTCGATGCCTTGAATGCTGGGGATGCGGATGGGGCCGGGAGGCAATCCGGCATATTTGTAGGTGTTATAGGGACTGTCTGTTTCCAGGTGTTTATGGAGGATGCGCCGTAACCCGAATGCCTTCAGGCTGAATTTGACCGTGGGGTCTGCCTGTAACAACATTCCCCGTTGCAGGCGGTTCATATACAATCCGGCTACGATGGGTTTCTCTGCCTGATTGGCTGTTTCTTCGTCGACGATGGATGCCAGGGTGCTGACTTCGGTAGGGGTGAGCCCGATAGCCTTGGCTTGGGCGGTACGTTTGTCATTCCAAAAACGTTGGTGTTCTTTCTGCATACGGGCAATGAAGTCTTTGTCGCTGATGTTCCAATACACTTCATACGTATTCGGGATGAACAGGGCAGGGAGGGTGCACGAGTCGTAGCCCAATGTGGCACAATATGTGCTGTCGTTCAGCAGACGGGCTATGGTCGCCGAGTCGGTCATCAGCTGGCGTGAGACTGCCTTGCACAAGTGTCCGATGGTACGCACGCTGGGTACGGTAACGGATACAGGAGTCTGGTTGCCTGCCTGCAGGGTGCGGAAGATGTTCCAGCTTCGTTCTTCCGGCTGGAAGCGGTATGCACCCGTATGGATGTGGCCGGCATAGTGGGTATAGGATGCCAGCAGGCGGAATCCGGTCAGTCGGGACGCATGCAACTGGTTCTCCAGTTTGTAATATACCGAATCGATGTTGTCATCCTCATCTATATAAAGAAAGGTGGCTTCCTTTAGTTGAAGCGGGCGGTTCATCAGGCAGGCGTATCCGGCCGCGATGCCCGAAGCGAGGACAAGGAGTACGATACCCAGTCCGATAAGCAGTCTTTTCTTTTTCATCCTTTTGTTTTCTGATTCAAATTTGGCGGCAAAGATAGCGTATTTCCTTTCATTATGCAAACATGCGGATATTGTCATCGCTTTGAAACCGGATTGAGATATCTCTTGCTTACTTTTGTCAAAAAAGAAATTTATGGATACAAGTGTTTTTGTCAGAAAGCCAAATCCCTGGTGGGTAATTGTGTTGATGCTGCTCGTGGCGGGTATGTATCTTTTCTATTTGGGATATAGCCTTTACTGTTTCGGGCATTGATTGAATAAAAAAATCTCCCAAGCCAGCGATATGCTGACCGGGAGATTTTACTTATTTGAATGAACTATTATTGGTATTTCAGTTGCGGAACTTCAAGCCGTCGGCACTGCGTTCTACCACAATCGGTTTCGTGCGGTCGACTTCCTGAGCCAGCAATTTCTTCGACAAGTCATTCAGCAGGTAGCGTTGGATGGCACGTTTGACAGGACGGGCACCAAATTCCGGATCGAATCCGGCAGTTGCCAAGAACTCTACGGCTTCATCCGTCATCTGCAGCGTGACTCCGTTGTCGGCAAGCATCTTCTGGATACCGTTGATTTGCAAGCGGACAATCTGCTTAATCTGTTCTTTGTCAAGCGGCTGGAACATGATGATTTCGTCGATACGGTTCAAGAACTCCGGACGGATGGTCTTCTTCAGCATCTCCATCACTTCTTTCTTGGTCTCTTCTACAATCTGGTCGTGGTTCTGAGCATTGATTTTCTCAAACTGGCTCTGGATGTACGAGCTTCCCAAGTTGGAGGTCATGATGATGATGGTGTTCTTGAAGTTTACCGTACGTCCCTTATTGTCGGTCAGACGTCCGTCGTCCAATACCTGAAGCAGGATGTTGAACACATCGGGGTGTGCTTTCTCAATTTCATCGAACAGCACGACCGAGTAAGGTTTACGGCGCACGGCTTCGGTCAACTGTCCGCCTTCATCATAACCGACGTATCCCGGAGGCGCACCGATCAGACGTGAAACGGTATGTTTCTCTTGATACTCACTCATATCGATACGGGTCATCAGCGACTCGTCGTCGAACAGATATTCGGCCAAGGCCTTTGCCAGTTCGGTCTTACCTACACCGGTTGTACCCAGGAAGATGAACGAGCCTATCGGACGTTTCGGGTCTTGCAGACCTGCACGGCTACGGCGTACGGCATCGGCTACCGCTTCGATGGCCTCGTCCTGACCGATGACACGTTTGTGCAACTCGTCTTCCAGATGAAGCAGCTTGTCGCGTTCGCTTTGCAGCATCTTGCTGACCGGTATGCCTGTCCAGCGCGATACCACGTCGGCAATGTCTTCTGCCGTCACTTCTTCCTTAATCATGGCACTGTCGCCTTGTTTCTTCTTCAGGTCTTCCTGAATGCTCTTTATCTCATTGTCCAAAGCCTGGAGTTTTCCGTACCGGATTTCTGCCACTTTACCGTAGTTGCCTTCCCGTTCGGCACGGTCAGCTTCAAACTTCAGTTGCTCAATTTCCTTTTTGTTCTGCTGAATCTTGTTCACCAGTTCCTTCTCGCTTTGCCATTTGGCACGGTACGAAGAATCCTGTTCTTTCAGTTCGGCAATCTCTTTGTTCAACTGGGCAAGCTTGGCTTCATCCTTTTCCCGCTTGATGGCTTCACGCTCGATTTCCAATTGTTTCAGCCGGCGTTCGATTTCATCCAGCTCTTCGGGAAGTGAGTCGCGCTCCATCCTCAGCTTGGCGGCAGCCTCATCCATCAGGTCTATCGCCTTATCGGGCAAGAAACGGTCGGTGATGTACCGGTTGCTCAATTCGACAGCGGCAATGATGGCTTCGTCTTTGATGCGCACCTGATGGTGGTTCTCGTAACGTTCCTTCAGTCCACGCAGGATGGAGATGGAACTTGCCGTGTCCGGTTCGTCTACCATGACGGTCTGGAAACGACGTTCGAGTGCCTTATCCTTTTCGAAATACTTCTGGTATTCGTCCAAGGTCGTCGCGCCGATGCTTCTCAGTTCGCCACGTGCCAAAGCCGGTTTCAGAATATTGGCGGCATCCATCGCACCTTCACCTTTGCCTGCACCTACCAAGGTATGGATTTCATCGATGAACAGGATGATGTTCCCTTCCGATTTCTTCACCTCGTTGATGACCGATTTCAGACGTTCCTCGAATTCGCCTTTGTATTTGGCGCCGGCAATCAGCGCACCCATATCCAATGAGTAAAGCTGCTTGTTCTTTAAGTTCTCGGGCACATCGCCACGCAGGATACGTTGGGCAAGACCTTCTACGATGGCTGTCTTACCAGTACCCGGCTCACCGATCAGAATCGGGTTGTTCTTTGTACGGCGGCTCAGTATCTGCAGCACCCGGCGGATTTCCTCGTCACGCCCGATGACCGGGTCCAGCTTGCCGTTGCGGGCTGCCTCAATCAGGTTGATGGCGTACTTGTTCAGCGACTGATACGTGTCTTCGCTGGATTGCGAAGTGACGTTTTGTCCCTGACGCAGTTCGTTGATGGCAGAACGCAGTTCCGTGTCGGTCAGTCCCGCGTCTTTCAGCATGGTGGCTACCGTGCTCTTCACGTTGAGCAGGGCAAGCAGCAAGGCTTCCAGCGATACATACTCGTCGCCCAATTGTTTTGAGTAGTCGATGGCTTTCTGCAATACTTCGTTCGTTTCACGGCTCAGATAAGGCTCGCCTCCCGAAACCTTCGGAAGAGAAGCTATCTGTTTGTCGAGCACCGTTTGAATCTGCTGGCCGTTGACGCCCAGTTTCTGGAAAATGAAGTTCGTTACATTTTCGCCTACCTTCAGCACCCCTGCCAGCAAATGTTCCGGCTCGATAGCTTGCTGTCCGCGGCTCTGTACCAGATTGACCGCTTCCTGCACAGCCTCTTGCGATTTGATAGTAAAGTTGTTAAAGTTCATATTGTATTCTCCTTTTTTATTTCTTTATCGATTGATTACGCTTAGTACTCATCAAATACTTTGCCAAAGCTTATCAGAGGTGCTTATCTGTCTAAATGTCAGTGTATTATCTCTCTCTCCTGCAATATTGTCTTACTTTCGTACAAATTGTCAGCGAAGTTTTTTGTATCTTTATCCCCGAAACCGATTGAAGATATGAATATGGAAAAGAAAATACCTTTCGACCCTGTGGTGATGCTGATAGACGCATCGTATCTGAACCGTGTAGGAAACGATTTGAAAGCTCATTTCGCTCCGATAGTGAAACGTGAATTGCCGAAAGCCGATTTGGCTGTGCTGTTGGAATGTCTGGCTTTGGATGCGGGCATACCGTTGGGCGAAGGGAAAGTGCAGGTGATTTTCATTTATGATGGCGCCTCCCGTCGCTTTACGTTTTGCACTCCTTCCGATTTGGAAAAGGAAATTCACTCGATGGCATTCAAAAGCAAGCTGGGTGAGTTCTCCTTGTATGCCTTCCAGCCTTCGGAGTTTGCTGCCCGTGAAGACTTGTTCTTCGAGTCGCTCCAGTTGGTCGGCGAATCGAAAGAAGCGCGCTGGGTGATTGTCGTGCCTGATGAGGACGGTTACGGAAGCCGTATGGGCGACTATATAAATAAGGTAGAGAAAAAAGATTCCATTACGGTGTTCGGCATGAATCCGCCTGCCTGTACCGGTGGCTTTACATTCGAGATGTTGGGGTTTGCCGTTCTCCAGTCGTTGGGCATTCGTGCCGATGAGTTGTAAACGGAGGAAATGTTATGTCTGATTTCCGCTTGAAGGTTTTTTATTCGGTTGCCAAGAACCTGAGCTTTACCAAAGCCTCGCAGGAACTGTTTGTGAGCCAGCCTGCCATAACCAAACACATTCACGAGTTGGAGCGGCTGTATCAGGTGCGGCTTTTCAATCGGCTGGGCAATAAGATATCGCTGACCGAAGCCGGGCGTTTGCTGCTGGAATACAGCGAACGGATTTTGGGAGAATACCGGAAGCTGGAATACAGCATGCATCTGTTGCATAACGAGTATAACGGACAGTTGCGTTTGGGGGCAAGCACCACCATTGCGCAATATATTCTGCCGCCTATACTTGCCGAATACACCCGTCAGTACCCCAAAATCAAGTTGACATTGATTGAAACCAATTCGCGTAATGTGGAACAGGTTCTGCAAGAGCATAGCATTGACTTGGGCATGGTGGAGGGAGTTTCCCGTTTGCCTAACCTGCGTTATGAAGCTTTTCTTTGCGACGAATTGCTTCCTGTCACGTCCGTGACGGCAGAACGAGGGTTGGGAGAGGAAATTTCACTGGAAGAATTCAAGCAGATACCCTTGATACTTCGGGAGCGGGGATCGGGCACGCTTGATACCATCGAAGCCGCATTGGCAGAAAAGGGGGTGAAGCTTTCTTCACTCAATGTGCGGATGCATTTGGGGAGTACAGAGGGCATCAAGTCTTTCTTAAGGTATAGCCCTTGCATGGGGATTGTTTCGGTATTTGCTATCCGGCGCGAATTGGAAGAAAACGTTTTCCGGATTACTGATATCGAAGGCTTATGTTTCCAGCGTCAGTTTTGTTTCGTGTCTCAGCAGGGAGAAGAGGACGAGACCGTCCTCAACTTTATACGTTTCGTCTTCCGCTATTTGCAAGAGCACCGGATTTCGGGACGGATAAAGAGTGGTCAGTAAACCGGCACTTATTCTCTTTTTTCATTTTGGATGCATCCTGTCGTTTCTTTGATAATAAGAGGTGATAGGTAATAAAAGCCCCTATATTTGTCTTTATATTGTATGACAGATATAGGGGCTGAATAGTTATTTATTCTGTTTGGCTTTCCAAATGGCGAAGAGTAATCCCGAAAGCACGAAAGCGATGACTGCCGATACATAGCCTACGATGCTGGGCAGTCCGAAGCTGTTGTCAGATATGAGCAGGAAAGACAGGCAGACTGCGGTCATGAACATGGCGGGAAGGAGCGTTATCCAATAATTCTTTTTCTTGCGGACAAGATAGACCGTTACAGTCCATAGGGTAAATACGGCAAGGGTCTGGTTTGCCCATCCGAAATAGTTCCAGATGATATTGAATCCGTTTTCGTCGGCAATGTTATACCACAACAGCCCTAAGGTGACGGCAAATACCGGAATGCAGATATAGATGCGTTTGCGGATAGAGTGTTGCTCTAGGTGCAGGAATTCGGCAATGATAAGCCGTGCGCTGCGTAGTGCAGTGTCTCCGCTGGTGATGGGAGCTGCCACTACGCCCAATATGGCCAATGCTCCGCCGAATACTCCCAGCCATCCTTGCGATACGGTAGTCACTACTTCGGGAGCCTGCAGGGTAGCCGGTACACCTAATTCTTCGGCCGCTCCACCGTAAAAGAAATACATGGATACGGTAGCCCATATCAAAGCTACTACTCCTTCGGTTATCATGGCTCCATAAAACAGAGGACGTCCCTGGCGTTCGCTTTTGATGCACCGCGCCATGAGCGGGCTTTGCGTGGCGTGGAAACCGCTGATGGCTCCACAGGCAATGGTGATGAACAGGCAGGGGAAGATGGTTCCGGCAGAAGGGTTCATGTTTTGCAGTCCGTCGGTCAGTTCGGGCAAAGAAGGCCATTTGACGAACAATACACCCATCAGGGCTACTGCCATAAACAGCATGGCAACGGCAAACAGCGGATAGATGCGCCCGATAATCTTGTCGATGGGGAGCATGGTAGCCAGGAAGTAATAGATGAAGATGATGATGCACCAGATATAGACCCACGTCAGTGAATCGCTGCAGAGTTTGCCGAGGATGATGGCGGGACTGTAGACAAACACGGCGCCTACCATCAGCAGCAGGAATACGGAGAAGACAAGCATGACTTTCTTGGTGCGTCCGCCTAAATAGGCGCCTACCAGCTCGGGCAGTCCGGCTCCGCCGTGGCGCATGGAGAGCATGCCGCTCAAGTAATCGTGTACGGCTCCGGCAAAGATACAGCCTAATACAATCCACAAATAGGCCGAAGGACCGAACTTGGCTCCCATGATGGCACCGAAGATAGGTCCTGTGCCGGCAATGTTCAGAAACTGAATCATGAAAATCTTCCATCCAGGAAGCACTACATAGTCCACTCCGTCTGCCATACTGACCGCAGGCGTGGGACGGTCGTCGGGAGCGAATATGCGCTCTACTACGCGACCATAAATGAGGTAGCCTACAACGAGGGCTACCAAGCTTAATACAAATGTTATCATATCTAATCAGTAATTAAAATGTTTCATTTTGTAGCAAAGTGTTGCAAAACTACGAATAATTTTTTGATGGTGTTGTATTTTATGTGCTGATTTTATATGATACGGATATACAAAGACGCAGGGAATCTGTTTCGAATGATTTCGAACGGATTCTCTGCGTCCGGTGTCTTTGTATTTTGTTGTATCGGGAACGATGTGCTACATCAATGCCGGGACCAGCCATTTTGTCAGCAGGTATCCGCCGCCTACCAGCCAGACGTAGAGCAGTCCTGCCAGTACAAAAGGTTTGGCGCCTGCCTGTTTGAACTTTTCTATGTTGGTATCCGTGCCCAGTGCGGTCATGGCCATTGTCAGCATGAAGGTATCGATGTATTCGATGGTGCCGTTCAGCGGGATTTCCTTCACGCTGTCTACACCTAATATATATTGGAGGAAAGAGTTGAGGCAGATGATGCCGATGAATCCGAAGGCAAACCAGGGAATGGTTATCTTGCTCTTGCCCGAAACATTGTTTGTCTCGGCTGATTTGCGTTTGGCTAAAGCGAAGCTCATGATGACCAATACCGGAGCCAGCATCATGACGCGTATCATTTTGGTGATGGTTGCCGTTCCGGCTATGCCCAGCGCATCGGTCGGGTCCATCGCGTTTCCGGCTCCGGCTACGTGCGCCACTTCGTGAAGGGTGCTTCCTGTATAGATGGCGGTGCCTATGTTGCCCAGTGCGTCCAATAGACCGGCACGGTACATAATCGGGTATAAGAACATCGAGATGGTACCGAAGATAACCACGGTTGATACGGCGATGGCGGTTTTATGTCCTTCGCATTTCACTACAGGTTCGGCTCCCAGTACGGCTGCCGCACCGCAGATGGCGCTTCCGGTAGCTGTCATCAGCGAAGTATCCTTGTCCATTTTCAATGCTTTTCCCAGCCATACACCCAGGAAGATAGTGCCGCAAACGATGATGGTATCAATGGCTACGGCGGGAAGACCTACGGCGGCCACTTCGGTCAAGGTCAGCCGGAAGCCGTATAATACGATGCCGGCACGCAGGATTTGCTTGGTACAGAACTTGATGCCGGGCACCCATGTCTCGGGCAAACGGTTGCGCAGGCTGTTGGCATAGAGCATGCCTAAGATGATACCCACGATAAGCGGACTGAATGAAAGACTTTTTACGAAGGGGATTTCGGCAATGTAAAATGCCGCAAACGAGAATAGCGCAATGAGCAGGATTCCGTGAAGGGTGTTACCTCTGTTTCCTTTTTCGAACATATAGCAATAATGTGTTAAATGGTTATTTTTCTTTAATGCGGGTGCAAAGATAGGGGATTATTGCCGATGAACCTATTGAAAAATATTTATCCGTGATAACCTGTGGTAATAACGTCGGGAGCCGCTTGTTTGTTACAAGTAGAAGAAAAAGGATTCCTTCACTTGTAACACACCATGCGTAAAAGTCATCATTACAGATATCATCATCCGCTCAGAAGGAGGGCTATTCAAAAACCTTTCCCTTTCCTTTTCTATTTGCTATAATTATATGTAATCCTATTGAAAACAAGTAAAAATGTAAAAAGAATTTTTGTATTAGGAAAGGTTACAGGTTATTCTTTACGATACCGTCCAATAGTCTACAAATATACACAAAATTTTAAATAGCCGGCAAATTATATGTGGTCTTTTTAAGAGGAAATTGTATATTTGTTCCCGATTTTAAAAAACTTATAATATATAACGCTGAATGAGAATACGTTTTTTGTTGGCACTGGTAGGAGGAGCGGTGCTTTCCTTACAGGCTCAAGAAGGGGTGAAGCCGGATTTCCGGTCTCCTTTCGACTTTCCGCTTTTGCTGAGTGCGAACTTCGGCGAATTACGTCCCAATCATTTTCATAACGGTCTGGACATAAAGACCGGTGGGGTAACTGGAAAACCCATTCACAGTGTGGCAGAAGGGTATGTGTCGCGGGTGATGGTGTTGCATGGCGGATACGGGCAGGCTCTTTTTGTGACGCATCCCAACGGGTTTACTTCGGTATACGGCCATGTCGTTTCCTTCTCGCCGAAGATTCAGCAATATGTGCGTAATTATCAATATGAGCACGAGACTTTTGTTTGCGATATCCGTATGGAACCGGGTGTGCTTCCGGTAGAGAAAGGTGAAATCATCGCATTAAGCGGAAACGAAGGCGCTTCGGCGGGACCGCATCTGCATCTGGAACTGCGGCGCAACGATAACGGTGATTATGTAGACCCGATGCCTTATTTCGGCAAGTATTTAAAGGATGACAAACCGCCCGTAGCGAGTCTGATTGGGCTTTATCCCGTGAAAGGCAGGGGCGTAGTAGACGGAAGTTCCCGGCGTAAACTGGTCGGAGCGGGAAATCTGAATCAGCCTTTTACGGCATGGGGCGAGATTTATGCAGGCATCGCTGCCAAGGACTATATGACCGGAACGTCTAATTTCTACGGTGTACATTCCGTTACGTTGTATGTGGATACGGTCAAGGTCTTCCGGAGCAAGACCGATGAAGTGTCTGCCAAAGAGAACCGGATGATAAACAGTTTTATCGATTATGCCGAATACGCGAATACGCGCAGACTGATTATGCGCTCGTATAAAGCGCCGGGCAATCCGCTAAGGCTGTTGCAGGTCACGCCTTCACGTGGAGTGGTGACCATCGATGAAGAGCGCGATTATCATTTCCGCTATGTATTGGAAGATAACTTCGGCAACCGGCATACGTATCGTTTTGTGGTGCGGGGGAAACGTCAGGAGATTCCTGCGTATGTTCCCGACGCGAAACACCTGTTGTATTGGAACCGCACGAATGTGGTGCAGGAGCCCGGTATGGAACTGGTGGTTCCCAAAGGAATGGTGTACGAAGATACAGAGATGCAGACCCGTGTGGTAGGCGATAGCGCTCATATCTCGTTCGATTATGAACTGGATGCCGGTCCTGTGCCTTTCCAGAGCTTTTGTTCCTTGTCTATCGGCGTGCGTCATCTGCCGGTGGCAGACACGACAAAGTATTACATCGAACAACGTTCGGGCAAGTGGAAGGCTTCGGTAGGAGGTAAGTATGCCGGCGGTTGGGTGAAAGCGGACGTACGCACCCTGGGTACTTTCTTGGTGCAGGTAGATACCATCGCTCCCCGTGTCGTTCCGTTGGGACAGAATGCCTGGCGTACCAACCGCCGTATCCGTTTTCGGGTGAGCGACACACAAACCGAAATCGCTTCTTATAAAGTATATGTAGACGGCAACTTTGTCTTGTTCGGTTTGAAGAAAGGTGTTTTGGTGATTCAAGATCCGGAACGGATAAAGAAAGGTGTGCCTCACCGGCTGGAGGTTATCGTGAGCGACGCTTGCGGAAACGAGACACGTAAAGAATATAAATTTTAAATTAAATAAATACGATGAGAAAAAAAGTTGGATTGATTGCCATGCTCTTGGCAATGTTTGTGATGAACGGTTGGGCTTGTACCAACCTGATTGTCGGCAAGAAGGCTTCTGCCGACGGGTCTGTAATCGTTTCCTATTCCGCCGATTCGTATGGGATGTTCGGTTTCTTGTGCCATTATCCTGCGGTCATGCATGCGGCAGGCACGATGCGTCCTATTTACGAATGGGATACCGGCAAGTATTTGGGACAAATCGAAGAAGCCAAGCAGACCTACAATGTCATCGGTAATATGAACGAGTTTCAGGTGACTATCGGCGAGACGACCTTCGGCGGGCGTCCCGAGTTGGTCGACTCTACGGGCATTATGGATTACGGAAGCCTGATTTATGTGGCTTTGCAGCGTTCGCGCACGGCAAAGGAAGCCATCAAGGTCATGACCGATTTGGTGAAGGAATACGGTTATTACAGCAGTGGCGAGTCATTTTCCATCGCCGACCCCAATGAGGCATGGATTATGGAGATGATTGGTAAAGGTCCGGGCGTGAAAGGTGCCGTGTGGGTGGCGGTGCGTATTCCCGATGACTGTATTGCTGCACATGCCAACCAAAGCCGCATCCACAAGTTCGACCTGAACGACAAGGATAATTGCCTTTATTCACCTGATGTCATTTCGTTTGCCCGTGAAAAAGGATATTTTAATGGCATGAACAAGGATTTCAGCTTTGCCGACGCTTATTGTCCGCTGGACTTCAGCGGTCTGCGTGCCTGCGAAGCTCGCGTATGGAGTTTTTATAATATGTTCAGCAAGACTACGGGAGAAGCTTACTTGCCCTATATCCAGGGAAAGAGCAAGGAGCCGATGCCGCTTTATGTGAAGCCCGACCGCAAAGTGTCTGTACGCGACATCCAGCATGCCATGCGCGACCATTACGAAGGAACGCCGCTGGATATTACGAACGATTTGGGTGCAGGGGCTTTCAAGATGCCTTACCGTCTGTCTCCGCTGACTTTTGAAGTGGACGGACAGGAATATTTCAATGAGCGTCCCATCTCTACGCAGCAGAGTGCCTTTACTTTTGTGTCGCAGATGCGTTCTACCATGCCCGACGCAATCGGTGGTGTATTGTGGTTCGGACTGGACGATGCCAATATGACGGTATTTACGCCGGTATATTGCAATACCGATAAGGTTCCCGCTTCGTATGCCGAAGGAGAAGGGGATTGCGTAACTTTCTCTTGGAATTCCGCCTTTTGGATTTACAATTGGGTGGCGGATATGATTCGTCCGCGTTACAGTCTGATGGTAGAGGATATGCGCACGGTGCAGAACTCATTGGAAGATATGTATGCCGATGCACAGACCGGTATCGAAAGTACGGCGATGAAATTGTATGCCGATGACCCTCAGAAAGCCAAAGACTTTTTGACTAACTATACGGGGATGACGGCACAGGCGGCTGTAGATGCCTGGAAGAAGCTGGGCGAATTTCTGATTGTCCGTTATAACGATGGAGTCGTGAAACGTGTGAAGGATGGCAAGCTGGTACGGCCTGAGACCGGTAATTCCGCTCCGCTCGACCGTCCGGGTTATCCGCAAGAGTTTTTGAAAGAACTGGTCAAGGCTACGGGCGACCGTTATAAAACGATAGACTTGGCAGATTGACATTGACCATCATCACCCATAAAAACACAGAGTCACGGAGAAAAATCAATCGATTGTCGGATTGATAAAACTCCGTGACTCTGTGTTTTTGTATCCGAATCAGCCTGGACCTCTGATTATTTGATGACCTGGTTCCCTGTAGACCAAGTGGCTTTTTCGGTCGGTTTTTTCTTGTTCAACGCCATGACACCCACTAAGGCATGTGGAACATAGGCTTCCTCCAGATAAGTCATATCCTCATCTGTCAGTTTCAGGTCGAGGGCAGCTACAGCCCCGTCAATGTGGTGTAATTTTGTAGCTCCGACTACGGGCGACGAAACCTTGCGCAAAAGCCAAGCCAATGCGACTTGTGTCATGGTTACACCATAACGGTCAGCAAGTTCGGCTACACGGGCGATGATGATGCCGTCCTGTTCGGCTGTGGCATCGTATTTCATCTTGGCCACACCGTCTTCTTCCTGGCGTTTGGAAGTTTCACCCGGGCGTTTGGAGAGACGCCCACCCGCCAATGCGCTGTAAGGAGTCAGGGCGATATTGTCCTCCTCACAAAGGGGAACCATTTCACGTTCTTCCTCACGGAACAGCAGGTTGTAATGCCCTTGCACGGATACGAACTTCGCCCAACCGTTACGTTCGGCAATGGCATTGGCTTTAGCAAGCTGCCAGGCGAAACAGTTGGAGATGCCGATAGCACGCACCTTGCCTGCTTTCACGGCATTGTTCATGCCCTCCATGATTTCCTCGATGGGCGTGTTGTAGTCCCACATGTGGCAGATATACAAGTCCACGTAGTCCATGCCGAGGTTTTCAAGGCTCTTGTTGAGCATACGTTCTACATGTTGCTGCCCGGTTATCCCGGCGGCAATCTCGTCAGCAGTACGGGGCAGGAACTTGGTGGCAACTACCACGTCTTCCCGTTTAGCAAGGGAGCGGAGAGCACGCCCCACATACTGTTCGCTTGTACCGCTTTGATACGCGATGGCGGTATCAAAGAAATTCACGCCTAGTTCCAATCCTCGTTTAATGATTTCTTTTGATTGTTCTTCACCGATAGTCCAGGTGCAGGCCCCTTGTGTAGGGTCGCCGAATCCCATACATCCCATACAGATGCGGGACACGTTCAAATCTGAATTTCCAAGTTTGATGTATTCCATAAGTTGATTTATTGTGTAATTATATAAATAAATGAGTTAATTCTTTCCAGCATAAACCTGCGTCATGCCGCCGTCGACAGTAAGCTCGATGCCCGTGATGTATTTGCTCAAATCCGACGCAAGGAAGACTACGGCATCGCCCAGTTCCTCGCTCGTGCCGACACGACCAAGTGGAATTTCCGAAGAAACGCGGTCGGCATATGCCTGTACGTCGGCGGCACTCATTCCCTGCACCACTTCGTATCCCTCTGTCGGTATCACGCCCGGACTAACGGCATTGACACGGATTCCACGGCTTTTCAGGTCGGTTGTCCAGCTACGGGCGAAGGAACGGACGGCAGCTTTTGTCGCTGCATACAACCCGAAGCCCGGCAATCCCATGTAAGCCGTGATAGAGGCGTTCAAGATGACAGATGCCCCGTCACGCAAGATAGGCAACAGGGTTTGTACGGTGAGGTACGTGCCCCATACGTTCACATCGAATGTGCGGTGATAGTCCGCTTCGGTTGCCTCCTCAAACGGGATAGCTTTGCCTCCGCCTGCGTTGGCGAAGATGATGTCAAGCCCGCCTTTATCCTCCTTGATGATGTTTGCCAACCGGAGCATATCGCCCTTGTTGGAGATGTCCGCTTGCACCGCCTTTACACCGTTGCCCAACTTGGCGGCTGCCTGCTCCAATACCTCCCTGCGCCGTCCGGTGATATAGACGAATGCGCCTTCTTCCTTCAGTCTTTTGGCGGTCCCGAAGCCGATACCGCTGCTGCCGCCCGTCACGAGGGCGACTTTGCCTGCCAATAATTCTTTCTGTTTCATACTTCTATTGCTTTTAGAATGTAAATATTCATGCTGTTTCTTTTGCCCTGCTGGTAGATACCACGTATGCCCCGGCGATAACCAGCACCGCCGCCAGAGGCTTGTCCCATGAAAAACTATCCTGCCCGACGCAGATTGCCGCCACGGAAGACACTATCGGCTGCAAGTTCATATAGACGCTTACGGTGGTCGCTCTCAGATATTTCATGCCGAAAGGAGTGAGGAAATAGGCGACGGATGTAGCCAATATTGCAACAAACGCCAACTCCCATACGCCAGACCAGCCCCATGAAGTAGAAAAGAGGGCCTGTTCGGAATATTCAGTACAACCCAATGGAACAAGGATGATTGCCGCAAAGAGGAACATCCATTTCATTTGTGTCACCGTAGTGTATTTTTGCGCCACCGAGCGGATGATTATCAGATAAACGGAAAATGCCGTTACGCTGATAATCGCAAGGAATATCCCCCACAGGTTGTTTTTACCCGATGCGGAATTGTTTATCTGCGTAATCATCAGCAATGCCCCGGCAATACCCAACACTACGCCTGCCATTTTCTTTCCTGTAATCGGTTCTTTCAGGAACACTGCCGCAAGCAGCATCACGACCAGCGGACTTAATGCTACAATCAGCGAGAAATAAACCGGTGAGGTATATTGTAAGCTGATTGCCGTCAGGGATTGCGACACGACAAATCCCATGATACCGCCCATAGCGATAATCGCCAAATCCTTTGGAGATACTTTTTCCTTGGGCAAGAAACTTTGTATAATCCAGAAGATAATGGTTGCCGCAAAGGTACGTGATGCCATGTATCCGAACGGTGTCATCCATTGACTGAGCAGAGCCTTACTTATCGGAATGTTCAGTCCGAATATCAAGTTGGCACACAGGACAGCCACATGACCTTTCCATTTCTCTGACGCACTTCCCATAGATTGGTCTTATTTCTCTTTTCGTGCTTGCAATGTATGTTCCAAACGTTGTGAGCCGACTTCCGCAGCCTCAAATGATACTTCTTGTTCAATGAGCATCAGTATTTCATGCAACTGTTTCTCTGTCACGCCGACATTCAGCGCACCGCCGTAATGCGATTCCACCATGGGCTCTTTGATAGCGGCAAGAGCAGACACGGTGGTAATCTCCCGCTCGACATACGAAAGCAGGTCACGGGCAAAGAGATCGGCAAACAAATGTTCTTTCAGGCAGAAGTCCAGCAGTGGATTAAACCCGAAGAAACCGCTGCGCAACTGTTCTGCCGTCATTCCTGCGCAAAGCATTTGCAGCCGTTCACCCCGTGCGTATTTGCTTTCGCTCTCGTCAAAGGGCGATGCTTCTCGTCCCTGCTCGTCATGTATGCCTTTGTTACGCCGTTCATTCACCAAGTTCATGAACACAGTGGTTGCCCGGCACGCCGGAGCAAAACCCACGTAACAATACAGATGCACAATCTCCTCGTTAATCTCGTTAATGGTCATGCCGAAGTCCAACGCATCTGCCAAGACTTTCTTCAATCCCTCCACGTCGGTGGTGGTGATAGCCGTATGAATGGAAATCAAGGCGATATGTGCCTGCCGTTCCGTCAAATGTTTCAGTTCCATAATCTCTTTATTTTAATTCGATGATGCAAAATTAGGGCGTTCCGGGCAGAAGCCCGTTATACAGATTACGGAACGTTTGATACAGATAACTGAAAATCATGCGAAGAGGGAAACTATTAGAAAACAATGTCTTATATTTGCATGGACTAATAAAACATATTCGGATGAAACGCGTAGAAAAAGTAAACATAGACACATACAACAAGTATATGGGTGTGGAGACCCTGCACCCGTTAGTGAGTATCATAGACTTTTCCAAAGTGCCGCCCATACACAGTTTCCTGTTCAATATAGACTTTTATGCCGTATTTCTGAAGGAAACCAAAAACGGGACTTTGACTTATGGAAGGAAATATTATGACTATCAAGAGGGAAGTGTCGTCTGTGTTTCTCCGGGGCAAGTTCTTGGCGCCGAAGCAACGGAAGAAATCTTCCGACCTCAAGGATGGGGTTTGTTGTTCCATCCGGACTTGATTGCCGGGACAGCGTTGGCATCCAAGATGAAGAAATATACCTTTTTTGCATACGATGTAAACGAGGCATTGCATCTGTCCGAACGGGAAAAACAGATTATTCTCGATTGTTTTGGTAAAATGTTGGAAGAACTGAATCGTCCGATAGACAACCATAGTCAGACTTTGGTATGTGTCTATATCGAGTTGTTGCTGGATTATTGCACGCGTTTCTATGAACGGCAATTTATTACTCGCAAGAAAGCCAATACCGACCTGCTGACCCGTTTCGAGAAACTGTTGCACGATTATTTCAACTCCCGTCAGCCGATGCAGTCCGGTCTGCCTACGGTCAAGTATTTCGCTTCCGAACTTTGCCTTTCGCCCAATTACTTTGGTGATTTGATTCGGAAAGAATGTGGAAAGTCGGCGCAAGAATATATCCAAGATACGGTCATATCTATTGCCAAAGAGCGTTTGTTGGATTCTTCCAAAAGCATTGGTCAAGTGGCGGAAGAACTTGGATTTCACTATCTGCCTTATTTTTCGCGTATGTTTAAGAAGCATGTGGGTAAAACGCCGGGAGCCTATCGAATGCAGGGGTTACAATGAGAAGAAGATATGTCCCATGCGGATAATAAGCCGCAGATTTTGCGGTTAATTGTGTTCAGAAGAACCGGACAACTGCTACGGTGTTTAATAAGTTAAGGTATCCGTTTTACGTTCCAATTTCAACTCACATTTTTGAGTTGTTCAGTTCGTTCTGTAACCCAATTATAACAAGGGCATTGGATACTACGTTTTTGGGAACGTAGAACTGGACACCCTAATCAATCGATTGTCGGATTGATGAAACTCCGTGACTCTGTGTCTTTGTATCCGAAGATGAGTTTGCGTCAGTCTGTATGCCGGGTGTCTAACGCTTCACGTTGTTTCTTTGTGAGCGAAGCCACCACAAGATCATACGATTGCCTGACCAGTTCCTTGATTTTCGAGTCGGGCACATTCCGGTTGAAATAAACACTAATCCAATGCTTCTTGTTCATGTGATAGCCGGGACGTATTCCCTCGTAGCGTTCTTGCAGTTCTTCTACCTGTTCCGGTACGCACTTGATGTCGCAGAAGTCGAATACATCAATGTTCACAAAGCAAAACCATTTGTCGAGTACGCAAAACACCAGCAGGTTGTGGTCGTATTTCGATGTAGCCTTGTCGAAGGGCATCTTCTCATGCGCGCCTTTGAATGAAAGGCAGTACGCTCTGAAATCTTCTATGTTCATTTTGGTCTGATTTTCATTAGCGAATACAAATTTAATGCAATCTCTGCAATCTGTCGCTATTGTTGTCAAAGAATGTTTGTCGGATATTTTCAATAGCATCGGTCAAGTGGCGGAAAAACAAGAATCCTTTCATTGGCCTAAGATGCTGATAAATATGGAATTCATTGTCCCGTGCGGATAATAAGCCGCAGATTTTGCGGTTAATTGTCCGCAAAACCGTATATTTGCAGAAAACGTGCGATGCTTATGTATATACATGAACATAAAGAATGACCTTCCTTTTCGTGGAATAAGGAACTTGTCGGTGAGAAACTGAACCGGGTACACAAGGTTGTGGGTTATCTGATGGGACGTCTTAGCGTAATCGGATCATTCAAAAAATGCCTATTCAAAATAACGAATGACTTATAATGTAAATGCTATGAGCAAATTAAGTATAAAGAATATCGGAGCTATTAAAAATGTTGAATTTGATGTCAATCGAATCAATGTGTTTATGGGACCACAATCGTCCGGCAAGAGTACAATCTCTAAAATCCTTTGCCACTGCCAATGGGTTGAGAAATCATGCTTTCTCAACAAGCAAGAGTTAGAATATTACCAGAAACCAGGTGTATTTTTCAATTCATTGGTAGAGTATCATAAACTGGAAGGGTATTTTAACCGAAATGCAAGCATCAAATATGTAGGTGACTACTTCACGCTTACTTATACACACAGTTCGAAAAGAATAACCATTAAGTTAAGAGATAAGGCTGCGTACGCCTATCCTAAGATAAGTTATATCCCGTCTGAAAGAAACTTTGTAACAGGAGTCTCAAACTTTGGCAAATACAACGAAGGGAACAATGTCATTTTGTATTTTGGTTATGATTGGTCGGAAGCAAAACGAGATATTACCCGACTGGATATATCCCAATTACTTAATCGAGAAGTAGTTTATGAAAATTTGAACGGGCAAGACTATATTTTTGACCATGGTTCAAAGATACAGTTAGTAAACGCTTCTAGTGGAGTACAATCCATTCTACCCTTATATCAGACCATTTTATACATGCTATCCAATGTCTATACGAAAGCAAGAACCCTCTCTCCATCCAAGGAATTTGCCCAAAAGCAATTATATGCTGCATGGACTTCGTTATCTGGGATGGTAAAAGGAAAGAAAAATAGTTTGGATAACGATGCACAGCATATTCTATTGACGGTTTTTAATAGCCTGAAACAACCGGAAGTGAAGGCAGTTGATAAACTGTCGAAACTAACGTCTGAGGAGTTAGACAAAAATGTTTCTGAAGCCTCTGCCTTGCTCAATAAACTTTTCGATTATCATTTTACGCAATTGTTTATTGAAGAACCCGAGCAAAACCTTTTCCCCGATACCCAACAAGAGTTCGTTTACTGGCTCATTGAGAACCTTTCGAAAAACGAACGCAAACATGCCGTGGTATTGACCACACATAGTCCTTATATATTGTTTGCACTTAACAATTGCATGATGGGCGGTTTAGTGAAAAACAATATTCCGCTGGATGAGGCAGAAAACTTTCCTTCCCATGCAGCCTGGATTGAGCCTCACATGGTTTCTGTTTTTGAAATAGAAGACGGAAGCATCAGACGAATTCAGGACAAAGACGGTATCATCGAAGACAACTATTTGAATAAGGCTTATAAAAGGAATTCGGAAGAATATCTTTCACTTTTAAACTATTATGAAGATGAAGAGTAGAATATTGACTGCATATCCAGATTCACAATTTAAACAAGGTAATGCTCCCGTTTTCTATATTACTGATTTTACAGAACGTACGGAAAGTCTCCGTAAGGTGGAAATACACGAAACAATTCCTCAGACACCCGACGGGTCCCAAAACATGGATTGTCTGACTGTTAATAATCCCCATACGCTAACTATTGAATTTAATGTTTTTGAAGACAATCAATTCAAAGATGAAGAAGGCAGAGACATTCAACACTGCGAATGTTGTCTGTTTCCAGCGGCAAACGACGAAACATCATGGCTTGCTTTTGTTGAAATAAAAGATTGCAAGCCTAAAAACATTGCAGACTATAAGGAGAAAGTCAAGGAACAAATAATCTCGACAGTACAACTTTTCAGAAACGCTCAAATAACAACAGGACAGCAAAAAATATACGGTATCATATCATTTCCTCGGAAAAGGAAAACAAGTTTTAATGAAACTATTTTTACGGATTATACTGAATATAAAAAACTTTATACTGAATATCGCATACATTTTTATCCTACAAACACAGTACAAATTAAGAATGAGAGAATCTTGGAATTAATTTAAACATAGAATTCAAAGAATCCTGGCGCGATGAATACTAGAATGGATTTGTGGCTTTGCCAATGCACAAGGCGGTATCCTTTATATTGGAGTAAAGGATAATGGCGAGTATTGCCAACACATTCTTTCGTGCGGGTGAGATAGAGGCATGGGGACATGGTATTCCCGGAAAGGGCTATTTATAGAATAAGGGCTTATGGAGATTGGGAAGTTATGTAAAAAAGATTCAGCTATTTATCAGTAGATTATGATTTCTGGTAGTACAGGATGGAATTAAAGAGTTACAGCATTGTAGCTCTTTTTTTGTGGTTTTTGATAAGGCGGTTGTCTGTGATTATCCTGAAATGCGCATTAATTCCATATTAATCCCTCAAACACTTGACTTTGCAAACGTGTGATATTATCTTTGTGGACGGCTTCATTTTATGTCCTCCAATCGGAGGACGTATGTTTTTGGTATGGAAAACGTATATCCCCCGATTGGAGGACGTACGTTTTCCGTATGGAGGACATAGAAATGAAGCGGCTGCAAACGAGAAATTAACCTTTTAAAAATACGTTGTTATGAGTGCTTTTTATGATTTGATGCCCGTGCCTTCCAAAGGCGAAGACGGGGAAGCTCCGAAACTTTATCCTAAAATGATTCCTTACCAGACCGTTATGTTTGACGAGCTGGCAGAGAAAATCGCCAGCCATTCCGGACTGACGAAGGGGAATATCCTTGCCGTGATGGAAGAGATTGAATACTGGACCGCCCGTCTTTTGTCGGACGGGTACCGTGTGCAGATAGGCCATATCGGCGTTGCTTCCGTCTCGCTGAAGACCGATGCGGAGGTGCACGACAAGGACGAGATACATGCCCAGTCCATCCGCTTCGGTAAGGCAAAGGTGACGGTGTCCAAACAATTCTCGAAACAATGTAGCGGCGATGTGCTGCGTGCCCCGTCGTGGAAGAAAATCAAGCAAAGCTCTTCCCGTTATTCGGAAAGCGAACGCCTGGCTTTGCTTCTTGAATACCTGGAAAGCCATGCCTACATCACCCGTACCGAATATGGCAACCTGACCGGGCTGTTGAAGAACAAGGCGTGGCAGGATTTGAACAAATGGGTGGGCGAGCGCCTTATCAGTGCTGAAGGGCGTGCGCCTCATCGCGTGTATGTGAAGTACAAGGGACAGGAAAGATGATTCCTCTTGGGTGTCCCGAATAAAAAAGTGGTCTAAAATTAGGATATTTAGAATGAATCTTTTATTTTTGGGGTGTTAAAAACGTATTTGTACATTACTAACTTTAATAATATTTATAACATCATGGAAAACGAAGAATTGATTAAACTTTGTACAGAAAAAGCTCAGAGCTGGCTGACTCCTGCCTACGATGCAGAAACACAAGCCGAAGTAAAACAGATTCTTGAAAATCCTGACAAGAGCGCACTGATTGACGCTTTTTATAAGGACCTCGAATTTGGTACAGGCGGTTTGCGTGGCATTATGGGTGCAGGTTCCAACCGTATGAACATTTATACTGTAGGCGCCGCTACACAGGGAATGGCAAACTATCTGAACAAATGCTTTGCCGGAAAGAAAGACATTGCCGTAGTAGTAGGACACGATTGCCGCAACAACAGCCGCAAGTTTGCCGAAATTTCGGCTGACATCTTCTCGGCAAACGGTATCAAGGTATATCTCTTCGATGACATGCGCCCCACTCCGGAAGTTTCGTTCGCCATCCGTCATTTGGGATGCCAGAGCGGTATCAATATCACGGCTTCGCACAATCCGAGAGAATACAACGGCTATAAGGCTTACTGGGAAGACGGCGCACAGGTGCTTGCTCCGCACGATAAGGGCATTATCGACGAAGTGAACAAGGTGAAAGTGGCAGACATCAAGTTCCAGGGTAACAAAAACTTGATTCAGATTATCGGCAAGGATGTGGACGATGTTTACCTGGAAAAGGTACACGGCATCTCTATCGACCCCGAAGTCATCAAACGCCAGAAAGACCTGAAGATTGTCTATACACCGTTGCACGGAACCGGTATGATGCTGATTCCGCAATCGTTGAAGTTGTGGGGCTTCGAAAATGTGCATTGCGTGCCCGAACAGATGGTGAAGAGCGGCGATTTCCCGACCGTAGTTTCTCCGAATCCCGAAAACGCCGAAGCGTTGACTATGGCTATCAACCTCGCCAAGAGCATTGACGCCGATATCGTAATGGCTTCCGACCCCGATGCAGACCGTGTAGGTATGGCTTGCAAGGACGACAAAGGCGAATGGGTATTGATTAACGGTAACCAGACTTGCCTTATCTTCTTGTATTACATCATCAAGAACCGCATCGCGATGGGTAAGATGAAAGGCAACGAATTTATCGTAAAGACCATCGTGACTACCGAGGTAATCCGCAAGGTGGCAGAAAAGAACCACATCAAGATGCTCGACTGCTATACCGGTTTCAAATGGATTGCCCGTGAAATCCGTCTGCGTGAAGGCAAGGAACAATACATCGGCGGCGGTGAAGAAAGCTACGGATTCCTGGCAGAAGACTTCGTGCGTGATAAAGACGCCGTATCGGCTTGCTCATTGCTGGCTGAAATCTGCGCTTGGGCTAAAGACCAGGGCAAGACTTTGTATGACATCCTGATGGAAGTTTACCTGGAATACGGCTTCTCGAAAGAAGTGACTGTAAACGTAGTAAAACCGGGTAAGAGCGGTGCCGACGAAATCAAGGCGATGATGGATAACTTCCGCGCTTGTCCTCCGAAGGAACTGGGCGGCTCTGAAGTGGTGCTGGTAAAAGACTACAAGACGCTGAAGGCTACCGACAACAAGGGCAACGTGACCGATCTGGATATGCCGGAGACCTCGAACGTGCTTCAGTACTTTACCGCTGACGGTACGAAAGTATCGGTACGTCCGTCGGGAACAGAGCCGAAGATTAAGTTCTACATCGAAGTGAAAGGCGAAATGGGTTGTCCGAAGTGCTATGCACGCGAAACGGCAGCCGCGCTCGAAAAAGTGGAAGCTGTAAAGAAATCGTTGAATATCTAATAAGCGATTGATATTTTTTCGTGAGAGCCAAGTCAAGGGTTTGCCGGTTGCGGCAAGCCGTTGGCTTGGCTTTTTTAATTTTATACTCTGAGAGTCCTTTCCAATTCCAGCAGCTTTTCCTTCCGCCAGAGTCCGCCTGCATAGCCGGTCAGGTCTCCGTTGCTGCCCGTTACCCGATGGCAGGGGATAAGGATGCTGACGGGATTATGCCCTACGGCTCCTCCCACGGCTTGTGCAGCTAAGTGCGCCGTACCGCGCAGGGAAGCCAACCGCCGGGCTATCTCCTTGTAGGTGGTGACTTGTCCGTAAGGGATTTCCAGGAGAATCTTCCAAACCTCCAGGCGGAAAGGAGTATCGTTCAGGCTGATGTCGGGCAGCGTGCCCGGCTTTTCTCCGTTGAAATACCGTTCCAACCATTCGACGGTTTGACGGAAGACAGGCAAGTCTTTTTCCATATACGTTTCCGGCAATGTAGAACCGAAATATTTCTGTCCGTCGAACCACAGTCCGGTCAGCGCCTTGCCATTGCTGGCAAGGGTCATTTCGCCCAGTGGCGAAAGGTATTTGGCGATATATCCTTCCATCTTTAATTTATTTATGTAAGGCAAAAATACGTTTTTCCATACAAACGGTAAAGAAAAAACGTGTAAATTTGACTGCCCTGAAAAGAGGGGAGAAGGAGGGTTTGTATGAAAGGAAAACTGATTGTCATGAATTTCACCCATGCGTACGAGGAAGAGCGTTTGCTGCGCAATCCGTATTTTGAATGGATTGACTGTACGCACTTGGAGGGTACGGATTGTTATTGCGACTCGGAAGGAGAGCGGGAAGTGAAGCGTCTCATCGCTCCTTATCCGCCGGAAGGGATTCATTGGATTGACTCGGGCGACTATCATTACCTCACCAAGCTATGGACCGATAAAATCACCTGTCCGTTTTCTTTGGTCGTGTTCGACCATCATCCCGATATGCAGCCTTCGCTGTTCGATAACTTGCTGTCGTGCGGATGCTGGGTGCGTACCTTGCTCGATACCCATCCCTATCTGCAGAAAGTCTGCATTATCGGCGCGGCGGAGAAGCTGAAGAAGGAAACCGAGGGGTACGACAAGCGTCTGTTGTATTTCAGCGAGGAAACCTTATCGCATCCCGAAGCCTGGAAACTGTTTTCCGAGTTTTATCTGAACGAGCCTGTCTACCTGTCGGTAGACAAAGACATCCTGAACCCGAAGTACGCCACGACCAATTGGGATCAGGGTTCATTAGACTTGTCCCAGCTTCTTGCCCTGTTGCGTGTCATCCTTGCGCACGAGCGGATTATCGGTGTGGATATCTGCGGCGATTCACCGGATTTGTTAGGCGAGATAGGCGACCGCCTGACTTGTGAGAATATCAATGAGCATACCGATGAAGCCTTGTTCCGTTGCCTGATGCATTATCTGGCTAGGGACATTTACTGAATATCCCTTTTGCATCGAGCTACCGGCTATTCCAGACAAAGACTTTCATTGTCCTTAAACCAGTCTGCCAATGCCTCCTCAAACGTCCATTTGAACGTATAGCCCGATGCAGCCAGCTTCTTGCCGCAGATGTTTGTGGAGATTTGCAGCTTCCTTACCCGTGCCGGGCAAATACCCATCGGACTGCCTAGGCATTGAGCCACCATGGCGGCAGGCATTATCAATGCATTGGGGATATATGGCACCGCTTGTTTCAAACCTGTCACCCGCTTCATCGCCCGTACGATATGTTCGATGGTATAGGCAGGCTCATAGCAGCAGTTGTACAATTCTACTCCATGCTCGTGATGTTCCAGTCGGTACAACATAAACCGCACCAATTCTTTCACATAAATACAAGCCTTGATGGTGTCTTTACGTCCCGGATAAGCAAAGGTATGCTTGCGGATACCCCAATACAGACGGGTGAAGTTTCCATTCTCACCCTTACCGAACACTACGCCGGGGCGAACAATCGTCAGTTGCCTGTTATCACTGTCTTTTGCCTGCCATATCTGATGGATCTTTTCAGCTACCAACTTCGAGATTCCATAAGGTGTATTTGGCGTGGGTAGGGTAGTCTCTTCTTTCAGTTCCTCAGCTGCCCCGTATGGTGCAATCGAACTGGTAAACACCATCTTCCTGATGCCGTACTTTTCCGCAAAAGCACACACGTTCTCCGCTCCGCGGATATTCGTTTCAAAATATTCATGGTCGGGATGTCCCGGTGTGCGGTGAACGGCAGCGAAGTTGAAGATGACATCGTCGGGAGTAATATCAATGCCCGTCAGATTAATAGGTTTTCTTACATCGCAATAAACATAGGTAGATTGCAATGTTTCCCCTTTTCGCAAGGGAGAATGATAATGCCCCTTTACGGCAGGCAACGGAGTACCCGGCTTTACGATGTCCAGGTTATAGATGTTGGCTTCGGGATGTACTTCTTTAAGTAAGTTGGTGAGATGAGTGCCGATGAAACCGGTACCGCCGGTAATGAAATAGTTCATGATTAACGGTATTTTTAAAAACTTTGTTTGTATTTCTTTCCAAAGAATTTAGCCATGATAAATCCTATCACTTTTTTATGGAAATTCTTTTTCCCAAAATAGATATAACCTATTTCTTTATATTCAAGTTGATTTTTCATAATCCACACATCCAGCAGCCTTTCACTTACTCTGCCTATCAGTCGGGCTTGAAAAGGTTCCATCCGTTTCAAATCATAATAAGATTCAAGTTCTTGCAATATGGGAAACATCCATTGGCAGTATTCATCAAACAGTTCACGTTTCATGATGAACATGTTGAACAGATGTTCGCAACGTCTCTGCATGGCTTTATCAAAGGAAGGCAGATATTCTGGGCATAATTTGGCAATTATCTTCCGGGTATTATCAAACTGCTTTCCGTCAAAAGTATGGTCATAATGCGAATAAACCGTTTCTATATATAGCTTACGCATTTTAGGAAGAACCAAATCATATTTTCCGCAGAGCTCTTGTGCCTCCTTAGAAGTCAAAATACTGTTCCAATCATTATTCTTCCGTTTCAGACAGAAATGCCTTCGGTAATGTGCCAATCCGACATAATCGGCTTTCAAATTCTTCCACGCCCAGTATATTGCAGTCAGTTCACTGTAATAAGGGTTCTTTTCCGAGATATTTTCCCCCTCATTATCTGGCTGGTAGCCTAAATTCAAATCGGGATGCAACGCCTTCCCCACCTGTACGGGCAGGTATACGTCGTCCTTAGGCATCTCACACTGCTTGTGTGCTGCCACTAAAATCTTGATATCCATAATTTTAATGATAAGTTTCAGAGAAATATAAATAACAGTGAACGTACTCTTATTAATAAAAACACTGCCATTTCACAATATTGATTAAGCTAAGCAACTTCAGACCTTCAAATAAGAAGCCTTGATTCCTTTTTCTTCCAGCAAACTCACACATCCCTCTAACGTTTGTCTATCCAAACATGTAAAACGGTGAAAAGGACGATTTAACTCACGATATTTATTTTCGCCCAGGTAATGATAAGACAACAGTTCAATTCTATCTATCTGATAACATTTTAATTTTTGAATAATCCTATCCAGCCTGCTCATGATTTCACCCATGATTACCATGCGATAGCTCACCCGTTCTCGGGGAACTACAGACTGGATAAACTCAAGATTTTTATCAATGGCAATTTCTATACTTGACGACTCCTTATTTACCACATAGCCATACTGAAATTTCAAGTCAATGAGCCAGTTGTCCACATAAGGCCAAACCAGCTCCAAATGTTCAAGCGGAGCAAACACACTTGATTCAAAGACAATATGAACTCCCGCTTCTTTCAGCTTTTGTATGAGAGGGAACAAACACTCCACTTGAAATAAAGGTTCACCGCCCGAAAACGTTACTCCGCCACCAGTTCTATAAATTGGCTCATCACGCATTAATAATGCAAATAATGTATCTGCTTCATAGTCCGTATATGTTGGCTCATAAGCATGTAGGGGACAATCTTTTTTCAAACGTTTTCCTCCTGCCAGTGCGCAATCTTTACAGATGGACGATGTGGATTTTTCTATACATATCCCTTTATCGTACAAATAATCATCTGCATAATGGATAGTTTCCGGATTACAACACCAGGGACATTGCAGGTAACATCCTTTCAGAAACACAGTCGTTCTCACCCCCGGTCCGTCATGCACGCATAGCCGCTGTATGGCTGTTACCCTTATCTTGTCTTCATCAACCGGCATACGCTTCCGCACGTTTTATCAGATTGTCCTTATATTCCTCCGGCAGGTCATTGAAATAAGCACTGAATCCCCATACACGAACCACCAAGGCAGGATATTTTTCCGGATGAGCCTTTGCATCTTTTAGGGTGGCGGCATCCATCACGTTCAATTGCAATTCGTATGTACCGCCCGTCATGGCGTTCTTCAAGATAGTCGTCAGTTTGTCCGGCATATCCGCGTATGCCTTGGGCAGGATGAAATCCACCACATTGCCATTCATGCGGTTGCCTGAATAATCGAGAGAACCTGCAAAGTCCAGTACTTCTTGCAGATCTATTTTGGAAGAGACCGGAGAAATATGTACGGCAAACGGGGCTCCGTCGTACCTGCCGTCAAGGGATGCTCCCACACCTTTGCTCACGATGATGTAGTGCGATGAACTGAACCCGACCTTTGCCTTGTTTCCATTCATGCCTTTAGCAGCTACCGTGTCGCTTATGAAAGTCATCAGATCACGTGTCAGCGACAAGACCTCGCTGTCCGTATTGCCAAACTTCAAGGGGTTGGCCAACAATACGTTTCTCATGTCATCATATCCTTTGAAATTTGCCTTCAAAGCAGCAGCGAAGTCATGAAGTGTGAACAACTTTTGTTCATAGACATAAGCCTTGATATTCATCAGCGCATTAATCAAGTTTGGAAAGCTCACTATCTGCACACCATGATAGGCATATGTGGCACCGCCTTGGGAGAAATCTTTATTTCTTTCCAGACAATCATCAAAGAACAGCGAGTATAGCGGCGAGCAGTCGAAGTCCACGTCCTTGATGTTTCTTAGCACCTGATTTCTCAACAACTTTTTATATCCCTTCATAAACTCTTCAAAACTGCCAGGCACATTACCGCTTATCACAAATTTATTCAACGAATCCACCACAGGTATATTCAGCAACGGGTTGTTTTGGTCAAACGACTTGCCGATAATCAGCGGCTCCCAGCAGGCCGATGTGCCAAAGTTCCATACGTCCTCCGGTTTATATCCGAATTCCACCATGCCTTTCATTACCAGGTTCTCGTTGATGATTAATGGAGAGCCACATCCCGTCAGTATACAAGCGATGGCCTTTTTCCAAATCACATCAGAGGTATGGGTATTCACCCTCAATATAAGTTTTGGATCCGGTACTTTCAGTTCTGTAAACACCTCAAGGAATATCTCCGTCAAGTCATTCTGAACGGTATTGCCATCCCTATCCACTCCACCCAGCAAGATGTACTGGCCGGTGTCGCCTATCAGTGCACGGCTTTTGGCTTTCATGTCCTTGCCAAGCGTCAGACACATTTTACGGATCAATTCCTTTCCGTTTTCACAGGTAATCAACCCATTGGCCACATCATGTCTGTAATAAGGATACAGCACCATGTCCAAACGGCCCAGTCCGCACTGCCAGTGCCCCGCCTGCCAGAACAAGGCATTATAGAACAACAGTTTTTGTATCGCTTCGTCCAGCGACGCTGGTTTGTTATCCAAGATGCGTTGCAGGTATTGCACCAATAATTTACCACGTTCGTCTTTCCTTTCTGCAAGTTCTGTTTTCATCCGTTCTTGCAGCCATCGGATATTAGCAATCATGCCCGATTCTTTTTTGGCAAAATCCGTGTCGGCAGAAGTTTGCAGCTGAACCTCCTTACTCTTCATACTACTCTCCAATACGCCTGCATAGTTAGCCGTAACACTGGTAATCATTGTCTTGCTATGGTTTACTACCCTTGCAACCCACGAATCATACGGATAAACATAGTAAGCCTCCTTGTCATATTGCAACAACTCATATTGCTTTTTTGACTGCTTCACAAACTCATCTGTAGCTTTTTTCCTGCTACCGCCTCTTACCAGCTTGGTGTTCAGCAATACGTCCTTGATGCTTGAGTCCGGATGTTCGCGCTTCACAATGGCATATGTCATGAGGGAGGAAGGGATGTATTGTTTTAGGATATGCTTGTAATTAACAATTGATTTCATCTTCATATATTTTTAGGAAATGATAATTTAGCAATCGGATGCAATTCTCTTTTTTCAAATGGTGGAAGTTTCATATAATCCGAGCCATATATTTCTGTCAAATATTCATGGACTTTATGGGGTAGGTTAAATTCCACGCCACAAAATACACCTTTACTAAAAGGAAGCCATATATCTCGACGTATGGTTTCCCCCCTATAACGTTTATGTCCTGTGGCTACAGTGGTGAGCTTTGTGTGATTAGGATGTCGGGAAATATAGTTGTCAAACCAATTACACCAAATTCTGTGGGAGATCCATGATAAGCAGAATCCTATTGAACGACGAATATTATAATAAATGTGTGTTTGCAAAGTGGAGTTCATTATCTTTTTTATTAAATCATTTGGATAACGATACTCATTCATACAAGTGGCTGCCACACGCATGATGTCAGACAATACGGCATCAACATTCCTTATCAGTGTATTGTCTGATACATTATCAATTACAAAGGCATCAATAAAGATGCAATTATGGTATGGGAAGTTCAACTCTTCAGCTTCTGCAAACTCAGAACCTTTTAAAAAAATCTTTGCCAAGGGATATTTAGTGTCCTTTCCTTGATAGTTGGGTGCTTCCAGCACATATTTATCGCCCATATAGGTGTCAAATCCTTCTTTAAATTTTTCCCATTCGCTTCTAAACATTGCAATGTCTATGTCATCGTCCCAGGGAATGAAACCTTTGTGACGTACAGCCCCAAGTGCTGATCCTCCCATCAACGTAAATGTTACGCCCATCTTGTCACATGCTGCCTTTATATCCAACAGCATACCCAACAAGACCTGTTGCAATTTATTTTTTTCTTCTTCGGTAATCTGATGGAGCAAGCCACTGCTGCTTCCTACTTTTGATGTAATCAGTTTTAAGCTTTTCACTATTTTTCAATCTTTCCAATAATAACGGTTATAATTATGTGTAATCCTTTTATTCTCAGGTGGAAGTTGCATATAATCTCCGTATAGACTACGTAAATTATTATCGTATCCAGACATTACGTAAAACTCTGTATCTTCAAATTTATGCAAGATAAAATGTTCCATATTTTTCTTAGGCTGCCATTCGCCCAGTCCATAGTGAGGGCTTGCACAAAAGAATGAAGATTCTTCATAATTATAAGTCTTCATGAATTCTAGAGTTTTATCTAGTACATTATTAGGTATAAAACAAGCAATGATTTTTTTTAAACAGAATTTTATTTTCTCCCTACAAGAAGCCTGTTGTTTAATAATTGAGTATAAGGGAACGATTTTTATCCTCCACCATCCATATAAATGAAACCAAAAACTTAAGCGTTTAATATGTTTTTTTGCTTGTTCCTTGCTATTTGGAGCACCATCAACTTGGAGTATATCAATCCAAATCCCCGTTTTTTCGCTACACCAGGGGATTAATCCTGTATCAACATAGGTTTTCTCCATCTCACAAACCCTTGCAATTCTCAGCCTTACCGACTCTCCTGATGTTTCTCTCGAAAACAGTTTATACCCCTTCTTAGACTGATAGGTACGAATAAACCTGTCATAATCCGGGCGTGGTAGTTGGATATCGACATCATCATCCCACGGAATGAAACCATTATGCCGAATGGCGCCCAACAACGTTCCTCCGCTTAATGAATATCGAATATTGTTTTCGACACAGAAGTTATGTACATCTTTCAGTATATCCAAACTAACCTGTTGGATTTCTTCAATCGTCATTTGCCTCATTATCTATCTCTTAACAAATAATTAATGATTTCTTTAATTCCCAAGTTAATGGGAGTCATAGGTTTCCATCCTAAAGCCTCTATTTTCTCTGTAGAAAATACAGATTTAGTTACTTTGTTGTAGCCTTTCTTTTCTTCTTCCGAAGGAATATCCATTACAACTTTATGCCCGGTTGTTTCAGCTACCAACTCAGCAAGTTGGCGAATGCTGATATTGGAAGCATTGTCTGCTATGTTATAAGCCTGCCCATTTTCTCCTTTTAACAAAATGTGCAGTAATGCTGATACACAGTCTGCTACATAGCACCACGAACGAAACTGGGTTCCAGAGCTTTTCATGACGATATCCTCTCCGCAAAGCACATTGCGTATAAATTGTGCATAAACCCGATTATCACTTTCAGTGAAGTTGGGTCCGTAGATATGGCAAGGCCGTGCAATCACAACATCCACTCCATATTCTGCCATATAGGAAATGCACAAGGTTTCTGCCGCACGCTTGGAAGCCGGGTAGCACGAGCGTGGAGAGGTAGGATCAATATACCCACTATATTCTTCTGTAAAAATCCGCCCATCGCCTTCTCCATATACTTCACCGGTAGAAACAAAAAGCAACCGTTGCATCTGATGCTTCATCCCATATTCAATTAAATTATTCAGACCTATGATATTGGCTTTGATTATTTCCACAGGACGGTGGGTAAAGAAATTAGGACTGGCATTGCTCGCGGCATGAATGACAAAATGAAAATCTACCTCACTCTGTAAAGGTAAAGTGACATCATAATGAAGAAAATGGAAATTGTCATTATCGACAAATCGGGCAAAACGTTGGCGTGCCCTTTCTTCGTCTCTGCCCGCTGCATAAACATGGAATCTTTTGTTGGGGTGCAACATCAGCACTTCTACCAGGCACGAACCAATCAGACCTGTTGCTCCTGTCACTAGGATATTGCAGCCATATAGTTTTTCCCATGGCAAATCCCATGTGGCAACCTTTTGTAAGTTTTCTGTATATGTCATTATTTTAGCCATCCTTCTTTGCTTGTATGCATCAGTGCTTTGATAATTTCCAAATCTTCCACCGTGGTAATCTTGATGTTTTTCTCAGAGCCGGGCACTAAGTGCATATCCCGATTCCCTAACTCAGCTATCAAAGTACAAGATGCAACAGAATCAGTAATGCCTTTTTCCTTAGCTTCCTCGTGGACCGCAATGATATTTTTTAAACGAAAAGTTTGCGGAGTCTGTGTACGAATTAATTTATCACGTGAAATACTTACATGAGTGGTAAAACCATCCTCACTTTCCAAAATGGCTTCCCGGCATTTAATGCCCGTAATAGCATAACCGTATGCCTTGCAGATGGCGATATTGCTTGAGATAATGTCTTGCGACAACAAGGGTCGTACAGAATCATGTATCAGCACCAGATCATCGCCATCACACCCGGCATCCCTTAAACCATAAATCCCGTTATGTATGGATTCCATTCCTGAATTACCTCCGGGGAATATCCATTTAAGTTTTGTGATGCCAAACTGATTGGCATACGATTGCAACACGGTTTCCCAACCGTTCAAGCATACTACTGCAATGGCTTGAATGTCGGGATGTTTCTGAAAGCATATCATTGTATGGATAATAATCGGACAATTATCAATATGCATAAATTGCTTGGGGATGTCCTGCCCCATGCGGTTGCCGGACCCTCCGGCAATGATTAAACCGATGTTCATACATTTGTTATTTTTTTTGACTATTATTTGAGTTTTACTTTATACAATCCACCGTTTTGCCCGCAATACAGCAGTGGGGTATTGCGATAGAAGTCCATGTCTTCAGGTTCATTGGTTGTCACCCTTGTCAAATCAATCGTTTTCTTCAATCGGCCATGTTTCAAATCAATTATCAGAATGGCACGATGTGCATCCTGTCTATGCGACAATGTTTCTTGCAATCCTGTGACGATATACAGGTTGTTGTTTTTAATCTTAGCACCTTGTAGAATATTGGGGAAAACGACAACAAACCTATTCAGCACATCATTCTCATTCAAGACTATATTTTCCCCTTCGTTGAGTTTTGGAAGACGATATTTGGTAATAGTGTTCGCCACCGAACCAATACTGTCCAATTTTTCCCCGCTACGGGTTACACTGTACAAATAGCCATTGACTGCATCCGTCACCCAAATCAGAACGGCAGCATTTTTCCCTTTTTCTTTTGCACAAATGGTTTGCACTAACTCTGAACTATGGGAAGTAATCTTTTCAACAAAGCAGCGATATTGTTTTTTGCATTCTGTAATGTATATTACCGGAGGATTCCCTTCTTCCAACGATTCGTTACCAAAGCATGAATTGTTTACATGATTGTCCTTATTCGCACTACCAAGTGGAAACTCATCAATCACTTTTTCTGATTTCAGATGATATACCCGGCAATACCCTCCGTCATTCATCAGAAATGCATAGTCATGCCAGATGGCCATGCCTTGTGCTGACTTGTTTTTATATTGCCCAACGATTGGATAAACCAACTGTGCATGAAGCGCAGCCGACACAAATGCGACCAACGCCAATAATATGAATCTTCGTTTCATGTCCATATTTTTTATGATTGCCGTTTTAACGATGCAGGCATTTTGATAGAACTACCCGACATATTCATAAGGCTGTACAGCTTAAATTTAAATCGCAACACTTGCAGCATGGCGGTTCTCTGTTTGTAACCGGACACCCTCCAATTATCTATATATCGCCATCCGGCTTTATTCTGAATTTTTCCTAAGCTGGAATAGATGTCAGGTGCACTGTCCCTTACCAATGAATCTAAATCTTTCAGTAATCGAAGTCCATCTTTACTTGCATGTTTAATCAAATAGAATGTGTAGATGACACGTAATTTTTCAACCAATTTAGTGAACAAATAGTTTTTTATCACTTGGCTGCATTCGCTTTGGTGCAAAGCGTAATCATTCAGCATCTTCTTGCCAACTATAATCCGATTATGAAATGCTTTTTTGAGCACCTTTGGATCAAAGGTTTGTCCTTCACGTCCCCTCAAATACAAATAAAGGAAATAAGGGAAATAGCTGACTTGTTTTACTTTCCTCATAGGGCAGAAAATCCATTCATCGTCTGTATAAGAAATACCTTCTGTTTGGTGATAATTGATGCCGCGGACCATTTCTGTTCTATAGGTTACTCCATGATGCCAAAGCCAACGAATAGTACCAATGGTAAGGTCCCCAAGGTTGAACAGACGGTCTGTTGGTAAAGGAAAAGTATATGTCTCGGTTGTTTGCCCTTTTTCATCAACCACCTTATAATCTGAAATAATCAAGTCAGCATCCAATCTCTGTAAATAACTGATATACAATTCGAATATCTCGACATCGAAAGAATCGTCTGCATCGAGCACCTTAATGTATTTCCCAGTTGCCTCTTTTAATCCACGGTTTACGCAAGATCCATAATTCCCGTTCTCCTTATCTATCACGCGAAATATGCCCGGATAACGTTCTTCATAAGAATGTCCGATTTTGCTGGAATTGTCTTTGCTGCCATCATTGATGACCAACACTTCCAACTGTTGCATATTTGCAGGTGACACGATGAGCGAGGACAAGCACTTATCCAAGTATTTCTCCATGTTGTACGTCGGGATGACAATGGTAAGAATTTTATTCATAATGTTTTAAGCTTAATTTACATTATCTATCACCACTTCTTCAAATACGATTTTGACTGATAAAATTCTTCTCACAATCACCGGCTAAACCCAAATAATAGTAAAGAGCATTAGGATTGGAAGGCATAGGAACTTTATAACTTAATTTGTATATAAAAGTCCTTTGAAGAACCTCTTGTAATGATTGCTCATTTACGGGAGCTGATATATGACGTCTCAAATACCATAAATCGTGATTTGAATATGGAACAGCATCAATCATTGAACGTATGGCAGGAATGTTACGATATCCAATGGCAATTAGATAATCAAATAAAAAATAGTCAATGAATATTTTTTCTTGTTTTATATATAGATGAATCATATCTCTTAGAAAAGAATACAAAATATTACCTTTCACCCCTCCCAAGCAAAATGTAGTCCACCTAAATTCCGTAACATGAATATGCCTTATGCTTTGAGGCATATTCTGCTTCAATGAAAAAAAGGGTAATTCAAATGTTTTAAGTGGAGCTGTGAGAAAGATCGTTGCATCAAGCCAAATTCCACCATGTATAGCCAATAAATTAATTCGAAGTACATCACTAAGATGAGTGAGAGATAATTCCTTGTTTTTTACCTTATCGAGCACATATTGAGGAATTGAAACATATTTGCGAAAATTATCCATTTGTATAAGTCGAACAGGATGATTACCGCTATACTTGATGATGGTTGAATAGCATCGCTTTACCAAAGGTGGCATTTGCTCCTCACCTTGAAACCAACAGACCCAAATAGGACAATCTGGGGCTATTATGCCATTATCAGAAGATTGTTTACTTTTATATTGTTCTATCAGAGGAGCATATTTCTGCTCTAAATAAGCCAAAATAGCTCGATGTTTTGGTTTCCAGGCCCACTTAAATATCCGTGCAGCAGGAATGAGGAAAGCTACTTTCCAACCAAATAATTTTCGCCGCACAATAAAATTGTGGAATAATTGTCGAATCTGAGAAAGTTTGAACATATTGTAAAATATTAAAAGAAAAAATTATGTGTTATTTTTACAAAGAATAATGTTGTATTAAGCCAAATCAATTTATAGAAATCAAGCATGATCTTTAGTTACATGCTTTGCTGTAAGTGCAATTAAGAATGGATTCATAAAGATTTGAAGAAAATGCTGTGCAATTACACCAGAAATTCCTGTTAATAATATAGCCAACATCAAAACAAAATCATTTCTCTTGTATGCTTTGTAGCAAATCATCATATATGCAAACAAAATAACCAATGTGTATGCTATGCCAAAAATTACCAATGACTGAATATATGAAGAATCAATAAAATTGTAATATTTTTTTTCGGTATCAGCCCCATACATCTTTATTTCTTGCCCCCAAAAAGTAACTCTATAATAATTCAAAGCATCATTACCTAAATATAATCTACCTGCCAGAATAACAGTGTCTATAAAAACCCATATAAAATGCTGATTATCAAACATGATAGTAGATAATATCGCCACAACCGCTAATATTGGAATTGAAAATATCAATAATGAATAGATTTTTCGATGATTACTAGTGCGTTTATAAAATATAGTTGTTATAACCAACAAAACCATACATCCACACCCTAATTTGGCATCAGTAAAATATAAAATAATAAATGACAGCAATAAAATAGCCAATTTTTCAACATTGTTTATCAAAGCACGCCGTATATACCAATATGCTAAAATGATAAAAAAACAATGTGATGCAAAATCAGTTGGCCATACATATCCAAAACTCATACGCTTTCCGAAGGATGTAAAAGATAGTCGTGAAGAAAATGAATTAATATAAATTGTTTTATTATCAATTACCCCTAATTGACTTCCTATAATGGTTATTAGACAGAAAAATAATCCTATAACAAAATACCACTTGACAATATTTCTAAACGATAGTCCTTTGGCTCCAAGAACCAATGAAACAGTTACAAATAACATGAAAAATCTATCAATATTCACTCCTATCATTATAAATAATAACAATACAAGCAAAGCGGAGGCTGTGTATTTTCTATATTTGGGTAGTGTTATAACTAAATGAACGCCTAATGATAAAAATGCAACATATTTACCCAAGTTAAAAATGAATTCAGGAACTCTCCAAAAGGTAATGTATTTTAACAAAACAATCATGGAAAGTGCTAATCCTATTACATAGAAAAAATTACGAAAAGATATTTGAGGCAATAATTGTTTTAAATAACCCATATAAGTCAAATTTTAGAAGTATTTAATATAAAAATTAACATTTTATACGTTATTCATATTCCCTTAAGTAAGCGACCCATACAGTGTATCTATTATTTATTAAGCTATTACGCCTATATGAATTAAAAATATACTAATTCCAATTGATTACTGATGATGCATGCTCTTTTTCTTCCTTGCAAGTAGGCACATAATAACATGAAAACATGGCAAGGTTATCATATCTACGTGCTTTTTATGGCGAACTACCATTTCTGTATTTTAGATACCGCCATATCCAATATAATTTTTGCTATCGGGTCACGGAACAACAGCAGGCACAAGCCATAAACCGTGATGCCGGAGAAGAGCATCAATATCAGAGTTATTACATTCCCGTAATGCAAAATGGAAATGCCGTAAAGCACAGATCCCATGATGAAAGAAGCAAAAATGTAATTGAGATATTGACTTTTCAATAACTGTATCGGAATATATTTTCTGCCGATAAAATACATAGAAACAGTCACAATGATTTCTGTCATCATAAAGGCAAAAGCAGCCCCATTGTGTCCGTAATACGGAATTAGCAACAAATTCAAGAATAAATTTGCTATTGCTCCCAAGAAAGTGCACAATATCACGATATTGATTTTCCCCACCGGATACAATATCTGTATACCCAATACATTGGATATTCCTATTGAAACTACATTAAAAGCCACAATTTGAGATGCTGTAATGGAAGGAACAAAACTGTTTCCGCTTAAAAGCAAGACGGCACTTTCACTGGTAAAAAATAAGCCTATAGCGAGAGGCAGGGAAATGGCTATAATAAAATCGTATGACTTTTGAACTACGTTTTTAAACTCGTCTAGGCGGTTTTCGGCAAGCAGGTTTGAAGCCCTGGGCATCATAACTTGCCCAAGTGTTGAAGACAAACTCATTGCGATTTGCATAATTCTAGTCGCTGCTGTAAAATATCCTACAGCTGCCACATTCTTAATAAAACCAAGCAGTACAGTATTCAACTGCAAGTATATGCTGGTTATTACGCTGAAAGCAAAAATATGGATGGCAGGCTTTAAATGCCTGAAAGGATGAAGTTCATGCCTGTTAAATGCATTCCAATTTATGGATTTGCGTAATCGGATGAAGTTGAAAACATTTCCTCCAAGTATCCCAACGACACTATAAGCTCCGTACCATAAAATGTCCTCTTTGGTCTTAACCAACAGAAATAACAATATGACCGATATACTCTTAACAGCCAATCCCCGTATGGCCACATATCTGAAATCTTCTGTCCCTTGATAGAACCATTCGCAACCGATAGCTGTAAAAAAGATGGTTGTACTTAGTATCAGAAACAAAGGTATGTTGGCCTGCACATCCGATACATACATGCAGATAACAGCCACTGCGACGTAACCCAAAACAGTCAGCATGGCATGAAGCAATAGTATTTCGACAGTGGTAACCGAAACTTTTGCAGCATCATTGCGAACCCTCGCCACTTCTCTGATTGCGTACATCGGAATGCCTAGGCAAGTAAACAAATTGATATACGAAATAATCGAGTTAAAAAAGTTCACTTGTCCTATTCCGTCTGCCAGCATGATACGCGAAGCATACGGAAAGGTTATCAAAGGAAACAGGAGCTGACTGACCGAGTTTAAAAGGTTAAAGACATAATTGGTTTTTATTGACCTTGCCATAACTTAATTCTAAAGTATGCAACCAATACAGCGTACCCGCTATTTATAAAGCAGTTACGCCTATATGAATCTTAGAAAAAAAATAAATAATTATGCTGATTTAGATGGATTGCAGACTATGCGCACTCTTTTTCTTCCTTGCGAGTAGGCACATAGTAACAGGAAAGCATGGCGAGATTGTCTTCATCTCTATATATAGATGCGAATGGACTCTATAAGATTATTCATTTGAGTACATTCTTTATAATAATACGTGGATTATTCCTTATCCTCTTCCAAGGATTGCAAAAATGACAGCATACGCAAGTCCTTATAACTCGGCATCTTTCCTGCTTTCTCTACAATCGACAGCACTGCCGGAAGACTAGTAGCCAATGATTCTCGCACACAATCCGGCATCAGCATCTTCCACTCACTGGCGGCAAAATCTTCGTAGGTCAGTATGAGCGAGTATTTTTGCAGCTTGTATGGAGTCTTGCGCATTTTCTTGGTGATGTATTGGTTCGGACCGGCTTTTACAAATTCGTCCAGCAGTTGCAGTTCGCTTTTGCTGAGGCTGCAGAGCACGGCTAGGGGATTGTCGAGAATCTCCTGCGCGATGCGGCGTGCTGTCTCTTCCTTTTTCAGGTTCGGACTGACATAGAGGTCAAGCTTCTTGCAGGTGTCCAGCATGTATTCTTTTGTACGGACCATCAGCATATCTGCCAGATTGATGTCGGACGTGAAATGTGTATCTTTAATCGCAATCATATTGTGAGTGTTTGTAAGGTGACGAGTTGACTAGGTATCAATTTTTTAAAGGAGTTAAAGAAGTTAGAGAAGTTAAAGGAGTTAAAGCCAATACTTCTGCTGATGTATTCAGTTCGTCACGCTGACTTTTTTGAAACGCAGATTAACGCAGATTTTCGCAAATTAAATAATTTATTTCTTTGCGCCTTCGTGTCTCTGTGTTTGTTTTTTATAGGTGACTAGTTGACTAGGTAACCAGGAACTAGGTTCTGAATACCATTAGCAAAACTATTTATAAGGATACTTGGCTGTTTATCATATAATGCTTGCGGATGTATCCTATCATTCTGCCGACTTGTTTCTATCTGTTCCTTGTTCCTTTATCTCACTCTTAAACTTTCCCCAATAGGGCTTTCCATACAGCACCCAGGCGCCTGTACCGCATACGGCTAAGAAGATGATTCCCAACACAATGACTTTCCGGCTGGTTCCGGAAGGCTGCAAGGGTACGGTAGCTGGCTCTACTACGGCAAAGACCGGCTTTTCTTCCTGTATCTTGGCACGGGCGACCTGCAGTTGCTGGGCTACCTGGCTGTACACCTGATAGGCAAGGTTCATGTCGTTCTGCAGGCGTTCCTGTTCGGTGCGGACACTTTGCAGCACCAGGCTCTTGTTGGCATCCACGTAGCGGGCATAGCGTTGCTGGGCTTCGTAGTATTCCCGCTGGCGTTCCCGGTAAAGCTCTTCCAGGTAGGCGCAGTCTTCCTTTGCCTTGGCGATGCGGTAGTTGATGATGTATTGCTGCAGCTTTGCCACCAAGCTGTCGGCTACAATGGCGGTTACTTTCGGGTCTTGAAGCGTAACGGAAAGCGTGGTGATTCCGGTTTTCTTGTCGATATCAGCCAGGATATTTTTCCGCAATGATTCTATTTTCTTGTTTTCCTCTTTCGTTAATTGGAACGGATTAAGGGTGGTTGCCGTATCCGGTTCTTCTGAAATAAGTTTTTTGATGGCATCTATAGCCATTCCCGGTGCTGCAAAAACAGTTCCCAGCCAGGAACTTCGTTGTTCGTCTAGGTAGGCTACCAGGGTGGTATCCATATCTCCCTTCAACGTCTGTACTCTTGTATCGAAAAGTTCCAAAAGGAAAGGGGTTGAGGAGACGATTTCACTGGACAGGGCGGCATTCAGGGCATCGGGTGTGTTGCTCATGGCGCTTGCTCCTAAGAAGGAGGCTGCCATGCTTGCCAGTCCGCCGCCTTTGGCATCGCTGCCCATTTCGGGGGAAAGGGTGACGCTCACGGTGTATTGCCTGGGAATGCTCAAGGCAATGATGATGCCGACAATCAGTCCGATGCCGGCTGCTTTGTATAGGGTCTTTCGTATGGCGATGATGCGGCGCAGGATGTCCATCCAGTCGA